>CAYMED010000007.1:0-31388 GCA_964389655.1 uncultured Candidatus Poseidoniales archaeon
ACAAGTTGTACTGTTTCAAACATTGCTGCATTGAAAGCATTGTCACGCCCAGGGGACAAAATCACAGCAGTATCTACAGCTGATGGGGGACACATCTCACATGCACAAATGGGTGCAGTTGGCCTTCGAGGGTTGGATCTACACACTTATCCGTGGGATGAAGAAAGAATGGAGCCTGATGTTGAGGGTAGTGTGAATCTGATCCGAGACATTGAGCCAAAGGTGGTTTTAGTTGGCCAATCAGTATTCTTGTTCCCAACGCCTCTTGAGGAAATCGCCGATGCTGCGCACGAAGTAGGGGCGTCTGTCATGTATGATGGTGCACACGTGCTGGGCTTGATTGCTGGCCAGCAATTCCAAGACCCGCTCAATGAAGGTGCTGATGTCATGACTGGTTCGAGCCACAAGACATTTCCCGGCCCACAGGGGGGCTTCTTGCTATCCGATAGCCAAGATGAAAAGCTCCAGCGGAAATTGAATTCAGCAATATTCCCTGGAGTATGTTCATCCTATCACCTGCACCACGTCGCTGGAAAGGCGACCGCACTTGCTGAGTTTCTTGAATATGGAGGAGAATATGCACGAGATATCGTTGTGAATGCGCGCACCTTTGCTTCTGCACTGGCGGATGAAGGATTTGATGTTCTAGCAGAAAGCCGGGGGTATACGGCATCTCATCAAATTCTAACTCGGCATGGACTGCCAGATTCGGGGGCAGGTAAACTGGCTGCTGAAAGACTTGAAGAATGCGGAATCATATGCAACATGAATATGCTTCCAGGTGACACTCGAGCAATGAGGCCTTCTGGCTTGAGGCTAGGTGTTCAAGAAATGACACGAGTGGGAATGGGAACTGAAGAAATGAAGAATATTGCAACACTTTATCGAAGAGCATTGATCGATCAAGAAAATGTGAAAATGGTGAAAAACGATGCATATCACCTGAAATCTGAATTTGAAACCGTTCGCTATTGTTTCAATCAAGAGGAAAGGAGTGGCTATCCGCTCTGATGCTACTGAAATAGACCCGTACTCACAAAAAGTTGCTAAAGCAGTCATGAATTTTCACAGAAATCATAGTCTGGGAGCATGGGAGGAAGAAAGAGGTCTAAACAAGATCGCTGAACAGTCGGGAGTGAGAGCAAACTAGACCCATCCAATGATATGAAGACGGGTTGCGTGCTTATTGGACTCGGAATATAATCCTCTCCCGTCTGGGTGATTGTAAGGGTGATGCCATCCCCCTTAGGGATAACCACATCCATCGCGAAGAACTCCATATTTGCCAAAACAGTTTGTCCCGGCAGAAGAATTGTTCCTTCTGAACCGCCCTCATGGAAACGAAGATCCATCACAGCGTGACCGAGATGGATGCCATTGCTTGATTGAGAAATTTCCGCGAATAAATGGCCTGATGTAGCTGTTGGAGATATTGTTGCATCTATCGAAACCCTAGGCATTCCAGCAATACGCGTTTCTTTATCGAAACTGCGGCACTGAAGTACGGTTTGACTAGAGGATGTAATTATGCCATTTCCATTCACCAATATACAGTCATTGCTTCCTAGAGACATCGAATTCCAGACTAAATCCTCAGGAGGGTATTGACTCTCTACCCTCCACCCACCATGGTTATCCTGTATTTCAGCATGTAATCTAGGGAGCGGGCCTTTGCCCTTTAGGTAATAATCAAACCACTCTAGGAGGTCATCTGCCCAGTCCCAACGAACAGTATATGGAAATGCCTCTCCACCTCTCCCTATTTCAAGCAAGGCATGACTTGAATTTCGGTCTGGGTAATCGTGGCCCCACTGCCCATACATCCCCTTGACCTCAAATTGGTGAGAGAGTAAAGTGTTGTGAGTGGGGAAGGCCATGTGAGGATCAACATTCCAATCTTGCATCCCATGAATAATATAGACAGAACCCTGATAATTTGCTATTGCTCTGCTAAGGAATTCCCTTTCTTCCCAATAATCACTCCCTGTCCATGCAAGATTATCACCTGTTAGATACGCCCCGACTCCGGCATAATAGCCCTCCATATACCCCTCACAGGCATTTTCTGTATCTTCAAGGTCGCCGTCTAGTCCAAATGATCCATAGACTCCATTGTGCATTATAGCCCCTCTTGCTTCCATGCTCCCATTCCTCCACATTAGTTCATGGAGACCAATAAGTCCGGACATGGGTACAATTGTAGATAGATATTCAGATCCAGATGCAGCCGCATTCCATGGAGTGGATCCATCATATGACTTGCCTATTGCACCTACGTGCCCATTTGACCAAGGTTGTTCACCCAACCAATCAATTGCTGCTTTTATTCCTGCTTGTTCATCGAGTCCCATCAAGTCCATACAGTGATTCGATTCTCCTGTTCCAAAAACTGAGACCTGAGCAACTGCAAATCCGTGTGGGACAAAATTCTCGATCAAAAACCGACCAAGCCGCTCAGCTGGTGTCAGTGCATCAACATCACCATCTGCGTAATATGGCCCAATTTCAGCAATTACGGGAACTTTACACTCATCCATCCAATCAGTTGCATCAGCAGATGTGGGGCAACCATCCATCACTGGGATCCATAACCCCAGATGCACTCGAGCCTCACCAGTCAGTCCAGCACCACCATCAGAAAGCGTGATGGCGGGCACAGGGACATAGATTGAAGATACACCAGATATGGTGTGAATGCCAGTTATAGATACTCGGCTGAAGACGTCACTATCATCATACCAAAGACTGTTTCGCTCTTCCACTGGAAGTAACCAGTGCTCATCAGGGAGGGAATCTTCAGTTACTGAATGCCCAAAACATCCTGCGAAAAAGGTGGTGGGGATCATTACCACAATGAGAACAAGGCCAAATGAACGTGATTTTAGGAGCAAGTCACATCACCTCCCATATCCCTGAACATGAATGCCAAAGCACCAACTCTCAATAAATTTGGCAACCATGTTTTCATTCGGGGATAGATATTCATGCCGAGACAGGTACCGGATAGGGGGAGACACATGGTATCTGCCATCCAGATCAGTGAAGATGGACTGGGTATGTTGTTTTCTGAATGTGAAGGCATGCGCGATATTGTCGCTTGGCTAGATGAGCAGAACTCGCGCCCGGGACTTACAGAATTGGACGCACATTTATCGTCGCTCAACGTAAACCTTGAGGGACTAAAAAAGCACATTCACTATGCTGAGAGGGGATACCAACGTAACATCATCAAGAAAACAGAGCATTATGAAATCGTGGCCATCACTTGGCGAACCGGCCAAGGTACAGATATTCATGACCATATCGGCTCAGACTGTGCATTCTTGATCGTCGAAGGTACTGCCACTGAGACAATCTACGAATTAAGCGATAACAATCTAGCAAAACCCATAGGGGTGCGTTGCTATGGTCTTGGTGATGTCTGCACGGCAAATGAGCCGGATATCCACCGAATTTCCAATGAAACGGACAAAAACCTCATCAACATACACATCTACATGCCACCGCTCTCCGAATTCAGCATCTATGACGCTGCCTGACAGCTTCACGTCAGAATATGAATGAGCATTATGTACCCTCCATCATTTCCTCTAGGCGAGAGAGACCCAAGTCAACATTATCCATCGAGGGGCCAAAAGAAAAGCGCATCCAGTGATTAAATGGACTCATCCCTTTCCGCTCTCCACCGGGATTGACATCGAAGAATTCACCTGGGACGGTCATCACTTTTTTCCCAAGCGCCATCCAGAAGAAATCCATTCCTGTATTATATCCTGCAGGAAGGTTCTCAAGGCATCCCCAAATGTAGAACGTTGAATTTCCTGGAAGGCAACGAATACCCATTTTAGTAAGGCGCTCGACCATCATTGCCTTCTTCTTGGCAAATTCGGTGCGCAAGGCACCTGTTTCGTGGTCTGCATATGCAGGTTCCAACGCACGAAGTGCAATCCTTTGTGTTACCCGGGATGGGCCACCATCAATCGCTGATGCTGCTCTTCCTAAAGTCCCGATGAGTTCAGATGGGCCCAACGCCCACCCAAACCTCCAACCAGGATAGCGAAACGATTTGGTTAGCCCATCGATGATCAAGACGGGATCGAATTCAGGATCATCAACGAATTCAGCAGCTGACACAGGTCCAGATCCGGGTTTGCTTCCTTCGTAGATAAAGTGGGAATAGAACTCATCGAAAATCATCGAGCAGCCCGTATCACGCGCAGTTTGGCAGTAAGATGCAAGCGTGTCACCTTCGATGACATGGCCTGTAGGGTTGCAGGGGTTTGAAACCAAAAAGGCATCCAAATTTTCTCTCCTAACAACTGTATCAAATTCATCAGATGGAATTGAGAAATTGTTCTCTTCTGTTGTTGGGATCAAGTGATAATCACAGCGAGCAGCAGCATAATCCATCATGTCTTGATAAGCTGTGTAATCAGGGATCTGGTAACCGATTTTTCCTGATAGGGCCCCGAATACTCGGGACAACATCAAGCGCCCACCCTGAGCGATGCCCACGTTCTCGGCATTGTAGGGTTTCTTTCCACGCCGGTAGTAGCGATTGTAGTGCACTGCAACCGCTTCACGAACCTCATCAATGCCATTCAGTGGTCCGTATGCTTGATCTTCAGGCTCAATGGCAACTGTGCGAATACGTTCGGGTGCACCAGGCATGTCCCCAATCTCTGGTTGTCCTTGGCCAAGATTGCACCATTCCGGGTTCCCATTCCAAAAACCGCGTTTGACGGCCTCGTCCACAACCCAAATCACCCCCATAAATGGTACATCACGCCAAGCGCGCAGACTGCTGGTGTCTCTTTGCATGCTTTGAGGGGAGATATGAACGTCCATGAGATTTAGGGCAAAACGCTACTCATCTTCAGCCTCATAACGCCTTGCCCGATCACGCATCCATCGCTCATCGCCACCCACATGCCGAAGGGCACTGGTCCCATCCACAAATGCCCCCATCAACCGATGTGCTTCACGCGGGTAGGGCAGGCTCCGAAAAATAACGCGAGATAGAGTTCTTTTCACACCCACCCTTCTAGGCTCCACGCCCGGCAGTGCTGATCCATATGCATTCAAAGCACCTTTGAGCATCCGTCGCATGATTGGATCCAATGGCTCCCTAGGAGGAACCACATTAGGTAATCCATCATCAATGCCTTGCCTCAACTTTACCCGTTCGCGATGGAACTCCCACAGACAAATCCCCACTGAATGGGACAAATTCAGGACGGGATAACCCTCCCATGTTGGTATTGTGAGGAGAAGATCGCATGACTCCAGCAAATTATGATTCAACCCCACGCCTTCAGGGCCGAATACCAGAATTATTCGCCCACTTCCGCGTTCTGAAACATCAGAAACAAGATCCCAGGGGAGGATAAATTCTCGGAATACAACTCTTTTTCCCGTTTCTCTTTTCCCAGAACTTCCTACGACCAGAGAGGCATCTGAAGTTGCATCATCCCATGTGTCGTATATCTTCGCATTTTCGAGAACTGATCGGGCATGTTTCGCACGCGAAAGAGCCTCTACATCGATTTCAGCTACTGGAGAAAGAAGGCGAAGGTCATTGAAACCGAGATTCATCATGACTCTAGCAACGGCTCCGAGATTACCGGAGTTTTCAGTCTCAACGAGCAAAATTGTGAGATCCCAAGGGTTTTCCGGGATCGGGATATTCAATCTTTCACCCATTAGTCCCACTACTCCAATCCGAGATTAAATGAGAGTCTACATCCTCATAAAGATACATGATCCATCCACCCAATTCACGATCTGGCATCGGAATGCTAAATCTGCCAACTCCATGCTCTCGGAGATATGTAGTAAAGGCATCTAGAAATTCACGTTCTTGAGCGCGCACCACAGGTGGATGAACTGATTCGTCAAGGATGACTGGGCCGCCCAGTTCCACACCTCAATCTATACGGGGGCGTTTCATCCGGCGAGTAACGTATCCTGCAATCCAATTTCTCATTTTTTTGGTCGATGATGATAGATCAGTGCATTTTTCAACCATGGCTTTGTTGTGTTCAAAATCCGCATTGAATGCGTCAGGATGCTCCTCAATTAGCCTTAGTGCCCTTAATTTAATGAAAGAGGGACGGATATTCCCCACGATTATGCCTCCTCTGCAAGTGTTACTTCTACGTCAAACCCGGCCTCTTCAGCAAAATCCTCGGGTAGGCGGCGAATGTGAACACGGATGCTGCGAGGTGGCTTTTGAATTCCTCTCGACCAAACTCTCTCATTGATATCTTGATCGAGGTAAATCCGATCAGATCCAACTTTGGCATGCCGAGAAACCTGCTTTCGGATTTCTCGAATGGCCCTAGGCGCTCTCCGGTTCCGCGATGTTTTCCACACATCACGAAGAGGTATGATAAGTTTGCTTTCTTCATCTCTTGCCACTCATTCACCTCTGTAATTTTGAGCGGCGCCACTGATGGCGCTTCGAATGCTGTTGCATTTTCCTACCTGTTTTCAGCATAACCCAAACAGGAACGCGCCGGTTTTGCTTAACGACTTTGAGGAGGCGGCGTTTTTTGGGCCCGGGTTTTCTGCTTGACATAAAACCCCTCAGATTCTCCTGACACTAGGCCGTGTACGAGCGCTGTCGACCCCAGCAAGGATGCGCTTAAGACTTGCATCGTCAATTGGGACTTGTATGCGGGATTGATCGGCCAATTCGACAATTTGATCGCGGATGCGGGTCCCTTCATCCGGGCGAGCCATCTCAACTGCTCGCAAGCGTTGGCGCGCCTCGACGGTCAACAAGGAACGTAATTTGTCCGCTTTGGCGACTTCAGCATCGTTTTCAGAAGTCTGTTTTTCAATCGCGGCCTGGGCTTCGACCTGCATTGCGGACAAGCGCTCTGCTCGAAGTCGCTCAAGTTCACGATCGGGATCATGTTCTACTGGACTCATCACATCCTCACCTCAGTAATTTGCCAGGCTCGGAAATTTCTCTTCCACAGAGCCCCTTACTGAATGCGCCGTATTATCGAGCAAACTGTGCCCAGTAGGAGTAATACTGCGCCCAATGACTTTCTCAGTTCCAAGTTTAGTTTGTGAATATACAAGACCGGCGGCTTCCAACTGCTGAAGAATAGAACGAATCACGCGCCTAGAAGCGCGGCGAGTGTGAGTTGGTTTGGCCGTACGTTTGTGAGGCCCTCCGTAAAACAACGCCAAATGGTTCACCCCAATTGGTCCGTGAAGTGCTACTTTGCGAAGAATAGAAGCCGCACGTGTGTAATACCAATCAGGATCATCGGGTATGCGCTCACGGTCAACTCCAGTTTTGACATAAGGTGTCCATTCGGGAGATGTGATCGAACCTTGACTGCGTAGTGCCTCCGCAAGTGCGGGGATGAGATATCCCGCTGGCACGTCATGGATAGTGGTCATAGGATCAACCGCGCAGCCGTCCCACCGGCTCCCCCTATTTAATTTGAATCAAGTCAGGCTGGAGAGCAGCGAGACGGTTTTGAAGGGATGTCCTGTCGCTGAGTTTGTGAAGCGGGCTCTAGCGCAAAATCCGAACCTTCTCCGTACACTCATTGGCCTGCTTTTGGTGCTGATATTGGTACTTGGATATGCAGTTCATGCCGCAACGGTCAAGACGGAATATTTTGTGATTGAAACCACGAATTCACCCAAATCACCGGAAATTATCAATTTATCCACACTTGATGATGGGGATCAAGCAATTCGAGGGTGGGCATTCTCTACAACAAATGCAACATCATGGATAAATGTCAGTTTGCAAAATGCCCCTCCAAACTCGACATTCGAAGTTTCTTCGGATTCGGAGGAGTGGTGGTCAGATGGACGATTGGGGGAGGATGATGCAGTTGCGTTCAACTGTCGTGAGCCAAGTGATACGTTTGTGCTGGTCTCTCGCTGTGAAGCCGCAATGACGCACAGCAAAGCCATTTCAGATTCTGGCACGGTAACTCTACGTGGGCTCGCATCACTTGAATTACCGCTAACGGGGATTGCAACTACGCGCTCGGACTCCCTTGCCGATGCAGAACAATATGCTCAATCTTTGATCGAGGTTGCAAACACGACTAGGGAATGGACGATCACACTGACCAGTGAGACTAATACATCCTTTGATGGCATGATCATCACAGTAGAGATTGCCACTCACCAGGTTAAATCGGTCGAGGAATTTTCCGTTGATCCCATACGTGAATTGGTATGGGGGGTGGCGGCGGTGATTGGTTGCTTTGCTGTCGCACTAACTCCAGCTTTCGGCATGTATTTCGCCTCACAAGCCCGCATGCGCATGGAAAAATCTAGATTGGTGTTGCAGGAAAGCGAGTGACAATCAAACAAAGGCGTCAAGTAGCATCATGCATCATGCGCTCATTGTATATGCGTCGGGTACTACTACTAACGGCTGTTTTCGCCGCATCCTTGAGTTGCGCTTGCGCGCCTGCATGGGCAGGTTCCGCCTCGGGCCGCGCTCCAGGGATTGACTTGACAATTGAATCAATAGGATTTGATTATGTCAATAATCAGGATCACCTGACTTACGGCCTTGTATCCCCGATTTCCATCGCTAGTTTGGGAAAGTCTGCCGAACTACATGCAGTACATGGCATGACGGGTATACCCCAAAGATTGTCCATCGTAGTAGGAAATACCGGCGACACAATGGCCAGTGGTGCTGTGGTGGAGGTCACAGTCAAGCATGATGAGTACGAAGATTTTATTCTCTTCCAAACTTCAACCGCAGTTCCTGACATCCAAGGTGGAACAAATACCACCATCTCTGTTGATTGGACACCTGATTATTCTGGAACGCACCGTTTAGAGACAACTGTAACTCATATTCAGGACACGAATTCTGCAAATGACAACATGTTAGGTGCTTACATTATCGGAACGTTCCATACGTCATTTCCCAACGCTGCAAGTTGGACATTCACTGGTGGTTCTGGATGGGCCCACTTAACTACAGATGGTCTTATCGGAACGGGTCCCTTAGGGACATATGGCACTGCGAGTTGCCTTGCCATCGGGCGAGGAGCGGCAGCATCCGGTGTTTATGCCCCGAATTTGAATGCATCAGCAACTTCATCAGTCTTTGGTTATGGAGATGCCCACCCCACTCCAACTCGCCAAGGTGGCGCATCTGTTATTTTTGGGGGAACTGCGCCGCCACCAGATGGATTTCATATTGAGTACATGAGTATGAATGGCGGGTGGAAACGCGCTACTACAGATATTCAAACAAATGAAGGAGGAGAAACAAGTTGGAGAATTACATCCTCATTTATTTCCGGAGCCAATGTCAATCGGATTGGCATGCCTGCTGAGGCATTTCATTCACAGAGTCAATTCCGGTTTACTTTCCTCTCAGATGCCTCTACAGAAGACATGGGCCTCTATTTTGACGAATTCACAGTTATGTATGATCAAAAGGCCCGTGCAGAGGAATTTGGCCTTAATTTGGCACTTATCAGCGATGGCACTGTCGAACAAGGTGGGTGGGGTGGGCCAACATTTGAACTCAGAAATACGGGCAATCTTACTGAAACCTTTGTGCCATCTTGGCCTACCTTACCCGCAGGTTGGTCCGCAGACCTTCTCAAATTACCCGCTAAGACAAGAATCCACAATTCCACTGGAGTGAAGTTGGCTCCAAATCAAACTGTAGAAGTAATGCTCCAACTTCATCCTGACAAAAGTGCTAGCCTAGGTGCGATAGGTATTGATCTCGGATTCTATAGTTCTGAGCAAAATTCAGTCCAAAAGACTGTTACTGGAAACCCTGTTGTCGAAGCTCGCTCGGAGGTGGTTTGGGATAACGCTGATCTTGACGTCTATTGTGCTGCGGGCGGCCTATGTACCAAGAGCGTCAAGATTTCGAACCTTGGACCTAGGCCGGAGAACGTGAACATCGAGCTGATCCCCCTAAATTTGCGAACAGATTGGACGGCTCAATTGTCAGAAGGGGATCCTGCACAGATCACCATTCCGTCAGGATCAATCGGCTCGGTTGAGCTCGTCTTTAACCTCCCTATATCGGCACAGCCGGGGGAACGCACTTTAGTGAGGCTTGACCTAGAGATTGATGGGCGCGGAGACCCTGCCCAACATGCATGGGTCAATGCAACTGTCGCACCAAAAGCAGATGCTGAAACAGGTATTGACAGCATACACAAGCACATAAGTGGTGATTGGTCTGTACAACCAGGGAAAACCCGTGATGTTGTGCTCTCTCTTTGGAACAATGGAACGGGTACTGAAACATTCACAATTACACCACAAATTAGCAACGATTTGGGGTGGGGTGTAGAGGTAACTGGTAATGGAACGCATGCAGTATCAAGCACTTCGGGCGCACACAGAGTCAGATTTGCTGTAACTGCTCCATCTGATGGGCTCATGGGTGATCTTGGACCACGTATTTCCTTAGATGGTGTTAGCGCAGGGGGGGCTGTCGCTGTACAAACTGGATCCATCACCGTAACCGTTGGGAGGGTGCTAGAAATACACCTAGATGCTCCTTATCCACCTAGTGAGGTCTTACCGGGAAAAAGTTCAGTTGTGACAATCAAGACTGAAAATCATGGCAATGCAGCTGAAGAATATGCACTCGACATTGAGGTCCCCGAAGGTTGGAGCCACACAGACCTTGTGCCAATGGAGGGAACGAACCTCCATCTAGATGCCCCCATTGGAGGTATATCGAGCCAGCGCTCCCAATTCACCATTACCGCACCATCAAATGCAGATGCAGGACCATCAGGTAATATTCGGGTTACACTCGAGTCCCCTCATGAAAATATGGCATCGCTACTCCATCAGACAAATCTTACGATCCCACTCACAGTATCCAAGACTTTTGGCCTCGAATGGTCGTCAGTCCCCCAAATTGGTGTTTCGGCAGAAGTTGGAGAAATGACTGAGATCCCCCTTCACTTGAGTAACACGGGAAACAGCAGAGACACAAGTAGTAGAATACGACTTGAACTTAAAGAAGGAGAGGCGGGGGCCGTATCACTCATCGTTGCAGGGAAAGCCTTTGCGACAGAGGAATGGGCCGAAATTTCTGCTAAGGCAGGGAGGGATTTTGAGATATATATCAGGGTAAGCCCCAATGAAACTGACCTTAATTCTAAAATTAAGGTGAAAGTGCAGATCGAGACAACTACTGTACCCGATCTAAATCCTAAAACTCTAAGCCATGATCTAGAAATCCAGATTACTGCGCGGAGAGATTTCTCATCTTGGATTTACCCACCCGCATTGTGGTCAGTAGCACCAGAGGATACACTTACGTGGTATGTCGGTGCAGCAAATGACGGTACAGTCTATGAAAGCATACAAGTTGTAGCTGAATTGGAGAATGAGGATCTTGGATGGGACATTAGGTATGATCCTGGTGGGAAAATTAGCATTCAGCCAGGCCAAAACATCACTAGTGCAATGCTCATTAGGTTGACTGCCCCTGAACTTGCCTTTGGAACGAACCTTACAATACGCGTGATCGGAAGCGATGGCACAACAATTTTGCTCGAGGAAAGTTATCCCATTTCAGTGCGTGGAAGCACGAGCGTAGGTGAACTCGCTAATCGCGAGGCAGAGGCAGGACTTCTCGCCGAGGGATTCCAGCCGATTCATGCACTGATATTCATCCCGATTTTCCTCTTACTCGCGATCGTGGGTTATAGGGTCATTAGGAATAAAGGAAAGGATATTGAGCATTATGAAGAAGATGCTAATCACACTCACTCGGGACAGAATGCAAGTGCGCAACAAGCATCCGAAAATGCGAACCCCACGCAGTATCATGCACCTCACGCTTATGCCACTACACAACATGTTCAACCAGTTGCAAGTGTACAGGATACAAACCCTTACTCGACCGCTCAAGTAACAAATCCACCTGCTACCACATGGCATGCTGCAGCACCATCACACGCTGCTAGTAATCCCTATGCTACCGCAGTACTGCCCAATGCCAGCACTCATGTTACTGCAGTAACAAGTGTACATACCGAACAAAGCACCGCAGTTCAGCCACATACCCCCGACCCCATGAATCCTACTACTCAAGTGCAAGCGCCTCAGCAGCATGCTAACACACCACCAGCCGCATTGAATTCTGCATTCGCAGCCTTGGGTGGACCGTCAACTGGAACACAAGTTATGGGCGCTACCATGCCTGCAGGCCCACCCCAATCCGTTGCACCCCCCTCAGCAATCACGCAACAAGCTACTTCGCCAGTTACCACACCTGTGCCCGCTGAATCAGCGGCTCATCCAGAAGTGGCGCTGCCTAACATTCCATGTCTTACTTGCGGAAACCAAATGACATCAGATGTCGCATGGACACCATGTGTGAACTGTGGCTCGTTCCACCACTCCACGTGCTATTCATCAGTACCAACATGTGCTGGTTGTGGCGCTTCAACATCTGGATCTTGAACGCGTACCCAAGGGCCGAGTTTTCCACTGGGGTCTTCTTCAGGAGCAATTGACCATTTATGCTGAAATGGCTCAGAAAGGACGCAAATCAGACCTAAATGCTCAAATTGTCGGAGTGCTGCTTCAGTTCGCAGCCGCGCAGGAGCAATGCGTTCTTGGAACGTCACATCCAACAGTTCAACGATTTCAAGGAAGATTCTGCTTCCATCGCACAACTCCCAAAGCAAGCTGTTGAGATCATCGAAGGGGCGTCGTATTTCTTTTGATCCACCTAACAAGCGGTGTAACATACGCTCAAACCAGTTGAAGCGCTTAAGGAAACGGATAGTTACTCGTTGCCCCTGAATTCCATCTAACTCAGGATGTGGGCCCGCAGGTCCTGATCGCCCCCACCAAACAGGTAAGCGTGTAGGGTACTTTCCCACATATCTTCCCCCAGACTCAGGATCTTTATCCATATCCCCACAACCTCACCAAAAGCATTACCATGCCTATGCTTCCACAGATAGCAAATAGGCGGAGGAGTTGTAGGCGCTTAGTGAAGTGGCGAGTCCACCATGCGCCAATTCCGCAAATTGCGCAAAACAGCAGCAAAAGTTGGGCGGCTGCATCCATCTTACCAAATGAGACTCCATAAAGCCCATATCAAGCCAGTGGGCGGCCGGCCATTAGTGATCGTGGGTTAGTTTGGCTATACTTGGCGCTTCGGGGGCGCTAGGCCCCAGTTCAAACCTGAGCGGGCCCATTGCCGGCGAAGCGTGAAGAAGGACTCAATCAGAACCACGTCGGTCACGCAGCGAGGTGGCGGTTTCTAGGAGACTCGAAACCATCCGTGTCAGTCGCCCATCTAACTCAGGATCGGTGAATTCGCCACCTTCATCGAAGGCATTCTTTGCGTGTGGAACTGCAAGTTGCTCAGGAATGCAATACCCGTGCAGCCAGCGGGTCACAATTCGCAGATGATTGAGGGCATTACTAGAGGACACTCCCCCAAGGGTTGCCATCAAAGCAAACGCTCGTTTGCCCACATGGCTAGAATATACCCAATCAAGTTGTTGCTTCATCAAACTCGAATAGGATCCATGATATTCAGGGGTCGAAAGGATATATCCATCCATACTAGAGGCCAATTCTTGAAATTCTTTCACGGTTGGATCTTGCCAACTTCCCTCTGCTCCAACGATAGGGAGGGGTTTTTCCTCAAAATCCCATATACAAATTTCCGCGCCGCGCTCTTGAGCGAGGCCCATCGCTTTCTCAAGAAGGTGCCCATTTGTTGATGAGAGAGGCAAGGATCCGGAGAGGCCTAGGATACGCAATGGGGTAGACATATCGAGCGGAAAAAGGGGTCCCCTTTCGTGAATTTCGGTCGACACGAATGCAAAGAACCCTTATTGCCGATTGTTCAACGTCGGCATACCATATGACCGCAGCATCCATGGACAATGAGGCGATCGAGCAGGCCAAAATGGTAGATGACATATTCACAGATTCGTTCATGGGTTTTGCTTCAGGCGAGGGGTTGAGTTCAGTTCATGAACATGTAGGCAAGCCTACACCAGCAAGTGAAAAAGAACCGATTCCAAAAATAGAGACCCCTACACTTGTAATTGAGATGCCAAATGATCCATCATTGCTCATCGAAACAGGACAGGCATTGGGTGAAGCGGGAAATCTCCAAGAGGCTCTAGAGCGTTTTGATCGCGCATTATCAATAGATGAGAAACTGATGTTTGCGTGGTACAATCGCGCTGTTGCACTTATCTTAATGAACCGGCATGATGAAGCAAGGCACGATCTCGAAGTAGCCTTGGAACTTTCACCTGACCACTACCCTTCAATTGTGAATTTGGCAATCTTGTGTGACCACCTCAAGGATGTTGAACGAGCTGCCGACTTAGCACTACAAGCACTCGACCGAGATCCAGACCACACAATGATGCTTGGGATTGCGGCTAAGGCTGGCCGATTACAAGGGCCTGCACCTAGAGATGGGCCCACCCCCGCACCCCCCATGGATGGTAGACTACCAGAACAGGATGCGGAAGATGAAACCCCAAAGGTCAATCATGATGAAGAAGAAGTAGCGGCACCTATTCCCGATTATAACAAGAAGGCAACCTATTCAGACAATGTCCTCAAATCAGTAATGAATGAGCATGGGATTGACGACGCTGAAGCGGTCATTGCTGCGGCTGAAGTCTATGATGATGGAAACCGATACTTGAACAGAGAAGAACTTGCCGCAGGGGCAGCAACAGTAGCGCTTGCTTCTGAAACGGGAACTGACCTTGATGCATTAGTCTCAAAAGCTACCGAGGCGATTCGGAATGGTGATCCAAAAACCGCATATTCAATCATAGTTGATGCACTTCGTGAAAGTGGTGCTGATCACGTAGCCGCTTGGCGTGTTGCTGCGAATGCCTTGGCTCGTTTGGGGGCAGATGAACATGCAATTTCTTCCTTTGAGCATGCAGTGCGTCTAGAACCGAATGATGCATCGACCCGTTACAACCTCGGATTGCTGCTTCGTAAAACGGGCAATATTGAACGAGCATCTAAGCAACTCAGAAGTGCGATTTCAACGCAGCAGGACCACAAGAAAGCCGGCATTGCTCTATTGAAAATTGGCACGGAAAGGCAGAACCTAGAGGACCAACTCTTGGGTGGACGGGCAATTCTAGCCAATGAGCCAAGCCATGAGCATAGATTGGCGCATGTCCGCCTCCTTTTGGATCTCGCCACAGGTGAGCGCCGTGTGCTCGAGATGCATGGCGCATCCCTACCACAAACACTCCCAGAAGCGCCTGAACTTGCTGGTGAGGCCGAACATCACCTTGCCAATGCCACATCCCTAGATGAACGGCTGATGTTGGCTGAAGCAATGAGTTTTCAGAATAGACACCCCGATGCAGTTACGTTGTTACGCAGTTTGCTTGAAGTGGACAAGGAAGACATCCGAATTTGGAAAGTTATGGCTGATGTATTGACTGCTGCAGGACAGCCAGAAAAGGCAAATCAAGTTCGAGGAAAAATCGAAGCATTGAGGGGAACAAAAGACACGAGTATACCACCACCCATCAAAATGGTATCATCACCAAGTGCTGCCAAGGCAGATGTGCCAGTCCAGTCTGACCCTGAAGCGGATAGGAAGGTCACGGAAATGCTCAGCACAAGGCCCACCTCAACCCCCTCCCCTCGCACTGAACCATCTGAGACAAAAGTCAGCGTGGACCTTGCTGCCGCCGCACTTGAAGCAGCAGCACTTGTTGAAGCAAAAACAGGTATCCAAACGGTTTCATCATCTGTTTCAAACCAAGACGTCGAATGGTATAACCGAGGCTTGGGGCTACTCGGCGATGGCAAGCACAAGGAGGCATTGTCATGTTTCGATAAGGCTCTCGCCGCATTTGTTGATGATGACACAATGATTGTGCGGGTCCTTAATGCACGAGGTAGTGCATTGTACATGCTTGATGAATTTGCTGGGTCAATAGAATCATACATGAAAGCCATCCAAATAGACCCCGCTTCTGCTACTGGACAGACACTGTACAACATGGGTGCCGCATACGCAGAAATAGAGCGATATGATGATGCGATTCGATGCTTTGAACAAGCGATACCACGTGGTTTAGCCCAAGATGCATCGGCACGCGCCAAGGAAAATATCCGCTCATGCCACCTTTTGAAGAAGGAGAAGGCACGCTTGGGTCGTTAATCGGGGAGGTAATGGAAAACATGACTTCTACTATCGACCAGAGTTCGATCACCCATCGGCTCATTGACTGCGGACTCGAAATTAGAGAAGCTGAAATGATCACGCACCTCCAAGGGAAAAAGCCGCTTAAGGCATCTGAAATCGCAATGCAGTTAGACACATCAAGAATGGATGTGTATTCATCTCTACGTCGCTTGCAGGCGAGAGGGATTGCACGGGCAACCGTAGAGCGCCCAATGCGATTCCAAATTCATGATCCTGAAAAAGTTCTTCAAATTCTAATCCGCCAAAGCGAGTCCGAGGCACTCCGATTACGTAGCCACCTTGATGCAATACATGAACCCCTCCAAAAACCAATATTGGGAAGCAAACCACGCGCAGAGGATCCTACAATTACGGTATTGAAAGAACGCTCATCAATCCTGGCAAGCATAGAGCATCTGGTTTCTGATGCAGAGTCGCAGGTTTGGCTGATGCTAGGGAAATGGGGGGCTATGCATCTAGCAAGGTCAACAGCTTTTGAAGTCGTTAACGAGGTAGCGTCACGGGGAGTTGATGTGCGGATACTTGTTGATCTTGACAAAAGAGTCCTCCCTACGCTCGATAAATTTGATCCGAGAATAGAAATCCGCCATGCATCAAGGGTTCAAGTGCAAGGAGCAATCATCGATGAAGATGTGGCAGTCCTCATGGTTTCCAGCGAAAATGAGCCGATAGGGCGTGGCAAAGACGAATCCGCTCTCATCATTGAAGCAAATGAATTCATTCGTGCTCACCTTAGCTTAGTCCAGACTGCATGGGCTGAAGCAACATCACTCGATGTAGCTAGGAGGAGAATCGCAGATGGAAGGATCTACGAACCACTCCGCGTAACCTTAGGAGAAGGTTCATTCTACCATTCACTACGCAATCATCTCGATGGAGAAAAGAGGGTTTCAAACGCTAGATTGAGGACTGCAGAGGGGACATCTCATCCACCAAAAAAGGATGAAACCGCAATCGTATTATCGTCTCTTGGAGTTGATTCTGCCGAATTACTCCGAATTATAGCACATCGAATAGGACAGGAAATTGCGGATACATTTGGACCCATCGAAGATGATGGAGAATTCTGGAGTGAACTGGCAATGGCATGGGATGGACTAGGATGGGGTTCTGTTGAACTGATTCACTCGGATGAGGGATCATCCATACGCATTAACGATGGAGGTTCTTGTAATGGACGGCCAAACTTGGGACTTGGATTATGCATTCTAGATGAGGGTATTCTAGAAGGTATACTATCAACTAGATTTGAGGGGCCAATCAAGGCAAAAGAAAGGATGTGTACATCTGAGGGTAAAACAAATTGTCATTTCGAATTGGAAATTGGCCCTAGAAAAGGAGAAGGCCTAAAATCATGATACTCGGAAGAAAGTACGCCGAGGAAATAAGTGAAGCAATCACACGCGTGTTACCGCACGGAAGGCAAGGATTCATCAGCATCTGCCGAAACCGGCGTTCATGAGCGACTGCACGACAACATGTGGCCCGGGTGTTGCAAGGGAGAGCCCTAATGCAGAAATTGTATCTGTTGGTGTTTCAATCACCGAGAATGCAGTGGCTCAATTAGGTACTGCATTTGAGAATGCATCTGAAAATGCGGCACTGATGGTCGGGGTACTTTCAGGTGGGTGTTCGGGGTACTCATATGACATGCAAATCTCTGAAGTACCTGAAGGAAGCTTCCAGAGACTCACAGTAGAAGGGATCGCTATCGCAATTCATAATGATGACTCATCTCTTCTAGATGGAATTGAAATTGACTATGTTGATAGTCTGATGGGAGGTGGTTTTCGTATCGAAAACCCCCAAGCAACGCGCAATTGCGGATGTGGGATGTCATTTGGATGAGGAGATCATCCTCACGTAGAAGTTATTGTCAGGGCACTCTATAGTTCAATGGGCAATCGGCCAAGATGCCGCCCTGAACGTATCATGATGAGGCAGCCACAAGTTGAGAACAGCAAGGCCGCACCCAATATCCATGAGACTGATGACAAAATTATGGCAAGCCCAACAATTGACACATATGCAATGAGTTCACATAATGCAAGCATTCGGCGCAATTGCAGGTATTTCTCAGGTCCCAAGCGCCCATCATGCTTGACTAACCACGCATGGACGACAAACCAGATCCCCTGAAAGGGGATCGTGGAGCATAGAACCGCAAGTCCTGCAAGTCGCATGGTCGAGGGATTGGATTCCTGCTGTATCGCCTCAAACAGAGTGAACATCATGCTAGTACCAAGCAACGCTGCCATCATGGACCAATGTAGATCAGTTGAAGAAGTCCCTACGGAAATTGGTTCTCGATTAGAATTTGCGCGAGAAGATACGGCAGGTGAAATACCGGGCATCTGAGAGTGATCGGCACTGAGCAGGGGTTGAAGATTACGGCTGAAGAAAGTAATCAAAGAGGGTTTCAATCACTTTCATCATGTGCGGATTACGCACCACTCTTCCGCTTTTTCCGCTTGGGCTTCTTCGGTCTTGTGGGTAATGTAGGTGAAGACATCTCAGTCGCTTTTGGTGCTGAAACCAGTTCTGAAAAGTTACTAGGGTCTTCAGGCAAGGCAGGTAACCAGTCCAAGCCTCTGCCTTCCTTGAGATAATCTGCCATCCTTCCAAGATGGTGAAATCGCATGGTACCCGTAGCATCTCTAGCCATTGCAATTGAGGGTGTTTCACCTGCCATCTCGACTATTTGCCGGTCAAATTGCTCCACTATATACCGCCTTCGGAATCGTGCAAACGGCCAACCAACAAGCGTGCCAACAAGCGCAGATATGTATAGGGCTGCTAAAACCGAAATCGCGGTGCCAATCGGATCACCACCTTGAACAGATTCAAGCGCGATCTCACGCAATGTAAGTATAATCAGAGATACACCAACAATTGGCCTTAGTGTTTGATCCACCAATTGGCGAATGGTTACAATCCGGCGTTGTGAAAGGTCAGCAAATGCAATTTCAGAATGGCGTACTGCTAAGATAACCAGAACAAAACCCAACATTCCAACGTAAATCAGAATCGAGATTGACGCCAAGAGACCAGAAAATGCCTCCCCAACAAAATGCACGATCAGCCATGCAAAGAGGCCAGTTGTAGCCGCATATGGAAGGTCCCACACAGCGGTATGAAAATCATCCACATGGTCGACACCACGATCTGCTCTAGGGATGTGAATTAGGTCCAAACCAAACCATCTGGCCCCATGTACTACTGCTCTTGCAGCAACTTTTCGGGAAATCAAAAGAACTTCGGCAAGGCGCAGTAAAGGCAAGGCCAACAGAGAAACTAGCATTGCAAGTGGGGCAAGAAGAGGCCAGACTGCGAGAGCAGGGAGGAGCATGAAATGCTCAATTCGGAAAGGCATTAAGCGCCGGTTTTCAACCCGGTTCGTCCGTTCAGTCGTGAGATCTGGTTGCTTTCGACGAACTCGGTCAAGAGATGTGCGATAATACTCAATGGGCCAACCAGTCCTCAGCACACGTTCCAATGCACGCTGATATTCGACTTCAGCAAGATTTCTCGTTTGCCTCCATATCCATATGATGCGGAGAGGGACACCAATCACGACGGGGATTGCAAGCACAGCAATCGCGATCCAAAAATCAGACCAGTCCACATGGTCTCGACCGTTTTCGGATTGATTAGGTCTTGGGGGGATTTGAGGGCTTTGAAGGGGATTTCAAACCGGTTCAAAGACTGCGATTAGTCATCTGCACCTCCACCACCCTCTCCGAATTTGGATTCAGCGATCCAATACCTTCACTTATTTGAAGCGTCAGCATCACTTCCCGTCAAGCATTAGCACAGTTCAGACAAATTCACGTCGCATCGGCAATTCATGCCTTGATTGACCCCTTGCAAGTTTAGTTACCATACCAGATGTGTTTTGCGTTCTCGCGCAAGCCTTCAAAGGCAATTATCCATGGCGACCATTATGGACGGAAATTCACCAGTCTTTGATGCCAGTGCACATTGCGACGGCCCTTGTGGGGTATATGATCCGGCATCAGCTCGAATCGCCGGCGAAGCGGTACAATCGATGACAACTAAGATGTTGGGGCTTGAATGTCCATCAAATGAGGATGGAGAGGCCATGGCAGCATACCTGAATACGATGAGCCGATATGCTGCAATCAAGGAGCAAGAAGCGCAACTCTGTAAGGATGAATTGCTGATTCTTTGGACTGATTTTTTCAAGCCAATGCATCTAGAAAATCATCCCAATTTGCATACCACATTTTGGAATGCGGCCAAATTATGTTCCGCCTGCAAAGTGGAAGTATCTGCAGTACATGCCCAAGAGCTCATGGATGCGATAGAGCACATCCATCATCTCTTTTGGACAGTTAAGGGTCGTGATGTCCCATGGATTCGGGCCAGTTGAAGGCCCCTGTACACATACGTGTCCAAGGGGACTCGATGTGGCCAACAATTCACAATGGAGATATCTTACTCATTGAGGATGAATTACCCGTGGCTGGCGAGATTGTTCTTGCAAAGCATCCTCTCAAACAAGAGTATATCGTCAAGCGTGTTCGCTCCATCCTCAATAATCGCGCATTTCTCGAATCTGACAACCCCGACCCTACCGCAGGTCAGGATTCACACTCCTTTGGCACTGTACCTCTAGCATCAATATGCGGAGTTATGAAAAATCCCATCTAACCACAGTCATATTCATCCACCCCCAAATCTCGCATCTAGGTTATGGCCCACATTTTGGTAAATGACCCCCTCGACGATCGGGCAGTTGCGCTGCTTTTAGAGGCGGGACATGAGATTGATTCTAGACGGGCCACACAAGGAGAAATTGAGAGTGGAATACTTGCAAGATATGATGCCGTCATCATTCGTTCAATGACAAAGTTAAGTGCAAATTCGATTGAATTAGGCGCCAAAGGGTCATTGAAAGTAATTGCGAGGGCAGGAGTGGGAACTGACAATGTCGACCTTCAGGCTGCAACAAAAGCAAACGTGATTGTGGTCAACGCACCTGCCGCTTCATCAGAGGCAGTTGCAGAATTAACTCTTGGTCTCCTTTTGTCATGCGCGCGACACATCTGTGACGGCGACCGGAGCATGAGGTCTGGCGAATGGGCCAAGAAGCGGCTTTCAGGACACGAGATTCGGGGGAAAAAACTCGGCCTAGTCGGTTATGGGCGGATCGCACGAGAAGTTGCGGCGCGTGCCCGTAGTTTTGGGATGGAGATCCACACATTTGATCCATACATAAACAAAGATGAAATCTGCGAAGAAGTAACGTTTCATCCCAGCATAAAGTCCCTATTTGAAGTATGTTCACACATCTCAGTACACTGCATGCTGACGGATGAAACGTACCACTTGGTAAATTCAGATGTGTTGAAGATGATGGGGGGTGGTCCAAATGTACTGGTTAATTGCGCGCGCGGTGGGATCATCGATGAAAATGCAGCATTCAAGGCACTTGAACGGGGAATACTCTCTGCCTGTGCACTTGATGTATTTGAGGATGAACCCATAGACACAGAACACCCATTGCTCACCCACCCAAATTTCATTGGGACACCACACATTGGTGCCGCAACGATAGAGGCGCAACAACGGGTTGCAGCACAAACAGCGCAGAACCTCTTATCGGCACTTGAAGGAAATCCCAGTTTTGGTTGGGTCAATCGACAAAAATGAGGGAGTGAAAGTGGATGGAAGAAAAATTCTCATTCATGTTGATTTAGATGCTTTCTTTGCATCTGTTGAAATGATTGCATTGGACCTCGACCCCGAGGTCCCATTGGTTATTGGCTCGGATCCGCAGGAAGGACGAGGACGAGGGATTGTGTCAACATGTAATTACGCTGCTAGGCGATATGGTATACGGTCGGCAATGCCCATCTCAGAAGCGTGGCGCCGCTGCCCATCGGAACCACTTGGTAATGCAATGTACCAGGGCCCTAGATTCGCATTATACAGGCGTGCTTCAAAGCGAGTCATGGAGATACTCTGCAAGAAGGTGGATCGGTTCGAGCAAGTTTCGATAGATGAAGCAATTCTCGATGTCACACAAGTCTGTAAATATGATTCCGATCAGGCCTTTGCACTTGCACGGAATAGGCAACGAGCAATTTTCAATCAAACGGGGTTAACTTGCAGCATTGGAATCGGGCCCACAAGAATACTCGCAAAAGTGGCATCTGAGATGGAAAAACCGCGCGGGATCGTGCATATTGATCCATCTCAAATTCCCGCCAGTATCGACCATCTTGAAATTCGCAAAATTCCGGGAATAGGACCAAAATCTGCCACGCATCTAGCCGAATCCAATTTGCTTTTGATAGGGGACTTGCGCGAAGCCGGCCCTGAAGCACTAGTTGAGATACTAGGGTACCGACGGGGAAACCGTTTGTGGAGGGCAATCGAAGGCGACACGTCATCTCAAGTTGATCCCATTCGCAGTCGTAAGTCCCTGGGAAAGGAAACCACATTTGCAAGGGACGTATTGGACCAATCAGTCGTTGAAGCCGCCCTTAACCGAGTTTCTGCACATGCGATAGAGCGTTTGCAGAGCCTAAATGCTGAGGCAAAAACGATTGAAGTGAAGTTACGGTATAAGGGGTTTGAGACACTTACACATGCTCGAACCCTGATTGACGCACAGGCTGAATATGAGCCGATTCGCCTCATATCATTGCGCCTTTTGGCCGATATGCTCGATGCTGAAAAACCAGTTCGGCTTGTTGGAATCCGCTTATCAGGGTTAATTGCAAGACCAGGATACCAAACATTGCTTGAGGTCGACCAAACAGGAGACTTTTCTTAGAGGCGTACGTATCACATCCTCAAGAATAGGTTGAGACAAATCAAATGTGCCACTTTCCTTTAAGTGGGAGTGCCACCGAGTTCGGTCAGATGCACATGAATCACTCTCGATTTCGCGCTGCTGGCGCGGTTTTGATAATGCTGCTTATTTCACCACTTGCAATTGCAGCTGAATCACATTGGCAAGGGACAGGACCCCTTCCGGGGGCATCTTCTGGCCGAACATTAACGGGATGGGAAGTTCCAGATAATGCCACGATGCTCGATGCATGGCTGCAAGTATCAAATGATCAAATATCCGACATATCTGATCTCGAAATTTGGACGGTTTCAGACCAACCGGGGAATTTCTCAACCGGTACTACATCCGATGCGGTCATCGACACCATCGAGCAAACACTTCATCTCGACTACGCACCAGGTTCAGGTTTTACAGAGGACTTTGAGAACCTTGAGCGCCAACTTCCAAATGAGCTTGTTGCTGCTGGGATGAATGGGTCCCTTTGGGAGCCCGTAAACCTCTCAGCAGGTGGCACTATATCCGCCAATGGATCTCAAGCGATTGGATCTGGCTGGGGTCCCGGATCAGGAACTGCTGGTGATTGGGTCATTGCTAGTAACCCAGGTGCCGACTTGCCACCTGGTGCAAGTCTAAACCTAGAATCTGCGCCCATACCTCTCGATCCTGCAAACAAGTCGAACCTCATAGTGGAATTTGAACTAGCATACCACCTATTCACTGATTCTGATACTGCAGGACATGGAGATGGTGCATGGGTTGAGATCTCATATGATAATGGCACTTCTTGGAATTGGATAGAACCCCTTGGAGGCTACAACAATACAATCAGTAGTATCGCACCCGTGCCAAATGGAGCTTCGGGACCAGGATTTGGGGTTTGGGCAAGTATCAATTACACATCTTGGACACCTGTACGTCTAGACATTGCAAATCAAACAATCCCCCCAAATGCATCACATGCAGCTTTCCGCCTCCAAGTTTGGTCTTCATACAATTCTCCATCCACACGTCCAGGGATATGGTTTGATGAATTTTCTGTGCGGGTAGGAAGTGAGCCCGGCACATGGTTTGTTGGTAACACGAACGGCGGCTATCAAAATAACGAAGACGCATCGATGTATTACCCCATGGACCTATCTTCTGTATCGAATAATACGTCCCTTACACTTGGCATGGGTTTGTGGTGGGATCTCGAAGGATCAAGTTATGACAACCTGCGAGTGTATGTTAGCAAAGACAACACAACATGGACTGAGGTTTCTTCTTCCGGAGGAATTCCTGGAAACTCTGGCCTGTCTGTCAATAGCACAACATATTTTGGCGAGTCAGGGGGATGGGTTTGGTTCAGTGCCATCCTGCCAACGGGTTATGCAGGTGATTCATCGACATGGCTCAAAGTGAATTTTCAAACCGATGGATCAGTAACATACGGGGGGGGGATCATCGATGGATGGGAAGGTGCTTTGGTGGATGATGTGCGAGTGTATCCCACATCTGGTGGCAACCCCGTCGTGGATGAAGCATTTACCTCACCCAGCTATGCATGGCACTCACCGTCAACTCCCACGGGAAGTGATGAGTGGCAGCATTTGACCACAAGTGGCCGAGGTGTCCTCATATCGTATGTTGAAAACTTCGAGAATCTAGCGATTTCCCCCCAGGGAGGATGGGCCATTCTCAACCAAGCCACTGATGGATGGGAGATCGGTGCACCTGATGTAAGTACATACGGCCCACCTAGTGGACCTGCATCGGGTTCAAACGTTGTCGGAGTCAACTTAGATGGTGCATATGGGTCTAGCCAAGTTGCTACATTGACCACCCCCTCAATTATGATCCCTACGGGATCTTCTGCCACACTGTCCTTTAACCATTGGATGTGTTCTGAAAATGGATATGATGCTGGCACTATTTTCATAGAAGGAAATCAATCAGGACGCACTCACCTCAATGGAACCACTGGATTTTATGAAACTACATTCACAGGTATAAATCCGACGTACAATGGACTTGATGTGTGGGATGGCTCCACCCACACTGCTGGACCATTTGGATCTTGTCAGCAGCATGCAGGGGGTTGGGCAAACAAAAATATCCGATTGAGCCAGTGGGGTGGAGAAGAAATCAACGTGGTCTTTGAATTTTGGTCGGATAGCATAATTTCCTATGATGGATGGTATCTTGATGACATCGCGTTAACCCTAGAGCGCTTCCTCCCTACAGGTACATGGACAAGCCAACTGATTTCAGTCAGCGAATTGGGGAGTGGATTTGTGGATGTGGAGGCAGATATTCCTGCAGGAACATGGGTTGGATTAACCGTCCTTGATGCAGGAGGTGTGCCAATATCAGGCTTTGAGAACCTTTCAATGCCCGCATCATTAGCGAACATGGATCTTGACATGAATCCACAAATCCAGTTGCGGCTTGAAATGGGAACGAATACGGTCTCGCTCACGCCCCAAATATACAATCTCACATATGGTTCGGCACGCGCACTACGCCCATCAAGCACTTCTGCAAATGGCTGGACTACGCTCGGGGGTTTATCGTACAACTCAACGACTGATTTACTAGAAAACACAGCTGCATCCGCTGCAACAATTACCGCAGACTATGTTGCCAGTTCTCGGCCAATCTCTGCCATCAATATTGAGGGGAGAATGACAGGAACCTCTGTGGACATCCTCGACCGGACTGGGCAAGTATTGGCAAGCCGGTCGTCAGGGATTGGTGCGATTCGCTTGCAAGATCCAGTACCAGGATATGCTGTGCGATTTAACCTCGGGCCGAGTGGAAATATAGGCGAAGCACGCCTAAACGGCACATGGCACCTTCCGGCGCTTAATGCCTCAATAGATATCGCAAACGATGGAAGCGAAGAATGGTCATTCCCAGCTGATCCATCTAGAGGCCACTTGGGCTGGCAGAATCGTATCCACGCGTCTTCATCACTTGGCGGAACAACAGTCCCTTATCCAACAATGGCGCGTTCTGCTTCAATCTCTGCCGGACCAGCTGCCCCGGCAAGTATCGAGGTAATTATTCCTGAAAATGCCACTTTGCGTGAGGCGTGGGTTGCGGTAAATGCAAATATCCCAGCTGGAGAAACAATTGACGTCAATGTAGGATTGTCCCCCTTAGCGACGCTATCTAGCGGGACTGGTGGGACAACACTTCTGTGGCTAGGACAGGCCCACATCAATGCCGCACATGCTGCCACCGCGTCGATTGATGCGTCGGGACGCTCTATGCGCACCGTTTCAATCACGTTCACCTCATCTATATCCCAAACCATTTCAATACCGTCAGTCATGTTTTCTTACGATTATTCTGAAAATCTGACAGCCATCTTAGACCCACTTCGTGCCGCTAGATCTGCGGGATTGGGAACTGATCCAATCGAACTTGCCGTACACGTTGCATCGACGCAAGGATCCATTGGAATCGATGGGGAGATTATGCATGAAGTCCTACTAATTGACCAATTTATCCACGCACCGGCCCCGCTTGTTCCAAACCGCTCATTATACACTGCAACTTCGAACCACATCCACCTCTTCGATCCTGCAGACATTCAAAGCATCGATCTTGAGGTGCAGGCACCTGACGGAAGAACGGCTGCCACCGCCACATTGAGTGAACCATATTCATCCCCTTCCTTTTCACAAACAGCTGGTTTTGACCTCATCGTGATCGATCCAAATGCATCTAGCGTATCTCCCGTCCCAGGCATGGTTGGAGATCTCGCAGTTACGCAATTCCAAGTAGATTGGGTGTTCTCCGTGCCGTGGGAAGCGAATGATTCGGGTGTCCTTTCATGGAAAGCAACATCCTTCAATCGGAGTGGGTATTCTGTAGATTCACCGGGATATGTATCGGGTAGCCCCTCAGCACCTGCACTTGAGAATGACCTTGAGATAGACACCTTCTTTGTCCATCGCTCAGATGGTATGCAAGTTGCAATAGGTGGCGATCCGTTTCACATCTCCCCAAGTCAAGTGCTAAATTTGTCTGGAACCTTGCGCTTTGAGGGGCTTCCCACATTGGTTCCGAATGGAGGAGATGTGCAACTCATTGTTGTTATGGGAGAAGATGCATTTACAATCCCAGTAAAGGATGATGGCACTTGGGATGGACTAGTTACTGTACCTAGCGACATCCTAGACACTATACCCCAGGAGTCATTCATTTTGTTGCCTAATCTGGCAAATCTAGGCGGACTTTCAGGAGGACTAGGCGCAGAAGATGTCACCGATTCGGCAAGAGGTATCGAGGCAGTCCTCGACCACTCATCTCCCGTTCTTTCGGCACTTAATGTCCAATTAGAGGGTCAATTCTTGGCCGCTGATGGGTTCGTATGGGACCCAGATGACACACTGGACATACACCTCACGATCGAGGATCCTGAAGCACTGGGGCCAAAAGTAACTTTGCACATGTGGCGAGAAGGAATTGATGGAAATGGTGACGCTGAAGCAGGCGAATATACCTCCATCTCAAAAGACTTGCAACGTGCTGGGCGAAGTGGGGTGGAGGAACTTGTCTTCCGAAGTCTTGACATTTCCTCGATGCCAACAAATGGGCGCCTCAGCCTGTGGTTTGAGGCAAATGATGAATCAGATCGAACACTGCAAAATGGAGGCGGCCCGGGATTTGACAATGATGCCGCAACCCTCCTAATTGCCACCAATGAACCAACCACAATCCGCGCAGATCTCTCCATCCTAAATGGGAGTGTAGGTGGCTGGATCCCTGCAGGACAGCCAATCGAATTTGGACTGGCTCTTCAAGATGCAAATGGTGTTGAAAGTTTAGATCGGATTGATGTTTACTTCGCTGGTTTGACTGGTGACGAGACGGGTCACCTTGTCTTTGAGCCGATCCATAGTAGGGGCTGGGCCGAAGATGAATCGGGGATCTCTGTGCAGCGAACTTGGTTTGAAAATGGAGAGGAGGATGTTGGGATTGCATGGTTTGAGATGACCTTAGACTGGGACATGGCATTGGGGAGTGCAATTGCAACCCACACCCCAGTCATCTCAATTACAGACACGGGATCAGATACAATCGATGGAATTGAACTCACTGCTATCAATTGGAAACTTGACCGAACTCTTGAATTGAAGATTGAAGACATGCGGATTTTTGGCCAGCCAGATTCATCTTGGGATGGACATCGCATGCAAGTGAAACCGGGTGCACGTCTTGCGATCGACGGGAGCATGCAATTTTCTCAAACTGGGCTGAAGCCCCATGAATACCCTCCAAACCTAACCATAAGTGGGGATCTAGATTACCCAAATGATCCTATTGAAAAGATTGCCCAAATTGGTAGCAATGGCACATTTACAGTAACAATCCCAATGCACAACTATTCGCTCCCTCCTGAATCATCAATTGTAGATTTATTCCTACATGGAGAAACTACGGCAGAGAAAGTGGCTTTTGTGATGTCTGCTGAATCAGAAATTCATGTCGACAGCAAGGCACCAATTCTGACAATCTCCTCCAATCTTGCTAATCGCCTCCCTAGTGATGGTCTCGATTCCATCTCAATCGAAGTGAGGATTCGGGAGGCTGGTTTGATGAAAGATGGACTCAGACTCATGTATCAGGTTGAAAGAACAAATGGCATCATTGTACCACTAATCCCTGAACAATTGGATCTCCCCCTTCTAGGCCACATCGGAGATGAATGGACTTATGCAAAAATTCTCAATTTAAATCCAAAAGACCACATTTGGGAAGATGGAGATCTTCTCATAATTTGGTTTGAAGGATCTGATGCTGCTGGTTGGGGGTTAGATGCCGTTCAAGGATCTTCATCAAAAAGCCCGATACGTGTTGCAATAGAGGTGGCAATTTACGACCTCTCATTCACGGGCCTAGTTGTAGAACCTGATTCCCCCGTTGCAGGAGACCCTGTGAAAATCCAGGTGCTCTTAGAAAATACTGGAAATCGAGAATCATGGTATAATATCACACTTCTTGAAACAAACCCAGATGGATCAGTTGATGAAATAGAATCCCTGAATATCACACTGATCAAGAGTGGACGTATGCCTATTGAATTGACATATGAAACCTATCAGGCGGGAACGCCAATTCTCTCACTTAAGGTCGAAATGCCCCATAATGGCTCGTTTGAATTAACTCTCGACATGCCAAATGTTGCTTCTGCAAGCAGGCAGGTCGCTAGTGCAAGTGCCTCGGCCATGACCAGTATCGTCGGACTTGTCGTTGTGATTCTGTTTGTAGTTACTGCACTGATTGTGGTCATTTTGCGCAAAGAAGATGAAGACGATGATGGAGACGAAGATGTATGGGCTGACGCTGTCCCTGCACTTGAGGCTGAGATGTGGGGGGCACATGTAGGGCAAAATGTGCCAACTGCATCTAGCCCACCCCCACCACCTAATGCCACTTCATCTGCCCCCACTGCTGAATTGTTGTCACATGAGTTAACTTTGAACGCTGAACAGATCAAAACGTACATGGATGCGGGATGGAGTGCAGAGCAACTGAGAGAACACTATCGTCAAATTGACTAGACAACCATCAATAATCTGGCGCGACACGGTCGATTTGGTTCACATGGGTGTTGAGTTCGTAGATATCGCAGATGAAGAATGGCCGGATAACCCGGTGGAGATAACCGAAAGTGAGTATGATAGGGCAATTTCTCGCTGGCCAACTGCAGTTGTAGATTACTGGGCACCATGGTGTGGGCCTTGCCGTATGATCGCACCTATTCTGGCAGAAATAGCTAAAGAATATCATGGGAAAGTCGCAATTTTAAAGATTAATGTGGACACGAACCCCAACTTGGCTGGACGGCTCGGCATAAGGTCAATTCCAACAGTGCACTTCATCAAAAATGGAGAAGTCGCAGACCAAATGATCGGAGCAGAGGCAAAAGCGGCAATTCAGAAGCGCATCTCCGCTCTTCTGGAGTAGAACATCATTGTTTCAAAACACCTCACTCACCTACTTTTTGGACTTGCATGGTTAATAACCCCACGAGCCGGAGAGTGGCTGACGACAGAGATCGTCAGTGGGGGATGGGACCTTGAATAACCGTGTGGATACAAAGAATGAAGTGGATCAATTAAGAGGCGAAATCGACGAACTGCGCAACATCGTATCCTCATTACTAAATGTAATTTTAGAAGAGGCTGATGGGCCAAGTTCAGGTTCCGCACCCAAGTTACCGGCTCATCCTCGCGTTGGATACTGTATGTGATCATCCTTTCACAACAATCAGGGGCCTCATTCTTGCAACTGGGCGTGCCAATTCTGCGCCCACAGTCATTCGAATAACTTCATCCACATCCTTGTATGCATTAGGAGCCTCTTCAGAGAGGAGACGCGCAGTCTTGGCACGGACTTCAACACCATCATTCTGCAATTGCAGTTTCAATTCAGCAACATCGATTGATTTTCTAGCGGCTGTGCGACTTAATTGCCTACCAGCACCATGACAAGAAGATGAATATGCCTGATTAGCACCCTCCTTCGGACCTGCCAAGATCCACGAAGCACGCCCCATATCACCTGGAACTAGAACCGGTTGGCCAATCCCTCTGAAATCTTCGGCTAATTCGAGTGAATCGCCAGGGAATGCGCGGGTTGCTCCTTTCCGGTGAACGCAACATACACAATTAGAGCCATGGACTGAATGAACCTCTTCTTTTGCAATATTATGTGCTACATCGTAAACAACTCTTGCTTCCCCATCCATCCCGAAATTCCTTGTTAACACATCCCTCAGCCGATGTGAAAGCACTGAACGATTGGCAAAAGCAAAATTTGCAGCTGACCTCATGGCACCCAAGTATGCTTGCCCCTCAATTGAATTAATAGGGGCTGCCGCAAGTTGGCGGTCGGGTAATACATGCCCATGGTGACGATGCTTCACACCCCCCTCATGTGGAATGTGATCTGCTTCAATCTCTTGCACAGATTCAGAGCACACTTGGTGTCCCAAACCTCGACTTCCCGAATGGATCATTGCGACGAGGGAACCTTCTGCAATCCCAAATGCCCTAGCAGCCTCATGGTCGTGGATTGACTCGACCGATTGAAGTTCAAGGAAATGATTTCCAGAACCTAATGTCCCAAGTTGCATGATTCCACGTTCTCGAGATCGCTCACTCACAGGTCCTGCATTCTCGAGGCGCCCCCGGGGTTCAGGGCGAGTTGGGTCAGCGGGGGGCGGCGGGGGAGGGCAGAGCCGCAGGGAAGACGCTGGTGAGAGGAGAAAGAAACAACCGGAGCCGTGGGGCGGCCCCAAGCTGAATCCGGACGCCGAGCCCTTCGTCGCGGACGACGAGG
>CAYMED010000007.1:31398-91936 GCA_964389655.1 uncultured Candidatus Poseidoniales archaeon
TCGAGAATATTTGTCAGATCCCTTGGAGTCAAATCAACACCCCCTCCTCGAACCGCACCTGCGGGAATAGCTTTGGCCAATTGCTTTCCTAGATCCTTGCACATAGCTAGAGCATCGGATGCCACGAGGTCAGTAGCCAGCATGCGGACCCCGCAATTGATGTCAAAACCAACCCCACCTGGAGATACGACTCCTTCGGTCAAATCAGTGGCTACAACGCCGCCAATCGGAAATCCATAGCCATGATGCCAATCCGCCATTGCCCACACGGGACCAACAACCCCGGGTAGATGTGCAGTATTTCGGACCTGTTCGATGGTTCGCGGGTCACCATGGTTCTCCCAAGCAATTTGATCTGCAACGACCTTCCCCTCAACACGCATTTTGCCGGACTTTGGGATCGTTTGTACATACCCCATTTTGACTCCCACAGATGGGGCTTTGGTCGAATGGTTTTCAGTCCTTGCACCCTACCCGCACCGAGAAGCATGGACCTGCCCGGCGACCTTCCCGTATTCGTCACTCGTGGATACACGCGCTTGAAGTGCCGCGTCACCAGCCTCTCATTTTGGTCTAAAGATAAAGCAAAAGAGACCTGTGGCGATACTGAAGAAGACCCTTACACGTTCATTGGAAATCCCATCATCACTGGTTTTCCCGAGCGCGGGACTGCCCTTAAGGATAGAATGAGAGAGAGTTTCATCAGTTTCTTTGAGCAACGAGACCACAAAAGGGTGGAACCGTACCCTGTGCTGGCGAGATGGCGGGATGATATTCACCTTACTATTGCATCAATAGCCGATTTCCAGCCGCATGTGACAAGCGGGTTGGTCCCTCCACCCGCTAACCCTTTGGTGATATCACAACCCTGTATTCGCCTAACTGATGTGGCAAGTGTAGGCAGATCAGGACGGCATTTGACGACATTTGAGATGATGGCACATCACGCATTCAATCGTCCCCTTGAGGCAGAAGTCCACTATTGGATTGAAAAATGCATTGAGATGTGCGATGATTATCTGGTCAAGGATCTAGGGATTGACCCACAATCGATCACATATGTCGAGAACCCGTGGTCAGGAGGGGGTAATGCGGGCCCAGCAGTTGAAGTGATTGTAGGAGGGCTAGAACTTGCAACACTCGTGTTTATGAATCTCGAGGAAGATGAAGAAGGCCCCATTGGCCTAAAAGGCTCAAATTGGAAAGAAATGCCCTTGCAGATCATTGATACGGGCTATGGACTTGAGCGGTTTTGTTGGGCTGCTGCAGGAACTCCAACAATCTATGACGCCATATACCCTGAAACCGTGGCATATCTGAAAGATGCCTGTGATTGGTCTGGAAAAATGTCCGCACTTGGTAATCTCGATATTGAACGAATATTGTCAGAGACGAGTAGACTCGCAGGGATACTAAATCTAGACCTCGGAGGTGATTTATCCCCCCTCCGTCATCGCCTTCTTGTGCGCCTAGAGGAAGTCGGTGTGTCGATTGATGAGCCCACACTTCTAGCAGTAACTGAGCCTCTTGAGGCCATTTACGGGATTTCAGACCACCTACAAGCACTCTGTATGATGTTGGGGGATGGACTAATCCCATCAAACGCGAGGGCAGGATATCTTGCTCGAATGATCGCTCGCCGCACTTTGCGGCTGCGCGACCGAATTGGAATATCGATCTCACTAGCCGATCTTGCTATCATGCATCTCGACTACCATGCGCCCCCCCTAAATACACAAACACGTGATGGGATACATGAGGTATTAGCAGGGGAAGAGGCCCGTTACAACACGATGCTAGATCGTGGACAAGCGGCCGTACGCCGTGTTCTAAGCGAAATTCCGAAACATGTGACGCAGATTGATGATGACCTTCTCTTTGGATTGAATGACTCGCATGGCCTCCCTCCTGAAACAACCATTGAAATCGCACAACGTGAAGGGTGGAGTAAACTCAAGGTACGTGCTGGAATCGAAGCGGAAATTGCGCAACGTCATGCGGAAATGGCTAGGACACGGGCAAAATCATCCGCTGCCCAATCACATCTGCCCGTTGGACATGGACACCCTGCGACTAAACGCCTAGACCGTGTTGATGCCTATGCCACATCCACAGCTGCAAAGGTATTGGGATGTTACCCTATTGAAGACAAATACGGAATTGTCCTAGACCAGACAGTCTTCTATCCCGAAGGAGGAGGGCAGGCATGTGACCTAGGAAGACTTGTTGCTGATGAGTTTGAGTTAGAGATCATAGATTGTCAATCAGAAGGAGAAATTGTACTTCATATCGCACAGGAGAAGTTGGAGGTAGGGACATCTGTTTTTGTCCAAATCGATGCAATGCGCAGGCGCAAGTTGATGGATCATCACACATCAGTCCATATTGTGGGTGGTGCGGCTAGGAAAATATTGGGACCGCACATTTTCCAAGCAGGTGCAAATAAGAGCGCTGAAGGGGCAAGGCTTGACATCACACATCACAAACGCCTCACTCGTTCAGATCTTGATTCTATTGAGGCATTGTCTAATGACGTTCTTCTAAGCGTAAGAACTACAGAAAAGTTAGAACTATCTCGTGCCACTGCTGATCAGGCCTACGGCTTTGACCTATACCAAGGAGGTCCTCCAAAAGGAGCAGTCATTCGGATCCTGAAAATTGCTGAGCATGACATTCAGGCATGTGGTGGAACACACCATGATGATCTCGCACTGATTGGTCAAATTCGAGTTCTTCGAAGCAGCTCACCATCTGACGGGGTGGAACGCCTCCATATTGTCGCCGGATCAGCGGCACTTGAGCATGCCCGCTTGCAATCTCAGCAATTAGAGGAAGTTGCATTAGCACTTGCTGTCGACTCGCAAGATCTTCTCAAATCATGCCAGAGGTTCTTTGGAGAGTGGAAAGATCAACGAAAGCGCATTGATGCATTGGAAGGGGAAATTGCACGGCTCAAAACATCGAGTAGTGTGAATGAATCACCAGTTATTGATGGAGTACGCATCATCATCATGGAAACAGAAGGAGGCCTTGGAGAATTACAACGCCTTTCTGCAGAACTAACCCGTGACGAAAGCATACCCACGGTGGCAGTACTTGGAAGCCGCACTGGAGGGGCAAAATTGCTCATTGCAGTTACTGATAGAACCATCGCATCTGAGAAATGGGACGCTTCAGTCTTACTCCGAGAGATCTCACCCCACATTGGGGGAGGGGGTGGAGGAAGCCGGATCTTCGCCCAAGGGGGTGGGAGTAATGCTGATGGCCTCTCAGCGGCCCTTGACTCTGCCAAATCGTTCTTAGGAATCTGAATGGGAATTATGATCTAGAATCCTCGAGGAGTTTTTCCAGTGCTGAACGATCAAATGCTGACCCCACCCGACGGATTGCAACCCCAATTGGAACCCACGCCAATTCGCTGATTTCATCGGGTTTCGGTATGAGCTCGACACTCGAATTAATGGAAGACCGATAAGTAAAGGAGACATAATTTAGCCCAGCATTGGTAAATATTTGACTATCAATGTGAGTCCATCCCCTTGGCTCCCACCCCTCAGAAATTTCTAGAGAGATGCCTGCTTCTTCTAGAGCCTCTCGTTGAGCACCTCTTGCAGGGTGCTCCCCATGGTCGAGATAACCACCTAAAAGAGTCCATTGTCCAACAAAGAAGCCCCGACGGACTTTGCCAATCAGGACATCACCTCTTTCATTCTCAACGATGACTTTGGATACGAGGCGGTGGATGGTGCGATACACAGATTCGCGGAGGACGGGGTCCGCTGATGAATCAGAGATCACATCATCTTTCCACGCCCATTCATCGGGCCACCCCACATCGATGGGGGATGCGATTTGAATCGAGATAGTACGTATGCCAAATTGAACTTTAATGGAGGACTTGACATTCCATTTTAACTTTGCAGATCGCGCTTCTTCAGGCGTTGGCAGTCGCACTTCGATGCCCTGGCTAGTCCTCCCCGGCACGGGAAGGCAAGGACCATTTCCATCTGGGTCAACGGTGAATATTTTGCCATCTGTTTCGAGATGGACATACACCTCATTCTCGGCCATGTGGTGAGGACCGCGAGACCCCATGATAATTGTGCCCAATTCGAGCAGGCTAATACCCGAGAATCTCAGTTAATTGTTCCTTGTAAAATCGGCCAGATCCTTGCAAGCTAGCTAATTCGTCATCTGTAAGTTCTAACTCAATAATCCGCTCAACACCATTCCGGCCAAGTATTACTGGAACGCCTATGTAAACATCTTGCAATCCATATTTCCCTGTCAAATAGGCACTAGCAGGAATCAGGCGCTTACGGTCCTTAACGACGGATTCGGCCATGATCGCAGCTGCAGAACCAGGGGCATAGAATGCAGACCCATTCTCCAAAAGCTTGACGATTTCACCCCCCCCTCCTGCGGTTCGTTTGCAGATACTATCAATCCTATCCGCATCTAGTAACTGCGTGATGGAAATACCTCCCACCGTGGTATATCTCGGTAGAGGGACCATTGTATCTCCATGCCCACCTAGCACCATAGCAGTGACATCTTCATTAGAACAGCCAAGTGCTTGTGCGACAAAATGCGTCATACGGGCAGAATCTAGGATGCCTGCTTGTCCAACAACCCGAGAGGGGGAAAAACCAGTTACCTTTTGCATGTGATAAGTCATCAAATCAAGGGGATTTGTAACCATGATGACAACAGCATTCGGTGCATGTTCCCGCACTCCAGCCCCTACTTGCGAAATTATGTCTGCATTTTTACCAATAAGATCCTCTCTAGACATGCCAGGTTGACGGGGAAAACCACTAGTAACTACGACCACATCTGAATCAGCAATATCTGCATAATCAGAAGTCCCAGAAACGGTGCCGTCATAGTTGAGAACTTGGCCACCTTGACTCATGTCAAGTGCTTTCCCTTTAGCAAACCCCTCAAATATGTCGAGAAGGACAATATCACCTAGTTTTCGCTCTGCTAGCACAAAAGCACATGTTGCACCTACATTTCCTGCTCCAATGACGGCAATCTTGGCACGTCCTGAATCATTTCCCATGAGTTGCCGGAGTGGGTATAGTGCATAGCGATTGCGCGGGTATCATCATATTCGTCTATGTACTAGATGCGAGACGTTCAAGAACTCTATTCGCCCCCCTATTCTCATCATTCACCGGATGGAATCCGGAGACATGACTCGCAAAATGGAGACTGCACAATGAAACTCGGAGTTCTCAAGGAAAGTGAAGATGAAACGAGAGTCGCAATTGTGCCAAATTCCATTCCTAAACTCAGCAAAATTGGGTTTGAGGTCCTAGTTGAAAACGACGCAGGGAAAAGTGCATTTCATGAGAATTCGGAATATGAGGCAAAGGGAGCTGTGATCGAATCTAGAAAAGCCGTGCTTGATGCTGACTTGCTTGTCTCAATCGGGACGCCAGACATTTCGAGCGTTTTGCCAAAAAAGATGTTAATCTGTATCTCTGACCCATTTCGCCGGCCTAAGCGCATCAAGGAGGCAATTGATGCTGGAATTACCCTATTCAGCATGGATATGATACCTCGGCGCTTGTCTAGGGCTCAGGCAATGGATGTAAATTCAAGCCAAGACAATCTTGCAGGATACAAAGCAGTTCTTCTTGGGGCAGCCCACGTTCCCAAGGGTATCCCAATGATGACCACATCGGCAGGTACAATCCGCCCAGCAAAATTTGTCATCATGGGGAGTGGCGTCGCAGGTTTGCAAGCCATTGCCACTGCAAAAAGAATCGGAGCAGTAGTCTATGCATCAGACGTACGCCGTTCTGCTGCTGAACAGATTGAATCAGTAGGTGGTCGTTTCATCGAAGTTGAAGGGATGGACGATTTTGAGGACGAGGCTGGTTATGCCAAGCCTCTGACACCAGAGTTCATCCAAAAAGTCAATGAGACTGTCTGTGAAGTCGCGAAGGATGCTGATGTCATCATCACAACTGCCCGGATTTTCGGTAGACCCGCACCCATCACTGTGCCTAGCGATGCAGTTCAATCCTTTAAGCCCGGTTCAGTCATCGTGGATATGAATGCAGATGTAGGTGGCAATTGCGAATTAACAAAAGCAGGGGAGGTCATAGTTACTGGGAATGGAGTAACTGTTGTTGGTATGTGTAACCTTCCGGGTCAGCTAGCAAATTCCGCTAGCATGCTGTTCTCAAATAACATCACCACATTTGCAAGCACGCTGGTTAAAGATGGCGAACTATCCATTGACCTCGAGGATGAGATTCTAGTCGGAGCTGCTGAAGGAAGTGACTTTCACGTCCCTGGCATGGGTGGTGTGCTCATTTGCCATGAGGGATCTATGCATGAAAAACAGACACGCTTGATGGAGGCAATAGAATGACGCTCACCCTTGCCGCATTGATTGCCAGCATCACAGTATTCATACTAGCGATATTCCTTGGTTTTGAACTGATTAGCAAGGTACCGCCAACTCTTCACACGCCACTTATGTCCGGAGCAAATGCCATCTCAGGGATCACGATTGTGGGGGCCTTGATTCTGTCAAATGCTGCATTCAACAATGGAAATCCTGGAACTGCTGCGTGGTTAGCATTTGCAGCACTAGTCATGGCCACTATCAATGCTGTTGGTGGTTTTATGGTCACGAATAGGATGCTAGAGATGATCGCTGGAAAGAGAAAGAGGGGGGTTTGAGATGTCTGCATCAGAGGTCACAATCGATCCAGCCATCTATGACCTTGGATATTTGGTTGCTGCTTCCTTGTTCATCTTTGGAATCAAGCGCCTATCAAGCCCCAGAACTGCACCTTCCGGTAACCGCCTAGGGGCGTCTGGCATGTTTCTTGCAGTCGTCGTTACCTTAGCGAGAATGGCTGATGAAGGAATTATAGGCTGGGAATTAATCATCGCGGGACTTGTTGTCGGCACTTTGATTGGTGCATGGATGGCAATTCGGGTCAAAATGACGGGGATGCCTGAACTTGTTGCTTTATTCAATGGGTTTGGAGGCGCTGCTTCAGCACTCGTTGGCCTTTCTGAAGCGCTAGGCCGTATTGAAGATGGAGCAATACCTGAATCCGGCATTGAATTGTACGCAATTTGGATTGCTATTGGTCTATGCGGAATAGTGGGCTGGCTCACACTTACGGGAAGCCTTGTCGCCATGGGCAAATTAATGGGTGGTTTCTACATTCCTTTCAGCAAGAAGGATGAGAAAGGCCGAGGGAAATGGGTGGATTTTCCTACTTGGGGGCCCGGTTGGCTGAATTATGTGAAGGGGTTGTTACTCATTGTTTCGGTGAGTCTCATCTATCTAACAATTCAGGAACCCACAAATCAAGGATATATTTACGCACTTGTAGGAGTCTCTTGCTTGCTCGGAGTATTGTTTGTACTCCCAATTGGAGGGGCTGACATGCCAGTTGTTGTCAGCCTTCTGAACTCATTATCTGGAATTGCCGCAGCATTTACTGGATTTGTAATAGGAAATAATGTTCTGATTATTGCTGGCTCGATGGTGGGGGCAGCGGGATTAATTCTCACATTCATCATGTGCAAAGCGATGAATAGAACACTCACAGCAGTATTATTCAAATCATTTGGAGGGGGCGGTCGAGAAACAGTTACTAGGACTAAAGTCGGCAGTGATCCAGAAGAAGTTGCAATGGTTTGCGATGGAATTGGAAAATGCGTAATCATACCCGGTTATGGAATGGCCGTCAGCCAAGCACAACACGCGGTAAAAGAATTTGCAGACCTAATGGAAGAAAGAGATGTAGAAGTCAGTTATGGCATCCACCCCGTTGCTGGACGGATGCCAGGCCACATGAATGTCTTACTTGCTGAAGCAAATGTGCCCTATGAGCAACTCATCGAAATGGATGACATCAATTCTGAGCTTACCGAAACTGACGTTGCAGTGATCATTGGAGCCAATGACACGATCAATCCAGTAGCCCGTAGTGGTGAAGGGCCTTTAGGCGGTATGCCAATCATTGATGCTGATAAAGCAAGGACGGTTGTAATCATCAAGCGAAGTCTTTCGGTTGGCTATGCAGGAGTAGACAATGACCTCTTTTATGATGACAAAACGATGATGCTCTTTGGAGATGGAAAAGCCATGATGAATGAATTGAATGCTGCCATAAAGACCAGTTGATTTTCTCGCCGCAAATAGGCAGATGGCCAAGCAACGGTTATGAGGCTCCTTCCGGTCGTGCGTATCAACGGGTGTATTCGTGGTTCGATGCGCATTTCGTGTGCTGATTGCTTCATCACTCTTGTTGATCCTTAGCACGACCTCTGCATACCATGATGGACCACCCCCTGTTGACAACAATCAAGATCTAGTAATTGAGGCTGGATGTACTTGCCACGGTTCGGGAGGGCCACTAAATGGAGCATATTCACCTGAAACGATGATCAAGGTCAAAGGTGTTCCGTGGAATTATGAGCCAGGTGTTGAATCAACATGGACAATCAGCATTGAAGCAGCAGGTTCCACAGTGGGTGGTTTCTTGCTCAACTCCACTACACCGGGCACCTTTACGTGGGCAGAGGATGCCGGAATTAGGCCATCTAAGGGAAGTGGATTAGATGCCGGGGCAACTACCGCACCTGCAGAGATTTCTCAGAATGATGCTGACCGTCTTCAGTGGGTAGTCTCCTTCACACCAGACGAAGACGCATCAGAGCCCCTTTATTTCACGCTGTTTGGAAATGCCGTCAATGGAGATGAAAATTCTGATGAGGGAGATCGCTGGGCATGGGTCCATTTCAATATGGATCCACTTGCACCGGGAGATGCTGCGCGTGATGATTCAGAGCGAGTCATCATGTCAACTGACAGAAGAACGATAGATGAGGGAGAAGATCCAGAAGCATCAGAAGGGGCAAACCAAGCCGCTGCCATGGAGTGGGTCTTCACAAATGGGAGTTTAGCATATTTTGCCTCGCTTACACTGCTTATCGTTGCCGCCGTTTTTCAACGAGAAATCTTTGAGCGCCGTGAAGGAGGAGGACCGATATACCTCGCAAAAGAGATCGCACTTCCGCAAGGAGTCAAGCGAGGAGTGCTCGCAGTAATCCTACTAGGCATCGGCAGTTATGGGGTGGTAAGCAATTGGCCTCTCCCAATGGTCTGGATACTCTTATTCAGCTCTGCTTGGGCGACATATGGCGTATATCGATCCACCCGCATGGCACGTGCACCACCTGCTGTATCTGACATGGTGTGAAGGGATGGCAAACATCCGATTGGCAGATGATGAGGCAGAGCCCATTGTCAGTCATGTTATCGACTTGGGCAATCGATTACGTGTGTGGATATTCTTTGTTACATTGACGGGGGGCCTGCTTTTACTCCGAATAGATGGCATGATCGCATTCGGACTTGACCGGCTTTCCCCTTGTGGGCGGCCTTGCTTGCGAGTCTATGGACCTGCGGAATGGACAGCACTAAGGTGGAGAACAGTATCCGTAATCGCAGTTATTGTAACACTCCCCATACTTGGTCTTCTCCTAGATGGGTTCGCCAAAAGGGGGTTACTACCAACTGAGAGACGTGCTTGGAGAGTAACGTTAGGAGTGATCGTTTTTGGTCTACCGGTGCTGTCATTCCTGACAATTCTAATGGGGCTTCCTCGCCTCTTTTCCATGGCTGCAGCGGATGCTGACACGTTGGGTGTGAAAGCAGCCTATGATGCTGCAAGCATGCATCGAATCGCACTTGGATTAATATGGGTTGAAGCAATTCTAGGCCTGTGGATTCTAGCAACAATCCTAGCAATTCTGAGCAAGGCAATCGGTCCATCCGACCTAGATTCTTGGCGATTTCGTTCATCCATTATGGCCGCTGTCGGGCTTGGCCTAGGCACCCCCACCGAACTCCACGAGGCCGCATTCCTAGGGTGGATTGCGACTTTTACCGCAATTGAGATCATTATCATTTGGTTTGGCCCTAAAGGAGCCGATTTGGCAAATGGGCCAAAGACCGTCTTGGATACCGAAGGTCGGCGATATAGGTACACACTGATTGATTGCAGTTGCTTAGGTGGTTGCCCTCAAATCGAGACATTACCCCTATTGCAGGGCTCTGGAAGGGTCAGAGCAAAGGGATTGTGCGCGTTGTCCGCAGAGAGGGACATGATCGTTGATTTAGCGAGGCGCGGGAATTGGACTAATGCGGTAATTGTTGGTTGTGACGGCAACCCTGTACCTCGCCGGATGATAAACACACTTGATACGATAGGATGTAAGGTACAGGGGCTGTCAATTCTAGACCTCGCGATCGAAAGTGGGCTAGAAAGCGACTTAGAACAGTTCACAATCGCAATGAACATTGCAGCAATGGATGGCCCATGGACACCGGAGCAGCGCAACTCACTGCGTGCAGAAATCGAACACAAATTCGGAGTCCACCCCCTACGACATGACACTAGAGGAGAACATGATCAAAAAGGCCCTAAAGTAAGAATCGGAAAAGACGGGGTTGTCGAGATGCGAAGAGATAATAGTACAGAATAATCATTCTACAAACCTGTGAATTGAAATTGAATGACGATGGAGGGAGAATGTGCGACGAGCCATCACCTCCATCATTGCACTGGCGTTGGTCGCTGCATCTATCGCAGTACTGGTCGAGCCGAGCATCATCGCAGGAATAAGGGAGCGAGTATCCCCTTTTGTGGATGATTCATCAACTTCTGAATCGGAGTTAGAACTTGTGGGTATCTCTCCAGTGGAGCGCTGGATTGTCTTACTTGTTGAATTTCCAGATTCAAAAACAGATGTTGATGTTGCTAATCAAAGGGCTTCATCCTATTTTTCAAAAATCTCAAAATGGCTCAACCAAGCAACTGCTAATGAGAGTCGACTTGAGGTAGAGATACACACCGCATTGCTTACCGCAATTGGGCCATCACATGAGTGGGGGATGAATGGAAATGTACGTGACACGGGGATCGAGGGAGTAGATGGGCCTAGGGATCTTGCAAGATGGGCTGTGAAAGAAGCCGGTCCAGATGTCAATTGGTCCCATGGGGACCTCAACAATGATGGTATTGTAGATCGTCTTCTGATTCTCCACAGTGACGAGCCTGAAGAAGACGGGGGGGGAAGCAATGCAATATGGAGCCATTTCGGGAGTCTTGGTGAGCCTATAGACGCTGGTTCAAAATTTCTTGTCCAACACTACACAATGGCATCGTTTGCACAGGGAGGGACTTCTAGGTCCCTCGGGACAATTACGCATGAAATGATGCACCAAGCAGGCGCTATCGACCTTTACGACACACATAGTGGTAAGGATACAGAGGACTGGTCTGGTCTGGGTGATTTTGACATCATGGCTAGTGGAAACTGGAATGGAAATGGCCTTCAACCAGCATTGCCAAGTGCCGCAACATTAGATTTAATCGGCATTAATCGATCGCAGGAATTAGAAAAATTGGAAAATCAGACATTAGAACTCACTGGAATGAGTATTGGAGGAAAGGCAGTCCGCATTGAGATTGGGCCACAGGAATTCGTTTGGATTGAACATAGGTCAGACGATGGTTTTGACCGCCACCTCCCAGGCTCTGGCATCTTAGTTACCATTCAGGACAAAGGCGTAGGTGGTGTTGATGACAATACTGCCAACATGGATCCTGAACGCCCGTGGTTAAGAGTCATCGAAGCAGATGGAAATAATCGATTGCTGCGGGGGATGGACCATGGAGTTGCATTAGACCTCTTCACATCTAGCAGCAAATTTGGTCGGGAGGGAATACAAATAAGGAATCATCTTGGGCAAGTAGTACCTTGGACTATCGAAGTTTCTTCAATTAATGGAAGTATTGCATACCTTGATGTGTCGAATGCAAGTACAAATCTCAAATTTGACGCTGGAAGGCTCCCCATCGGTGTCTTACGGAATACAGCCATTCCATTTATCCTTGAATCAAATTCAGAATGCACACCCTCATTGGACCTAATTCGTTCGGATCAGAGCGGTGGGTTATTGATTGACCTACAACCATCTAAAAGCCACTGGATTGGCTCTATTCTTCTTGACCCAGCACCAGTTAATGGTAGTTCGATTCAATTAACTGGCACTGTAAATTGTGGACTCAAAAGTCATGATATTGAGATTATGATAGTCATCCTACCTAGCATATTGAAAACCGATAGTCCAATCACTGCCAAGATCCACAGTGATGAAGCCACATCGATCATCCACACTTTCGAGAGTGCAGATGGCGCCGGGCAGGGAACTGGGACGAGAATGTATGAACTCCGAATTGAAGGACCACTTTCACAGATCGCAACTGTCAAATCACCCCGGGCACTTTCGCCAGGCGATTCAGTTACGATTGAAATTGATCCGCGGGGGATGCTGTCCGAAAATATGCTCGCATTAGGGACATTAGTCTTACTAGCAGACGGACAACGCGATGAGGTTGAATTAGAATTTATGACCCCTGCTCCTGTACCTGAAGTACCTCGCCTGTTTGGATTGTTAGCTGCTGAGCACCTACTCTCAATGGCACTAATGTTAATGGCGTGTTGGACAATACTCAATGGAAAGTCCACTTCTGAAACTGCCAAAAAGGACATTTTGAGGCCACAAAGTGCAATTGAATTTGGACTAAGCAATTCTAGAAACTCGACTTCAGGTATCGTGCATCCCGGGTCGGCGGCGGACGAGACTGCTGAATGACCAACCAAGGTTTGTTCTCTGCGCAATGAGCCATGCCTTGCGTACGCCACTTGCCAAGCGGCTTGCTCGGCAAGCTGCATTCCAATCCCTAGGTGCCTCATCTACATGCGCAATGAGCCAAGGTGCATGGCCATCTCCAACTTCACAATCATAGGCACGCCACCGAGTGCCATACTTGAAGCCAGGTCTGAGAAGCAGGCCACGACAAATAAGTTCATCCAAGAGGCCTACAGGATCATTACGTTCTGGACTAGGCCTGTTTCTGAGAAGCCACTTCATCCATTCTACTTCCGTACGCTCTAGTACCCGGCCACCACGGACTCCGACGCCGAGTGACTCTATCGACCATCCCACCTCATCGGGCACCCATAGTCCATGAACTGTGTGACGGCCTAGTTCTAGGGACTTTTCGAGCATGTGTAGGACATTTGGATCATTCACAATTGGGGGAACATGACCCCCTTTTGGATTGGCAATTGATATGTCAAACACAGTCACGCTACCTTCATCATCGACCACTGCAACTTCTGAAGTGCGACCTGCTTTATGCACTTCACGTGCCCAATCGAGTTCAAGTCCCCAGTCGCACATTTGGCTAGCGGAGATCCAGCGTATCTCTGCAATCGGATCAGCTGACCTAGGGCGCTCTCCACGGGCCCAACGCAGACACCAAGTCTTGTCACTGCACTCTACATCGCTGCGGCTGCGAAGCAAAACCAAATCCCCAGGGCCCCTAAGTGAGCTAAATGCCAAACCTGCGTGAAGTGCTCCGGGGTCATCAGCAAGTGCTTTTGATAGCCATCGGGGTGATGGTTGAGGTACCCCGCGATGATCAATTGCATGGGCTAACTCAGCACTTGAAAGCCGTATTTTGGTGGAGGAAAGGCGTTCGCCAAGAAATCCACGTTCGTATAACCTAGCTGCAGAAGAACCTTTGAGGATCCACCCCGATCCGTCCCAGACAGGTACGCGATCCGACTCACTCACAGTACACCCGCGTAGGCAATACCCATCAATCCCTTCCCCTTTGGCTCCCCTATGAGCGGCGATTGGGAGGAGGTGGTCTCGTCGCTGACCGTGCGCGAACGAGTGCTTGTGCATCTAGCTGGTTTGCCGGCCGAAGTTGCAAAGTATGAGGCAGATGTTGCCCATACTCAAGCAGGAATTGCAGGTGCGGTAGGTATCGAAAGGAAGCACGTACCCCGCGCGATTAAAGCACTCAAAAATGAGGGTTTAGTTGACGTCATGCAAGGCCGAGCATTAGGCTCATCCCAGCGTCAAATGCTCCACATATTAACCCCTTTAGGCCTGGAATCAGCAAAAGAGATTAGCCAAGTACACGGCATCAACACCCTGCCAACTCCCGATATTTCAGCTGAAAAGCATCGTTCTGAAAATGACAGAATCAGAGCGCTCAGCATTCTACAGATGTTGCTTCGCCGAGCATGGAGTGATGGACGCTTGACAATCGAGGAGGAAGCGTTGATCCAAGAAGCTGCACTGGCTTTCCGTGTTGGTCCTGAAACGCTAGAAGTCATGACTGCAGATGAACGAAAGGCAGTACTGGGTGATAATGCACAAGATGTGAGAGAAGTTTACCGAGAACTTCTCCGCGTAAGTGCTGAAGAAGGGATGGATGATGTAAATGACGACCATCCGATGTTTGCTGGCCTGAGGCGAGCATTAGGGCTAGATGAGAGGGAACACTCGTCACTTGCGCTTGATGTTCGACTGGAAACAGAGGGACTGGAAGATGCTAGACTTAGGGCATATTTTGATGCACTCTGCACGGCATGGGGTGACGGGGGGATCTCCGAAGATGAAAACGCGATTCTTCTGAGTTTGCGAAATACATTCAACATCACAGCAGATGAAGAGAGAGCACTGATCCGAAAAGTGCGCGACAGGTTGACGTGATGAAAGGGGATCGGGTAACATGGACGAAGAGGCTCTTGTCGCGATCGAGCGCCTTGCCAAAATATCCAGTTGCCTCCGCACAATTGAGGGGGGAAATGTCGTGATTGTGGGGGATCTCGTGATAGATCACTATGTTTACGGAACCGTGAGTGGGTTAGACACCAACGCACCCGTTGCAGCAATGACCGCAGAGAGTGTCGTCCATTCACTTGGGGCATCTGGGCATATTGCACGCGCTCTAGTCCGAATAGGGCTACAACCAAGTTTCCACACCGCCATTGGGGACGACTGGACTGGCAGGAGAGCTCTTGAACTGGCTGCTGCCGATGAACTAGACTCAAAGAACATGCAAATCATAGAAGGAAGGCACACATCTCAAATTTCCCGATACATCGCGAGACGCCGCATAGATCTTGCTGACCGCCAACTCGTCTTCCGACTAGAACGAAATGATGAAAATCCAATCCCTGAAACTGAGCAGACTGCCATAATTGAGGCTGCCCTAACTGCCCTTGATACAGCAGATGCATTAGTAATTAGTGACTATGACCGGGGTGTGATCACTGACGAATTAACATCTAAATTGCTTGCAGCTGCTAGAAAAAGAGGTGTCCCCAGCATTGTCGATCCAAAATTGATTCGCCTTACCCCACTACATGAAGCCGGTGTAGTCATCTTTGAGCAGCGCGGTTTGGAAATTATGCGGAGAAGGCGTGAGGCACAATCAACGGATGCTGTTGTCGAAGAACTGCTAACCACGCATGAATGGACCGCAATACTTGAGTTACTCGGCCCTAAAGGGGTTCGCCTGCACCGTCGAAATCAACCTGCATTTAGTGTGGATTCAGATGCCGGCCCTGCCTTACAATGGCTCGGCTTGCATGACGCTGCTGCACTTGCTCTCGTTCTAGGAGCAATTGGGGGCCTTGATCTTGAAGAATCTGCAATTCTAACGAATGCTGCCTGCGAATTGATTCTAAGGGCACAGGGAGAAGAACAAGTGGTACTCAACCTTGAACGATTGATTGACCGATTAGATGAAATGGCATGGTCCTTGCGAATTTCACAGAGGTGATTCAGTGTCTTGGTGGGTATTGCCCACAACCGCAGATATAGGCTTACGCATTTGTGGACCCAGCCCCTCAGCCATTCTGTCGGATGCAGTGCAAGGGTTGCAGACACTGGGATCCTCGGATGAGGCGATTCGTGCAACAATGGAAATACCACAACGGGAAGGTGAAATTCATCTCAAACTACCTGCCCCCGGATGGGACCGTGCGCTATTAGCGCTGCTCTCGGAAGTGATTTGGCGAATTGACGCAAAGGGAGAATGGATCACTGGATTTTCACTAGATCCACGACTAAATGAGAGCGATGACCCCAGTCACATTCAGGGGATAGCACGCTGGATACCGCTGCATCATGTTGAACGGAGTCTCGAAATTAAAGCAGCAACACACCACGCACTGCGAATGGAGGAAGTTGCGGATGGAGAAAGAGACTCGAGTCTCTTTGATGACCTCCCACCCGTGATTGGGCCTGCGTGGGTCGCTGAAATCATTCTAGATGTATAGTGGGATGGCCTTCGGTGGACACTCGTCTCCTCGGAGATCAACTGTGGATCTTCTCAACCCCGGGATCCCAAGGCACCCACGGCTCTGAGTCGGGCTGCTCCGTTCCCGGCCTGACCTGATTCCCCAGCAAAGAACACTCATCATTTCCTTCCGGAAATGACCTGTGCTGACCGAGGTCACATGGGGGCGAAGTATCAACGTCCATGCCACAGTAACTCCTTGGTTCGATGGTGCCGCCCGAAGGCGTTCAGACCGCCATGATGACGATTTGCGGTACAGGGCACGCCAAACTCCCCTCCTATCCCAAACTATCGTAGAAGAGCATCGCCTATCAACCGACCGGAGCATAACTCGATACTCAACGGCCTTGAACCAAACCAAGCTCAGAAGCAACTACGGCGCATTCGTCCCCATGCCCTAGGACAATTAGAATAGAGCCCCCTTTGATTTTTGAAGACCTAGGAGGGTTGGGCTCGACATTCCAACCACCGCCTTTCTTCGGAATACCAAGCGCAATTAGGAGTGGACCACCTTTCGAGAGCAATTCCCTTCGCAATTTTCCCACTTCCATACCGACCACATCACCTTCATCAGGTACGGTGAACTGCTGAATATCGTGACCTTCTAAACCACTCGACACATTGTCAATTAACAATGCCACTTCTGGTTCAAATGCAGCAGAAGCAACAAGCCGTCCTCCAAGTTCAAAGGGTGAAGCAACATAGGTAACTCCTGATGCGTCGAAAGTCTTGCGCAATTCGGGCTGTTGAACATAGACAATAACGCGGAGGTTCGGATGATCTGCATGAATATTGAGGCTCGCGATAAGATTCAGAGTATCCTCATCCGTAGCAATAATGATTGTATCTGCACTGCCAATATTGACGCGGTCAAGCACACTACGGTTGGTCATGTCGCCAAAAGTTACGAAGAGATCACCCCCTGTTTCTTCACCAACCTGGCGTACGATTTTGATCTGATCTTCAGTTTCACAAATTACCGAAACTGCGCGACCAGCAGCGAGAAGTTCTGGCACGCTGACACGTGAGATCCGGCTCCACCCGCAGACAATCACATGCTGCTTCATTGAATTACCACTCATTCCCAATTCCCTCAGTGTTGTGTATTCTCTTAATGCGTCTTGGATGTTCGTCAGCACCACGGCGATGAAGATTATGGTAGCGAGCATATAGACACTAGCAATGATTCTTCCGAATCCCGAGATTGGGACCTCATCTCCAAATCCTACTGTTGAAAGCGTGACCAAGGACCACCAATAGGCATCAGAAAGAGAAGTGATTTTGGCATTAGAAAGATCCTTCTCGATATACCATACTGTAAACCCTACTGCAATAAACAATGACAAAAAGGTCAGAATGGGGCGAGTAATACGCTTGATTACGAGCGCGCGGATATCGTTTTCGCGTATTAGATTCAACTTCCGAGAACCTGTTGCGTCCATTTGATCGTCTCGGCGAAATAGTCACAGGTCATAGGATTTCGGCTATGTATCTCATTCAACTTCATACTTTGAGGGGCAGCCTACTGTGATTTCTTCAGCGACTAGCACCCAATTTCCGAAGCGCTGATGAACCTCTCCCCGAACAAGAATCGTCCTACCCTCTGCAAAGCCATCTGAAATTGGTATGCCAGCATAATCAACAGACATGTGATTTTGATTACCTATTAAATCGAAAGTAGAGAGGTTCCTATCGAGTGTGTCATTCCCTACGACGCCTCGGACTGCTAATCGGTCGTCTTGATATTTACTTGGATCTGTGGCAATCTCATCGACATTCACTGACGCTTCAGGTGGACGTAGTAAAAAACTCGCACCAAAAATGCCTGAGATCAATATCCCAACGAGCAAAAGGCGCAGGCGGCGATCCAACTTTTCATCTCCGATGTGCGTGGCCTACTGCCTCACTCAGCTCTTGATAACCATTCGCGGCCAATTTCTGTGATATACCTTTGTTAATTCGCTTCACGACACTTGGACCCTCAAACACGAGGGCACTGTATACCTGTAGAAGACTTGCACCTGCTGCTATCTTTTCCCAAGCGCTTTCTGCATCAGAAATTCCACCAACACCCACAATGGGAATGTTACCCTCTGCGTGCCTATAAATCAGGTGTACGACTTCAGTAGATCGATCGCGCAGCGGTTCTCCAGATAAGCCACCTTCTATTTCCATGAATTTGTCAGTCGAAGGACGGGAAATTGTGGTGTTAGTAGCAACGATACCTGAACATCCATGCATCATTGCAGTATCTACTAAAATTTTGATTTGGTCATCAGCGAGATCTGGTGAAACCTTCACCAAAAGGGGTTTTGGCGGGGAAGACACCTGTTTAGAGAGATTATGATTGACTTCATTGCATGCAGTCAAAATTCGGTCTAGCTCAGAGCCTGCTTGAAGTTCACACAAGTTAGGAGTATTGGGACTTGAAACATTGACTATGAAAACATCTGCAAAATCCCACAAATGCTGCAGCGTCTCAGCGTAATCCAGTTCTGCATCAGCATTTGCTGTCATTTTGCTCTTGCCAATATTGATTCCTACGGGAATAGAGGGCCAATGCCCCTTTCTTTTCAGCTTTGATAGATATGCAGCCATCGCTTCAGCCCCGGGATTATTGAATCCCATTCGATTGACCAGAGCCTTGTGTTTTCTACTTCGGAACATGCGCGGCTTTGGATTTCCACCCTGACTATGCAGCGTGACTCCACCAATCTCAATCCAACCGAATCCTAGACATTCCCAATTGCGAATATTCATCCCCTTCTTATCCATGCCAGCTGCAAGACCAAGAGGGTTTTCAAAATCGAGAGTAAACACATCTGCGCAAATTGTAGGCGATCTGAATATCGTCCCTATGATCCAGCGCATCCCCGGAAGCGATAAAAGGATACGGAACAGTTTCGTTGCGGCCATATGCAGTGTTTCTGAAGTAAATGGCAAAACTGCCATCAGTGGCCGAGCGAAAATGCGCCAGAAAAACCCCATTCATACTCCGGGCCCAGCCGACATCCTTCAAGGGTTGCGCTCCTGCCGAGGTGTGGACCCGGCCGTACAGGCAATTTACGAGGCGGCTAGGAGGCTTCTAGGTGGCTCGGAGACAAGCATACTTCTACCAATACGATTCTCCGAGGATGCAGAAATGTTGCGCACTTACATGATGGAACATTTGCCCAAGCGGGTCACTGATTTAGTGGTTAATCATCACGATATTGCTTCAATTGTGATTCTAAATGGTGGTGACATGACTGCTCAAATTGGAGGTTCTGAACCACCTCCCCATGCAGTTTGGTCCCCTATCAATATCGATTCAGGATGGGGATTAATGATTGATGCCTGCAAAGATTTGCTGTCTTCCGGTTATCCGGGTTGCCGAGATTGCACTGGAATGAGCGCAGAGCCATGGAATGAGATCGAAAACAGAAAGGGATTCACCAGATCACATAATCGCCATTGAGGTGTCAAAACTGACTTTTTCTGCGGCGGCGATTTCCCTTGATGCCTAGTGAGTCCCTAAGTTTTGAGATGAATTCACTAGCTTCTGAAGCATTGAGTTCTTCGAATGTTTTACATCCATGTTCTGAACACATTTCTCCTTCATCCATCTCTGCCTTCTTTGCGAGGTCACGAAGGTATTTAGCCTGACGATCTGAAATTGGCCTTGGCTTATCACCACCTAATATTTTGAGTTGGCCGATAAGGTCTGAAGCAGTTCCATTCCTTCCCCCTGTTAATTCGTCCAGCGAATTGAGGTCAACGAGCTGAGCCGCTTCCGAATCCTTTAGTTCGAGTCCATCAAGAAGGCTAGAGATGAATTTCAGCTGTTTTTCTGAAGGCCCTGCTTGAACGTCTTCATTTTTTAGTGTCTCAATAATCAACTTCGCATCTTCCCCACTTATACTCTCGGGATCACGACCGTCAAGTAAGAGAGAGCGTCGTTCCTTCGGCACAGCTGCAAGCAATTTTAGCATATACGCGAGTTGCTTGGGAGTGGGAGTTTGGCGACGGAGGTCCAATGCATGATCATGTGCATCTTTAAATTCCGACACAAAGGAATGCCAAATTTCTGGCGCTGGAGTTTCCCCATTTTCAATGGAATCTAGACGTACTTCCATCTCTGCTGTGAAATGTGCTTCAAACACGCCACGGCTATTACTTCCTGATCCATACATAGGAGCTACGGAGAGCCAAAGTGTCTTTCCACCCTCGGTTGGCTTAAGTGCACCATTATCTTCAACCAGATATTTTCGCTTTTCATCTAGTAACTTATCGATCGTCGAGGCATAGGTCGACGGCCGTCCAATTCCCTCATTTTGCATTTTTTCGACAAGTGTGTGCTGACGATATCGAGCGGGTGGCTTTGTTTCATCTTCGATCAGCCTCGGGTTTTGTTTGTTATTTTCATCAAGATAAAGAGTTCGTCCAACTTCAATTGGAGGCTCAGGGGGGGACGTAAGTGGTTGAGCACGCAACTCCCCAAAGGCTGCTTCCCATCCTGAATGAATGCGCCATGAGATACTCGATGTCCATGGTCGTTCAAACCCGCCCACTTTAGCACGTATGCTGAGTGTCTCAAATTTCGCATTCGACATCTGACTTGCCGCAAATCTAGCCCATATGAGACGATAAAGGATATTCTGCTGGTCATCCAACCCATCAGGAGAAAGAACTGTTGAATCTGTAGGCCGGATCGCTTCATGAGCATCTTGAACATTCTTTTTCCCCTTTTGCACCTCACCCCCCACACCCGGTTCAGGACGAAGGTGTTCAGATCCCCACTGAGATACAATATATTGGCGGACCTCACTTCTAGCCTCAGGGTTTGTTCGAGTTGAATCAGTACGTATATAGGTGATATGACCTGCATTGTACAAACTACTAGCCACTTGCATTATTTTCTTAGATCCCCATCCAATTTTTGGATGTGAGCCTGCAGTTCTGAGGAGTGAGGGGGTTGAGAAAGGGGGCTTCGGAGAAGAAGACCTTGTCCCATCCTTGGTATTAGTTACCTGCACTCCGCCTTCCTCATTGATTGTAGATCGAGCCAAATTAGCAAGGGATAGGTCATTTGTCCGATAAGGATGATGCTTTGGGGGTTCTGCATCCCGATCAAACCACGCATCTGGGTCTTCTTTCTCATGGAATCGTGCTTTGAAGGTTAAGCCTCCTGCCTCGGCATCTACCGCATAGAATGGTTGTGGCACAAATGCTTCACGTTCCAATTCCCGCTCCACAATAAATCCTAAAGTTGGTGTTTGGACACGACCCATGGATTTCAGCGACCATGATTTTGAAAATTTGGAACTTCGAAAACCCACAAGTCTATCCATAAATCGACGCACTTTAGCTGCATTAACAAGTGATTCATCGACTGATCTTGGGTCAGACAAAGCTGCCACAACTGCATTTTCAGTAATTTCATTAAAAGTAATGCGCTGTGTCGAAAAGTCCCCGAATATCTCCGAAAGTCGCCAAGCAATGAATTCACCTTCCCGGTCAGGGTCAGTGGCAATGAACACCTTGTCCGCTTTCTTCTTACGCGCTTTCTCAAGCAGTGGCTTGATGACCATTTCGGCACTTCTGCCTCTCTGATCGACCACCCAAGGCCACGGGGGGGAGGGTAGGGAGTCCTCAGATGCGGCCCACATTGCCTTGTTTGCCTGTTTTCGATCAGGGTATTTGGGCCCAGGGAGATCTTGTACATGGCCTTGACAGGAAGAGACAATGTAGTTCCCCCCAAGAAAACCCCCTATTTTTTTCGCCTTCGCGCTGGATTCAACTATGATCAGGTTGACCATTCCCTCAGCACCTTTCGCGATTGCGGTGTCACACGGTCATAAATATGCGTGACTCAAATTCAGCATCCGAGGATCCCGAAAACCACTTTTTTGACGGAAATCAGGAGTAGGTATACCGAGAGATGATGAGCAAGTCGTGTATCCACTGCCCATGGCAGAGGTCGTCGACGCCCTCATCATCGGTGCGGGTCCAATTGGAGGTTGGCTCGGAAAACGCCTAGCAGAAAATGGTGCCAAGGTACTACTCATTGAAGAACACCTAGAAATTGGTCGCCCATTCCAATGCGCAGGACTAGTTACTCCAAGTGCGATGGAAATCGTAGAGGGGCATGACTCGGTCTTGACGCCAATCTATGGAGCAATTATGCACAGCCCTACTGGGATCTCAATCAGGGTAGGGAAAGAAGACACCGTACGAACGTGGTCTGTTTGCAGGAAACTTTTCGATCAGGGGATCGTGGCCAAGGCTCAAGCAGTTGGGGCGAGATTGATGCTAGATTGCAAGCCTATTTCGGCATCAATTGAGGGTGACGGAATGTCATTAGAATTGCAAAGAGGTGATGAAAGGATTCCCATCAAAACACGCCTTTTAGTTGGAGCGGATGGTGCACATAGTTGGGTCAGGCAACACTTCCGAATGGGTAGGCCAAAAGAAATGATGATTGGTTTTCAAGTTGAAGCCACTGGTTTCGAGAGTGAAGATGGTTGGCTCGAGATGTTCACAGGAAGGGATATCGCTCCAGGACTATTTGCTTGGGCAATACCAACTGGAGATACACATCGAATCGGCGTGTGGGTACGAACTACTGATTTAGACCAGCGTCATGCGGTTGATCTTTACACTGCCCTTAAAGCACACCCACTCCATGGCAAGCGCGTTGCTGCTGCAAAAGAAATTGCGCGGTATTGCGGACCCCTTCCTTGTGGAGTTGTACGTCGCCCATGGAAGGATCGGACGATCCTAGTGGGTGATGCTGCCGGTCTTGCCAAACCAACCACGGGAGGGGGAATTGGCCCAGGAATCAGACAGATTGAAGAAATTCTACCACCTCTTCTTGAGGCATTAAATCTGGACAACCTCAACACACGAGGCCTCGAAAAAGTGATGAAATCAACCATGAAAAAATTCAGGAAGGAGTTTGAACGCGGACGCATATTGCGAGACACATTTGTTACTTCCAAAAATGACTCAGAACTCGATGAGGTGTTTTCCGTATTTGCCCAAGATCATGTTATTTCGCTAATTAATTCGGAGGGTGACATCGAAAAGCCTGTGCGCTTGGGGATGTCCCTCCTCCGAAAAGTCCCCGAATTTCGCCGCTATGCGAGTCGCGCCACGTGGGCACTCCTCAAAGGATAGGCTCAGCTAGAACACATGAGTGATTCAATTTCATCAATAGTCTTTGGGCAATCTGCAGATAGGACGTCAGGTCCATCAGAAGTGATGTGAACATCATCTTCAATTCGAACTCCAATCCCTTTCCACCGTGAATCAATCATATCAAGATCTGAGCGCCAACGAGCGATGTAAATACCTGGTTCAATGGTGAGGACCATACCCTCCTCAAGGAGGCGTGGACTGTCATCTGGCCGATACACACCGACATCATGTACGTCAAGTCCAATCCAGTGACTGGTATTGTGCATGTAAACAAGTTGAAGAAAATTTTCAAGAATCGAATCCATTGATTCAGAAAACACACCCAAATCATGTAGTCCTTGAGCTAAAATCTCCTTGGCAACATTGTGAGGCTCGTCATATGGCGCACCTACAACGCAAGCATTGATTGCAGCCTCTTGAGCGCTGAGAACCAGATTATACAGTACACGCTGCTCGGTAGAAAAACTTCCAGAAATAGGCCAAGTTCTAGTCACATCTGACGTATAACCACGATATTCTGACCCCGCGTCAACAAGGAGAAGGTCACCTGCCAAGAGGGGAGCATTATTTGCCTGATAGTGCAAAATGGTTGCATTATCCCCTCCTCCAACGATCGAAGGATAGGCCCATCCATCGGCGCCCAGCCATCTAAACGCGCCTTCAAGTGTTGCTTCGATCTGCCATTCACCCATATCCGGAGAGGTGGCAACCATAGCTGCCTTATGTGCTGCGGAGGTTATTTGTGCAGCATAACGCATCTGCTCAACCTCTGCTGGTGACTTTCGCAACCTTGCCTCAGCAAACATTTCGCGTGGGTCAATGACTTGATGAGGACCCTTTCCTAATCGCTGACGGTCTCGGTTTTCTTCACTCAAAGCGCGTAGTAGCATTTCATCGAGTTCACTGTGCTCACCAAATACGTGGTAAATCGTGCCAACGTTTCCAATATTTTCCGAGATCCATCCATCAAATTCACCGATCACATGCGCCTGATCGATGGGGAATTCATCTTCAGCACCGATTACACCCAATCTCCTACCAGTCCAAGTTTCTCGTTCGGCATCTTTAGGCGCTACAAATAGATGCCAAGAAGTACTACATGTTGCATCAGAAAAGGCAACAAGGACCCCTTCCTCTTCAAGCCAGCCCGACAAATAGAGCACATCTGAAGATGGCCGATATCGATGATTAACGTCTCGCGAACGAGAGCGTGTTGGGTTGTTTGGGACAATTAGCATGCTTCGAGCACTTAGTTGCTGGCTAATTTGAGATTGGCGCTTTTGATATTCATGCTTTGAAATAGGTGGGGGCGGAGACGAGGCAATAGGGGCCATGGAAAAAGGGGCCATCAACAGTAACCGGGAGGGCATGAATTCTCAATCCTTCGGACGTTGTTCAACCCAATTTGGCAGTCTCCTCTTTCGGTGCAGCAGCACCAGGGTCACGAGGCCGGCTACCAACATCCCGGAAACAAACACAGAAATGGGATATGCGGAATTCACTTTTTCTTCTGAAGAAAGCGCTGAATTCCCTGAAGGAAGGTTGATCAAAAATATCTTTTCATCGGATGCTCCGTCATCATCGGTAATTCGCACGCGTAGTTCTAGGGGGGCTTCTCCATCCAAATTCATTGGGTCAATCTGAGAATCCCATTCAGAAGACATCGAAACATTTTGTAACCACCACTCCACATTCAAGGTGGGGAAATCATTCGCCGTATCAGAACCATTCCAAACCCCCACCTTCACCGGTAAAAAATGCGGAAATTGAATGCCATCAGACGAATTTAGTTTCACGCCACCTATTGTCAGTGAAATTCTTGGTTCTCGGTTTTCAATTTTGATTGTGTGCAGTACATGGGCAGAGCGGCCCACTTCATCCACAACTATTGCGCGTATTCGGAACGTTCCTGATTGGTACGTCGAAACTAATATACTCCGATCTGAATTTGAAATAGTGTAGGTTTGAGGTGTAGCATCTGTGGTTGATACAACACTCCAATTTATTGAGCAAGTTGATGGGCATGATTGATTTCCATCTTGTACGTTTGCAGTTACAAGTACGCCGTCTGCCGATTCTTCAACCTCAGAATTTGCATCGAGTGTGATACTCGGTGCAGTTCGATCAATCAAGATAATTCTACAAGATTGCCAAACTGTGAGGTCATCTTCCTGAACACGTAGAGCAACAAGTAATGCACCTTCATCAAAGGTACGAAGGTCAATTGATTTTGCATTTTTGTCGATGTTTTGCCATGACACGTCATCACTTGGCGGGGTCGCAGCACAGCGGTCACTGATTGTAGGTCGGATATTCAATGCCTCTAGGGCAACTTGTACAATGCCATTCGCACTAAGATTTGACCAACGAGCTATGCCCAATTCCAGATCTAATTCATCCGTCCAATTGCCGGCATATGGGTGTGACCAGGTGATTGTCGGCTCTAATCCGAGAGCAGGGATCCAGTCAATTAATGCCGATGAATTTCTTCCAACTAAACCATCCAAATCAACTGCTTCAACTGCAAGAGCACACACACAAGGGGAAACTAGAGAATGAGCGATATCCCAGCGGAATGAAGTCGGTGATGTAAGTTCACTACTTGGGCCAATTCCATTCGGGAGAATCCAGCCGCTTTCTAGCGGCTCGCCTTCTGAAATCCATGACCAACGGAGAGTTGGTGGACCTTGATCATCTGACGTGCGGCCATGTGCCAGAATTTTACCATCTCCCAATTCAATACTATCAATCGACACAGTCGGGGCACTACCAAGAACTGTTGGTGTGATTGCCGAGACATACGCGAAGGCGAGATCATCCAGTGCAGTTGTTGCACGCACCTCTACCTCGTGCTTGCCTTCACTAAGATGAGCGGGCCAATGTATCCACCAATTGACATATGCATCCTCATTTGAATCTGACAAAATCGCATTCCGCCAAGTTCCAAGGTCAACTCGCACTTCAACTCGCACTAAATTTCCCATTCGGTCATGGACACTCCCCGACATGAAGGCATCATCAGATAGCAGAATCTCGCCATCCCCTGGTGCGTCGATTTCAACCATGTAATCTGAAGATTGCTCTGCAGATACCCCATGGAGAAATGCGGGTGGAATTGAGGCGATCAGCATGATCATAGCCAGTCCCTGAAGGCGCCGCATCAATTCTGACAAACGAGTGTAAGGGAAGAACACTACGTGTAGATGAGCAACTCACAAATCACTGCACAACTGAAATTGATCTGGCTGTGATTGTGCAGACCTTGGGTTTGTATTCCACTTATATTCACACCAATTAGGAAATGAATCTGCATCTAAATCATCTTCACCATCATCAGGATCAAAGGGGTCAAGTTGGAAATAATACTCCCATCCTGAAGCCATAGAGTCATCATCTTGATCCTGATAGTAAACCTCAGATCCATCAATCCAATCATCGCCATCTGTATCATTGACCACTGGACTTGTACCATTCTTGTATTCCTCGTAGTTGGTAAAGTTCTCAAGGTCATCATAGAAGCGCTTGCCATCAGGAGTGAATGGGCTAATATGACAGCGGTCTGAATTGGGGCAATATCGTTTCTTCAATATCGCACGATCAAGCCCATCTTGGTCCGGATCTTCATCGCCGTCCTCAATTCCATTTAGGTCACTGTCGGGCATTCTAGGATCAAAGAGACCTTTAGCACCACTCTCTGAAAGAGTCGCAGAGTCGATCAAACCCATATTTGCCGCAAGCGCTGAATTCTTCACTTCCCACCCATCTGGCAAGCCATCATCATCAGAGTCAGATCGAACAGGATTAGTGTTCCATGTCTTTTCGCCTGGTTTCTCAAGGGTATTTTGCAGGCTATCGTTATCAACATCGAGATTGGTATCAGCTGGTGTACCTGGTGCAGGATCAATCGCCCACCTCCCCGAGGATCCTTGTGAGAAAGAGATTCCACTCAGATTCATCTCCTCGAGTTCATAGATTTTGAACCATTTCAAAATGGCATTTCTCCATAACCAGCCGCCAGGCCCTAATTGACAATCAATGGTTTCATCATCGGGAGTTCCCGAATCATCAACACAGCCGCGAGGCAACCAATTTGTAGGTGCAATCCAAAGAGAATGGGACTTGGTATTATCTTGCGCTGATTCTATTTGCATCTCCCATCCATCTAGCATGCTGTCGCCATCAGTATCATTGTTGAGGGGATCTGTTGCAGTTTGAAATGGACGAGGGATCTTCAAAACTTCGTAGCCATCTTTAAGCCCATCATTGTCCGTATCACTGTCATTTGCATTTGTAATATATCCATCTTCACCACGTACAACTTCTTCTCCGTCTTCCAACTGATCATTATCGGTATCAAACATAGATGCATTTGTGAAATAAGGAGTTCCATTCCAATCGTAGCCAATACGCGTTTCAACATAGTCGCTGAGACCATCATTGTCCGTATCCGCTGCAGATGCATTCGTGAATGTATCCGAATATTCTGCTGAGTCAGAAAGACCATCGAGATCAGTATCAAAAACGCTGGGATCGGAAGATACTGTTTTCAATACTGAGCCAAGTGTTGCGGTTACAACGCGTATTTGCCATCCCATGACCTCAATACCATCCAAAAGACCATCCTTGTCTGTGTCGGGATCGGAGGGGTTAGTTGAGGCGCCCACTTCAAGGCCATTTTCATCGAAACGCGCGTTGTACTCCATCAAATTGGTAAATCTCTCATTATCCTCTACAACAACCATCCATTCAGTCAATCGACTGTCAATGATGTCTCCAACGGCCACATTAATCTTGTAGACATAGCCATCACATGGGCTTAGGAGGTCGATATAGCGGGCAACACCTGCACCCTCAACAACTCGTGCGCGTGCTACAACTGTTTCATTGCCTCTAACAAATTCTCCCAAGTCTGTCTCAATTGTTGCCACTGTAGCTAGATTAAGCAAAGTCGAAAAGCGAACACGCCCATTTCCATTAGCATCCCAGCCATCGCGATCAGGATCCTCTTCACTATTCCCTGGGTCTAAGGGATTAATTCCGCTCTCAACTTCCCACCCATCAGGCATCCCATCACCGTCAGTGTCAGCAACATTTGGGTTCGTGAAGGATACATCCACATTCCACTCAGGATGCTCCGCAACTAGTCTTGCCACCTCAACATATTCCTCCAAATTCGTCATGCCATCTTGATCAGGATTGCCAAAGGCATCCGAGTTGTCAGTTGGGTCAAGGCCAAAGCAGAATTCATAGCCATCGGGCATTCCATCTCGGTCCGAATCGAAATCAGATGGCCCATTTCGACGGCCATCTCTATCGTCATCCTGAGAAAACCAAACCATCCCTTCCTGCTCAATCACGCTATCAAAAGGAGCAACTTTTGTGAGTACTTGATTCCCAGTTCCGCAATTAAGCTCAATTTCAACGCTTCCACGGGCTATTTCAACCGCATCAGGGAGGCCATCCATGTCACTATCTGCTAGAAAGGGGTCGGTGCCATATTGTTCTTCGATGAAGTTAGGTAAACTGTCATCATCAAAATCAAGGACATAGTCGCAACTCCAGCGTCCTCTTTCATCCGCTAGTTTTGTCCAATTTTCTTCCGAATAGAATGATGCACGTTCCTGCTTACGGTCATCAGTCAGGAGAGGGCAATCCCAATTTCCCGAAAGGGGGTCAAAAACGCGAAGTAACGAGACGCCATCCCCTGGTTCGGTGACAATTGCACCACTCTCGTCATCTACAAAATAAGATACATTGTACTTTGCTTCCCACCCATCGCCCAAATTATCACCGTCTGTGTCCCGTTTATTTGGGTTCGTCGCGTTATCTGCTTCCTGAGAATTTGTCAAGCCATCTCGGTCGGGGTCGCCATCAGCACCATTGTTGGGATTTGGAGAGGTCTCATTTTGATCACCGGACTCACCAGAATTATCCGAGACATCCGCACCTGTAAAGGTCGAATTGAGGGCTGAACCGGGATCTAATGGGTCCAATCCATTTTCAATTTCATAAGAATCATTCAACTGATCACCATCAGTATCGGGATCATATTTGTCAGTATCATACAAATCTTCAAGTCGGTCTGGAAGGCCATCCCCATCTGTGTCTTTGTCATTGATCGATGATAAATCGGCATCCTCAATCACATCCTCTGCCCCTGATTCGTAACTAAGGTTGGTCTCGACAAATGCTTTTGAAGCACCAAAAGCAGAGGCGAACATGAGGGATGAAAAAATTGCAACAACTGCCCAACGATTTGGATTCTCAACCACGTAAGTTCACCCAAGGACAGATGAACGAATCGCGAGCGTGGCATAAACGTTCGGCGTCCGCGGAAGGCGATGCTCGCACGCAGCGGCCTATTCCGCAATATCCCGCCAAGGCTGAATTATGAAATGGTGCCCCGCCTCAGACTGGCTCCATTGGCATCGGCCCATTCGTCCTTCTGCGCGATCCCAAAGCCCTAACAAGATCCCTCCTGTAAGAGCCGGGTGAAAACACGAATTGACAATTACTTCAATTCCACCATGTTGCCCAAACGGATTCACGTTAGAGGCAGAAGTCAGGCCAAGACGGCCCAATCTACGATCAATCATCATCATCCAGTGCTCAGGTGTAGCCGCCAAAGCTGAATCCTCAAAATCGAGTGTTGTGACTGCTGCTGATTCAGCGAGAATGTCCCACCAAATGAGGCGGCTTGTTTCGCTAATTGCACCCCATTCAGTGCGTGGATCTACACTGCGCTGCCGGTCTTCCAAATGTGGGAGTTCTAATTCGCCCAAGCGAATGAGAGTATCCCTAGCTAAAAGAAGGGAGGGGATCCCCTCAATTTGGAGGCCACCTCTAGTTTGGCAAGCAGGTTCGGGCAAGTGCCCAAATTCAGGGGCAGGACCATCCATCTCCCGCCAAATGGGTTTCGTGACATTTGGAATTGGAACCGGATCTGATGTAGCATCAAGATGCAAGAGAGTACGACTTCCGCCATCATCTTCCCAGCGAAATCGGAACCTCCTATGCTCAATTGATTCCCAAACTGCAACTGCAGCACCTGCAACTAGAGCTGACGCACAGTAGCGCTGAATGATAAGGGAGACTTGCTCCTTTGGCTTACCCTTAACTGAAATTTGACCGAGACCACGTAATGACCAATCATTATTAACCACGTGAAGGGCTGCTTTAGTGCGTCCAAATAAAGGGCGAGGATATTCGAACCTCTCCCAGCGAAGAGATTCGGTTTCAGCCATTGCAGTAGAAATACGCCGTCCGATTGGGTGTCCGACGCGCTCTTCGATTTCATCCTGAAGCCTCTCCAAGCGATCGAGAGGGTAAGCAAGCATGGGCTCATTTGACTGCTTCCCATCACCTATCAAGCCATCCGGCCGGAGTAAAAAGCGCTCAGAAATGCAAACCTGCGTCTGGGGATCAGTAAAATCAGATTCGTTCGGAACAAGTGGGATATTTCTCCCCCCTCACTTTTTCGAGCTCTTCCGTCGGACCGCTTTTTTACGCTGCTCGGAAAGAACCGTCCCTGAAACAATGCTCCTCCCTGACATATATTCTCTTGTCATCTTGCGCCCTTCGCTAGGGAGTTCACCCACTCCTTTTGCCCGTCTACCCCCAAGTGCTCCAGCAATTCGTAATCCATCTGCCCCGAGAAGGTTTTCCCAAACATTGGTTTGTTCGGCCCCGCTCCGACTTTGCCTCACCCACCAATTTTTCTGCAACTTACGATCACGTGCTGGCTTATTCGAGAGATATTGCACACGCTCACTTTGCATCTTTCGCTTGTAGTCTGATGGCTTCATTTGATCGACCATGCGGTTTGTCAACCACCCAGGGTAGCCCACATCATAGACTGCCCCATTAATTGTTAGCAAAAGACCGGACAGAAGCAGGTGTGTTCCCACAGGTATGCGCTCCTTGTCCAATTTCACACCATTCCTTCTCAAATAGCGATCATAAGAAACCATCATCCCTTGGTCTCGGTGTCGAACAACTTTGCTTTGTTGCGACCGAGTGCGCAGTATGTAAATCAGTGTAGCCAGCAGAATCCCCGAGAAAATCACACGTTCTAAAAGAAGTTCTCCACCTTGAATAAGCGAGCCAAAAGAAATCCAGAAAAGCGTGGGAACCGTGACTATCATCAGGGAAAGAAGAAAGAGGGATGAACCGCGATATGTCGGTGAAATCACATGCTCAATCGCATCTGCCGATGCCACCCAAATATTTGCCGATAAAGCTTCATCGCGTCCAGACTTGACCGCCAATGCCGCCATTGGATTAGAAGGAGCCATGTCAATCCAACGCCTTTGCTCCTTCCAATCACCTACTGCAAGAGAATTCTCAAGTTGGTTGCCATCTACATCGTGCCCAATGATTCCACCTAATGCATGAACGCGCGTATCGCCACCACGGAACTTTTCAAGTTCTTCATGGATATCATATGCCGCAAAGAATTCACCTTGGTCCAATAAACAAAGTGCAACAGCGATGCGTGCTTTGGCCGAATCAGGATTTTGGCGGACCAATTGAAGTGCGAGATCCATTGCATCTTCGTGTCTGCGATGCATGCGTAGTAGAGCAACTGACGATACATTTGCATGGAATGCTATGGGGTCATCATGTGTCATCATCAGCTCCCCTAGTTCAGGGTTCCAAGATTCAATACGTTGGTTGAGGTCCCGTAGTAAATCTACGATTGAATTGTTCTCATAATCAAATAGATCGTCTTCCGTAATTGTTCCTCTCCATGGATCAAGCCATTCAATCAAGACACCAAGCATTTCAGGCTCATCATAGTCATCCTCCTGTTCAAGCCCTCGAAGAGACTCGCGTGCTGCATCAAGACGGCGACATGCGATATGGCTGGCACACAACAACATGCGTGCTTCATCATCTTCACCACCAGATTGAGCAAGCACATTACGTGCATGGTCTGCAACATCATTCCAAAGCCCGCGCTTTGCGTACTCAATCATTTTAGCGCGGGTGCGTTGCAGGCGTAATACACCCTCGTCCTCCTCGAAATCATCAGTCTGTATTCTTGACAAGTCATTCAAATCATCAGCGAGTGCAGCGTCATCTACCCGTTTTGCCAGAGCATCTGAAGTCGCAGTAGATACTGAACCCTCGCGCCGCGCATCAGGGCTTAGGTCAAACTTCATCTTGCGTAGTCCATTAAGGCGAGCAAGAGAGAAAAACCACGTTAGAAGAAAAATTGAGTGCCCTGCTGAAATGAAAAACCATACAGTTCGATTCACAAGATTCTCTTCAAAACCGGCTGCACGCATCTCTGCAGCATATGGCATAAAAGAAGTAAACTCAGTATAGCACGTCATCAGCATCAAGAGCACTGAATATCCGCTGAACCCTGCAAATGTAAAAAATAGTAATTTATTTTGGGCCTTCTGCTCAGACCGAATTTCACGGGGAGTTGCCAAAATTAGCCCACCTATGCCACCAAAAGCCTGCCCGCCAAGGAACATGACCCGAGTAACTTCAAAGATAAAGGCGAGTCCAATGATTGCCACATTAAAACTCAGATAGACAGTAAGAATCACGCTCATTTGCTTGAGTGCTTGGCCAAATCCCCCTAGTTTCTGAATCCAAGGGCTCTCGATAAATTGGTACATTTTCCAACCAATGACGCCTCCAAAGTCATACATTCCAGCTGCATTTGGGTCTGCGGGATTGAGTATTTCCACATACACGACTGTCAAAACTCCATTGATTGCCGCAAGAGGCATTGTAAAAACAAAAACCATGATTATGAGAGCAGTAAAACGCCCCATCAAACTTGCTTGATCGGGATCGACTGGGTTGGGAATGCCCCTCAGCGTCCTCGTTTTATTGACAACTAGCATATTCCATGAGGCTCCCATAATCCGCCCATATGCGAGGATTGTGGGCGACATGAAAATCAATAAACCATATGCCAAATATTCTGCACGTTTCCTTGGATCTATCTGCGCTGCTGCAACGACCAAAATCGCTAGGACTGTCCCTCCTAAAATCAGCATAGTTGAGAAGCGTCTGAAGAATAATTTGACAGGACTCACCTTCTGATCTGCGCGAGTTTTGCGAGACAATTGCGCATTAAGTGTCTCCCAGGGTGAGAGAATGATCGGGAGCCCAACAAGGATGAGTAAGAGGAACACGATAGGCTCTGCATATGTGCGCGGCGCAAAAATTAGTTCGGCAATGAGGATCAATAGTCCAACCATTGAAAATAAGTAAACGTAAATTCCGAATTCCACTGATCGCTGCCTCATGAGTTGCCTTGCTTCACGACGATCATTGGTCAGCCTGTGCACTTCGAAAAGATCTTCACCAACTTCAAAGGCTACCTGAAGGTTTGACAAATTCTGCGAGATAAGGAAACGCCAAAGTAGAATCATTACCACAATTCCAACGATAACGGGGATGTATGCGGTGATGCCCATCTCATCAGGGGAGAGAACTCGGACAGCATCTCCATCCTCTGCACTAACGGGCAAAGCCATGACTGCCACAGCCGCAATCAAGACTGTGGCCGTGATGCGACGCATGTCAAATCGTGTAGAAGCAGCCGCTTTGCATACTTCAATCCACCCGCAGAAAGAGACGGCTTTGCAACAGTATCAAGGGCCCAAGCGTTTGCGGGAAAGAAATGCATCGATCCGATCAAAGGCCGTGTCAAGAACATCGACTTCGGGAAGATAGACAAGGCGCACGTGCCCCTGCCCCATTTCCTGTGAAAAACCCGATCCGTGGACCAAAAGGACGTGTTCTTCATGGAGTAATTCGAGCACAAATCGCTTATCATCTTCCGCCCACAAGGAATCTGTCAACCGGACAAACATGTAGAATGCTCCTCCTGGCGCCTGTACATCTAAACCCTCAATCTCCCGAATGCGCTCCAAACAACGATCTCGCTGCTTCAGCAAGCGGGAATTGGTATCTATCATCCATTCACGGGATCCTGTGAGTCCTGCAAGATATCCAATTTGGGCGGGAGTAGAGGCACATAACCTGCTTCGCAAAATCCGTTCGACACCATCCCTAATATTGGACATACTCCCAGTGGGATCATGAATTGCAAGATATCCAAGCCTCCACCCGGGTGCATACCATACTTTAGAGACCCCATTAAGCGTGAACACAGGCACATCTGAACTTTGGCTGGCAACAGAGACCTGCCTTCCTGTGAAGTCAATTGCATCATATATTTCATCCGCAATTACAATGCAATTCGGCCATTTCCTGGCAATTCCAAGCAACTTCCCAATTTCTTCCACTCCCGCGACATTCCCCGTAGGATTGTTGGGGTTAATCAAAACGAGGAGACGAACACGATCACTCATTTTTGATTCTATATCCTCAAAATCAACCTTCCACCCGTCATCAGGGTTCAAGCGATATTCAACAGTTTTTGCACCATACATCTGAGGATATGCCATGTAGGGTGGATAATGCGGCCCGGGAGCGAGAACCTCATCACCTTCATTTAAACAAGCCTGAAAGATAATTTGTAGCGCTTCCGTAACTCCATGACACACGTAGACATCGTCAGCAGTACAATTCCAACCTCCCCCATTTTTCCCACATTCATCATTTGCGATTGCATTCCGTAATTCGGGAAGACCATAAGATGCTGAATAGCCATTATTCTGCCCCCTAAGTGCAGAAGAGAATGCATCAATCATGTGTTCAGGAGTCGGCAAACCGGGATAGGCGAGAGGGTCACCAATGTTGAGTTTCAGAATCTGGTGCCCCTGCTGTTCGAGTTCCATCGCTGGAATCACCACATCTCGTATCGCGTATTCGATTCGGGAAGCCCGATCTGCAACTGGAATAACATGCCCCATATGATGGCCTAGGGGTTAGGTGCAATCAAGTTCACGCAAGATCGTCCCCTTAATCCCACCCATTTGGCACACTAACAAAAAGTGTTCCCGAGATACGTTTTGCACACTTAATCGGCAGAACCTCTGCAATAACAGCATACCATCTAGGTCTTGATTTGCCTTCATATCTGCTAAGGGGATGATCCATCTCATAGCCTGGATGGGCTCAATGTCCACCATCACCCATCTCGGATTTTCGGGGGTAGATTTAGGATCGAAATAATTCGAAGAAGGGTCTTGGGCAGTATGATCTGGATACCCCTCCTTACAAACTCTGGCAATTCCTGCGACATGTGGCGGCTTGCTATTTGAATGATAGAACAGCACCAAGTCACCGACCGACATATCGTCCCTCATCAGATTTCTTGCTTGGTAATTACGCACGCCATCCCAATGGGTTGAGCCATCCTCGACAAGTTGTTCCCATGAGTAGACATGTGGTTCACTCTTCATCAGCCAGTGTTGGACCATATGAGGCCGTATTTGACAAACATTTCAAGGCTTATGTTACCAAGCATCGGCACCATCATCTGAATAATCAAGAAGTGCTTCAGAATGATCGGCGATTGAAGAACGCCGGTTGATACCCAGCCTTTTAGCCATAGCAGATGCACCTCCAGTGAGACCAATATTGAATTTTAGCAAGAAAGCAAAGATCGCTGGCAGGAGTACAAGTGCAGAAGATGCCGCTATGATCAAGAGCACGATGATGACGGTTACGAAAGGTTTGACTTCAGGAATGGGGATCATGTAGGCAGTCCAAAGTCCAAATGTAGTTACAACGGTTGCTTCAGTAAGTGACATTCCTGTCGAAACAGTCGCTTTCTCAATTGCCTCTAATGTCCCACCAAGTTCTCGTATCCGGTTCGAAATATGGATCGAATAGTCTACGCCAACTCCAATCACGATGGAACCAATCATCACAGTTACCAAGGAGAGGGTAATGTCAAGCCCCCACATGACAAGCCACTGTAGACCAACGGTTGCCACAACCGGAATTGTGGTCCACACAGCATACCGCAAATCTCGGAATACGATCGCGAGGGTGAGCAGGGTGAGCAGAACTGCAAAACCCAAACTCGTCCATTGTGAGTCTACAATGAGGTTGTTGACTGCAATTGTTACTGCAGCTACGCCCGTTAGATCCTGAACATTGACTGAGCCATAAGGATATGAAATCCAGCGATTTACGTCATCCACAGCCACAGAAGTCTCCGACACGGGGAGAAATGGCATATTCACATAAAGCAGGGTTCGAGTATAGTCTTTTGATACAAAAAATTCTCGTGTTTCATTGGTTAAACTGTCATAGAATACATTGAGCATAAATGACTGTGATTCAGTATTTTCCAACCCCTGTAACACCTCCCAGAAACTCGTATCTTGGTTTACTTGTTGGTCGAGAACGGTTTGTGCAATGTCCTTGATTTCAGAAGGAACGCCCGGTGTATCACGAATGATTTCCCAAATAGGGGTTCCAGATACATTCGCCTCAAGGCCAACAGCTTTCATAAGGAAAGTTATCCCAATTGCAGTTGTATTTTCTACAGATGAGACGCGGTCCGTAAGAAGATCAATTTGTGCTAGATTTTCAGCAGGGTCCGTTCCGCCAAAGGGTTGTTCTCGGACGGCACCTTCGCAGAGGATCATTCCAATTTGGCCAGCATTGAAATCATTGCTATATTCCCCCATTTTGGCCACTGCTTGCTCATCTGGAGGGGCCATCTTTAGGAGGTCTATGTTCCTCTCTATGGCCGGTTGGGCCCAAATTGCTGATCCTGCGAGCAATATACCAAAAATCAGAAGAACGATCCCTGGGCGTTGTGTCGGCACTGAAACTACTGCAGTAAACACTCGAGGTGTTTCATGTTTCGGTTTATCAAGGTCCAGTAACATGGTCAAATTTGGCACCATGACCATTGTCAATAGATACACAACGACAATGCCCCCTGAAAGGATGAAACCAATTGTCCGAATTGGAGCTAATGGTGTGAAGGTGAGGGAGAAAAACCCGATCAGTGTGGTGAGGGCCGAGAGCATAACTGCACGTCCAGTAGATGAAAGCGCAACTGCCATTTTTTCCTCCCGTGTGCCACTTTCCTCTGCATACCGATTAGTGATATGAAGGCCATACGAAACACCAAGAGCAAGCAAAATTGGCCCTACAATGATAACAGTCATTGTAACCTGAACACCGAAATATCCCACGATGCCGAGTGTCCAAAACACAGCGCAAAGTGTCGGAAGGCCAGTAATCACGACGACTTTGATACCTTGAAGTGCGCGCACCCTGAAGGTCTGAATGAAATCAGAATGAAATAGAAATAGTCCAAAACATACGGCGATTCCAGTTAAGGGAAACACAGACCAAAAACTAGAGACAATGCTCTCGGTAACTGCTGAGGTAATCGGAACTGGACCGGTAAGTGTCATTGACAGACCCATCTCTTTCCATCCACGCTCCTCAGATAGTTCAGATAAAACACCGCTTGTGTACTCAATTACTTCATCAGCAGGTCGGTTCTCAGCAACGCCAACGATGATTACTGCTCGATCCCACACACCATCTGGTTCGCCAACGGGTCGAGTATCTCGGACGAGATAGTCAAGTGCATTCTCTGGTAATTGGTCAACGATTTGGGATATTCTAGTTTCACTAGGAATCCGGTAAGACCCAAGAAGATCTTCATTCGCGTCGATCTGCTCCGCAATGAGTTTACTGGCATCAGAACCGAGGGGGAGTTCCCGGAGAGATTCATCCAAGATTGCCTTGGTGACTCTAGGCAAGCTCGAATTGAGTTCTTTTACAACGGTCGAGATAGAAAGAACATAGATCGCATCATCGGAATATGGATCATCAATGTGAGGGTTGACCTGTTGTTCCACCAGATCAATTTCTCGCATGATAGACTCGCTTGTTACATTGATCGTTTCTGACTCAACATAGACGATCATGACATTAGTGGTCCACCCAGACTCACTTTCAATTGCCGCGAGTTGGCGGGCCACTTCTCCTTCTTCTCCTTGTCCTTCTGGAAGATAAGCATCAAGATCCCCGTTCACATTGAGGGCCTTGTCTCCTACACCTGCCCATTGAGTCATTGCACCTGCCTGATATGCAAAAAATGCCGATGAAACTATACACGCAATCACAACAACCAAGGGAAAGCGAGTCAGGAGGCCAACTACCCCCATTTCTCGCAATTCCCTCCTAATTTTTGCCCGACTTGAGCGAATTAATTCGGAGCGTTCGATAGAATCCATCTCACGGATTTCTTTGCTCCGGCTGAGAACCTGTTTTCCGCCTTTCCTCAAGAAATCCCTTGAACGTCGAACCTTTGCGCGCAAGCGATCCTGTAGGTCATGAAGCCGGGAGCCCTTCGGGTCGGGAGCCTCCGAATCAGAACCCATCAGGATGAAGAGATCGTTCACCCTCTTTGAAAGGGACGCAGCAAATGCCCGCCTACAGTGCAGTTGGAAGTATCATGTGTATGGCGGGTGAGAATTTTGTGCGGTTGAATGAGGCAAGTGTGCATGTTGTATTTGCACCTCTAATTCTGTCTTTCTATCCTCATAAATTTGGGTCAGAATTTGATATTGGCCCTGATCAATCTGTTCTTGGAACATTGCTAATCTGCAATCTTCTCTGTAAACTTGATCGAGATGTTGCACAGTAGGAGCCGCGCGAATCTCATCAATTAGTTCACGGGCCTTTCTGCGCTTGGCAGATCGAAGTTGTCTGCCAATGATGATACCAATGACAGGCAAGAGCATCGCGATGAAGATCCCCAATAAATCGAGGTTCCATCGCTGGTAGATGCTCTGTTTTTGAGATGCTAATTCAGCAGATTCAGCGTCACCTGCCACCTCACTGTTGTTAGCATCTGTTGTTGAATTCAGGGATGTTTGATTCGGTGAAGTCCCAATACTCGAAGAATTCTCAATGGTCTTGTTCTCCACGATAGTGGTGTTTGTACCTCCACCATTCGCAACGGATGAATTGTCATGGGCATCTTCATCAACATCAACTTCACAGCCAAATCCATCTACTGAAATTCCAATTGCAGTGTTAGGACAATCATCTTCAGAATCTTGGATACCATCGTTGTCGTCATCGATGTCCTCATTGGAGTCCTGGCAACCATCTGTGTCGTGATCGGTGAAGGAGCCGGAGGTCCATCCGAGGTCCCCAGTTGGGCACGTGTCCACTAGATCTGCAATTCCGTCGTTGTCATCATCGGTATCCTCGTCGGAGTCATGACAGCCGTCTGTGTCGTGGTCAGTGGCCGAACTCGAGGCCCATCCGAGGTTCCCGGCCGCGCAGTCGTCGGATGTATCGGTGACCCCGTCGTTGTCATCATCCAAATCTTCCCCACCATCTTGACAACCATCGTTATCGTGGTCGGTTCCACTCTTTGATGACCAGTCCTTCTCACCTGGCGTGCAATCATCGTTTACATCCACGACACCATCATTGTCGTCATCATTGTCTTCTGTTGAGTCATGACATCCATCACCATCATGGTCATACGAAGCATCTCCTGCAACCCAGTTCGTCATTCCCGTATCACATGTGTCGAGCCCATCGATGAGGCCGTCATTATCATCATCGTCATCCTCACTGCTGTCCTTGCATCCATCACCATCATGGTCATTCTGGCTGTTAGAGGTCCAGCCTTTGACACCCAATTGGCAATCATCATTCCCATCTATGATGCCATCTCCATCGTCATCATCATCACAAGAATCACCTTCATCATCATCATTGTGATCTTCCTGCCCGAAATTTTGGACAGAGGGGCAATTATCATCTCCATCTGCAATTCCGTCCCCATCTGTGTCCGCAGCATAGAGCCAAAAATCACGAATCTTAAGAAACAGTTCATCTGCATTCTCGGCATTGCCAGAATTTTCAGAATGTGTTCGTATCTTGATTTCGTTGTTTGACCCTATGTGATCCGAATTTAGGGGATATTGGACAAGAGTCCACCCCCCAAGTGAGCCAGACTTACTAGTTACTAAATCCCAACGCGAATAAGTGTGATCATAGATCTTAATCTCGCCTTTTGAACCAATTGGGGTAAACGTGTCAATCGAATAAAGATGCCATTCAAATTCAAGTTGGCTAGGTGAATCGCTCACAGTCAGTGTATAATCAACTGTAATCCAAGCGGGTGTGCACCCGCCTGGAGGGGTAGAAGAGCATGCCTTCGAATTGATCGTGGATTCAGTAGAATTTAACCCGTCGTATGAACTGGAAAGGCTCGTTGAGTAAGACAGAGAACTCTTCGACTCCTGCGTGCTACCTGATTTGGAAAGAGAGACGCCTCCGAGGGCTGAACCGGGAAGAAGGAGAACTGTAATCGCGACGGCGGCAAAGATGTGGCGAGTCTCCATTAGATGGGGACGCATGATCTACTGATTGAAGATTCCGGGGAAAGTGATGGTCCCGGCGCGTTCAAGAATCCATGCCTCAGGCCCCGGTCGGGGACAACAGAATGGCCGAGCCGCGTATCGCCGATAAGCGATGGTCGATTGACCTCGAAAAACGCATCCAAAAAGAACACGACGCAAAGACATCTGAATACCAACGCCGTTATGGGTTCAACCCTCATGACGATCGTGAAATATTTGTCATTGACACTCCCCCACCCTATCCAAGTGGCACATGGCACATTGGCGCTGTTGCACAGTACTCGATGATCGATGTCATTGCGAGATCCCAGCGTCTGCTAGGAAAGGCAGTATATTTCCCATGGGGTGTTGATCGAAATGGAATCAATATCGAATTCACTGTTGAAGCAAAAACCGGTCGTAAAATGAAAACATTTGATCGCGCCGAATTTATTGACATTTGCACAAAGACCATCGAACCATATACTCAGGCAATGAGGAACACAGCACGTAGAGTTGGACTTTCATGCGATTTTGAGAAGGAATACCTGACCGACGCACCCAATTATCGTGCAATCACGCAATCCATTTTTATCGATCTTTTTGAAAAAGGAGACATTATAGAAGATTTACGTCCAAACCTGTATGATCCCGTAGAAGGCACAACAATTGCAGACGCAGAAGTTGAGCGGCAATCACGCACTACAAAACTCATCGATGTTCGGTGGACAACTAAAACAGGAGAAGACGTAATCATCTCGACAACCCGCCCTGAATTGATTTGTGCATGTGGCGTTGTTGTTGTCCACCCAGAGGATGAGCGATATAGACATCTCGTTGGGGAACAAATCCATCTGCCCGTACCAACGCTTAATAGGGAAGAAACTGTAGAAATCCGTACACATCCAAGTGTCAAATCGGAATTTGGATCAGGAGTCCTGATGGTCTGCTCCTTTGGTGATCAAAATGATGTATCCATATTTAGAGAATTGGGATTGCAGCCATTTGCAGCTATCGATCTTGAAGGCAAGTTGACTGACGTAGCAGGCCCGCTATCCGGGATGAGCGTAATTGATGCACGGAGTCATATTACTGAATGGCTCGATGCAGAGAATCGAATCACCAGCATCGAAGAGCGGGAACAGGAAATCCCAATCTCTGAACGCGGCAAAAATCCTGTGGAAATCATTCTTCTCAAAGAATGGTATGTGAAGCAGACGCACAAGCAAGACCGGATGCGGGAACTCATTGAGGAAATCGAATTTCATCCCAAGAGGAATCGCCAGTATCTACTTGATTGGATGGATGGAATCACGATAGACTGGCCAATCAGTAGAAGACGGTGGTATCACACCGAAATCCCCATTTGGTATACTGACGATGGAAGCAAAGTCATCATTCCACCAAAGGGACACTATGTTCAGCCTTGGAAAGAAAAGCCACCACAGGGAAGCCAAGTCCTCGACCGCAACACCCGCGAGGTGATCGGGTCATGGGATGAGATGCAAGATCATTTGCACGAAGCCATTGGGGAAGAGAAAGTCTTTGACACATGGATGGATTCATCAAACTCGAACCTTTTTGTTTCGGGATATGGACACGGGGAAGAGGCTTTTGAGAGGGCATTCCCCACTAGCTTAAGGCCCCAGGGGAAAGAAATTGTTCGCACTTGGTTGTACTATACATTGCTCAAATCTGCACTTGTTCTTGACAAACCCGGATTCAAGCATGCTTGGATTGATGGCCTCGGAATGGACCCATGGGGCCGCAAGATGTCAAAATCTTTGGGCAATGGGATTGATGCTGATTCGGTACTTGAATGCGGAGCAGGAGGACGAACTGGTTCCTGGAAAGTACGAGGCCCTGATGGAAAGCAAGTCCATCTACAAGCCAAGAAAATTGGATCCGAGTGCTTTCGCTTGTGGAAAGCATGTGAAGCGCAAGTAGGTGATGATTTCCACATCAACCCAGAAGAAATCGAGCAAAAATACTTCGGAGTGCTGACAAAATTGTTCAATGTAGCAAGGTTTGCTTCTCAATTTGATGTCCCTAATGGACTAGAGGCGCCCCCAGAATTTGCGCTGCTGGTGGAAGATCGCTGGATCTTAGCTGAATTTTCAGAAGTCCTAAGCACAGTTGAAGCTGCTTGGAGAGGCATCGACATCTACACTGCAGGACAGGCATGCAAAGCATTTGCAACAGGGGTTTTCCCGTCACATTGGCTTGAAATGGCCAAAACAAGATTGTACGACGGGGATGAAAATGCGGCTTGGGTGTTGCACCGAATTGTTCGAGACCTCCTAGCCATCATGTCCCCAATTACTCCATTCCTCTGCCATTATCTCTCAGAAACGCTCTATGGAGCAAGTGCACTTGACGCCGCTGCTTATCCTAAACAAGCATTTGTAGATCTAACAGTGGGGAACGAAGAGGGAGATAATTTGCGCGGCCTGACACAGGCAATTGTTGAATTCAATTCAGGTGTTTGGAAGCAGAAAAAGGAGGAAGGAATCTCCCTAAACGCAGAAATCGGGGAAATCAAAATCCCTCATGAAATCAGGTCATTCGATGATGTACTGAAGCGGATGCACAAACTAACCTAGGCATTCACACTGCGGAAGCCATTCTGCCCCTCATATGCTTTGTTAAACATCACTCTAGCGAGTTTATAATCAAGTCTTCTACGTCTTTCTCCAGTTTTTGTATTGCCCATGAAAGCAGTCAGGAAGACATCATGTGTCGCTTCCCGGTATTCATCAATGGTTCTGTTGACTTCTGCAATGGTTGCATCGAGAACTTCACCCTCAATTTCAATATCTATGTATGTCAAATGCCTACTGCTCACTTTGATATTCTCACGAGGATAACCTAATTCATCCCCCCGACAGAAGCGAATGCACATTGAACCATCTTCCCTAGTCCCATCAACTGCACGGAATCCGAGAGGTCCATTTGGTGAGTTAAATCTCATCGGAGTTAATCTAGAATCCCCTGTCGCAAATGAATCATGGATTGCTTTCAGATCAGGATAGTTACCAAGCAATTCATCATTTTTCCAAATCTGTTGAATAGGATTGGAACTTGAAAAAATCATGACGCAGACCGGATGCTCCGTATCGTCAAAGGGATTTTTCTCGAGGATCGTGATCGAGTGCAAATTTTCAATCCAATCGGGAAGGTCAGAGAGATCTTGAATCAAAGACTCAGGAACGACCCAGATCGAATCATCAAACCGCCGGATATTCTGGTCAATCGCAAGTTTGGCAAGGTCATCGAGAATGGGGAGGTTCCGTGGATTGTGCAGCGGTACATGCCCTTCTTTGAAGTAGCGAAACATGGGGGACCGCAAACGCCTTGCCGAATTTTTCGCGAGGTAAGGCGGATTTGTCAGTACAAATGCATTCTCATGTGAAATGATTTTCATGATCGAATCATTTGGCTCACCCCACCCATGAGACGCACAAATCGTGGGATCACAATCGTGTCCCTTCACCTCAAACCCAAATGTTGATGCGATATTGAGCAGGTGTCCCTCACCCGCAAATGGATCGACACATGTAGTGTACGTATGTTGCAAGTTCGAAATCCAATCACGAATGTGGGGGCGAAGCCAAACTGCGTCGCGGGTGAAGAACTGCCCTAGGTCGCGCTTGTCCATCAAAGATCTGTATTCGTTCACAGTTAATGATTAAGCCGCACCAAACATGCGTTGTAAAGCATCATCGATCGGTTCAGAACTTCCACTTTGTGCCTGATGCCAAATCACAGTACCGTGCGGATTGATGATCACGTGATTGGGTGTGCTTGTTACACCCCATGCATACATTTGAGACTGATTTCGGTCATCAAGATATAACAGATCATGGGGCGTCCCTGGGCGTTCGTTGCAATCTTTTGTCCCGTAATAACACCCCATATAGGACGATTTAGCCTGAAATGCTTCAACTTCTTCTCGCGTGGCATTGAAATTGTCATTCGAACTAAAATTAGCAGCAAGCAGGACGATCTCTAATTGGTCACCGTAAACGGCATTCCAATCCTCGATCGTCGGTGCGTGATTCCAACAGTGTGAACAATCAGTTGATATCCAAATCAGCAAGAAGAATTTCCCATCATCGCTGGAAGCGACAAATTGGTCGCAAAGCCTCCAAGGAACCCAAATGCTGGCCCCTAAACTGTGGGAATCCGCTCTCACGTCAAGTGCGTGATTCCCCTCACTAGGGCCAACCGATGAACCTGCAGGGACTGTGCACGGGTCATAGATTGGTAACGATGAATTAGTTGAATTATTCGCGATTAGAATTGGGAGATAAGTACCATTTGGGAGGGAGGAGGGAAGATTCAGAGACGTATTGGTAAGCAGCGCATAGAAGTCAGGGTCAGTTGACTGGAATTTCGCTGAAGTACATGGCTTCCACTCATGCTCAATCTCACTGCATCTGTTTGCTTGTGCACCAAGATGGCTCGTTAGCCCCCAATATACATACTCAGTGATCATGCACTCATAGGAACATGTATCGTCATCATAGGTATACCAAGCACCATCTGGATACGCACCCCCATTTGGCAGAGAGCATTGAGAGCCACCTTCACAAGCATCACCATTGGTCTCTTCAAAGTGGCCGCCACGTGCTGCATCCATCAAATTCGCAATCCGGCTCCCTGATGCTTCTGCGAATAAATCGGGATAGGCTTTCGCCCAACCCACATGAGTCACCAAATGCAATACTTCCTCCAGTGTAGCATCAAAGTCCGAAGTGGCTTCATTTGGGTTGATTGTTTCATCACCAAATAGTGCCTGCACCTCAATGATGCCTTGGTCTACCTTCTGGAGAAAAGAATCTGGAAGGTCACCTATGGCACTTTCAAGATCGGATTCTGTCGGAGCCATGACAATGGTTGCTGAGGTGGAGGACAAATTTTCAGCAATTGCGCGGTCATCTAGAACTCCATCTTCATCATTATCCAAATATTCAGCTAATACGGTTGCCGCATGCATCAAGTCCGCATCACTGACATGTTGGGTCGAAACGACGTGTGAACCGAATACCTCAATGTGTTTTGAGAAGGTTGAACGCATCTCATAAATCGACCCATTCGGACTGCCAATCACAAACTGAAGTGCTGTTGAGAGGTCTGTGGACGATGAGGTTGGGATTGTCGAAAAACTAAGATGCGCTGTCGCATTTTGTGAGCGGATAGTGCAGTCAATGGATGATTCTTCGGGCAACCCATCAATATACAGAACGTGAACATTCTGAAGCGTAAAACGTTGTGCCCCCCGTTGGGATGAATGAGAAAATTCGCAACTCGCTTGCGCATCAGCGGGATAATTCGTCGACCAAGACAAATAGGCTGACTGATTTGTGATATTACTCACAGAAGGCGTGATGATCCTAACATCAACCTCTGGTTCAGAAGGAGTCGTTTCATTGTTGCTCCCTTTTTCGACTCCACTTTCACATCCCGTGTGTCCTAAAGTTGTGTCTTGCGAAGCATCATCAGGGATGATGCATTGGTCAACGGGCACAGAATCAGGCACCTCATCTTTGCCAAAGCATCCAGAAAGGCCAACTGAAAGCAATAGAAACACAACGCCAAAGGCCACTTTAGGTTGCGACATAACCTCAACGAGGCGCGCATATGACTTGAGGCCAGCGGGTGTTTGTGAGGCTTTATGTTCAAAATTCTGGCTTCGGTGCAACCGAGTAATTGATGTCATATGGGGCTAAGGGCTTGCCATGGATCAATCAAAACGAACGGCATCCCGGCTCTGCCTGCTTGTGGTGTTGCTGCTCTTCCCATTCTCAGCCAGCACAATTGCCAGCGAGGGAAGGCAAATCGACCCTTCCCCAAATATATCCCTTTCATCTACGAGTACTGTTGCGCCCGGCACTGTGCTTACAATTACGTCAACATCTCTAATTAGTGGGTCATCTTATCGAATTTGGGCTAAGCACTCCATCTCAGATTCTGAATTTGTCATTGATTCGCAAAAGGAGGCCGTTGAGGAAAAAGTCACCTCATATTGGTCTATACCCGAATCCATTGAAACCGGCTCATACCAAATCTGCATAGATTATGAGGACCAAAATGAGCGGGAATTTTGGACATCTGATTGTTCATCCGTTTCCATCACAATCTTTGAGATCCTAATCGAGGTAGATGAAGAAGTACCTGCACCTGGCCATGAAGTAAAAGGAACTGTGTCCTTTGTTCACCTCAAGGATGGGAAACCAACATCTCCAGCAACGGCAAACCTTGACGTCCAGTACTACATAGCTGCTGATGGGCCATGTTGTGAGGTGAAAACAATTTCAAAGAAACTCGAGCCATTTGAAAATACGCAATTTGCATTTGTGGTTCCAAGCAATGTGGAGCCATCTTTTGGGGTGACGATCATAATATGGGGAAATACAAGCACAGGACAATCCACAATGGCCTCCAAATCGGTCTTCCCAGGAACAAATTCCCTTACCGTAACCATGCCAAGTTTAGGAGAGGCTGTCCGCATCGATTCTCCGTTCAATTTCCAAGCCTATGCTAGACGAGTTGGTCCACAATATAGTTGGAGTCCTGAAGTAGGATTAGACGTAGACGTGTTTGTCAACCAATCTGAAAAGACTCACCAAGTTGAAATGAGAATTCCCTCAAACTCCATCGGACAAGTCTCATCCATCCTTGACTTTTCCTCAATCACAACTCTTGAAGTTGGATCGGCAATTTTGAGTCTGCGGTGGAAAGACCCCATAGAGAAAAACACCATCTATACTGAACACCCAATCTTCTTGACGGGTTATACGGCAACCTCCGGAAACGCAGGAGGGATTGAAATTACAGTCACAGATGATGGTACTGAAGTCTCTCCTGGTGAAAAAACAACGATTGTGGTGGAGGCTGTTGATGTCGCCGGAAATCCAATTAAAGACACCTGGGTCCACTGGTCATTGAAGAGAATAAGGTCGATCTCAAGCGTCATACCTGGCTTCAGCACCTCAAACACTGCTTGGAATTCCGGTAAGACTACTGATTCAGGTGTCATCTCAATTGACGTATCTGTACCAGATGATTTCAACGCCGCCCTTGAAAATTTGCAATTACAGGTCATGGCTTGGAATCATAGTGGAGCAAGAGACTCTCTTTCTGAATATATTGATATCAAAAAGCCCGATATTGATGTAGAGGTTGAGCCGAAACGCTGGACACAGGGTGACCGATTAGACATTGACCTCTCTTTTGAAGGAATGACTGGATCTGTAACTATTTGGTGGGAAATTACAGAACTCGATTTGAGGGGAATTGAGAACATCGCTAGTGCAGGCGGAACATTTGTGGTCCAATTGCCAAAATATTTGCCAACAACCATCAGTGATTCGATGAATGATCTACAAATCACAATGGTCGCGGTAGACGAAAATGGAATCGTCGAAATCGAGAATAAGAGAATCTACAAATTGCAAGGATATGTTGTCAAGGCCACCACTGTATCACAGCCCGTCGTTGCAGGGGATACACTAGAGATCGATATTGAATTAATTGCATTGGGGGATACGGAATTGCCCGATGAAAAAGTGGGGTGGGATGCGTATATCATTTCACGGTCAGATACAGCAGTCGGGGGTGAGTTGAGCACCACATCAGGAAGAATCTCCCTCCCAATTCCTGCAGACATGCCTACGGGAATCCATCTTGTGGAAGTGGGTCTGGGCATGGATGAGGCTCTTGTCATGATCGAAGTACGTTCAGCAGATGATGCATCGGGTTTCGCAGGGTTTGCTTCTTCAGCGAACGACATCTTAGCACCTGCCACACCTTGGATATCCATCCTAGCGGTCATCATTGGCAGCCTCGCGCTTCTGTTAGGATTGCTTCGGAAAGGTGGAAAAGATGGAGGCGACACTGTATTTACACCAACACCACCACCCATGCCGCTACCAACTCCTACACCAACTCAGCAGTCTTATGCACCACCCCCTATACCTCAACAAGCAGCACTGGGGACAAACACATATGGTGAAAAGAATTGGTAATTCTCATCCTAGTGGACTAGTCCTCTTTTCCACCTGATGAGCCTTTTATCCGCAATGAATCTTTGATTGATGTTGCAATTCCAGATACTGTGCGCTTTGCCTTTGAGCCCATCTCCTTGATTGCTGCAGATGCATCTTCGGCAAGATCCTTGACCTTGTCAACGAATGATGCATCTCCTGGTTCATCTGAGGCGATGATTCCACTATCCAATTCAATGATTCGGGTTGCATACCGTCTTAGGCTGCGATCATGGCTAACAAGAATGGCCGTGATATCTTCCTTTTTACACGCTTTTACTAGCGCCTCCATCACGCGTTGAGTGGTTTTTGAATCTAGATTCCCGGTTAATTCATCGCCAAGAAGAAGTTTTGGTTCCTTGCTGAGGCTTCTAGCAATTGCGACACGCTGTTGCTGGCCCCCAGACATCTCAGCTGGAAATCGGTCTGCAAGTTCCTCAATGCCAACCAATTTCAGCAAATCAAGCGCGCGGCCAGGGTCTCTTTTCCCAGACAGAGATTGAACGAGGGTGACATTTTCAAGTGCTGTGAGGTCCGGTAGGAGATTAAAAAATTGGAAAATATAGCCAATGTTTTCCCTTCGGAACGTCGTCATTTTCTCGGCAGCACCGCGCGGGACCATTGAATTTAGAAATTCATATTCACCTTCAGTTGGCTCATCAATAGCTGCTAAGCAATTGAGAAGGGTCGTCTTCCCTGATCCTGATGGACCAAGAAGCAAGACAACCTCTCCGGATTCAACGACGAGGTCAATTCCGTCCAAAGCGCGGACGAGCGTTTTCTCTAGACCATAATGTCGCTTCAATCCTTTAAGTTCGAGCAGCACCATGTTGCATCCCCTGAGTGTTAGACAACGTCACAATTACTGGCTTAGATTTTTGGAGATTTCAACAAGGTCCATCTTTCGAATTCTGCGCATGCCATATGGTGTTAATGCAGCAGACATGGCAAGCACTGTTCCTGTGATAATGAAAAGAGCCCTTGGGGTTGCCGTTACTCCAAAGTACAATGTCCAAGACAATTGTGCTGAAATCAGGAATGATGTACCTGCAACAGCAAAGATGCTGGCCAGTATACCACCAATGAGGCCTATCGCTAGATGCTCACCGAGTAGCATGAAACCGAGTTTTCCAATAGGAGCGCCGAGGACTCGCAGAGTTGCCAATTCTGTATCCCTCTCGGATAGATTCATGATCAGTGTATTGAATAGGACTGCTATGGCCATGATTGCCCCAAGGAATAGGATTGCATAGAAAAACTGCATTTGAGTATCAAGAGCTTCGGCCAGAGCTTCTTCACTGTCTTTGCTATATTCGACACCTCCTGAATGGAGAACAATTTCATCAGGCAGTACTGTGTTTTCAGGGAGGTCGAGCATCACCACTGAGACCCTATTGGGAAGCACGTCAAGCAAGTCACTGCGATGGAAATAGACCGTCCGTGACAATTCCCCATTTGTGATCCCAACGACCTTGACCTCCATGTCATTTGTCCCGAATGTTAACCTTTGGACTTGGCCGACATCCCATTTAAGGAAATGAGCAATCCCCTCATCAACTAGCACTTCAGGTGTTGGAGCACCACTGACTGGTAATTCACCAGATTTGAGACTGACACGGAACAATCCATTAGGGTCAGTAGCACGATTGAACTGATCTAGGCCAATCACAGCCATTGGTCTTGGCGTATCTTCAATTGTAAATGCAACCGATTCAAGGACAAGTTCATGAGTCGTATTGTTTCTATTAGCCCACGCAATGATCGCATCTTCATCCCCATCGGAAACTTGCATGCGCGCATCCCAATTTCCATTGCTACCCAAGAACAGATCACCAAAGGAATCCATCATGATGATCATTGTCCCAAAGAGAAGCATCGAGATACCGACGCCAGTGAACGTGACCAACAAGCGCACGGGTTTCCTGACGCTTGAACGAATCGTGAGGCCGGCAGTAGCCGGCAACCCTGCTGTAATTTTCTGCAGCCTTTTGGAAGCCATACGAACTTCATGCCGGCCACTTAACACCTCAAGGGGCTGCAATTTAGCCGCTTTCCATGCGGGCAGAATTCCAGAAAGAACAACGATGATCATGACCGTAGCAACAAGGTAAATGAGGTCACTAGGCGGGATTGAGAACTCACGATTTGGTAGCCCCATATACCCTGTGTAAAAATTGGTCATTCCCGGTGCTCCAACAAAGAAACCCAGGATAACTCCGATGATGCATCCCACAAAGCCGATGATCATTGGAGCAATGATGTAGCCGGGCATGATTGAAGTGCGTGGAGTTCCTAACGTCCGAAGAACTGCAATTTCTTTAGCCTGCGACTGAATCAAGCGTTGAAGACTCAGAAATATCGTGATTCCTGCCACAAGGCCGATCATCCCCGTGATGTAAGGAGTGATTTTCTGAGCACCTGCAACATCTTGCCGAAGTAACTCAATGAAATACATCCCAGACCGATCATACACGAGAGTCGGATCATCTGTTTCAGAAAGCATTGTTGAGCGAATCTGAGACATTACATTGGTCAGAGATTCTCCCTCAACGAGATCTGTTTCTGGAAAATCAAATTCAGGGTCACCTTCTATGTCGATTAAGAGAAGATTGGAAGTGCCCTCGGGCACACCCCGAAGTGTCTCAAGTCCTTCTGCAGTCATGTATCCTGTAAAGAAGACTGGACTAGATACTGGGACGATTTCCCCTTCTCGCGCATAAAAAATGTGATTTGAGTGAAAACCAATACCAACTACGGAGAACTCCTTGGGCCCCATTGATGCACTTAGCGTTAGTGTTTCTCCAAGTTGTACTTGACAGTACCACATTTTACTCGCTGAATTCTTATTGCATTTAGTTTCCTGAACGATTTTATCTGAGGACCAGTTACTCAAACGACAGGCATATGCATCACCTTTCTCCTCGCAAGAATCGTATTCGCCACCAAATAAATCCGCTGCGCGGGCATCGATGACAATCTCAGAATCATCGCTAGGGAGGCGTCCTTTGCAGCAATCGTCGTCGGTGGGCAACCAAACACGGTCGATGTATCCTTCATCGATACCATGCAAAGTTGAAGGAACGAAGTTTAATACCCCTCCCGTGCTATTATGGGCAAGCAACGCGTTTTCGTATACAAATCTCGGCTCACATCTCTTAACCTTCAGGTCGGCACTGGTCCAATTAGAGAGGATTTTTTGACATAACTCATCGCCTAGAGTTCCATTCCAAGTTGACTCCTGGTTTTCGACCCAAATGTCTGGGAGATTGACACCATCTGCATCATCCTCATAGATATCAGTGTACATATTGATAGCGGCATGCGCATATGCAGTGAATGATAGTCCAGCAAATACGCTTACGGCAACCATGAATACGACTGCTGCGAGCCGTAACTTCGTTCTCATGAGACTGCGCATCAATCGCTTTGTGAGAAGCATCGACATTCATCAAACCCCCTATCAGTTCTGCTCATCCGAGATGACTTTTCCACTGTCCAAACGAATTACTCGAGTGGCATATTCAGTAAGTTGTTCGTCGTGGGTTACCATGATGGTGGTGATATTCTCGGCCTCACTGGCTTTAATGAGAACTTCCATCACGGTTGCAGAAGTAGTGGAATCCAAATTTCCAGTTAATTCATCCCCAAGTAAAAGTTTAGGGGCTTTGGCAAGGCTTCGAGCAATCGCAACGCGCTGTTGTTGACCCCCACTGATTTCAGCGGGAAAGCGGTCAACCTCATCTTCGAGACCCACGAGACCCAGCAGTTCCCGTGCTCGTTTTTCATCCCGACCAGAAGATAATTCTTGGATCAGTAAGACATTCTCAAGGACCGTGAGGTCTTGAAGGAGATTAAAGAATTGAAAGACATACCCTATATTTTCGCGCCTAAATGTAGTCATTTCTTCCGATTTATCCCTCGGAACTTCTTTTCCACCAAAAAGATAGACACCTTCGCTTGGTTTGTCAAGAGCAGCCACGCAATTCAATAGGGTTGTTTTCCCTGACCCCGATGGGCCAAGTAGGACAATACGCTCACCCGCTTGAATTTCAAGGTCAATGCCATCCAGTGCCTTGACCGTTTCTGAAGTCATCTCGTAATGTCGCTTAAGACCAACAAGACTCAACAGGGCCCCATCGCCTACTTCTTCAGGCACGGACTGGGACTAAAGAACGGAGTTATTGAGATTATTCCTCGCATAAAAAACGAACAGTAAGCGCCGTCTAGGTATAGGTCATCAGAGGTGTTGTATTGATCACTCATCGCCATAGTGGCCCTTTGATGGTGAAACTTCGGCAGACACCCGAAGACTTCTGTGTCTGCGAGATTGGAGGCCTAGACATTTTTGATACACCTCCCCTGGATACGACTCCCGATGGTCCATTTCGAGTGTACCGACTGAGGAAGAAAAACTGGGACACATTGGCACTCCTACCTCAAATCGCTAGGCGTTTTAAGATCCCCAGGCGAGCATTTGGGCTCGCAGGACTCAAAGATCGCCATGCTGTAACTGAACAGAGGGTAACGATCGCTGAATCGCACAAAGTAGGGGGTGCACATGTAGGTTGGGAAAGAGGCGACCTAGAACAAATGGGTTGGCATATCAAATGGCTTGGATGGGCGAAAAAACCAATGACATCAGGTACACATGATGGAAACAAGTTCGTGATTGTGATGCGGGATTTAACGCATGAGGATATACAGCGACTGCCAGCGCGCATTGACCTGTTACATCGTGTAGGGACAATCAACGCCTTTGACTCACAGCGATTCGGGTCGGCCAGCCGAGGGAAATTGCCCGGTTCCCTCGTGGTTTCTGGACGTTTTGAAGATGCATTGAGAATGCACTTGACCGGGCGACAGCATTCAGACCGGTCAAGGATGCGAAGGCAAAAGTCGGCCTTGTCTAAAGCATGGCCAAATCTTGGTCAAGTTGATATTACACACAAGCCCTTTCGACATCCCATCGAGAAATATCTTGCCACAGGTGATGCAAAGGAGGCAGTCAAATCGATTCCAGAGGAATTGCTGCGGCTTTGGATGTCTGCCTGGCAATCGAAGGTGTGGAATGAAATTGTAAATGGGTTGCTCATTGAGGTCGCAGGAACGAATTATTTTGACGAAGTACTAATCCCAGCCAGTCGGTTATTGCTTCCTAGAGTTCCATTTGAGGTTCGAGGAAGGGAAAGGAGAGAACACATTGATAAAATGGAGGAACTCTTTCTACAAGTGCCTAAGTTGTTTCCAACCCCATCCCGAACACCACCCACAAACTCCGCAGAAAAAGCAAGAATCGGTGATTATCTAGAGCGTAAAGGGCACGCATGGGAAGACCTTCAACTCAGAGATTTCAAGGTATATTTGGGATTGCATCAACGCTTGATCCGGTTGCGGCCAGAACAACTAGAAGTTAGTGATCCTGTACGCGATGAATTGAATGGCTCTGAAGCGCATAAACGATGGCGTGCCACACTCACCTGTACGATACCCAGTGGATCATATGCAACAATCATTGTCAAGAGTTTAGTGCGATAACCCAAGACTGAAGGCGGAAGAGGGTCCGAATGCAGATATGGGATCTTGCATCGTCATCGGCGGAGGACTTGTTGGGCAATTTGTTGCTGTCCAATTAGCAAAACATCGTGATGTTTGTCTTTTTGACATTAGCCAGAAGGTAGTCAATGAAGCCCACTCGAATCGGATTGAAGCGAGAAAATGTGACATCCTATCTGAAAATGACCCATTTACTGATCTCGAAGTTGAAGTTGCAGTTAATGCGGTACCAGGATATCTTGGCCATGCCATGCGAACTCGTTTGATTGAAGTCGGCATTCCTCTTATCATCGATCTCGCCTTTAGTGAAGAAGACCCGACCACCCTATCTAAACTAACTCAAGCATCCCATTCCCGCCTCATTCCAGATTCAGGAATTGCCCCCGGATTATCGAATATGCTGCTTGCAGTTGCAGTAGAACGGCTGGGTCCCTTGAGCCATGCAGAAATTATCGTTGGAGGAAATCCGACTGAACCCGATGATGAGTGGTCATACATGGCACCATTTAGCCCGGTTGACGTCATTGAAGAGTACACGAGACCCGCACGAATTATCCAAGGAGGGAAAATCAAGACAGTACCTGCTCTTTCTGAGAGAAAATGCGTAGAAGTTGATGGCATTGGCACTCTCGAGGCAGCACTTACCGATGGATTACGGACCGTCTTGACAACGATTCCTTCTGAAAACATGTCAGAATGGACACTGCGGTGGCCGCAACACTGGGTCCGGTGGAACAAATCAGGTGATACGCTCGATCCGTCTTCCCTCATCAAGGCATGGCATTTTGACCATGGACGTGATGAACACACTTGGATGCAGGTGAGTGCAGAAAATTCCAATGGGCAAATCAAGTGGATCGTCGAGGATCACGGAGATGAGAGGTGGTCATCAATGGCTAGAGCAACAGGTTTTGTCAGTTGGGCGTTAGCATTTCGGTCTTCTGAACTAATCAAAAACATAGGACCAGGAGTCCATCCACCAGAGAGCTTGCCATCGCATTTGCGAGCCATGATACTAAGTGAACTGGATAAAATTGGACTTTCCATCTTTGAGACTGAAAATGCCATTTCCTAGTCCTTCGCGTAAAAACGTTCATATCACTGTCGTCGCACCTCGACTTCAGGCGCTCCACGCGCTGTTGGGATGGGAAGTATCAATATGAGTGTGAACAGGATTGCTGAAAAACAAGATAAAGAAGAAATAATGAGTTCAATTGAGGCGCTGTGGGTTCGTTCAAAACCGAAGAAAGTCATCAAGGCACCTGCGGCGGGTGAGAGACATTCTGCAGTTCAAATTCTGAGTGGCCTTGCTTCACGTGCACAGGCAAACGAGGCAGGGATGAAGAAAAAGGAAAATCCCGACATGGTTGTAGTTGATCTGCGATCTACTTGATCCATTTTTATCAATCCACACAATTATTGAAGAGGCATAACCATAACCGGTTTCATGGCTAATCTGCAAACAACGTGGGAGTCCCTGCCCGATTGGCTTAGACCTGAAGACCGATGGGCACTACAATGGCGCTGGTTTGTCTTCGGAATTCTTGCTTCCCGCATCCTCTCATTTGTGTCTCCGATTGAGATTGGAGAAATGGCAATTCATCTCTCAATGTTCGCGTATGTGGCTGCATTCATTCTCGTGCCAATGTGGATGTTTCGATCTCGCCTAGGTATAAATGGGCCGGAGTTAGCCATTTGGTCACTTTCTGCGGGAATACTCATCGATGAGCTCGGTTGGTTGGTCGTACGGGAGCATGGCCATAGCACATGGACATGGGGAGGGTTACTTGCACCCATAGGCCTTGGAAGCGCCTATCTCCTCATCGCTTGGATGAGTTCTCGATGGCAACCCTCTGCTCATCAGCGCCTTGATCAAAAATGGCTGATGGCATTCATTGTAATTCAATTAATCCTTTTCTTCACCATTCGCATCCAACAAGAAGTCTTGAGGGCAGATGGCATCCCAAATGAAGAAAGGTCACTCATGCTCAATGGATATGAAGTCCATCATATTGTAACTGGGACGGTTCTGTTCGTTATTGCGACACTTATGATCATCACACCTCCCGTGAAAGAGGCTTTTTTCGTGGCATTTGTGCTTGCCGCGATTGGACTCCAATTCGCAGCAGATGAGTGGAGTTACTATTTCATGGAAGTTGTCGATGATGCCGCATATTTTTCTTCGACATCATGGATTGGAGCAATTATCGCCGAGACCATACTCATTTGCAGCGCATGGTGGGCTCTTAATCAGCAGATGGAGAGTGAGCAAGAGTGACGATTGAAATTGATGACCTTCTCGGTGATGTGGGAGCTACTGCGGCGCCACCCCCACAAGCAACTCCTCCACCTGTTGGGAGCCCACCTGCCCCACTACCACTCCCTCCAATGCCACAAATGGCTGTACAAAACGCACACGTGCCACCTCTTGAAAATCAAAACATGTCCGAGGCAGATGATGTGAACATCACCACAATTGAGAGGATGTTTCCCACCCTCAACAGACGAATGGCGGTCATCCTTGGAATGTACATCACATGGTGGGGGGGGATCACGGCTTTGGCTTGGATCAGTTCACGATACGATATTGCCATGCCATTACGAACTTGCTCTTTCGCAGCTTTGGGAGGCGAATGTGTTGACGCATGGACGGCTTGGTGGACTGAAGGTCGATTATGGACTGAAGTGGTTTGGGGAATCCCTTTCATACTGGTCGCATATGTCATAGGAGGCATCCAAGAAAGCATGGATTCTACACTTGAAGATATGAGAATCCCTGAAGAAAAAAGGCGAGAGATTGACAAAATGGTACCGAATAAAAAATGGAGGATTACAGTACTTTTTCTCTATTATTCAATCTACATGACTGTAGGTGCAGTCACCCATTTCGATATCCAAATCCTCGGTATTGGGGGTGCGATACTTCTGCTTCCAATTTATTGGATTCAAGGTATACTCGTGGCCGATGCATTCAGCCTTTTCCCGTCTATATTCATCACTAAAAAAATAGCGAAGGACCTCACACTTGATCCACTCCATGAAGATGGTTGTGGAGGAATGACTGGGATCGCCCTTCAATTTGTCAAATTGTCGAGCATTCCCGCTGCATTTGCGGTCATGCTTGCCATTCGATCATGGGTATACTGGTTCATTGGGGGAGAGAGTGTTGGGCATCGGCTGTGGGGTGAAGTCGCATTTCTGACACTGGCTCTCTTGTTTACATTCCTTATGTTCTCCTACCCTTTATTAGCCATCATCAGTGCAGTGATCGAGAAAAAGCTCGAGGCGAGGGAGCAAGTGATCACGCTTGCCGGGCTTAGTGGCCTTCGGGATTTAGGGATAGGGACGCCGCACTTTGAGCGGCAAGACATGTCACCTACTGATGCATTGACCTTGCTCGCACTGGTCGACAAAATTCGAGAAGCACCGATTAATTTAGCAGTCATCATGAAACTCGGTATTCGGATCGGTCCCCCCGCTCTTCTAGCAACTGGAAGAGTCCTCATTGGATTGTAGACCGTGTGCTCAAAATAGGAAAGGGCGGAAAAATAAAATTCCTATCTGTTTCATAGAGAGAAAGATAAAACCCTGCTTTAGAGGCGTTTCAGAAGTGAACTGGCGCCAGTTTGCTATCAGGGCTTGCTCAGTTGCAGTCGGCGTAATCCTCATCTCGTTCCTCTGGCAGAAAACGGATGGTGAGTTTCTCAAATTGGTCCAGAAGGTGAACTGGATAACAATATTTATTATCATATTTTCATATTCAATTGTGGTCTTTTTTGATGTCATTCGACTCCTCTTTGTTTTTCATCCAAACTCAAAATCACTTACATCCACCTCTATTCGTGGAGTAATCGCTGCTCCTTCGTTGAACATGTTATTTCCTGGAAGAGCTGGAGATCTCAATGCACTCATATCTTCACGCTCAAGCGATTGGCCACTTGGGCAAAGGACAAGGAATCTCGTCCTTCTCCGACTTACAGATCTTGGCACGTTAGCAATACTCACAGTGATTCTTGGATCTGTATTTTTCGATTATTGGGTAACACTCATTGTCATGATTGTAACACTTATTGCAGGATTCTTTGTTTGGGCTTCGCTTCCAAAGATTATCGAAAAATTCGCAAGGGTACTCAACATACCGATTGGCCAAACCAAACCAGACGAGGATTCAGTAGTTCTCCAAAGATTCATTGCATCTTCCTCCTTTTCACTCGTGTTTTGGTTCGTGCAAGGGGTATTTACATGGTACTTACTATACTTACTAGGGATCGGAGAGATTGGGATTTTGGCAACCATTGGAGCAATTTCAGTTGCCAATTTATCCAAATTAATCCCAATAACTCCAGGTGGAGTTGGCATCTATGAAAATATACTCGCATATATTTTCCATACTGTAGGAGATATGAGTGCTGAAGTGGCCGCAACTGCTGCTTTAGCAGATGGGTTATCTCGATACATGCTTACAGGCATACTTCCTTGGTTGGGAGTCATCATTGTCCCACAGGGCAAGGGTCTTACTGGAAGTGAAGAGTAATGCTCGAAGAAGATCCACCAAAAAAATTTACAAAAGCTGAATTAAGTGTTCTCAGTTGCTGGGCTATTTGGCTCATCGCTTGGCTTCTTGAACCTCCAATTCACCGCCATGACTTCAACACCGCCCAGTGGTTGTTGCACAGTTGGTGGTTCATTCAAGAGCCGTGGCCAACTTGCTTGGAGTCAACACGGCTTTCTTGCTGGTACTACCCCTCTCATCCACCTTTAATCCATATTATTGGAGTCCCGACCACGTTATTATTTGGCTGGCAAACATGGCCGCTACGCCTGATTCAAGCGTCTTTGGTCCTATGGGGTGCCTTGGAATTGCGTGCATTGGTTCGCCGGAAATCAACTGTGGAAGGGGGAACAATGGCATTGGTGCTCATTTTGGCGTCGCCAGTGATGATAGGATTTGCCGCTATACCAAATTACGAACCTACGATTGTGGCCTTGCTTTGTGTACTACTCAATCGAGTATCCCACTACATAGAACATCCATCTATGTCCCGTGGTGCGATCGTCATACTGGTTTCAGTACTAGGAATGCTTACGGATTGGAGTGCATATCACCCAGTTGGGGTTGCATGGCTCATTGCGTGGTGGGGATACAAAACAGGCTCAGAACAAATTTGGGTATCCACTCTAGCAAAACAACGCTGGGTTCTCACCGGCCTAGTTTGCGTGGGCATTGCCATTGTGCTCATGCACTTATGGATGCTTGAAATTGCTCATGGGTCATCGCAAATTTTGTTCGATACCGCAGAAAAGCGCTCATTTGGGAGGCCACCTCTGATGATATTGCAATATCTTGCCATCATCATTTCAGGAACACTTGCACTGATGCTTCCCATTTGGATTGTTTTTGTCCTCTGTCAAACTAAATCGTTCCCAAATGCCGATGTCAAAGTTGGCTTTTGGCTAATCATCCCCCTCTCAGCAGGGTGTATTCACACACTGATGTTCCTACAGGGTGCATCACGGCATGAATATTGGACTGCCCCGTTACTCCCACCTCTTGCCCTTGCTGCTGCCATTTCATCCTCAAATTGGACTAAAAAACAGATACATATTGCTTCAACGATTGGCTGTGCTGCCTTACTAATTTGGGGATTGGGACTGTTACAGACAACTCCCTCACACGGAATTAAAGAAAAAACATCAGCAGTTGAGGGTCTTGAAGATATTTGGGGGGATGATGCATCCTTGCTAGTTTCTGATCAAATTATCAATGGACGACCTGAAGTGGTTGCCACCTTGCATACTGGTTATGTCACACCTGTTTCATGGACAAGTAACAAAGAGACATCTCCTGAATGGGATGGCGCCCTTCTATGTGAGAACAGCGAGTGGGCAAACTACCTTTTCTCAGACTCCCAAAACTGGGAAATTCTAGAACTTAGAAACACGCCTGACTGTGAAGGAAATCCTCTGCTCATCATGATTCCACCAATCACATAAAATTGCAATTTAATCAGGACCTATCCATCCTCATTGTTTGGGCGGTAGCGCTTGATGGCTTGATTTGGGGAGAGAAGAACACCAAACCAACCCGGTCTTTGACATCCCCTTCCTCATTGACGAATGAACGGATCAGCATCGAGAGCAGATCGATCACGACGACGACAACAAAGACGACAATCAGTAGGGCAAATAACTTCTGATAATGATGGATAGGCCATATGCTCGTAGCGGTGCCGCCATCCGTTGCCTGCTGTTCATGAAA
>CAYMED010000008.1:0-86051 GCA_964389655.1 uncultured Candidatus Poseidoniales archaeon
CAAATCAAACGCCTACTGTTTGGGGCCTAATTATGCTTCCAATTTTGCTCATAGCATTGATGTATGGCTTGTCCTTGATCAAAGGGCAAACTTCGATTCGTGTTGAGTTGGACTCTAATGCAGCACCCCTCCATGTCCAAAACTTCAAGGCACACGTTGAAGCTGGAAACTACGATAATGTTGTATTTCACCGCATCATCGATGAATTTATGATTCAAACTGGTGATTATGAACGGGGTGATGGCACGGGTGGTGCTGCTGCAGAGTGGTTTGGTTATTGCAATGGTGTCCAAAGTGCAGATTCATCTGCTTGCACATCTGCCGAATGGACCGTTCCAGATGAGGCCACCAATGGACTCATCCATGAACCGGGTGCGTTGAGCATGGCGAAAACATCAGCACCTCATACGGGTGGGAGTCAATTTTTCATTGTCGACCGTGGATCAAACCCTTCTCACCTTGATGGTGTACACACAGTTTTTGGGAGAGTTGTTGGAGGTACAATAGATGGAGCGGAGTTGTCCGATGTTGAGGGGGCAATGGACCTCGTCGATCAAATTAGCCAAGCCCCCGTGGATGGCGATAGTCCAGCCGGAGACCCGCCTAGGATTACCAAAGCAACCATTGACCCAGACAATCCAAATATCGTCATTCTTGTTCTTGACATTCCATGAAGCGCATGTACTTGATTAGTAGGTTCAAAGATGGTATTTGATCATCAATTTTCAGGGGGATATTGGGCATGGTTCGTAATACTTCTACCTCCAATCTTCCGGAAGAATGTCTTGATTCGTTTGAGACATTTGATGGGGATTCAGCTTATTTCTCATCGCTGATCAAGTATGGTGAATCGCGTGATATTGAGGTTGGTGCGCTACCTTATTCGATTCGCATATTGCTTGAAGCAGCCATTCGGAATTGTGATGGCTTTTTGGTAACTGAAGATGATGTTGACCAAATTGCTAGTTGGAGTGCTACAATGACTCCTGTTGAGATTCCATTTATGCCTAGTCGCGTGATATTGCAGGATTTCACTGGTGTTCCCGCAGTTGTTGATGTTGCCGCCCTTCGAGATGCAATGGTTGCCCTAGGGGGCGATCCAGAGTTAGTAAACCCACAAGTTCCAGTTGACCTCGTCATTGACCATAGCGTCCAAGTTGATGTTTCAGGCCGCTTTGAGGACGCCCAAGAACGCAATTTGGAGATTGAATATGAGCGCAACATGGAGCGCTATCGTTTCTTGAAATGGGGTCAGAAAAGTCTTGACCGCTTCCGGGTGGTTCCTCCAGGTCGGGGCATCGTACACCAAATAAATCTTGAATGGATTGCCTCAGTGGCCCGGGCCGAGAATGGCGTTTGGTTGCCCGATTCACTTGTGGGGACAGATTCGCATACCACTATGATCAATGGGCTTGGTGTCCTTGGATGGGGGGTTGGGGGGATTGAAGCAGAGGCCGTGATGCTAGGGCAACCAATATACATGCTCCTCCCAGAAGTTGTTGGGTTTGAGTTAACTGGTAAATTACAGCCGGGAGTGACGGCTACAGATCTTACATTGCGCATTGTTGAGGTGCTCAGAGAGCATGGCGTGGTTGGGCGTTTTGTCGAATTTTTTGGATCAGGATTCTCTCATTTATCCCTCCCAGATCGAGCCACGATTGCGAATATGGCTCCCGAATATGGTGCGACCTGTGGATTTTTTCCAGTGGATCAAACTACTTTGGATTATTTGCGGCTTTCAGGTAGGGATGAATCTCAAGTAATCAATATTGAACGATATTTGAGAGCACAACGTCTCTTTTTGGATGATTCCAATCCCCTTCCATCGTATACATCCATGATCAATCTTGATTTGGCATCAATAACTCCGTCCCTTTCGGGTCCAAAAAGACCTCAAGATCGCGTATCTTTATCCGCAATGAAGAATCATTGGAATGCAAGCCTTCACAACCCACTTGGTCACCATGGGCATGGTATAGCCAAAGAAAGGAAGATGGATTCAGTAATCCTTGATGGTATGGGTGCTCATTTACAGCATGGTGATGTTGTCATTGCAGCCATTACGAGTTGCACAAACACCTCAAACCCGGGCGTCATGTTGGCTGCAGGGTTGGTGGCAAGAAATGCCCTTCAACATGGTCTTTCAGTACGGCCTTGGGTCAAAACAAGTCTCGCCCCCGGAAGTCGTGTGGTGACGGAATATCTGAATGCAGCGAACCTGCAACCTGATTTGGACAGACTAGGATTCCATAATGTGGGGTATGGATGTACCACGTGTATTGGTAATTCTGGACCTCTTGACCCATTAATCGAGGAAGCCATTGATGAAGGGGAGTTGGTTGTCGGGAGTGTCATTTCGGGAAACCGCAATTTTGAGGGCCGCGTGCATCAAAAAGTCAAGGCAAATTATCTTGCTAGTCCTCCACTTGTCGTTGCTTACGCTATTGCAGGGACTTTGGATATTGATTTTGATTCAGACCCAATTGGCTCAAATTCGGAAGGCGATGATGTTTTCTTGTCAGATATCTGGCCTTCAGATTCAGAACTACTCCAAACTTTGCGGACAGCAATCTCCCCTGAGATGTTCCGAGAGCGATATGCAGATGCTACTGAAGAGCCGCGTTGGGATGCGATACCTTGCGAGCCTTCTGCTCTTTATCCTTGGGATGATCACTCAACTTACATTCGGCTGCCCTCTTTCTTTGAAGGCATCACAGCAAAACCAGCACCTATAGAACCAATCGTTCAAGCAAGGGTCCTTTTGTCATTAGGAGATTCTGTCACAACAGATCATATCTCCCCGGCAGGCGCATTTCCTCCTTCAGGCCCGGCGGGGTCGTATCTACGCGCACTCGGTGTGGAACCGCGCAATTTCAACTCTTTTGGGAGCCGTCGTGGCAATCATGAGGTGATGGTGAGGGGCACATTTGCGAATGTCCGAATCCGCAACCAAATTGCGCCCAGCACTGAAGGCGGCTATACGCTTCATTTCCCTAGTGGTGAAGTCACTTCAATTTATGAGGCGAGCACACGTTATCAGAAAGAGGGAGTTCCCCTAATTGTTCTTGCAGGGGAACAATATGGTGCGGGCAGTAGTCGTGACTGGGCTGCCAAAGGCACTTTATTGCTGGGCATACGTGCAGTCATTGCAACCTCATATGAGCGGATCCACCGCTCAAACCTAGTTGGAATGGGGGTTCTTCCCCTCACCTTTTTGGAAGGTCAAAATGCCAATTCAATAGGCCTTGATGGAACTGAGTCGTTCGATATCCCCGCATCTATGGACCTCGTTCCATTCTCCCACATCCCGATTCTTGCAGTCCATCCCGATGGCCGAAAGACCGAGTTTGAAGTGATTGTGCGCTTGGATACTCAAGTCGAAGTAGAATATTATCGAAATGGTGGGATTCTGCCCGCAGTTTTGCGCAATATTGCTGGTGTTGTGCCAACCTAAACTTCATGCGTAATTGATTATGGGGTTATAATTGTGGAAACATATCACCAATATCGCTTCTCACATGGCGCGGTTGATGTATTATTAGAAGGGCCTCTAGATTGGATCAAAGAACTTCAATCAGAACTTGGTCTTGTGGATGTGGGGTGGAGCCGGCCAGTTCCTGGAAACCGAAGCGCGAGCAGTGATGGTCGTGAATCTAAATCCAAATTAACAAATAAGGGTCTTCCGGGTCCTCCTCCTGATCCTGCTAGCATTCCAACAGTGATTCGCGTAATTGGGTCTCTTCCTTCAGAGCCGGATCGGGGTGTGCGGGAGGAAGCACCGCCCTCGGCTGAGCTCAAATCAGCCCTTTCAAGTCTTGATAGGCCGCCAGTAGTGACTGATCCGACCTCCTCAGATCCCCTTGCAGAAGGGTGGCTCCGTGCCTTGTTTCAAGCTAGCATTGCAGCTGGATGGTCGAAAGGCCTTTCACTCGAATTAATCGGAAATGCTGCCGAAGATTGGCTAGAACGATCAGGTGGTGGGTTGGAACTCTGGCTTGAAGAATTGCATCATCAGGGCCGCATCGCTCGAATCCACAGAGGTACAAAAGTTCTTTTTTCCCCGACACCAAGGTGGTTAAGAGCAGACGCGGCAGCTAAAGAAGCAGAAGAAGCAGAAGCATCAGAATTGGAAATAGCCCGAGCCGCAGCCCTTGAAGGGTTAACTCTCATTGAATCCGAAGACTCCACTTCAAAAAAAGAATCTGATGAGTTTGAAAGCTCAACTCCTGCATCAGAGTTCTAAATGGTGGTTTTCTCCCTCACTTTGGATAATCGTCAACCCCAAAGTGATATGAAGAACCCGGGAGCAGGTGATCTTGATCATCATGACTTACAGTACTCTCGGACTAGGCCGAACTCGGAAGAGTCTCATGTTAGTTTTCCTTCTCCTAATTGCAGCACCCCTTGCAATGGTCGACGTTGGATCCGCCTCAGGTGTTCGCAATCAGCGAACAACTGTTGATCCAGATGATGTGGCATTAGCCGATTTTGATGGTGATGGTGATCTCGACATGGTCACCTCGTCAGCCGTAGGCCACCGCATTTCGGTCACATACAATCTTGGGAATGGAGAATTTGGCGATCGCAGTGACATCTGGATCAGCAGAAATGGAAGTGATCGAGCAGGGACACTTGACCTTGCAATGGTCGAGCAAGTTGAAGTCGGTGACTTCAATGGAGATAATTGTCCTGATATTGTGCTCTGGCAACAGGGTTTTGTGGCTCAAATCACAGCCAAAGGAAATTTGACTTTTGTACTCAATGATGGTTGTACTGGTTCCCCTCATGCGGGTTTCACAGTGGATACATCAAAAGATATCTCTCTTGCAGCATTTGTTGTAGACCTTGTAGTTACTGATATTGATGATCCATCGACTGAATGTACCAATTTGGCGCAAGGAAATCCCGGGTGTAATGACATCCTTCTCTATGGTCTCGATTATATGCAGACAAGCACATTTGTGCATTTGTATCGGGGAGGTACTGCTACTCAAGCAGGCACTCCTGATGTGAATTTGACGCTACCAGCATCGGAATCATGGGACTTCAGCCTCGGTGTCGGAGATTTTGGAGAACAAAAGGCAGCGATTGGAGATTGCGATGACCGCGATTTGTGGCTTGTCAGTGGGCCACCAACGGGGGGCGTTGGATGGACGGACAATGTGTCTGTAATAACTTACAATTGCATCACACAGCAGTTTGACTCGATGCCTGCGCCGGGCTCTGCACAACGATTCAGCGTTGGGGTGCCCTATGGCGGATTTGGGATTGGAGATGAAGATGGTGACAACATCATTGATGTCGTCGCCATGAATAATGGGTGGAATAGAAATGCCACTGTGATCAAGCGAGCAGCAACCGGGAATCCTTTTTCACAAGCAAATGCACAAGTCGTCCCGATTGGAAATCATGCTGGTGACAGAATTTTCCTCGACCACATTAATGGTGATTCGAAAATAGATGTAATTGTTCCTTCTGTAATTCCAGTGGAAACATACACCGATAGTCTTGGTGGTTCGTTTGATTCGCGAACAGTTGACGGTCTTGGCGAACCCTCGGTCGTTCAAGTAATGATCAGTGACGGGTCGGGTGGATTCCTTTCCCCCCTCTCATTCCCCACAACTGGCCGAAGGCCGAATATAGTCCAAATAGCTGACTTATTTGGTGACACCACACCCGAACTTGTTGTTGGGCACAGGGACTATCGGTTCATGGTAGGGGGATATGGATTTTTCAATCTCGATAGTGATGGTGATGGTGTTGCAGATACAAATTTCGGTTATTGGGAAGACTCATGGACTGAAGCCGGTCAAATCGATGGGATTGGTATCATAAATATCGATGCTGAAGATTTGGCAATTACCAGCCTTTCAGTATCCCCTGCAGGATATGGAACTATTGGGGCAGGAACAAGGAATGTATCTGTTGATATTACAAATACTGGCTTAGATCAACTGGGTGGCACAATTGATGTTACTACCACGGTCAAGGAAGTTACTGGGGGGACAAATACAACGGTTTACCAGAATGATTTCGACTCGGCTGCAGTGAACCCCCTTAACGCAAACCTTGCATTTGAGCAATATTTGGGTGGGACTAATTCCTGGCACATCGAAACGAATCATCCAACTGCTTCTCAAATGGAAGTCAATGATACATCTGCAAACCTGACCAACCCGACGAATTTCATGTGGGCGGGAACAATGGAGACCAATACCTCTGATGGTGTGAGCCATAGTGGGTATTTACCGAACCGCGATGATGCGATGTTGATCCAATCAATCGACCTTACTGGAGCCGATGCAGCTCGATTAGGTGTTCAGGTATACTTCGATGCTTGGTTTTCGGTGATACGTTATGGGGGCGGTGCAACGGGCGTGATCGAACCTAGAACAATCATTGAAGATGTGGGCTTGATTGAAGTCCGCCGCCAGAGCGGTGGATGGGAAACACTCCAATTCTATGGGGGCTTCGACTTTAATCGGCAAATGAATGATGCATTTGGCCTTGATGAAGGGCAAAATGCAGGAAGTGCTCAACAACTAGGATATAGCAATGGATATCATTGGGGATATCGAAGTTATTATGGATGGTTAAATTTTACAGATGGATCTGAACTTGATCTGAGCAGATATGCTGGTGAAGTGATCGACCTTCGTTTCCGTTTCCGTTCAAACACGTTTGGCTCAGTGAATGCAGATGATGATTGGTATATCGGATTTGATGGGTTCGCAGTTGATAATCTATCGATCACAAAAGAATCACTTGTGTATGGTGGTGGGCCTCAACAAAAAACCAACCCAGTAGCTCTTGGAACGTTCAAATCCAGTGATCAAATCACCACGAATATGTCCTTTAATTTTGATGCAGATAAAGAATACAAAATCGATGCAGCAATCTCAAATTTCGGATCTGTAAATGACGGTGATGACCGAAATGATGAGTCGGGTTTTCGCTTATACACTGAAAATATCTATGATCCAGAAATGCTGGGAATTGAAATGTTTGGTCCCGACGAATTTGCACAAGGGCGATCATATGCGGATGGTGCTAGGGATGTGTCTGTACGTGTAGCTCATCGAGGAAGTACTGTTGTTGACTTTGACGTCGAACTCGAAATTCTATCCGCAACAGCTGCGACTCCGCTTCTTGAGGATGACTTTGAGAAGGACAATATTGGTTATACTGCATCATATCAGCCAGCAGAATCGAATCAGGGTGCAGTAATTGATGATTCATCATCAACAAAATTATTCAACAGTTATGCGTGGTGGTTCGGTGACCCAATTTCGGGATATGGTGCTAATTGGGATAATTATATCAATTTCACAGGCATTGACTTGACATCAACCACTGCTGATTATGCATTCCTTGAATTCGATTATTTCGCAGATCTTCATTACCTTGTAATGTCTGATGGGACGCGATACCCATCCGATGCACTTCGCCTCTACCTGCAGTGGGACAATACCTCATCAGGTGGTACACACGGTGGTGTCTATGAGGGCCAAGTTTTGGGTTCTTGGGCCAATTACGAAGATGTATATTCCCCCGGAGATCGTTGCACAATTGAGCGAGGAAGTGCCTATGGGGAAGAGGAATATTTTGGTGATGTAATCAATTTTGATGAAAATCGCCGGGGCGAATGGCTCTTCTCTACTGATGGACGTGTTGAGAGCGTGAAACTCGATTTGACTCACCTTTGGGTTGAGAACCGCAGTGGCCAATTTTCCCGATCAGAATGTATTGATCTTAGCGGAAGCATGGTTGAATTCCAATTCCGTTTTACTTCAGACAGCGACTTCAATGGTGGTGATGGATTCAAGGGTGTTGCTCTCGATAATGTTACGGTTGCAGAATACTCGTTTTCCCCTGAAGCAACCCTGAAGCAGACGGTCACTGGGCTCGATGCGCAGGAAGAGCGCGTGGTTACGATGGGTAATCACTTGTTTGACACAGGCATTTATCAATTACGTGCCACCAGCATCTATGACAATCAAACCATAGGTAAGGATTGGTACGACCAACCAGAATTACGTTGGTCGAATAACAAGACTTCAAGCCAAGTGAACATTGTCTCTACAAAGGCTAAATTTGGCTCTATGAGAACTTTGGATGGAGTATACCCAATTAGTTCGACACTGGACCATACATTCCGCACATCAGTAAGTGCCGGAACGCTTGGGGCAGAATTTACATTTGCACTTGAAATTCTGGACTCTGGCGGATCTGTAGTCCAAACAAAGGATTACTCAAATGGTGCAACAGTAGAGTTGGAAGCCGGCGAACGCAAGGCACTTGAGATTACGCCCGATTATAATTTCCAATCGGATGAAACATATACAATTCGATGGACTGCTACTTATCCAAGTGATGGTTCAGAGGCAGCAGAACCCATTGAAATGAATGCTACTTTTTCAAATTCAATCGATGTCTTGGTGCTGAATACCGATGCTTCTTTGATTTACAAGATTAAGACTGAACTTGATGCCTTAGGTCTCGATTATACCATGCTCCGGGGTAATCCTTCGCAACCTGATAAGGATGATTGGGGCGATTACTTCAATCAAGGATGGTTTGAGGCATATGATCGAATTCTCATCCAACGCCTGAAAGATGAGGCCGCATACAACCGATTGTTCACACTTGATAATGATGATTCTCGTGGTCCTCCCGGTGTTGTTACTGCACTAGAGGCATGGGCTGGACAAATAGGGCATACATTGCAGGTGCATTTGCCAGCAGCGAATCCAACATGGCTGACAGAGTATGACAATGCTGGAAAAGATATCGGGAAGCTTCCATTTGGCCTTCGCCCAGCAGCAAATAGTGAATTCCCTGCATCTGAAGCGACAATCTTGGATCCTTTCCATCCATTGACGATCAACCTCTCCTCTGCTGAGATTCAGACACTTGGTTCAGGGAGCGCGATTGAGGCGAGAATCGAGACCAGTTCTGCATTAACAGATGTTCCTAGTGTCTGTACGGCCGAATCTGCGACAGCAGGACTCAGTTGGCGTAGCCTTATTGGAGATGACACCGCTGCAGATTTCAATTCCGAGCGCAGTGTTCTTGCCTCTTGCCAAGTTAACAATAAAGGTACAATTCTGATGACAACTCTCAATGTTGACAGCACCTCTACAGACCTTTTGAGTACAATGCTATCAAGTCAATTTTCCCCATATGAGGCGGCATTTGATGAATCCACGGATATTGGTATCCGGCTTGATCCAACTTCTCAAGAACAAGCACCTCTTCTCGCTGACCAAGCGAGTTACGCAATTCATTGGATGAAGAATGATGTAACTGTATCGTTTGACTATTTGTCCATTCTTGATGCCTCACGTCTCACTGCTTATTGGGCATTAACGGGCCCTTCAAAGTGGTCTGGCGCTACGAGTAATTCAGCGGATAGTGCTGATGTTAAACAAGCTGATCAATCATCTGCGCGCTTCTGTGTTGAAGACACCTCAAAGGCCTTGAGCGACCCTGACTTTTGCCGTCGCCCAAGTGCTTCAAGTTATACTGAATTTACAGTTGGTACAGAAACAAGATATGGAGTGACTGATGAGAATAATTTCCTTTCCCTTGGTTGGAAAGTTGACCTGTATCTGTACGATGACCTTGGGCACAGCCTAAAGCGCACGCTTCATTTGGGAACGAACCCAGATTTGGCAGACTCTGAATTCCCAATGGCGAATTTCACGATCAAAGACCCCACGTTGCTGAACAGTGCAGACAACCCTGACGGCTGGATATGGGACATGGGAACTCTTGATGGAGTACCTTATTACGTCATACAACTCGATTCTGATGGACTTCGCTCATTGACGTTCGATGCAGGCATCTCTAATGATCCGGATTATGACACAAACCCCTCATCAAATGGAATCGCTGCCTATGAATGGACCATAAGGCAGGATCTTGATTGTGATTCAACTGATGATGCTGATGACTTTACTAAAACCTCTACGGATTCTGATTTCGCTCGCACATTCCGCTCAATTACTGTTGGTAAACAGCGCTCCGATCGCTCCATCGATCCACTATGCGATGTCAGTTTAGATCCATTAGGTGAGGATAAATGGGATATTGGTGTTATTTATGTCGATCTTCGAGTACAAGATCTCTCAGGAAAGTGGTCTAATCAAAGCACTTCTGGATCTGGGAAACACACGATTAAGATTGCTACAGTTCCTCATTACTATGATGTGTCCACCAACTCGAGTTCATTAGCTCAACTTGACTGGGATGCAGCAACAGAGGCACTTGACGATGCCCCTCTGTCGAAAGCAGATTATTCATCAATCACTTTGAGCGGTATCTTGACACGTGGTCCTGCAGATGGAAGTGTGGAAATACGAGCAGTTATTGATGACAAGAGTACATTTGAATCTAGTTTCCAGATAGCCAAGAAAGAAGGAAGTGCAGATGAAATGATGGTCAATGCAGGCGATCAGTTTTCCCTGACACTCGACTTGTCTGATAAATTCAGCGAAGATCAAAATGTTGATCTAACAATTCATATAAGGTATGTTGAAAAAGATGCAGATAACAAGATTTTGAAGATAGATGGGCAGGACGTTGGCTATGTCTTTGAAGAATTTAAAATCACATTGGCAGCAGCTCGTGTCCGCACGGTTGATGATATTGTAGCTAAGGTAGAGAGTGTTACTGATCGCGCAATTTGTTCAAACCTTGGTCTCCGCTTGCTTGCTGGAAAAGATGCGAATACCAATGGTGAACTTGATGAGAGTGAGATTGCGCTAACGCTGATCGACTGTAATTCTGAGACACAAATCCTTGCCCATAACAACCTTGCTGAAGTAGCACCTGGTGGCATTTGTGGTGATAAAACGGGTCTCCGTTATCTTGTTGTTTGGGATGCAAATTCAGACGGGCGCGTAGGTGGTACTGAAACCCCACAACGTGATTTGACCATGTGTGCTGGGGATGACCTTGAGGCATTGAATAGTAATCTCGCAGCGAGTAATGTTGCTTCCGACGATTCAGGTTCAGGTGGTCTTAGTTCAACATTGATTTACGTGATTGCAGGCGTCCTTGGACTTGTCGTAGTTGGGGTGCTCATCATGTTCGTCTTTGGCCGTGGCGGAGGTTCTGGCAGTGATGGTGACCTCCGAGCAGCAGTATCTGGAGGCGGTGTTGCTGTAGGTACTGTAGGCACTATGGACCCGATGGAGGCTTATGTTCAGCAGTTAGTTGCTCAAGGATATCCTGAAGAAACCGCTAGAGCGTATGCTGTACATTATTTCCAGCAACAAGGTTAGCCTTAATTCAATGAATTCACGCTTGTCATACGTCCAACGCAGCGTTGATACACAGAGCCGTCTCGCCCCGAGATGTGGTAGATGTATTCAGCGGACAGGTGATTGGCCCAAGCCATGAAGGTGGCTTGCTAATTTCCTTTCAAGGATCCTTTCCTGCGCTAGGTACACAATTGGTGACTACTGATGGGTTGCGCCTAGGAAGAGTTGATACAGTTCTCGGTCCTTTGTCGAACCCTCAAGCGCACATACTGCCTGTAGATGCCAAAGACCTTCCTAAAGCAGGAACTAAGGTGAAAATCGGCCCTCGTCGTGCTAAAGGTGAAACAAAAAAACGAAAGGAATCACGGCCAACAAATAAACCCCGATACCAACATGGAGAGCGAGTTGATGACTCACGCCAATCGACTCGTTTCCGTGATTCGAATTTGAAAGGTCGAAGAGGTGGTAGCCGTGACGTAACTGGGCGTCGTCATTCCTCTGCGGGGAAGCGAGGGCCCTCTCGCAAATTCTATGGCCGTAAGGGCCAGAGGAGGCGCTAATCTGTCTCAAAAAGTCGATGCTTTACAAACTGAAGCCGCTACCCTTCTCGCAGAAGGTCGACGGATTGAATCTGTTGAAATAGGGCGTAAAGCGCTTGAAATAGATGCTACACACCTAGATACGCATTGGGTTGTGGCACGAGCTCTAGTCCCCGAGAAAGGCTCTATAGGTTTGGAGGACGCATCATCAAGTTTTGCTCATTGTGAATATCTTGTCAATGAGGAGCCCTCTCGTGCAGAGGCATGGGTGCAAGGTGGTGCACTCCTTACGCATCAATTGGGCATGGTTGAAGAGGCATTAGCATGGTGGCAAGGGTATCGTGAAATTTGTCCAACAGACCCGCGTCCACTCCTTCAGCAAATCTCAATCCTAGCAGACCTTGGGCTTTACGATGAAACTCTTGAACAATTTACCCGTATTGTAGATGATGGTGTTGAATCATTGCCCGTGCGTGACGCCAATCAGATGCGTCATCTTCACATGACCGTTTCTGAAGCAGCACGCTCATCCCGCGAAAATTGGTTCCGCCCTTGGAATGAGAGCGACAAAGGGTGGGATGTCATTCGGACACGGATGACTCGTCGTCCAGCCAATGAGAGTGTACTCTTCTTACTCTTGGTTGCCCCTGTGATGTGGTTTGAGGCTTGGTTCATCACCGCTCGCCCGATGGCTGTTTCCGGTTGGCTAATGGCCATGGGGCTTATTTTTCTAACCTTCATCTTTGGAATGCGAATGACTAGAGGGATGACTCGTCGTCTTAATCTTCCAGCCATGAATTTGATCAGGGCAATGGAAGTTGAGACAAGCAGTGGGCGCGTAGTCATTCCCGAAGATATTCGCGCTTCCAAACTCTATGGTGCAATATTACTTCAACGTCCACCAGCGCTCAGAGATCGTCATGACCGAATCGCAGCACTTGGGCGCCCCCTGGCTTCTGGTTGGCGTCCTCATGTTCCAGACCTTTCATCAGCAGACGATGCCTTAGAGGAAGTATTGATCAACAATGGCCGTGCCGAACTTTCAATTGAGGATGAGTTGGAATTTTCGGGGGACCTCACTCCCTTGACAGACTTACTTGAAGAAGAATAATTGGATATGATACAATGGATCTTTCAGAAAATTACCACGTTGCTGATCTTTCATTAGCAGATTGGGGCCGAAAAGAGATTGACATTGCGGAACAAGAGATGCCCGGTCTAATGTCTGTTAGGAAAAAATATTCTGATGGGAAGCCGCTTTCCGGTGTTCGAGTTACGGGCTCACTTCACATGACTATACAGACAGCAGTTTTGATCGAAACACTGGTTGAATTAGGTGCTTCTGTACGCTGGGCAAGTTGCAATATATTTTCTACTCAAGATCATGCTGCTGCTGTGATCGCAACAAGCGGCGTTCCAGTCTTTGCGTGGAAGGGGATGACATTGGAAGAATATTGGGATTGCACTTTCCGTGCGATAGACCATGGAGATGGTCAAGGTCCAAATTTGATTGTGGATGATGGTGGGGATGCCACGCTTCTCATCCATAAGGGATATGAAATGGAACAGGGCAGTGATTGGGTCCATCAGGCGACAACAAACCATGAAGAACAGTGCATTAAGAATCTCTTGAAGAAAATAAATTCAGAACGACCAAGTTATTGGACGCAAGTTGTCGCTGAATGCAGAGGCGTTTCAGAAGAAACAACAACGGGCGTTCATCGACTGTATCATTGGGTTGAAGCAAATTCTCTTCTTTTCCCTGCGATAAATGTAAACGACTCCGTAACGAAATCAAAGTTTGATAATCTCTATGGGTGTAGGGAATCTCTAATTGATGGAATTAAAAGAGCTACTGACGTGATGATTTCAGGAAAAACAGCCGTTGTTTGTGGCTACGGTGATGTCGGAAAAGGCTCTGCCCAAGCCCTCAAAGCAATGGGGGCTAAGGTAATTGTAACTGAAATTGATCCAATATGCGCTTTACAGGCAGCGATGGAGGGTTTTCAGGTTCTTACGATAGAAGACACACTGGGATCAGCAGACATTTATGTCACAACAACTGGAAATAAAGATGTGATTCGATTAGAACATATGGAGTGTATGAAGGATCAGGCGATTGTCTGCAATATTGGGCATTTTGATAATGAGATTCAGGTAGAATCATTGGAACAACAGACCGGTATTGTTCATCTGAATATCAAACCTCAAGTGGATAAATATACATTTTCTGGAGGGAATAGCATATTCTTGTTGGCATCAGGTCGCCTAGTCAATCTTGGCTGTGCAACCGGCCACCCTAGTTTTGTCATGTCGAATAGTTTCACCAACCAGACCCTTGCTCAGATTGATCTGTGGAAAAATAAAGATGTGTATGAGAATAAAGTCTACATCTTACCTAAGCACCTAGATGAGGAGGTGGCGAGACTACATTTGGAAAAGATTGGATGCAAATTGACGACCATGACTGAAGAACAGTCTGCTTACATCAATATCCCGGTTGAGGGGCCATACAAACCAGACCACTATCGCTATTGAGCCGTACTTTGAAAATCACTCATGCCGATATTTTTCTATCACTGATTTGTCTTCTCTTTCTCGTTGCAGCAAGTATGATGCTACCAATAACCACAAAAAAGCCGAATCCCGGCAACCCCCCCTCGCCATCAGAAGCGATTGCAGGTTTTGGAATTGAGTCCTGATTCGGTTTGCTGTCTGCATCATTTGGATCGGTACCCGCCAATACTTCTTCTCGGTCACTGATGCCATCTCCGTCACTGTCCGCATTAATTCCTGAATTCAGATGAGATGCGTCAAAAACCTGCGTTGCCGTTGTACAAGATGTCGTATCTTCAGCATCACATATGTCAAATGTAATTGTGAGGTTCTCATCAATCGAATCGAGATAGCGTGTATCGATTTTGATGGATAGCTGATCGATTCCTATCCTAGATGTAAATTTTCGGTCTCCAACTGTTGGAGTAATACGGACCTCATCCCCCTCTGAATCTTGTACAGTTACTAGAATTGTAAGTATGTCTCCTTCCCAACTGCCGCGAGCACTGACAAATTCAGGTGGGGCATTTGTGCGCAGTATGTTTTCATCGGTTTTGAGGGAATAGGGTGCCAGATCGCTTGTTCCTTCCGAATTGATCCATATTGCATATTTTCCAGGGCTGAGTGAATCGAGATCAACCTCTACTGCGGTGGACCCACTACTTGGAAGCAGTGTTTTATCAGACCAAATAGTGACTGCATCAGACCCAGCTTTACTCATTCCCACTTGAATTTCATGAACTGGTGCATCATATGCAACACTAATGGGAATAAATACTGTTTTACTCGCTTCAGAAGGTACATTTCCGATCAAAACAGGTGCACCGACAGTCCATTTCCTGCTTGAGGAGTTTCCTTCTGAATCGGTGATCATGCATTCAATCTCTTTGGAGCTATCTGTTGAAGGGATTGTGGCAAATAAACCAGCACCCCTGTAATGGTTAATCATCCATCCATTTTGGGTTGTAGTGTAAGAGCAATTCAAATCCCAATCTGGCACACTTGAGTCAATCCATGTGGCCAATATCGCTGAGTCGATAAGTGCTGAACTATCACCAGGCCATGCCCCTATCATGGTGCCATTTGTGGGCGCATCTGAGCCCCAACGGGGGGGTCTAGGTGGGTCTGTGGTGAAATCAAGTTTCCATATCCCATAGTCTGAATCGATCTCAACAAGTGTTCTATTATCGGATAATGTGGTTATTCGGGGGGCATTTGTACTTCCACTTCCATCCCAGCGGGCAAGCCGCAGCACTTCATCGTCAGAAAGATCTAGTATGGGTGGGAGGATGAGGCGATAAGTTGCGTTTGGGGTCCCATTCATGAGGATTGTGAAATTTTTCGGATTTGTAATTCCATTCCAACTCAAATCCCCAGTCATGTTCAGATACACGTCTTCTCCCACAATTGTGGTTGGATATTCCCAACAATTACTCTTGGTGGGCCCATCACATTCTTTGGTCTCTGATGGCTCATCTCCAGTATTGTATTCGCCATCAGGGCCGGCAGGGACTCCATTTTCTTGTTGAATGACCATACTCTCTTTACCTTTCCATGAGACATTATTCCATGAATCTAAGCCATTTGACCACGGAGACGTAAGTCCAACACGGGTGGATATCTGCTCCAAACATTCCGGTCCTGCATCCGTCAGGAGGGATACTTCATCAGTACCTAAGTGATCATCGTGAGCATCCGCATCTCCGAAAGTCATTGTGATGTTTGAAACCAATTCATCGACATCAGCTCTCAGAACGGGCGCAAGAGTATCATTTACCCAAGCATCAGCTCTTGAATTTCCATCTTTCCATTCCCATTCGCTAGTCGTGTTATCAAAAGTTCCTAGGTTCATTGTGAAAATACCATGTGTATAGACAAACATCCATTCAAATGTTTGGCCCTCACATTCCTTGAATGCTTCAGAATAGTCAATTCCTTGCCTGGAATCAGCTGAAATTGGTGGGAGTGACGAGATAATAATAGAAATCAGAATTGCTGTGGATACTGTCCTTCGGCCTCTCGCCATGTGCGCCATGACCTCTGACCTCTCGTGTCCCGATTTTGTTGGTTTCGCTAATCAACACCTGTTTGGCTTAATTTCATGGTCGAAGAATACGGAAGCGGCGGATGACGAAGATTATGGGGAGGATGGTCCAAGCAAGAGCGGCTGAGAAAACCCAATGTATGCCTATGGGCAAAGCACCGGTCCCTGATGCCCGTGTTTGTATGAGCAGCTGATAAACACCATTTGGTGATAGTAGGTCGACATATGCATTTACTTCGGAGAATTTGATGTCACTTTGGCCTGAAATTTCAGCCCCAAGTAATCCGGCAATGACAAGTGTAACTAGAACCCAAAGAGTCGTGAAAACCAACCATGCCCCAATTCCGATTGCAACAGCACTTCCTCCATCGCGTGAAATGGAAGATGCAAGCAGTTGAATTGAGGACCACCAAAGAAGCATGAACATGCTCGCTCCTAAGAATGCAAATACATCTACTAAATTTGGACCCACCTCCATCCGAGCCGCAACAATTACGCAGGATATTGCGCTGAATATGAATACTGGAAGTGCTACTGTGATCCATACTCCAGCAAGATGGGCAAGCGCAAGAGTTGGCCTACTGACGGGCTGGGCCAATTCAATTGCCAATGTTCCTTGCGATCTAGGGCCGCTGATGCAATCGAACCCCACAAGTACAATTCCTAATGAACCTGCTAACAAAACAAATGCAGATAGAATGTATAGCACATCTCCTCCTGTTTCCATCCCAATGCTGGTTGTTAATTTGGTCTTTGGATCTGACAAACCCCATGCCATGCCAACAATAAACAAGAGAAGTACGGGGGTTAGTGCCCACATTCGAAGAGAGCGCCAATGAGTGTTTGCAATATCACTGGAGACCCGTGCAATTATCTTGGGGTTAAGCGTCATTCTTCTTCCCCCATTGCAGCATCAATTAATCGATCTAGCTCAATTGGTTCTGCCAGAATCGTTGATATTGCCGCTCCGCTGGAGATCATTCTCTTTGCCAACAAAGCGCGTTGTTGTGTGGTAACCTCTCCACTAGATGGGCGGACGACGAGTCTCCACTTTTCCTCATTAACGTGATCTAATTTGGTAATTTCAGGTTTTATGATGCCAATCTCAGATGCAATTTCTAAGAGTTTAGATTTTGGTAATTCATCGGTAGTTCCCCCCAAAATTGCGCCTCTTGCCAGATGCAAATGCTTGCACGCCCCCTCAATCGTATCGGTTGTCAGGACTAAACCCGATTCAATCACTGCGATTCGATCAACTAATGTGGCGAGTTCTCGCAACCGATGTGATGAGATGAGTATTGATGTTCCTTGGTCGCGTAGCCCTTGAAGCAAGGCATGAAGGGAACGTTGAGCTAAGGGATCAAGTCCATTGAGGGGTTCATCAAGAAGCAAAATGTTGGGGTTCCCCAATAGGGCAGAAGCAAGGCTCAACCTTTGTTGCATGCCTTGGCTGAGAGTATTCAATTGTGCTTTTGCCTGCCTCTTCAGACCAACGACTTCTAATTTCTCCTTAATTTCATATTTTGGGATATCCCTAAGCATTGCTATGCGGGCCAAGGCTTCTTGAGCAGTTTTTCGCCCTGACCACCGTACACGTTCCGGCATTATCCCTATACAAGCGCGTGCCTGATGAGCAGTTTTTGGGTCATGAAGGTCATAAGCCTCAATGCTGGCAAATCCACCATGCATCGGCAAAATCCCGGCTAATACTTGTAGAAGTGTTGTTTTACCTGAGCCATTTCTCCCTACGAGTCCCACAATTTCTCCCTTTCTCAAATTGAGATCGATGCCGTGTATCCCTGCGCCATCATCTTTGGTATGTGGGGCTTTAGATGGCTGCCGCCCCGGGTGGCGGTGGACGAGTCCGCGAGCCCTCAATCTTGCATCCATCATTCGACGAATGTCTCAATGCCTTTGGGACCTTTGCTTATTCGGCGGCAATTCGTATGGAACCATCTTTGTACGTGATCTGAATTTTATTAGGGACCTTGCGTGCAATTGCCACAATTGCTTCTCGAATTGCATCCTCGTCAGTTTCAAAATCTTTAGCTGCACGTTTGGTTGACCATCCCACCTTGACGAAGTCTGAACGAATGAGCCAAGCTAGGAGCCTTGACTCAAACTCGCTTAGATCTTCTTCGGCCATAGTTGCGGCAACCTCTTGTTGAATATGAATCGCCCGGCCGCTCTATCGGCGGGCATGAATTGTCATTCTCCCTTGATTTACTGTTTGGAAAAAGCCGCCACGTTTCTCAAAAATCCCTTTTATCGCCGAAAGAATTCGGATAGGAAGTGCATATCTAAGCCAAGCTTTCTTTGGATATGTGATTTCAAAATGGGAAAAGCCGAGGTCCCGTAACATGCCCTTAAGGGCGGCAACATTTGGTGCCCAGTAATTTGTGTCATCATTATTCATCGAATTTTTTGGATAATATACCATCGAGGGTTTGCGACGATGTAAGTCATCGACTAATGTCTCAATGATCAACAAATCATCGCATACAGATGCAGCGATTTCAAGTCCATGCATTGGGTCCTTTAAGTGATACAGAACTCCGAGAAACAAAACCACATCAAAGGTACCAACTGTCTCGGGGCTGATGTCTTCTACGCTAATTTCTAAGTCTTCGACTTTTGAATTAAGGATCTCACGAGCGAGGTCAAAGCCATCTTTTGTACCCCATCCAGGACCTGACCAGCAGAAATGGTCTGTTGCAAGAACTCTCTCCGCTCCTTTTTTTTCAGCCTCAAATGAAAAAAATCCATTCCACGCACCAATATCAAGCACGCTCTTCCCATCTAAATCATTAGGTATGCAGACCTGTTTTGATTTTTCAGAAGAGTCATCTTGGCCAGCAGTGGTAATCCCATTACCTAGGTCGATTGAATGGAACCACCGAATTGCTTCAACCCGCTTTCGCAGTTCATCAAGCGAATCCACATTGTCGGCATTGCAAGTTCGTTTTCATTTGTTCCCTGTCGTACGTCGCCTATCCCAACTTTGAACCACGTCTCTTTGCCCTTGTGCTTCTGACCCGATTCCTAATTTAGCAAGGGAAAAAGCAGCATCATCTACTGTGATCTGATTGAGTTCAGAAAGTACTCCTGTGAGTATGGTTCCCGCGCGCCCGATCCCATAGTGGCAGTGTACTGCAACAGTTTGTCCATCTAGGACGCGCTTAACAATTTCTGCGATAACATCACCATATGTATTAACCGGCCACGTCCCATAATCTTGTGTGGGATGATACAGTACGTCGATCCCTGCATTGCGATAATCTTCCATCAGATTGGGATTTGAATATCGTGCAATCTCAGATTGGTCAACTAATACGCAAATCGCTTGCACATTTTCATCAATTAGTCGCTTGAATGCGATTTTTTTAGGGTCGTTGTGCCCATATGGCATTGCACACCTCAGAAGTGTGCCCGGAGCTTTTGTCTCAATTGGCGTAACTACATCTAATGGCACAATTCACCGGTAGGTGATGTGGTATTTTGCTTCATGGCTACTCGCTTGTCGTGTTTAGTGGTGCAGGGGGCAGGATTCGAACCTGCGAACTCCTCGAGATCGGGTCCTAAGCCCGACGCCTTTGACCTAGCTTGGCTACCCCTGCTCAAATCTAGCGGAACATGGGTTGGACATGAAATCGACGGAAGGAATTTCCCCACTGATCCTTCTACCAAGTGCTTACAATGTGATGCTGCCTGTGCCCTAAATGGTGGCCCCTAAAGACCCTGACCGAGAGATGTACACCACCTTCGATCAACCGTGGTGGGCAAATGACATGCTCATCCTCGTTTTTGCACTATTTTCGGTCATATTGATTGTTATTGACATGGAAACATCGTTACGTACAACAAATCCTGGAATTTGGTGGGCATTAGCCATTATTGATCTTGGAATGGTCGGATTTTTCCTTGCAGATTTGATTGAAGACCGATCTCGCTGTATCGATAAAGGTTGGTGGTGGCGGCGCAATTGGTGGGAATTTCTCGGCCTTGTGCCAATGATGGTGATGGCACTACAGGATGTCGAATTTTTGGCAACTAGTGTGGCATTGTTCTCAGGACTCAGGTGGTTGCGAATATTACGCGCATTTTCGGCCATTGTCCGCCTTCTTTCAACAACACGCAAGATTGGTCCCATCACGGTGAAAACACAAATATCTCATTTGGGGATGATTGTTGCAATCCTGATCTTCACTGGTGGTTTCATGACTTATGTCTTTGAATTAGAGGCCCATACGACGTGTATTAAGGATGAATTCCGAGAAAAGGGGCAAGATGAGATGGCTTCAAATTACAAGCGTGGCGATCAAGTCGAGAAAGAAATCTGGGAAGTCTGCAATGCTGAACACACATTAAATTCTCTTGGTGAATCGCTTTGGTGGGCTATTGTGACTACCACGACTGTTGGTTATGGCCATTCCTACCCCGTTACTCTAGGTGGGCGTTTGGTGGCTACTGTGCTGATGATGGTAGGAATTGGAGTGGTCGGTATGCTAGCAGCCACCCTTTCCCAAGCACTCTATGGCCAAACGACCATGGAAATACATCGTCGATCTGACTTGCGAGAGGAGTTACTTCGAACATTAGAAATGATGGCCGAACTTCACATTGAAGGTGAATTGACAGACGCAGAATATAATCAGATTAAATCTCAACTAATCTCTCAAATAAATGATATCGAAGATGAAGTCGACACGTCGGCCATGCCTATGCCCATGCGGGTTGCTGCACAAATGCGCCGCATAGAGTCATTCGATGAGTCTGAATAAATCAGTTCACTTGGACATCGGATTCGATCGTTGCAACTAATGCTTCTTTTTGCATGACTTCAAACAACTCGGCTTCTCTTCTTTTCTTTGTCGAGCGCATGTGGAGGAATGCAATGAACACAAAAGTCGCTATGACAAATGGAATAAGTGCTTCTAACTTCCACTTGTGCATGAGTTCGATAATCCATTGAGCACTATAAGCCCAAGTGATTGAAGCAGCAACACCCCCGACAAGTGTTGCGGCAATGACGATTTGGCTCCGCATTCTCGCTACAAGCCCAAGAACTGCACCCACAATCACGCCCGATGCTAGGAATGGTATCCAGACGAAAATAATCAGGCCAAAGAATCCCCACCGGTCAATAAGGCGTCGATTTTCACTTGCAGTGAATTCTACAGTAGACAGAATACCAGATACAATCGATGACTGTAGGATTTGTCCTGATATGCCTGCTTGACGAGCAATAAGTGCTTCATCATCGGTAGCACCATGTTTTTCCTTCTTTCCAACATGCTCAATGTATGATGAATCTCTTGCATGTGGGTTTGTGGCAGCAACCCGTAATTTTCGAGATCCAATTGAGTCACCTAGTTGTTTGAGGATGTACTGGTGCAATTCATCAGTAATATCAATCCCGCGGGCGGCCTTGCGAGAGAGGTCCGATTTTTTTTCTCGAACAAACGATACACGCACATAAATTTCGTCAAGGTCGGGGTCAGTGATCATCAATGCCTTGACCAACTTTAGTCCAGGCTTGGCTTTGTGAAAGAAATTCTTGACTGCATCATTTACGAGAGTTCGGGCTGAACTATGGTCGCTAACGGCTGCAAAGAATGTGCTATAGTCTTCAATTTCAATGGTGTCATCTCCCTCATCCTCTGTATCATCGGTATCATGGTCAAATCCAACCGCTAGGAAATCGGGGCCCTCCCCTTCACTACCCTCAGCCTTCAATCGCATTGGTTTGAATATTCTGAATGTGCTAAATTCTTTTAGAATCACTTTCAATATGCCTTGTTTCACGCGGTCAGGGGGCAATGCCGTGCGGCTAGTTACTTGATAAGCGACAAAAATATCTATTGAAACCTCGCGTATATTCACGTCAAAAGAAGCCCAATCAACCTTTAAAGCATATTTTTCGGCAGCCTCTTCGATACACCGAAGAGCCAGTCTTTCAGTTTCCTCATCTGTGAGTTGATCATCAATGGATTGGTGATAGACTTTGTAAAGCAACGGATAGAGAATGAATAGACTAACTAGGCTGAGGCTGAATGAGATGAATGCCATCCACCATGCGGGAACTCCTGCTGCACCCCCAGTTAGCATTGCAGTTTCACGACCGCCTCCAAGTTCGGCAGCCATCAAGCCCCAACCCCATCCCGCCAAGGATTTGGTGGACCAGCATCCTCTCGCCCCTTCTCTTTCGATGCTAGCATGCTCTGAAATTTTTGATGACACACCGGGTAAAAATGCAAAAAATCCTTTTTCTTCTTTACTAATTGTAACTTTTAATTCAGCAAACACAACTTCTTCGGTTTGGTTTGACGTTTGGTTAAGTTTTCCTACTGAGATTCGGATGGTGTGCTCACCTTCATCCCACCCCGAAAATGGTGTTTGAAAGCGTGATGTATTTTCCACATAAGTCGCACTTTCAGCATTTGCATCTAGGATGATGCTCGTGTTTGTATTTTGAATGTTGACATTTTGTGTTGTCATAACAATCACGTGCGCATCGTTGTTTGGATATGCGTTGATCCATGGGCTTGATTCTCGGTCTTCACAAGGGTCGCCAGTATCGAGCATGGTTTGGGAGAAGCTTCGGTCAATCCAAACTGATTCGCTCATAGCGGCAGGCATCAGTGGAACAATTATGAGTAAAATAGCATACAATATACCATATGCGAATCCAATAATGAGGAGAAGGTCTTCGAATGTACGTGGGAACCTAGTTGCCTCACTTTTCGTCCTTCTTGCGCGTATGTCCTCGATTTTCGCGTCAATCCTGTCTCGCGGTATGCTCGATGCATATTCCGAAGTTTCCCTCTCAATGGCATCATCCTCTTCGGCATTTATGCCGATCGGATGCTCATCGCTGGAATCCACGGAGGCCGGTGGGGCGGTGGTCTTTTCTCCTTTCGCTATTTTGGCTATAGATTGCTGATCTGTAGTTTTTGTTCAAAGCAATCATTGGTATGTGTCTTTATGATTTGTTTGACACGAATAGTTCAAAGACGGCCAGCCAAGAACCGCTGCCTCGGAGGACAGAATGTGCACCCCCTGACCCACCCCGCACAAGTTGAATTTGAGATGAATAGTCCCTTGCGATTCATGATGTCGCATGCCTTTGGTCGGAGGTGTATAGATGAGTGAGGGGGGGGTTGACTCCATTCACGCAGAGGAATTAGACCGGGCGGTCCAACGGGTACTCGAAGCAGTTCCTAGTGCTGACCCCGATTTAGTGCGCGAGGAATTTGAACGGTATGAGAAAGATTTTCTCATGCCCCCAAAGAATGCCGTTCGATCGGTAGTAACTCGCATGCGAAAATCAGTAGGGGTGGTTGATTCTGAATCAACCTATGAGCCCCCAGAAACTCAAGTGATAGAGACACTTGATGAAGTCGAACCTGGGACTTCAAACCTCACAATAGAAGTGCGCATTCTTGAGCATCGTCGTGTAGAACGAACAGTACGTGGTGAGCGCCGAACGATTGGGGCAGCCCGAATTGAGGACCGGCCTAATGCCCCTTCAAGTGAGAGGAATCGTTACGATTGTACTGACTGGGGGGACAATGAGGATTCACTTAGACCAGGGGCAGTTGCGCGCATCGAAGGTGCGCGGGTAAGTGAGTGGGAAGGGCGCCGCCGCCTTGAGATAAATCGGTCAAGCAGAGTTGTAGTTCTTGAGGCATCAACAGCCCCTGTGGTTCGTAGTGGGGATGTCATGAATATCTCAAAAGCATCTCGGGTGGAGGGTTCGGTCACCCTAGTTGCCCGCGTGATGTCGAAGGCAAATCGCACAATAACTCGTCGAGACGGATCTCAAATAGAGGTTGTTTCAGGCCGTCTAGGTGATTCAACAGGTGCAGTATCATTCACAGCCTGGGAGGGGTTTGACTGGGATGTTGGGGGGCTAATCCGAATTGCCGATGCCCTAATGCGTCGATATCGAGACACTCCAGATCTGAGTTTTGGTCGTTATACAACAATCGAAGAATTTCATGATGCTGAATTCCCGACGCTGGATGAATTAGAACGTGATTCCGCAACTGAGATTCGCTCATTAACTGAAGGTGCCAGAGGTGTCTCTATCACGGCCGAAATCATTGAGATTTCATCCCGCAAGATCACAGTTCAAGGTGAAGAAAAAACCATTTGGGGTGGCGAAATTATAGACCCCACGGGAAGATGCCGATTCACTGTTTGGTCTGACCCGGAAATTGATTCAAGCAATACTCCCATGCCTGTACGTTTGCAAGATGTCCGCATCCGTGCTTGGCAAGGATTGCCTGATGTAACTATTGACAATGCAACTCAGATCATTCAACTAGAGGAAGTGCCATGGGAGGCTATAGACCCAATGAATCATTGGGTGACCTCTTCAATCGAGGAACTCACTGACAGTTCTTCAAGATCTTCTGTGCGCAGTACTGCCAAGATTGTATCCATCCGTGATGATTGTGGTCCTATCGAACGGTGCCCCGATTGTCGCCGCGTTTTGCGTGATGGAGAATGTGCAGATCACGGCCGAGTTGAAGGCATTCCAGATCTAAGATTGCGTTTTGTCCTTGATGATGGAAGGGCAGCTCTTACCACACTTCTTGGCAAAGATGCCACGGAATCTTTGTTATCTAAAACCCAAGATGTAATCGAAAAAGAAGTGCGGGAAGAGGGACAAGAACGCTTTGTCAATGAATTGCGTAAGCAGTGGCTGGGTGCTCAAATTGAAGTGACTGGCAGGACTAGGATGGATGATTTTGGCGGTTTTTTACTAGTTGACTCAGCGAAATCAGTGGGGCTTCGTGGTGCCGAATCAGTTGCTGAAATCAGAGAGAGGTGGGGTTTGTGAGTGCCGATATGCGTTCAAGGCGTCGGCGCGAGCCAGCATTGCGTATGTTCTCCGAAGAGATCAATCATTCCCATCTTCATCAAAAAGGGACTGGTGAATTTGACCCCTCGTATGTGATTAGTCGATTAGGTGCTAGAGCCAATCGAGTGATCGTGGCGGGGCTTGTTGAGCGAATTGAGCGCCGCGATAATGAATCAGGTGCATCTTACAATGGCATCCTTACAGATCCATTGGGCCGCACGTATTTCCAAGTAGGGTCTTTTCAAGAAGATGTTCTTGACATCTCTGAAGAACTTGTTTCACGGCACGAAGAAGGTGAATCCTTGCTTCTTATGATTGTGGGGAAAACTAGGCATTGGGCGAGCCCAGAAGACGGCTCGGTATACATCAGTCTACGCCCAGAGGAGATCGCCACGATCGATCGAGACCGCTATGCGGATTGGATCCTTGAAACAGCAGAACATACTCTTGGCCGGATGCAAACAGTTCATGCTGTGAAGGAGATGGAACCTAATTATGAAGCGCTTGAATCAGCCGGAATCCGCGAAAATGATATCCAGCCACTTCTTGATGCACGCGCATTTTATGGCGACCGTTTTGATCCTGATTCCTATGCATTAGGGATTCTTCGTGCGCTTGACATGATCGGAAGCGGTGCAACTCTTGAGCCACCCAAGAATGCACCAATGGATGATGAAGTTTCAATTGATGATCAAGTCTTGCGTGATCATCTAATCCGATATGTCACCGAAACGGATGGGGGTAAGGGAGTTGATCACGAATCCATCGTACGCGCGGGTGAAGGTTTAGGTGCAAGTAGGTCACAAGCGGAAGAAATGCTCGAAACACTAACTGAAGAGGGGATTCTGTGGGACCGAGAGTTCGGATGGTACCGCGTTGTTGAAGAATCGGATGCTTCGTGAAGTCCCAACTCGACGGAGCAGTTTGATAATGCAACCCGATAGTCCAACCCCGATAACCCATGTCCGGTACACAGACCTGCTTCCTCCGCGCCGCTGGTGGAGAGGATTGGCTCCAACTAGATGAATGTGCGATTAAGGTCTCAATTAATCGTCGGATGACCCGAACAGTGACGCATGGGGGTGAAGGCGATGACCTTGTTGATGAAGGTGCGGAATCTGCAGAATACAAGATTACGGGGAAGATTTCTCTCGATGATTATAAGAAAGTCCTTGAGATCTTTCGTGGTGGTCAGCCCTTTTTCCACGAACCATATGAAGAAAAAGAGATGAAAGTCGTGTTCACCCGTCTAGAGTTTGATGGGGGTACAGGTGAATACACATTCTCCTTGTCCGAGGACATTCGTTGAATGAGGTGATGAGATGGTCCTTCCTGAAGAGCGTGATTTACTCTATGCTCTCCGGACTATGGAAGTTATGATGTCTTCTGGGATTGGACTCGAAGCGGCTCTACTGAACCTCAGCCAGGGCGGGTATGGAAAGATCACCTCTGATTTCTCCAAGGCTCTAGAGGCTGTTGGGAAAGGAAAGCCATTGGATGCCGAATTAAGCAGGATGATGACAAAGACAAAATCAAAACCTTACCGGAAATTTATCACAACTCTGTACAATAATGTAACTAAGAATACTGATGTGGTTGATGATTTGCGCAAGCAAGGTGATTCAGAAGAAACTAGTCGTTCGGACAAGGTTGAGAAGTATATTGAAGCTCTGGGTGGACTTCCTGAAACCCTCCTCTCAATAGGTATGACCAGTCCATTGATCCTATCTATATTGGGCCTTTTCCCGCAATTGATGGGTGATTTGCAATTCATTGATGTCCCTGATCAGGGGACAATTATGGCTGTGGTAAATGGAGGGCTCGCATTTACTGCCTTTGGTATGGCAATGGTTGGGATCAAAGCTCATACAAAAGATCCTGGCCTATGAGGTGATTAGAATGGTCGCAATGTTATTTGATTTCCTTGAATTCATAGGGGACTATCCCTCTATGAAGTGGTTTTTTCCTTTAGCACTCGCTTCACTTGGAGGGGCAGTCCCCCTCATGAGGGAGCGTGCTCGTAGGCGCGGCCTTGAACGCGGTCTCCCTGAAATGCTTGACACGATGGCGCAAACAGTTGGTGCCAATGAATCTGTGCAGGCTGCACTTGCGGCATATGCCGACTCAGGTCAAGGCCCCCTCGGTGACTTGGCTCGGACAGCGGTTCATGAAAGTCGTGAAACCACCTTTGAAGCCGCCATGACAAATCTGGCAGTTAATTCGCGCTCTGCCCAAGTCCAACGATCTGTGACAATCTTACTTACTGCAATCGAACAAGATTCTCCTCTTCGTGACCTGTTGCAACGAATGGCAGAGGGGATTGAACGCCTAAATGACTTGATGGACCAACGAGATTCGAATATGGGAGGTGCATCATTGATGATGAAAATCATGGTTGGTATCATGCTTCCAGCAATTATTGCCACAGTAACTGGTTTATTCGCCTCACCTGCCTCGGGGATAGATGCTAGTGATCTCAATTCCTCAATTTCCACATTTTTAGGGGCTGCAACGATGATTTCGGTTGCAATTGGTGGCCGAATGCTTGGTCGTTTCCAAGAAACACTTTGGCAATTGCCGCTGTGGGGTTTCTTGTCAATGTTTTTGTATTCGTTCTTGTATATCGCAATTGGAAATACGATGGGCGGTGGGGTGTGAGGTGATCAGAAATGCGTGATGATTTGGAAATACTTGAGCAATATGGGCGGGTAACAATTTACAAGGAACCAGGCCATCCAAGCCCGATATACCACGTAGATGGTAATATTGAACCCAATCCATATGGGAAGTTAAAGGCCCTATTTGATGATGACAATCTGGAAGAAGTAATGTACAATGGTGGAACTCAGTGCGTGAAAATCGCTCATCGTGAGCATGACATGTGTCGTACCAATATTTGGATCGAAGATGAAGAAGGACTGCAAGTGGCAAAAAATATTGCTGCATTTACTGCAGTTCCGCTGGGTGATGGGCCAGGTCTTGTCCCAATTTTCGACGGGAGGCTACCAGATGGGTCGCGTGTGAATGGCACAATCCCCCCTGTATCTCCTGATGGTCCTACTCTGACAGTCCGTAAATTTCAGGAAGATCCTCTGACAATTATTAATCTCCTCAAATTTGGAACAATGAGCACTCGTTTAGCTGCAACGCTTTGGTGCTATGTCGAGGGACTTGGTGCGAAACCGGCTAATTTTGTCATAGCAGGGGGTACAGGTTCAGGTAAGACCACGACACTCAATTGTCTTGGAATGTTCATTCCCTGGGACGAAAGGGTTCTTTCAGTCGAAGATACTGCTGAACTGCAGATTTATCATGACCATTGGCTTCGTATGGAAACTCGTGCTGAACGCCCCGATGGGACAAATGAAATTGACATGGATGCATGTCTGAAGTCGAGTCTTCGAATGCGCCCAGATCGTGTTATTGTTGGTGAAGTTCGTGGGCCAGAGGCGGCGACATTATTGATGGCAATGAATACAGGCCACGATGGGTCATTTGGCAGCCTTCATGCAAACACTGCTGCAGAATGTGTAAACCGCATGATCAATCCCCCAATGGTGGTTCCAACGATCATGCTTAGTGCATTGGATATGATCATTATTCAGGCAAGGTTACATTATGGTGGCCGAACCGTGCGAAAAATCCTAGAAATATCTGAAATTGCAGGCATGGAGGGTTCTAAGCCAAGGTTGAATCAAATTTGGAAGTTTGATCCTATGACTGGTGAAATTGTTGAAACTGGAGTGCCAAGTAAATTGCGGGAAATAATATGCAAAGCAGCCGGGCTAACGCCAGCTGATTTCGATAATGCAGTTGAAGAGCGCGACAGGATTCTGACGGATTTACTTGAACGTGATATTGACAATATTCAGCAAGTTACTCGGGTTATTCAAGCCTATCACACGGCGCATTAAAATTGCACAGTTGGAAGGTGTCTTAATCCTCAATTGATGTACCTTCGTCTTGGAGGACGATGCCCTCTTTTCTTGATCCACGAAGGCGCTGCATCAGATGATCTGCTTTGGACATGCGTTCGCGTATCTCATGAAGGCCCTTGCGTGCTTCAGAATAAGCATCATCATCGATGGATGAATCATGCTGGTTTAGGTCCTTGATGGCTTCTCTATCACTACCAAATTTGTCAGCCAAGTCCTTCAAATTTGACACAACCTGGGCTAATTGGTGCTCGTCCATTGTAATCCCAGTTGGAAGCCGAGGGGCATTTTCTCGGCTTAGGTACCCCAATTCAACAGCCAATACTCCTGCTGCAGCTAATACTCTCGGGCGTATTTCGGGAGTGTTTACTGCATATTTCCGTTCTTCTAACATGCGTACCATCAGAGCCTGTTGTCGTGCGGCGAAATGTCCGTCATATCGCCGCATAATTGCCTCTACTAATCTCTCAAAACCTTCTATCCGTTCAACAATCCTGTCGATGACGTCCATTGATGCGGCACTGAGGCGATGGGCATCAAAACGCAAGGATTCTATGGCTCTTCTCCGTCGTTCAGCGATGGGATCTAGGTTTGCTGCAGTTTCCCGGAGAGATACGTGCAAGTCAAACAGCCCGTGAACGCGGCCACTGACTGCAGGAAGTTCAAGTTCCAAACCATGTTCTACCATGGCCCTTTTTTCATACGCAACCCGTATTTCACGGACATCACCCCCAAATTCTTCAAACAAATCTTCTATAGAATCAACGAGATCTCCTCTCCGAAGTTCAAATCGGCGCAACGCCTCTCTTTCTCTCCAACTGCCGGGTCCGCGTGATTGGGCTTCATTTTCCGCACCCCGTAGTGAATCCATTTCTAGAAGAACTTCAATCAACCTTCTTTGAACAGCCGGCGAATCAGTAAGAATTCCAATCTCTCCACATTTTTCGACGAAACGTGCCCTATCTCGCATTGCTGAGGGGTCCAGATTTAGGACCAATAATTCTCTAGCGATAGAGCGTATTTCTGCGACTCTCGCTTCTACTTGGGCAATTTGGATTTGTACTTCTTGGGTGATGGTTTTTTCGTCCTGTTCTACTTCAAGTAACGATCTAGCACGCACTCTCGCCGAAGCGTCTTCTAGCCAACGATCGAATGCTTCCCCTGCCCTTGGGCGATGGAGTGGTACTCCGGATGCAACTAGATCAGTCCTCAATTTTGCTTCATCTTCAAACGCCCATCCTCCAGGATGTGCGTCTGCGAATGCTTCTATTCGACTGCGTAGTAAACTGGCTTCTGTTGCGTCTAATACTCCTTCGATGGCAAGAGGTGATGCTGGACTAGGGATTTGAAGAGCCACTTTTTGATGTTTGTTGGATTTGTCAATTGTCTCAACTAAATCTGAGAAGTCAGTTTTTTCTTCAGAAACGTCCATCAAATTTTCTTTAGGGTCTAGTGTGATATCAGGGGATGTTGTCTCCTTTTCAATTTCTCTTGGATTTTCTTCATGATCTAGTGTCATCTCTGCGGTGGACGGTAGGTTTCGTGGGGCTGAAACTGCTTGGGGTACATTGCTTCTCCGCATCGTTTTCTTTGCTTCCCCCCAATCTCCAGCATGCCGTTCTAATAATCCCGCCACCCTTCTCTCCATGTCTTTGGTCTTTCCAGATGTTGGTACACCTAACCCCTCGAGGAGGCTTTGAATTGATTTTTCACTGAGCTTCTCAACGTCATCGGGTTTTAATTGGCGCCGGTCGTAATTAGCGTGTAAGAATAGGCGCTGTCGCTTTTCACTTTTTGATCCGGATGACTTTACGCCGAATGATTTTAGAAGATCTGTTAGGTGTGCGCTAGATAGTCTAGAGATTCCATCTGCAGTTAGGTCCCAATCCTGAAGAATTAGGTCCCTAATCAATCTTGATCGAAGATATCCGACACTTCCGGTTTTCGGTAATTTGTGATTCGTTGCTACTTCTTTGAGGGTTTCATGTCGAGCTGCAAGTAAATCTCCAAGTGCGATGCTCATGACCGGGGACGCTCCAATTTCCTCTCTTCGGCCTTCTAGGTATCATATCCTTTTCCTTACCCGTGACCTATAATATGCCGTTCCGTGCACAAAGGATTGAAGGCCGAAGCCAAAGACGGCCCGTTTGGGGTCAAACCATGGGAAGCTATTCCCGGCAGGCCAAGCGCGCACAACGCTCGGCTGAAGATGCACTAGCATCTTTGATCCAGACTATGCGTGCAGACCTTGATACTGTGATGTCTCGCTCGACAGAGAGGATGAAACGACGACTGGATGAAGTCACTTCAGCCCTTCATGCCGTTGCTTATTCGCGAGATCAAGCCGGGGGGGATGCTGCTGATGTCTCTCGCCAGCTTGAGCGCTTTCGCCGCAAAGTGGAAGACCCTCGCACCTCCCGTGAGGATTTGGCGCATCATTTAGAATCCCTCAAGGCCGAGATTTCTCGCGTCACTGGCCTATTTGATGAGTTGAGGCGTGAGGCTCAACAAGCCCTCAGTGATGGGCAGCGCAGTTCACACTCGATCAAGGATATTGAGATGCGAATGAGTGAGTGTATGGCAAAATGGCAAACCAGTGCGAAAAGAGTAGATGAACTGGTATTTGACATGGATGACCGTGGCCAGCCATCTGATCTTGCAGATGCAATAAAGGCTATCGAGGTAGAAGGTTTTGATCTCCTTTTAGAGGATGACGTGGATCAAGTGGTGGGTGGTGCTCAAGGGCCCGAACTCATTGATCGATTGGAACCCGCTAGAGAAGTCGCAGAGCGCATTGATGCTGAAGTGGATCGGGATAATGAGCCCCAACCTATTGGATGAATGCGGCCGATGCCGGTCCATGGCGCGGGTCATCAGGGACTTCAGCCATCCAAATATCACAAGCCTCTTTCCATTCTCTAACCATCAACCTCCCTACAAATGCGGCTTCTGCAACGGGCGATAATCTAGATATTCCAAAACTCCGTAGGCCTCCACGGCCGATGTATTCAATTTCTATTTCAATGCGGCGCCCGCCCGTTTTGATTTTTCCACTTGGGTTAACCAATTCATCACGTAGTATTTGGTCCTCGGGGCGCTCTTTCAAGAGGCTACCAGGACGCCGCAAATCAACCCGCATTCCTATATGGGGTCTGAGTCGTTGGTGGATTGTGGGCCATATTGTCTTTTGAACATCCCAAGATATAGCAGCGTCATCGTCTAGTGTTAGCGGGCATTCATCTGCTAATTCACCAGACCTTGCCAAGATCAAGGTAATCCCTGAATAGGGATGGGCAAGGAATCGCCCGTCATTATTGGCTCCAACTTCAAGGCCAAGTCGGTGCCGTCGACGCCTACCCCCCTGTGCTTCCCAAATTTCCCTGTCAACGACGATTCCATCGACAAGGCCAGAGTCAATCTGTTTCAATCCCCATTTTAACAGTTCATTTTTCTTTGAAGGTGGCCCTTCCAGCCCGTTCTTTTGCGCAAAATCATCTGTATTCCTGATGCTCAAGTCATGTCTAAATCGGCGCAACTGGCGTTTTACAAGGGGCCGGTCGCACAATATCCTAGCGCGCCGAGGGAGGTGTTCTGGTCTATCATCAGAGACCAATACGCTTCCCACATTTCGTACTGGGAGTGCGCCGATAATGTCGACGCCATCAGGCATCGGCCCTTCAAGATCGGTAGCGAATACTGCTAGGTGGTCAAATTCACGTTCCAATAATGACTCTAGTGCATCGCCTAAATTCTCGAAAACAGCACATTCAATATCTAATTCGCTGCTTTCAACTGGTTCAACCCTTGACCTTGCCGGCATGCCTACGGCTGCCATCAGGTGGGGTTGGTTGGGGGGCACTAAATGCCCGCCCGTGGATCATGGTTCATAAACGCCGTCGAACAGCACATGGTGTGATTTTGCGTGAGATGGTCGGCGGGGAGCTCCGTGGAGTCAGTGATTTGCTCGAACTCATTGAGTCCGCCCTCGTAGATTTGCTCGATCGCCTAGAATCCGAAGGCCATGGCCGAGCAGTAGAATTATCACGTTATGTGCTCATGGCGGGAGGTAAGCGCCTACGTCCCTTATTTGCCCTACTTGTTCATGAGGCGTGTGGGGGGGAGGCTCGCGAAGAGATTTTGCCCATGGCTCTTGCCTTTGAGATGATACATACGGCAACTTTGGTCCATGATGATATGAATGATCGGGCAAAATTACGGAGGGGTGTTGTTACGCTCCATGAAAAATATACCCCTGTTGAGGCATTAATTGCAGGTGATTTTTTGTTTGTGCAAGGGTTTGGCTTAGGGGGTGCCTACCAAGGTTCAATTGTTGATGTATTCACTCGCTGTTGCTCGATGATTGCCACTGCTGAAATGGCTCAATATGCGAGTATTGGCAATCTGGATTTGTCTCGTGAACAGCATTTTGAAATTATTCAAGGAAAGACTGCAGGGCCATTTTCCGCATGCTGCGAAGGTGCTGCCATGATTGCGGGAGCAACTCCAGATGTGGTATCCTCGATGCGCCGTTTTGGCTTAGAACTTGGAGTTGCATTTCAACTAGTTGATGACATTCTTGATCTTGAAGGTGATTCTCGAACCGGAAAAGGACGCTGTTTAGACCTTATTGAGGGTAAAGTTACTCTTCCCCTCATCGAGGCCATTGACCGGCTTGAGTCACCCGACCGTGAGAGGCTAATCCATATTGTCTCAGACTACCATGAAAAGCACCTTGGGGAAGTGATTGAATTGATACGGGCCTGTGGCGCATTTGATGCTTGCCGGGTAGAGGTCGACCGCCGAATTAGGTGTGCTCGGTCTGAATTATCCTCTCTCCCTAAAGGCCGTGCATTGGGAACCCTTGAGCGTCTTCTTGACCGTTTGGGAAGCCGCCGTTTCTGAGGTTCACTCAATGCCCTTTTCTGATCATGCAGATGTTGTCGTGATTGGAGGGGGTCCTGCGGGGAGTACTGTCGCTCGATACTTGGCAAAAGAGGGCGTTGATGTACTTGTAATCGATGGCCGTGAATCTATAGGATCTCCGCTTCAATGTGGTGAATTAGTCCCAAGTAATGCGGAGTTGTGCAGATTGTGCCCGGATGTCCCTGAAATCGCGGAACTATTCCAAACGCCCGAGGCAGTGGTTTCTTGCAGGGTTGATGAATTACATGTCATTGCTCCATCGGGAAAGCGACTTGCGTATCCCTTTGAGGGCGTCATGCTCGATCGAGTAGCGCATGACGAAGCACTGGTGGAGCGCGCTCAATCTCTTGGTGCGCGTTATCTGGTTGGGAAGCGCGTTGATCAGATCGGAGCAGATTATGTACAATTAAGAGATGGGTCCAGTATCTCCGCCAAGATTATTGTCGGTGCGGGGGGCCATAATGATCCTGTGCGTAGGGACTTTTGGGATGAAAAATCTCTCAAGATCCCGGTGAAATTTGTACTGATGGATGGGTACGTACCAGACGCGCTAGAATTTTATTTTGGTTCTTTGGCTCCTGGTGGCTATGCTTGGGCGTTTCCAAAGAAAGGAGGGGCGAATGTTGGCTTGGGCGTACAACCAGCAATGGCTAAGGGTGCAAATGTGAATACTTGCACAGATCGCTTCATCTCTCGGTTTTCAGGAGATGCTGTGTTCAAGGGGGCGGGATCTCTTCCAATGTCGGGCACAATTAAGAGGTTTGTAAAGGAAAACTATGTTCTTGTGGGGGATGCTGCGGGAATGGTTCTTCCATCGAATGGGGCAGGAATTACGATTGCAATGATTGGTGGTAGAATAGCGGGGCAGGTAATTGCAGCCCATATCCAGTCGGGTGTGCCGCTAGTTGAGTATGAACGCCGTTGGTCTCAACAAATGGGCAAAGTCATGCGGAATTCAAAACGGTCGTTTAGGTTGGGTAGCATTCTATTCCGGTGCCCCGACTGGGTCATAAATATGGCTTTCAATCGATTGACTAAACCGATTATTTGGCGTGCCATTACATGTCGACGGATGTTTTGGATTGTTTGAATTTTGATCAGACATGATCATAAACCGGTGACTAGTCGCTGGTTTTGGCGATCTTTGATGACATCTGCCTCTCTTCTTGAAAGCATCCGAAATGCCGAAGCAGAGGCGGATAAAATCCTCACCTCTGCAAAATCTGACGCGTCAGAGCGCGTGAATGCCGCTAGGGAAGAATCTGCAAAGATCGTTTCTGAGGCCCGCTCAGAGGCCCAATCAATTGTGGAATCTGTTATTGAAGGTGCTCTTTCCGAAGCTGAAGATGAAGCAGAATCACTTCGAGCGTCCGCCGAATCTGGCCTCGGGGCAGCGCGAAAAACTGCCGAAGATGGCATGGACCGTGCTATTTCTACAATTATTGGCGCATTGAATATGAATTGAGGCGACCTAAGATGGCCAACCCACTATTGCCCATCCCAATGGTTAGGGTCCGCGTCGCAGGGATACGGCCACGCCTTGAGGAGGTGTTGCGGCGAACAGCCAAACTCCGCGCGCTGCATCTTATTGATCATGATGGGGGACATGCCGGTTTTTCTTTGGGGGCTCCCCTCTTAGGGGCGGACCAAGCATCTGAACGTCTATCACGATTGCGAAGTGCCGCATCGAGGTTGAACCCCTTATTTCCCGAAGATAAGATTGACCCTGGGGCCATTAAGCAGATTGTTGAGGATGACCTCGACGAAGAACTCACGTCTCTATTTGGCATGATGGATGATGTTCAGGCCCTAGAGGAAGACATTGAAGCCGCTGAAACAGAGATTGCGACCCTATCATCTATTTCAGAATTAGGAATCCCCCTTGACCTCCTCCATGGTCGCAGGACTGTTGACATTATTGTGGGAAAAGCACCTGCTAAAGCTCATCCAAAAATATCAGGTGCACTAAATTCCTCGATCGGAGATGGCGTTTCATTGATCTCTAAAAGTCAATTATTGGTCATTATCGTGCGATCAGGCCAAGGCGGCACAGCCTCTCAAATTGCTACTGCTAGGGGATTTGAGGCCATTCCCGTCCCGGAGCGGTCAGGTGATACGGATTCAGTAATTTCTTCAGTAAATAGTGAGATTGAATCCAGTAAGGAAAAATTACGCACCCTTAGTGATGGGATTGAACGGTGGAACCATCGACATGGCCCCTTCATCGTGAGTGGTGTTGAGCATCTCGAGTGTGAAGTCGATATCCTCGGCGCGCCTGTCCGCTTAGCCACTACTCCTCATTCATTCATCATCGATGCCTGGGTCCCCAAAACTCTAGCGGATGATGTGCAAGATACATTGCTGGCAGAGGGCGGTGCTAGTTATTCTGAAGTGGAAGAGTGGCATCCCTCACACGGTGGGCACGATGAAGCACATGAAACTCCCCCTTCTGCTTGGGCAGACCATGGGGCAGCCAAACCATTGCGTTTTGTTACCGAACTCGTGGGTAGGCCAAAATATGGCACGATTGACCCTACAGCATTCATGCTTTTCACATATCCATTGATCTTTGGGATGATGCTCGGGGACATCGGATATGGCTTGATTGTTTTAGGCGTGGGCTTTCTTCTCCGTTCAAAAGTATCCGAAGATTCGATGGGTGATTATGGCGCGCGGCTTCTAATTTATATTGGTATGTCGACGATGATTTTTGGCCTCATTTATGGCGAAATATTTGGATGGGAGGTCGCGCCCTCCTATCATCATGGGGGTGGACATGGGGAAGCGGAAGGTCATGCTGTCCCCTTCCTCTTCCAATGGATGGCCAAACTCTATCCCGCAGACCACGCATTGCATAGTCCGACCATATTTGGCGTCTACCTCGCTTATCCGTTCCACCGGGTGAGTTCGGATATGTCCACCCTCATGGTTCTAACAATTTACTTGGGGGTCGCCCATCTTATGCTCGGCTTCATTCTTGGTTTTATTAATGTGCAAAGGGCTCATGGATTTGCGGCGGCTCTCTTTGAAAAAGGATCTTGGGTTGTGCTTCTGCTTGGCGGCTTCATGTTTTGTTATGCGTTTTTGAATATACCTCTACATAGCGATGCAGGGTATGTTGTGCTCCTAGAAAAAATGAGCATGCTGGGCTTAATTCTCATGGGTATTGGGTTACCGATGCTTGCGGTTGGCCTAGTGATCTATGAAAAAATGGGCGGAGTTGGGATAATTGTTGCACCGATTGAGAGTTTTTCCCTCCTCTCGAATTCCCTTTCTTATGTCCGCATTTTTGCAGTGGGTGTGGTGGGCGTCAAGATTGCAGAAGTTGGAAATCAACTTCTTTGGCCAGCAATCTTCGATCATATAGGGCTGGGCACGGTTTCAGGAGTGCTTCTTGGCTTTGGTGCACTGGCCATGTGGCTTGCAGTTCAGACATTAGCAATAATCCTTGGAATTCTTTCTCCAAATATCCATGCAGCGCGATTACATATGGCAGAATGGATGAGTAAATTCTATGACTCGCCGGGCGAGCCATACGAACCATACGGGCGTGAGCCCACCCACATTGCGACATGAGAGTCCCTTAGATTAACACGGACATAGGAGGAAATAACGATGCAAAATAACATCTTGAAAAACGGAATGAGAATGGCGATTGCTTGTTTGTTACTAGCCCTGCTTTCGCAGAGCGTGGCGGCAGAAGGAGATGCACCAGATAATGCGCAGACGGTGGAAGCCTTTGGCAAGATTGGGGCTGGTATAGCACTCGGCCTTTGTGGTGTGGGCGCTGGATATAGCCAAGCACAATTAGGAGCAGCCTCTGTAGGCTATATGGCAGAAGGCGGCAATTTTGGGCAAGCCTTGCTGTTCACAGTGTTGCCAGAGACAATCCTTATCCTTGGTCTTCTGCCACTCTTGATGGGCTGAGTAGAGAGGGAGCTCTGGGGGGTAGTGTGCGTGTCGTCAATTGACGAGTTAGTCTCGGAGATCACTGCGCTTGCTCGCGAGGAGGCCGAAGGTATTCTCGCAGCAGCGGATGCGGAAGTAAATGCACTCATTGGTGCAGCTAAATTAGAGGCCAAAGAAGTTGTGGATGAAGCTAGTTTGACTGCAGAAAGGCGTGGTATTCAGCAAGCTTCTGAAACCGTTGCATCTGCGCGCCAATCTGCACAGACCGCCCGTCTACTAGTCGAGCGGGAAGCACTTGAAACAGCGCGCAGTCGCGCGGAAGAGCAACTTGGATCTCCCGGACTTAGTGGGCGTAAAGATCTGTTGAAGGCTCTGCTTGCAGAAGCGAAAGATGCTGATGTGGAAAAACCAATAATGCGTCCCGTTGAGGTTGATCGACCTACGCTTGAATCGATGGCAAAGAATAGCAAATTTGGCGATTCAGTTGATGGCCTTGGCGGCTTTGTCCTTGAATCAGCAGATCAGACCATTCGTCTTGACTTCAGATTCGACGCCCGTCTTGATCGCGTCTGGGATGAGAAAATCCCCGAAGTTTCTCAAATACTGCGTGGCGAGGCATGAGGGGGAATATCAATGTCAGGTGGAGGCAAAGGTGGGTGGTCATATGCCGCTACTCGTGCCAAGGCCCGACGCGCCAAACTGATTGATAGCATGAGATATCGCCAAATGCTTCAACAAACTCCAAATCAAATAGTTACTACGATCGCAGAACTAGGCTACCGTGAAGAAATTGATCTTTATGCTAATCGCCTGCAAGGTTCTGACCTTGTCGAAGCAGCAATCTCTCATGCGTTTGATGTCGACATTGCTCAAGTGCTTCACTTCTGCCGGGGATCTCAACGCCGGCTCGCTTCAGTATATGCGTCTAGAAATGAAATTGACAAGGTGCGTATCGTGCTAAGGTCTATCGCTGGTTCTATCGATTCTGATGAGGTGGGCGTCTCCATTCTTCCTTCGGAAAATGAGACAAATGGGCCTTGGTTGGATATGATACGCAGCTCTGATGACTTTGATTCTGCCATTTCTCAATTGCCCATTGGACCAGTTAAACAAGCCCTTAGTTCCCTTCCATCGGGAACCTCACTGCGCGATTATGAGGACGCAATCGACCGTTCATCTACGAGGATGAGTCTTGATGCCCTTAAGGAAAATGATGCACCCACCCGCGTCCTTCGAAAGATTCTACGGCATGAAGTGGATCAGAGAAATTTGGCCAATTTATTGCGTGGTCTACGTCAAGGCCTTGACCTTGAAACCCGACGAGGCATGATGCTCGATGGCGGCCTGCGCTTTTCCGGCCTAACCCTTTCCTCTATGGCTGAAGCAAGCGATGTCGAAGGTCTTCGATCGGCTCTCTCAGGCGTGCGGGGTTTTGATCATGCGGGATTTGAAGAAGCCCTTGATGGCGTAGATGCTACAAATTCGCTCGACCCGGTGATGGTGTGGGCTCGTAAAGACCGAGACCTGATGATTGGGAGGCTAGGTCATCAGCATCCTGTTTCAGCCATCCCAGTCGTACATTACATCTTCTCCAAGCGCGGTGAAATCGCGAATTTGCGACTTATTGCACGTGGCTTGTCAGCAGGGCTTTCGGCAGAAAAATTGGAGACCCGACTTCACATATGAGGTGTATTATGATGGATCTTGTTGTTGTTGGCCCGAGCGAATTCACACTAGGTTTCGAACTTGCTGGAGTTCGCAGTGTACACAACCCTCCCGATGATGATGCGCTGGCAGTGACTATGCGCAACGCGATGTCCGATGCTGATGTTGGAATCGTGGTCTTACACTCCGACGCACTCGCCCGCCTCCCGGCGCGAATGCGTTTAGAGGTCGCAGAAAGTGTGACCCCAACCGTCCTTGCAATCGGGGGTGCAGAGGATAACTCGCTACGAGAGTCAATTCGTAGAGCGATCGGAGTCGATCTTTGGAAATAAGGTGAAATTATGTCTGAATCAGGAAGAATCCATAGAATATCTGGGCCGGTAGTGACGGCCGTTGGCATTGATACAGCGATGTATGACGTCGTACGGGTAGGGCATGAACGGCTTATGGGTGAAGTGATTGAGATACACGGTGAAAAATCGGTCATTCAAGTCTATGAAGATACGAGTGGAATGCGGCCAGGTGAACCAGTGGTAAACACAGGTCAAACACTTTCAGTTCAACTTGGTCCGGGTTTGCTGACTCAAATCTATGATGGGATTCAGCGTCCTCTACAAAACCTTGAGGAAGTTATGGGTGTATTCATTACCCGTGGTGTGGATGCTGATGGTCTCGATTTAGAGAAGAATTGGGCATTCAGTCCTTGCGTTTCAGTGGGTGATGAGGTTGTAGCCGGTCAGGTAATTGGGACCGTACAAGAGACCGAGACCATTGAGCACCGAATAATGGTCCCTCCTAGGAAGTCGGGTAAAGTTACTAGCATTGAATCAGGTGACTATAACGTGACCCAAACAATTTGCACCCTAGATGGTGAAACTGAACTTCAAATGATGCAATTGTGGCCTGTGCGAACCCCACGTCCGTTCCAACAGAAGTATGCACCAGACGTCCCATTGATCACAGGTCAACGTATTCTTGATTTCTTATTCCCTTTGGCCAAAGGTGGAACTGCTGGTATTCCAGGTCCTTTTGGTTCGGGAAAAACCGTTACTCAACAGCAACTTGCTAAGTGGTCGGATGCACAACTTGTGGTCTACATTGGATGTGGGGAGAGGGGAAATGAGATGACAGAAGTACTTACTGAATTCCCTCACCTCATCGACCCAAATACGAATAAGCCTTTGATGAACCGTACTACGATGATTGCTAACACATCTAACATGCCTGTTGCGGCAAGAGAAGCATCGGTGTACACGGGAATTACAATTGCGGAATATTTCCGTGATATGGGGTATGATGTCGCTCTTATGGCAGATTCAACAAGCCGATGGGCGGAAGCCATGCGTGAAATCAGTAGCCGTCTTGAAGAAATGCCTGGTGAAGAAGGATATCCAGCATATTTGTCCAGTAGGTTGGCTGAATTCTATGAACGCGCTGGGCGCGTTCAAACTCTCAACGGGGATGATGGATCCGTATCGGTGATAGGGGCGGTATCCCCTCCTGGTGGGGATATTTCTGAGCCCGTAAGCCAAGGAACTCTTCGAATTGTCAAAGTATTTTGGGGACTCGATGCAGGCCTTGCCCGACAGCGCCATTTCCCTGCAATAAATTGGTTACAATCGTATAGCCTATATCCTCAATCTCTTGATGCATGGTATCGAGAACACATTGCACCGGATTTTCCCGAAATACGCACAAAAATCAGTAGTTTACTTCAGATTGAGGCAGAATTACAAGAAATCGTGCAACTAGTGGGGTCCGATGCATTGCCCATTGACCAACAACTGACGTTGGAAGTTGCTCGCATGATTAGGGAATTTTTCCTCCAACAGAATGCTTTCCATGATGTAGATACTTATTCAGCTCTTGAATTGCAATATCGCATGGCATTGGCAATCCTTGCATTCCATGAATCAGCAAAGCGTGGGTTGGATGGCGGCGCATCACTAGAGGATGTAGTCAATGTACCTGCAAGAACCGACCTCATGCGAGGCCGATTTGAACAAGGCTACACGGAAAAATTCGATACATTAGTTGAGAAAATGACTGAGCAAATCGCAGCAGCGGTTTTGGAGAATGACTGAGGGGTGAGTATATGGCACAAAAAGAATACAGAACAATTACTGATATCAAAGGACCTTTGGTCTTCCTAGATCGAACTGAAGCTGTTGCATATGGTGAAATTGTAAATTTACGCTTGTCAGATGGTACCATCAAAGCAGGACAAGTTCTAGATACATCTGATGACATGGTTGTCGTTCAAGTGTTTGAGGGTACAGCGGGTGTTGACCGGCATACTGGTATCCGTTTCTTGGGTGATGTGTTTCGCCTACCTGTGAGCAAGGACCTCGTTGGCCGCATTCTTTCGGGTGCTGGAAGGCCTAGAGATGGTGGGCCAGACATCGTTCCCGAGCGGCAAGCAGACATTATTGGTGCAGCAATTAACCCATATAGCCGGCGTAGCCCTGAGGAATTCATTCAAACCGGAATTTCAGCAATCGATGCCTGCACAACACTCGTTCGTGGGCAAAAGCTGCCGATCTTTAGTGCCAGTGGCTTGCCACACAATGATATCGCGCTTCAAATCGCTCGTCAGGCAAAACTCAAAGATAGCGATGAAGAATTCATTGTCGTGTTTTGTGCTATGGGGATTACAGCAGAAGAGTATAATTTCTTCCGCAGTGACTTGGAACGGACAGGGGCACTTGAAAATGCAGTGCTATTTGTCAATTTAGCTGATGACCCTGCTGTGGAGCGGTTGATTACTCCCCGGCTTGCCCTTACTGCAGCAGAATATCTGGCGTTTGATCATGATTACCATGTTCTCGTTATTTACACTGATATGACAAATTATTGCGAATCTCTGAGGCAAATTGGAGCAGCACGTGAAGAAGTTCCTGGTAGGCGTGGCTATCCTGGATACATGTATACTGATTTGGCTATGCTCTACGAACGTGCAGGGATTGTCAAAGGGAAAGTGGGCAGCATTACCCAATTCCCAATCTTGACAATGCCCGGTGATGACATTACACACCCGATTCCAGATTTGTCAGGATATATCACCGAAGGACAAGTTGTGATAAGTCGTGAGCTGCACCAAAAAGGAATTTATCCACCAATCAATGTTCTTCCTTCTCTTTCTCGACTAATGAATGCAGGAATTGGAGATGGCAAGACTAGAGAGGATCATAAATCGGTTTCTGACCAAGTGTATGCTGCATACGCTCAAGGCCGTGAACTTCGGGGCTTGGTTGCAATTGTTGGTGAAGATGCGCTCAATGAGCGAGACCGACAATTGTTGGCGTTTTCAGACATTTTTGAGGACCGCTTCTTGCGGCAAGACCGAGATGAAGATCGTAGCATTGATGAGACGCTTGGATTAGCATGGAATCTCCTTTCAGATATAGATACCAAATACCTTGTCCGCCTTGATCAAAAATGGATTGAGAAGTATCACCCTAATGAGAGTACAGGTTCTAATGAAGAAGAGTGAATGGGGTTAAGTCCAATTTGGTGATGTATGATGGCACTCGACATCAAACCAACTAGGAGCGAACTACTAAACCTCGTTCGTCGCATTGAGCAAACCGAGAAAGGTTACAATCTTTTAAAAATGAAAAGAGATGGCCTTTTCCATGAGTTTCGTGAACTGCTTTCTGAAATGATTGAGGCAAGGGCCGAGCTCAAATCAACTTACGATGAAGCAGAGAGGGCCATTGGCCTTGCACTAGCAGTTAGGGGTGGCTTGGAAGTACGTTCTGCAGCACTTTGTTCTGGGGCAAAACCAACAGTTAATGTCGAGAAACATAACATCATGGGGGTTGTGGTCCCTCGAATAGAAGGTCAGAACCTTTCTTCTACAATTGTAGAGCGTGGCTCTGGATTGATTGATGGAAGTCCGTATGTTGATGAAGCCGCTGATGCATATGGGTCTCTGATTGAGAGAATTGTGAGAGCTGCAGAAATGGAATCTACCCTCAAGCGCTTGTTGCGCGAGATTGAGGCAACAAAACGGCGTGTTAATGCCCTTGAATTCAAGGTCATACCTGAAATGGAGGAGGCCCGTGATTTCATTCGGCTCAGGTTAGAGGAAATGGCACGTGAGGAAACATTCCGCTTAAAGCGCTTCAAGAATAAGGGCGATGATTGAGCATTACATTATATCAAAACCATTTCCGCAGAATGGCTGCTGGAGGCGTCTGAATGTCCGGTAATGAGTCGGTTGAAGATGCCCTTTCGCCGCTTGAAGTCGATGCTGAATTATGGGATGAAAATGACTTCATCGAAGAAATAATATCGCGCGATTGGGAACCTCTCGATCGTTTACGTGGTGATGTTCCAGGTTGGGCTATTGAAGCAATTGATGAGGATGTTGAATCGCGGCAAATTCGTCTTAGGTCATACCTCGAACCACTCGGGCTGATGCCTCGCCTTCGCCGCGGCACAACATCTTGGCGAATTCGTATCCTTCCCTTGCCTAGGTCTCCTGCTATGGTGAAGGGTATTGTTCTCCTTTGTGCATGGGTTGCCAGCATCATTTGCTTGTTGGCGATGGGTGTTCGTTGGATTGCTATGCACAACGACGCACGATCTTGGATGGATCTTGATGTGTGGTTACAATCAGCCCTATTTTACACCACTCCCGTCTTGCTAGTTCTAGTTATTGTCGATAGATTAGATGCCACTTTTCACCGGCAAGTTGGGATGTCCCGTTCTGGCATGCTACCAATCCCTTGCCCAATCGCTTTGCCAGGATGGCCGTTTGGGTTGTTAGGTATGACTTCAGTACCTCGTATTGAAGCGCAGGTGTGGATGGACCGGAAGACATTGTTGCGTGTTTCTTTTACAACACCCCTCATCCTTCTATTCTCAGGTGTGATGGCAATATCGCTCGGAATTTACCTTACTCCATCTTTGCCGTCTGGAGTGCAAGGCGATGTGCTGAGAATTCCCCCTGTTATCTCTTCCATTTTTGGATTATTTCTGGGGGATGCAGAACTTGCTCGTCGCAGTGCTTGGGCACACCCGTTAGCCCTTTCTGGCATGTTTTTCTTGATGTCTGGATGGATCTCTCTCCTGCCTCTACCTACTTTCCCAGGTGGCCGTTTACTCGTAGGGGTTCTTGGCCCTGAAAATGCCAATGGAAGGCTTGCACAAACAGTTCGTCTTGCGGCAATTATTTTGCTATTGTTAATGGTTCTACAGTATGGTGATGCTGCCGCTTCAGCGACAATGGTTTGGCTTGCTCTTGCCCTTATTGGCTTGACTCTAAATCATCAGTTTGGTTCTAACCCTGGAATTCCTCTGATGCTTGACCCAGACCAACCAGTTGCTTCAGAGGTCCGGTGGAGAGTTAGTGTTCTCTTGATCGTTGGAATTCTTGTTGCTTGTCCATCTTTGACTCCAATTAATGACTCCGCAGACCGAGGCAGCTTACTCGTCTTTGGTTCCTCCTCTTTCAATGTGGATGCCCAGGAGAATTCTACTGGCAGCCTTTTACTTCCCCTTGAGCAGCAGGGACTTACTTCATCTAGTTGGTACGTGAATGGGGCTGTTGACCCAATGCATGATGCTTGGAATTTGACTATGATTTGTCCAGGTAGCATGGAACATGTTGATTTGCACGTGGGTTGTGCAGGGGAGGACCTTGCCCCCGGAAAAATTACTGAAATAGAACTTTCATGGATTACCCCCCCTGCTCATCAAGTTGCATTGAACCCAGTCATTGCATTGTTATTGGATGGTGTTCCCGCTAATCGGGTTGAAATCAATGTTAAGAGAGCATTTCGGAGTTTGTCTGTTGGTTGGGAAATGGCGACGAATCACATGGCCCCAACTCTTTCAATGGAATTTCAGATGAGCGATACGCATGGTCACCTCAATCTCAGTTTACTCGATCCTGCTTGGAGTCTTGATATGAATTCACAAATAATTGATCCCTCAAATTCAGTAATGTCCATCCGCGCAATTGGGGGTGCGGGAGCCATACATGGGCTTAATACAATTGACCGATACAATCGTCCACATTTTTCCTTAGATGGGGTTGCTGATGATGGGACACGCCTTTCTTGGTCCCTTCCCATTCTTGCGCCCCTGCAATCTTTAGCGACTAATTCAGAGGGGTTAGTTGATCTGCACCATGGAGACCTCACAAACGCAAGTTCTTGGGGGCGTATTCCGGCGCCAAGTTGGGCACTAGATGGGCACGTCATTCTCTCATCAGCAAATTTGAGTGATGTGCGTGACGCCGGTTGTGGGCAAAACCCGCGCACACCCATATTCTCCTCGGACGGAATACACGTCCGTCCTAGTTCAATTCGGTCCACTACAATGCCGGGCCAGGACTTCGTCAATCTCACTGTTGAGACGACTGGTTTGTCGGCTATGAGGGTCTGCTATGATCCTTCAAACCAGTCTCTTGAGCGTACCTTTTCGTTGCAAATCGCCCCTGCAATTGGTGTCAATGATGGACAAGGATGGCATGCAGCTTGGATCGGGCACCCAATTCTTGTAGATCCAACCACGTCCAATCACTCTGTCTCATTTACTTTATTCAATCCCAGTTCAGAGAATGTTGAATTTAGAATTGAATCGATGGGTACTCTACAACTGATATCTGGGCGTGGATGGAATCTGGCGGATACTTCACCGATATCAATTCCAGCACATGGTTCTATAGACTATGTCCTTCGTTGGTCACAAATTGAAACAGGAGATAGATTACGTGCTTGGCTTGATTTTGATGAGCGTGGACCGCTGATCGCATTGACTGGTGAAGGGATATAATGCGTGTTGGGATTCTTGGTGCTGGTGCGATAGGAACTGTTTTCGCGGCCGCCCTTTCGGAAGTTGCAACTAGTGTCTCAATCCTTGCTCGAGAGCCTCAGGCGTCTTATTTGGAAGTAGAGGGTCTAGAAATGACCTTCTCAAATGGGGATGTCCGAAGATACCCGCCTTCTTCATGGTCGATCCTACGCCCGGGTGACTTGGCTCCTGAAGTCGACCTTCTTCTCTTATCTGCAAAAGCTTCCTCAACACGTGAATTGGCACCAATTGCATCACAGTGGCTTGCTCCCTTGGGCTATGTGATCAGTTTGCAAAACGGTCTTGGCCATGCGCACCAACTTGGACTACATTGCGGCCATTCTCGGGTGATCCCGGCCATCACAACACATGGAGCTAATCGCCAAGGCCCGGGCCACACTCATTGGGCAGGGGTGGGGGAAGTTATTCTAGGAAACAGCGGGGAGTCTCCAAGTGATGCTATGCAGCCAATTCTTGACTTATTTGCCAAAGCATCTTTGCATCCGCGATGGTCCACGTCCATTGATTCTGAAATATGGTTGAAATTGATTTACAATGCTGCAATCAATCCTATTGCCTCGATTTGTGGGATTACCAATGGTGAGATCCTCTCGTCCCCTGATTTACGCGCATGCGCATCATCTATTGTGCAAGAAGCAACACGAATGGGGCATTTACATGGGGCTGACTTGCCTCCCTTGCTTGAAATTGAAGCGGGACTTGATCATATTCTCACTATGACTTCAAACAATGAATGCAGCATGCTCCAAGATTTGAAAGCGGGCCGAAAAACGGAAATTGAATCTATTTGTGGGGTTCTTATTGAGACATCGGAAGAACACGGTGTTCCTATTCCGACCCTGCGTGCGGTATACGCGCTTGTGCGAAGTCTTGAAGCGGGCATATTGGTCTAATTTTGCACATGATCAAGGTTATAATGCAACCCTATGTTTTGTTTCCTGTTAGCTGCAGCATGTGCTATTTTTGTTGATATGAGTGCTAAATTTCTCAATTCAACCAATTCTTTTGTTGGTTTCGATGTATGCCAGTGGCGCATGATTTCATCGTTAATATGCAGCAACCTTCGTTCCGCCCTTTCAAGGCGCTGAATCGTGCGAACAACCCCCACGTCTCTTGTCATTGTTCTCCCTAAGGCCAAGCGGTCATGGATTAATGGGCCATGTGCTGTAAGGTGTTTGAGATCATCAGACCTCCAAAAGGGAAGCCTTCGATTTTTCTTTTTCCGCCTACTTTTTTTCGATAACAAACGCACTAACCTTCGGGCAAGAACTACTGCTTCAAGCAGACTATTGGATGCGAGTCGGTTAGCGCCATGGAAGCCACTACAGGCAACCTCGCCTATGGCATATAATCCCCCAATAACTCTGTTACCTCGGGTGGAAGTGAATGAGTTTAGGGTCTCTGCTTGCCAGACACCTCCGTCTTGATTGACATCAATACCCCCTACTGAATAGTGTGCTGCGGGGGTGATCGGTATTGGGTTGTCACCTAAATGAAGCCCATGCTTGGCTAGATGGCTGGCAGCAGTTGGAAATTGACGTTGAAGATCTCTTTGGTCGAGGTGACTGGTGATTAGCCATACTTGTTCATCGCCTGTTTTAGTTAATTCTAGGTCGATTGCTCGTGCAATAATGTCCCTTGTTGCTAGCCGCCCTCTTTCGTCATGGCGCTTTAGGAATGAATATGATTCAGGATCGCCTTTAGAACCCCATGCGACCAAGTCCCGTTCTGAAAGGATCGAGGCGCCTTGCCCCCGCATTGCTTCGGTCAGCAGAAAAGGCCTTTCTCCAGGTAAGTGAAGGACTGTTGGATGGAATTGTATGAATTCTAAATCCCGTGTGGCTGCCCCTGCGCGCAAGGCGAGGGCAATCCCATCCCCTGTTGAGACAGTAGGATTTGTCGTACGTTCAAAGACTTGGCCAAGGCCGCCTGTTGCTAAAATGACGGAATCAGCATCCATTGCCTTGACCTGACCGTGGGGATCTAATGCCCACACACCACAGACGTTTCGCAAATGCGAGGTTTTTTCCTCAAGGATCAGGTCAATTACCATCGTATTCTCCATTACTTCGACTTCACTCATTTCGATCCTTTCGGATAGTGACCTTTCGATTTCTGCGCCAGTTCTATCTTGGTGGTGGAGTATTCTTCTTTGCATGTGCCCACCTTCTAGGCTTAGATCAAATTCCCCGTGCTGGTTTGTGTCAAATTGAGCACCCCCTTCGATAAGATATTGGACAGCATCAGCAGCTTCCCGGATAACCATCTCTACGAGTGTTCTGTCGTTATGCCCGCATCCAGATTGGATGGTATCCTCCACATGATCCTGAATTGCTTTGTCATCGTCTGGGTTAAGTATCGCTGCGATACCGCCTTGTGCCCAATTTGTTGATGAATGCTTGAGGTCTGACTTGGTGATGACAGTTACGTCACGCCCTTGTTGGGAACACCCTAAGGCCACGGTCAAGCCGGCGATGCCCGAACCAACGACAACGATCTTGCCCATATTGGCGTTTGCTAGGGGTGCGTGGTTCAATCCTGCGATGGCTTGTTCGCCCGATACGGCTATGGGTGCACGCTCTTGTCCCCCCCTTAGATGGGTGTTCTCCGCGTACTCGGCGTCGTGCTTGGCCTTGGCCTTGCAGCCATATCAATCCTCAACGTGATGGGCTTTTTAGCCGTCGATGCAGAGGGTGGCCCCATCAAAATTGATCTGTCTGTTGCCAGCGAATGTTTCAACTCAAACGACGTGAGTGATTGCGCCACCGCCCCCGGCCTATTTCAGGCACCAGATATTGCACTCGTCCTTGTTGGCGCACTATTGTTTTTCAAAGCCCTCTTGGGTAAAAAGAAAAGGAAAAAGGGGGCTGCTGTACAATCAAAGAAGAAAAGACGAAGGGGGCGCTTACAGATTGCAATTGGCCTCACATTCATTGGAGTGGCTGCTTTTGATATGATGGGCATCATTCAACCCTTGATCTCAGGAAGGGCCGGGAGGACTTCCTTGCCTTATGATGAATTATTTGGGATTCCCAATCTCCCTAGTTTCATTCCTTTGGACAAATTCGTCCAAATCCCTCTCCTTTTGATAGGGTTGCGCTTCTTTATCTCAGGTCGTGGAAATGTGCGCCAAGCCGGCCGCAGTGATACGCTCATTGGGATGGGTGCAATATCTGGGTCTGAATCATCAGGTAGACACTCACACCGAAAAAGTGACTCCAAATTGTTCAAAGGGAAATTGGAAAGCAAAGGAATAGATAAATTTGCTACTGTTGGTGACCTCCGGCGAGCATATGATATGGATATGCACACGGACTCATTCCAAATTAGCACTACCGACAATGATGATGAGGTGGCTGGAAGGACGTGCCACTATTGTAGTGGTGGTGGTTGCAAGGAATGCAATTTCTCCGGTGAAATTTAATCGGCATATTGGTGTACCCTCTCGAATCGATATTGAGAGGGGATTGCAAACGCATGCCTTATAGTCCAATGAATGACGCTAGCGTATTCGGGGTCGGGCAAGCCCTCCTCAAAGGATGGGAAGTGAATGTATCTCTCGAACGTTGTTGTCGAGAATTTCAAGTCATTTCGCGGGACGACTATAATACCCTTTGAATGCGGATTTACTGCAATCACGGGTCCAAATGGATCGGGGAAATCGAATTGTGGCGATGCGATTCAGTTTGTACTGGGCCCACGTTCATCGAAAAGCCTCCGTGCAGGTAGTGTGAGTGACCTTATTTTCAATGGAGGAGGTACACACCGTCCAGCAACTCATTGCTCAGTCTCGCTTATTTTCGCTAATCCAGTGCTTGCAGATGGAAAGCGCCGCCTCCCGCTTGACCAAGATGAAATCAAGTTCACGCGATCAGTGAAAATAGGGCGCAAAGGTCAAGCAACATCATCGTACCATCTTGATGGCCGTGTTTCAAGCCTAGGTGAATTCCGCCGTCTTCTTGCCTCCTCTGGTATACGGGCAGATGGGTACAACATCGTTCTCCAAGGTGACGTAACTGCTTTGGCCAATATGGGAAGTGTTCCACGCCGTAGGGTCTTGGAAGAAATTGCAGGAGTAACTGCCTATGACCAAGAGATCACAAAGGCCAACCGCCAAAAAAACAAGGCTGAAGCATCCATCACACACCTAGAACTTCTGCATCATGACCAATGCCAGCGTCGAGATGACTTGAAATCAGAGAGAGAATTGGCCCTGAAGCACAAAAAATTGCATGATGATCTAGCAGATGCGCGCATCACACACCTCTGGGCACGCCACCGCGCCAAATTTGAAGAAATTGAATTAACACTTGAACAGGTTGAAATTCAGCGCCAGCGGTCAGAATTCGAGAAAGAATCAGTCGATCAGGGGCACAAGGATCGCCTGAAACTGGACGAGAATCTTGCTCAGATCGAGAGATCATTAGAGGAGATTTTGGGTCCAGACCACAAGACATTGACGTCTTCAATTAACAATCTTCGTGTACGTATTGATCGTGCCAAAGATCGCATAGATGAAGCAGAAGAGGCATCCCTCAGGGATGTTGCGGAGATGGAACGATTAGAAAGTGACAAGGAAGGAATTGTGGAGGAAATTGCGGAAGTCCGCAATTCAGCAGATGAAGCCGAAGCAGCTGCCGTTAATGCAGCAGCTGCACTGAAAAAGGCCCTCGATGATGAGCAGTCGGCTAGGGATGCAGTGGATGCGGGCGATCGCCGAAGTCACGAACTTCTTCGCACCTTGGCTCAAGCCAATGAGGCGGTTGGCCTTGCAGAAGAAAATGTGGGAAAGGCTCGAGCAGAGTATGAGCGGGCTCAAGCGAGACTTGAATCAGTAGAGGCAGCCCTGGGTGAGGCAGAAGAGCGACTGGAGGACTTACGGCTTGATGTTGACGATGTTAAACACCGCCTTGAAGAAATTGGGGGGGATACGCCAGCAGTTGACAAGAAGGCTCTCCTCTCCCGTCTCCAGCAGCTCCAAGAGGAAGATCGCTCTTTGTGTGCGCAAAGGGATGACCTTGATGCACGAGCGCGCAAAGCACGTCGGGATTTGGATGAATCTCAACGAGCAGCAACTAAACGCGGCGATGACCTTGGCGGCCAAAGCCCAGCAGTCCGCGCCATATTGCAATTAAGGGATGCAGGAGATGTGCGCGGAATCCACGGGACCTTGGGTGAATTGGCGGCCCCTCGTGACCCCTTGCATGAAGAAGCCCTAGCTCTCGCTTTAGGTGGTAGACTCAACAGCATTGTAGTCGAAGATGATGAGGTTGCAGCATCTTGTATCAAGTGGTTACGCTCAGCTCGAATAGGGCGCGCTACGTTCCTCCCCCTATCGAAATTAAGCCCCCTCCGCGATGGTGGCCGCGCCCAATTAGTTTCAAGAAAAGATGGCGTTGTTGGATTCGCTTGGTCATTGCTCCATATCGAGGAGCGCTTTTCAGTGGCCCTCCGACATGCTGTTCGGGACACACTTGTCGTCGAATCCACTTCAGTTGGCCGTACACACATGGGTGGCGTGCGTATGGTATCACTAGATGGTAGTGTCTTCGAACCAGGGGGTGCAATGAGTGGGGGTAAGGGTCCTAAATCCCAGCGTGCCTCATTCGGTGGCGACGCGCGCCGTAAACACGCAGTAGACGAATTTCGCAGTGAAGTTACTCGCTTGGAAATGGCACTTGATGCCATTTCCTCTGCCGTTGATGAAAACCGTGCGTCTCAACGAAAAGTTCGAGGGGATATACAAACTGCCTCTGCAGCCGATCTAAATGATGAAGTCCAAGAATTACGCATGCGTGCAGATTTACTGGAGAAGGACCGTCCCAAAGTCAATGCAGCAGTAGCCGCACGAAAATCTGAATTGGAGAAGGCAACGGCAGGTGTTGAGGCTGCTCTTGTATCTATTGATGAAGCAGAATTGGAAGTGGGGCAGTGCATTGAGGAACGTGAAGCCTCTTCTAAGGAAGTGCATGAACAGACACCGGAGCACCTTGCAACTCGCCTAAGGGCGGCCGAAGAGGCCCGTCTTGCTTCGCGTGAAGCGGGTGCGGAAGCAGATGCAGCGAAACTCAATGCAGAGGGGCGGATCACCTTGCTTGAGTCCGCAAAGTCTGATATTCAACGTCGCATGGACCGGCTTATTTCTGATTCAGAAACGCGAGAAAAACTTGTTGCAGAAGAAAATAGCGAACGTTCTGAAGCAGCTTCTGAGTTGGAAGGATTAGAACGCCAACAATCTGAAATCTCGGAAGAAGCTGATGCTTTATCGGCCTCTCGCCTTGAAGCAGTTGAACGAAGAGCTAGAATTGAACAAAACATTCGTTCAGCAGAAGACCGAATGCGCCGGCATGATGAGAGTCGTATGGCCCTAGAGCAACGGATTTTAGCTCAGAGGTCGGAATTATCTGAACTTGATTCAGAAATAGAAGATGGGGAAATTGGTACGCCTCCTGCTGGTCTTGACCTTCCCTCAGTTGAATCGGCTAGGGACCGTGAGCGTCGATTATCTAGACAACTCGAACAACTTGGGCCGGTCAATATGCTGGCTATTGAGCAATATGAAAGCACTCTTGAGCGCCTAGCGGCATTTGAATCGGATCTCAAAATTCTAGCCCAAGAGCGCGATCACCTCGATGGGCTTACAGAACGCCTTGAGGATGAGAGGAAGGCGCGCTTGCAAGCGGTATTGGAGGCAATCGACAAGAATTTCCAAGAGATCTATCAGCGATTGGATTCGGGCGGAGAGGCCCACCTCGAACTTGAAAATCCAGATGATCCCTTCAACGCGGGCTTAGCCATGGTTGCAAGACCAGCAGGCAAAAGCAAAGTTACTCGTCTTGAATCGCTTAGCGGGGGTGAGAAATCAATGGTTGCTCTTGCCTTTGTCTTTGCCGTGCAGCAATTTGATCCATCTCCCTTTTATTATCTGGATGAAGTGGATCAGAATCTCGATGCTGCTAATGCACAGCGAATTGCTGAATTGTGTAGGGAAGTAAGTTCACACGCCCAATTCATTATGGTCAGCCTTCGGAAAGTGAGTTTACAGCTCGCAGACCATCACCTCGGAGTAACTCACCCAGGAGATGGGGTGAGTCAAATAATCACGGATCTCGACGCAGACCGCGCTGTTGAAATCGGCGAAGCAGCATTGAAAGAGCAAGTGGATGGTGCCAAGAGCCAACGCAGCAAGGTGATTGAGGGCTTGCCGGATCCAACTAATATGGAGCGGGTTCCAGAACCTCATGTAGTTCTTTCAATCCTTGAATCTGATTCGGTCGGTCCGGACCAAATTCCTGAATCAATGAGTCACTTGGTCAAGCGTTCAGTAACAAACCCTGTTGATGATCCATCTATTGGAGGTCTTCTTTCTCGTGCAGTTGATGGTGTGGGGTCAGAGGAACCAGCAGGGGGAGAATTGATTGAAAAGGACGCTGCATCAGTTCCTAGTATCGATGGAGATGGTGCTCAATGAGCCTTGCAGTATCTGGGGTGGATACCGCTCAATTACGCCTTGATGATACGGTCATTCAAAGTTTAATTCTCCAAAATGGACCCTCATTACGCCAGCGGGATCTTTTGGTTGAGGAGGCCCTTGAAGAGGGGCGGCACCATCTTGACCTTTCTGACCCATTTGATCGTTCTGTCGCTCTTGTCTTTGAATTAATTTCGACGCATGACTTTGATCCTTGGGCTATCGACTTGCATCGCTTCATCGAATTATTTACCGAGCGTATTGAAACAACAGAAGGTCTTGATTTACCCGCCTGTGGGCGGTTATTACGCCTTGCATGGGGTGTGCTTGCTGGGCGCGCTGAAGAGTTACTCGGCCGTCAACAAATGATGGATGTTGAGGAAGATGACTATTGGGATGGATCTGAGATTGATGGTTGGCAAAGTGACTTGGATGATGCATCTTTTGAATTCACAATGCGGATGGTCGATGGAACCGGCCATAATGCACTTGAGAGCTTACTTTCCCCTAGGCTACGGAGGGATGAGGGGCGACCAGTTACGTTGACTGAACTGCTTGCAGGCCTGTCTGATGGTCAAGATGATATGGCGATCCGGGCGGAACTCGAAGCGAATAGGAAAAGGCACGCTGCAAATCTTGAATTGGCTTTGTCAAATGTAAGTAATCGGGCGCACGATGAGAACTTGGAAGGTGATTTGGAACGCGTCTGGCAAAATTTGCAATCGTTAGATGGTGGTAAAGGGGTTTCCATGCCTGATTTGAGGAAGAAAATGGTTGATGTCGAGGGAGTAACTGAGGATTTGGATCGAAGGGAGGTCGAAGTTGCAACATTCATTGCGGTATTATTTCTCACGCGCCTCTCAATTGCAAAAATATCTCAGTCGGATGCAGGTGTTGTCCACATCCGTAATTTGTGGCCGGAGGCAAATAATTTTCATGAGGCTCAGGCACTTGGTGGACAGAAAGGGTTGGGGATATGATGGAAGGTGGACTTGAGCCGATGGTCGAGGCTCTGCTCTTTATTGCAGGTAAACCACTTACTGTGGGTGATCTTTGTGAACGCCTCAATGCGGGGACGGGTGATGTTGAAGCAGCTTTGCAATCTTTGCAGAAGCATCACAGGCGTCGAAAAATTGGGTCTCTAAGGGTGAATAAAGCGGGAAAGGGCTGGGTTCTTGAAGTTGCTACAGGTCTTTCGGAGCAATTGGAAAGTGTTGCGAGGGCTGAGATTCCAAAGCGCTTGCTTCCAACAGCGGCCCTGATTGCTTACCATCAACCAATATCACAATCTGATTTGGTCCAGATGATAGGGCAAAAAGCGTATGATCATGTCCATGACCTTTCATCATTTGGTCTCATCGATCGCCGGCGTGATGGGAATACGCGTCGTCTGACTACAACGGCGAGGTTTGCTGAGTACTTTGGTTGCCCATCGGCGGATCGTAACGCCGTACGTGCTTGGTTCAGGGAGCGTGCTTCTGCCTTGGGCCTTGATGCTTCGGACCCCGCTATGGAAGGGGATCGTTCAGTTATTGTTTGAGCGAAGGTCCTTGATTGCAGCTTCAACAGATGCCATTGTGATTCTTGTTCCACTGGATCGCAATTTGGAGGCTACTTCATCGACTTCACTGCCTTTGGCGCCAGCAGATGCGGCCATATTGCGCACATGGAGTTTCATGTGGCCTGCTTGGATGCCTACTGTTGCTAAGGCGCGCAGTGCGCCAAGATTTTGAGCGAGTCCCGCGGCAGCCATTACGGCAGCCAATTCGTTGGCGCTTTCTGTTCCAAGTAAAGCAACATTGGCTTTGGCACCAGGGTGGACGCGAATTGCTCCCCCTATTAGGCCAACTGCCATTGGCAATTCGATTGAACCAATCAGGTTGCCACTTGCATCTTTCTTCCACGTAGTTAGTGATGAGTATGTCCTATTGTGGGCAGCATATGAGTGGGCGCCTGATTCAATTGCTCTCCAATCTTGGCCACACGCGATTGCAATTGCTGAGATTGCGTTCATGATACCTTTGTTGTGGGTGGTTGCTCGAAACGGGTCTGCTGCGGCAAAATGGTATGCTTGAATGATGCCGTTGATCGTAGAGTCGCCATTTTGTTCCTTTCCCCCCATTTCTTCAGGGGTGAATATTGCAGATACTCTTGCCAGCCGGTGTATTGCTAGGTTGGAGATGATTCGGAGGATGACGGTGCCGCCAGTGAGGTGTTCAATCGCTGGTGCAATGGACTCGGCCATTGTGTTTACTGCATTTGCTCCCATTGCATCCCTGCAATCAACGAGCAAATGGGCAATTACCATGGGTCCGGACAGTGTGTTCAATACTTTTGCTTCAATATCTCTGCACCCTCCGCCGAAACGAACTAGGATTGGATCAACTTCATTGCAAGCATCTATGAGCTCGTTTTTTGCCTCTAAAAGGCGCTTTTTAGCTAATTCTGGCTGATCGCAATCAACAACTTGTATCTGTCCAATCATGATTGGGTCTGTGTTGTCTGATGTGAACCCGCCTGAGGATAGGCATCGCTTTGCCATGTTTGAGGCAGCAGCCACGACAGATGGTTCCTCAAGAACGAATGGGATTAGGTATGATTTTCCATCAACTACGAAGTTTGTTGCTACTCCGACGGGTAGTGACATGGTGCCCACGACATTCTCGATCATTCGGTTGGCATCTTCTTCAAGCAATTCCCCTGATGCGGACCATGCATCAGTATGGACTTTTTCTAATCCTGCGAGTTCGGCGGCAATCTGCCGGCGCTCGGATACAGTATGTCGAAAGAAACCCTTGATGCGGCTATCTTCTACTGGCATATACTTCGTGCGAGCCGCCATCCCCCCTTCATCATTCGGACGCTTCAACGCGTTAATTAACACATCAACGCGTCAACCAACGCGTTAACAAAACACCCCTACGCGTTAACAAAACCCCCCAAACGACAACCATAACGCGGCGTCGCACCACGAAGAACGCGTTGAAATGGCGCGTTCTGACGCGTCAATCAACCGAACCTTGAAGGAGTCTCTTGGTTGCCCAAGGCTCAATGTTGTCTAAGTGGAAATTTGATCTTCCAGCACTTCGATCGAATCCATTCTCACTTGCGCCACTTGAACCTGAGTCTCGTGATTTACTCGTTGGCAGGGGAGTTGAAGTTGAACGATTTTATGAATCGGTTCATTACAGTTCAGCTCGCCAAATTCTCCTTATCGGGGAATCAGGCAGTGGGCGCACATCGCTATTATCGGCAGTTGCGGGAATGGTGGATGCTCCAAAACGCTTCACGATGCTTCCTGAAGATGGTGATTTAGACCGATGCTTGGGTGAATTGTATTGTACATTGGTCTCGTTTGATTCCCCGCAAGGTGGCCGATCCTCAATCGTAGAGCACATTGTCGCTTCTCTTGCACCTTCACCGAATGGGGAGATCCCTCTGATTATTCTTGATGATTCATCAATTGATGGGGGCATCCTCGCAGAACTTACCATGCGTCTATTACCTCTTTTTCGCCGCATGAAGGCAGTTGTAGTTATTTCCGTTACTCCTGCACAAATTGCATCTTGGTCCGATGATCTCGTCGAATCATTTGATCTAATTGGGCCATTAAATCCGCTCGCAGAAGAGGAAGTAAAGGACTTGATCTGCTCGAGAATGAACAGAGCAGGTGCACACGGGTGGGTTCCTCCTCAGGGCTTAGTTGAGGAGATTCTTGACCAAACAGGAGGGCATCCTAGACGTATTGTTCGGCTAATGCGAGATGCGATAGACCATCAGAGAACTGGGCGTGATCGAACTTCTGCCCTTGCAGAACTCCATTTGCGAATGCAAAGCCAACTGGAAAATTCCTCCTCCCTTGATGAATTAGAATCTTCACCTTCTCCGCCAGTTCATTCATTATCGCCTCTACCAATTCCCGTATCAAATGTGCAAACTCCAGAACCGATCCACACTCAAACTTTCCAAGAGGCACCAGGAGTTGAATGGTCAGCTTCTCCGGAGATATTGGGTCACTCTCCGTCTCCTCCCGGATTTGGTGGTTTGGCAGCGCGTAATAGGAATTTCTTGGACGCATCCAATGAATTTCCATCCCCATCGGATCAACCAGTAACGCCACTTCCACTAGCTCCGGATCCAAGGATCGATCAAATTTCTCCAGAACCCGAACCATCTCTCTTAATAGACGATCTAAAGGGGATGGAAGTCACATTACTGATTGCAGCGGCAGGTCGCTCAATTTCTCCTTCGGACGAAAAATTGCAACTCGACTTTGGCATTGGACGTCCTCGTCTTTCACAGATTCTCAACGGTTTGCGAAAGCGCGGATATCTCAATGTTGAGATGCAAGGCCGCCATCGCATGTTCCGCACTCCCGTTTCTATTCACACATCGCTGATACATGCCGGTCACCTTGAGGAGGTGGAAAGTACATGAGCAGTGAAAATTCGTGGACTATTGCATGGTCTCATGAATTTGAGAACAATATTTCAGCACTTGGAATTGATATGAACGGTGCCATCGTTCTAAGTGACGACAAAGTATACGCTTTTGACCCAAATGGTTCTCAGATTTGTTCGACAAGATTGCGTGCTTCGACTTATTCGGTTTCTATTTCAGAGGGAATCGTTGCAATTCTAAGTGGCCCAGATCTTTGGTTTCTCAGCCGCGAGAATCTAGATTCAGTATTTGAACCAAGGCGTGTTCCAGGTGGTTTTCATTCAGTGATCCCTAGAGTGGGGGGTGGATGGGTTGCTGCAGACCGTGGAGACCATATCCATCTTTTTTCTGAGCGTGGACGTGGATTAAGACGAATACGTAGTGGCGCAGTTCGCCGCCTCTTGGGTTGGTTTGATCGAGAGCATTTGTTATTGCAAGGCCTCGATGGGCGTCTTTCTTGTATTTGTGTTACTGGAAGAGGGCGTAAGCGCACAGTCGACGAACGCCCGTGGTCATATGCGAGTTTGTTGCATGATGGTGCTTGTTTAGTAGAGTCGATTGATGGTGCTTTGCATATTGGAGTGCCGGATCCTTTTGGCTGGTCTCGTTTTGACCTTGCTTCACCCCCTGGTGTTCTAGAGCCATCCTCTTCCGCTCCCTGTGTCGACGGGTGGCTTGTTGTCGACCTTTCAGGTGAGGTTCATCTTGCTCCAATTACTGAAAATCCCTCCCCAATTGTTCAGAAAGCAGACCTCATTGCCTCAGATGGGCAATATGCTGCAGGTGTTGGAAATCGATCTGGCTTATTCCGGTGGATCGATGCTCCTGTAGCAAGTCATCAACGTGGTATTGACTTGCGGAAGCGAGCAGCAGAAGCGCGAGAGAAATCAGATTGGGATCAAAGAGAAAGCCTCTTTGAAAAGGCCCGAGATGCGGAAGATGGGGGTGCAATTACCCGCGCGATTGAACTTTATCGGGCCTTAGGCCGAGATGAAGATGTACGCCGCTTACTTGCTGTGCAGGAGGAAGATCGATGAGTGATGATATGGTAATGGTAACTCTTGAACGAATTGAGAAGGCACTTTCAATTACTGCTGAGGCTCGAAAATTGTTGTCTCCTCTTGTAACTGCAGATTCACATCTTGGAAAAATTCTGGCAGATATGCTTCGTATGGCCGATGATTACATCGCTGATGCATCTCATTTCAGAGATAAAGGAGATCTTGTGCGGGCGCACGCCGCTTCTTCTTATGCGCATGCTTGGCTTGATGCCTCGGTGCGAATCGGTCTTGCTGATGGGCATGGCGATGATCGACTATTCACTCTACCATGACTATTCATCATTTGTTAAGGATGACCCCATAGTACCGCACAATTTGGACTCCATCTGAGGCGGTAGTTGCGAGATATTCAAGAACGACCGAATATGGGTTTATTTCCATGCCCTCATATTTGGATCGCATTGGAGCAGGTCTTGTGATTCGAGATCCAGTTCCATTGGGGTATGAATTTGTTCCTTCAGAACTTGTGGGCCGAGATCATCAACTTGAATCTCTTGCTTCACTATTTACGGGTATTGATCGACCAAACATAAGTTGTAGGGCTGCGATTACTGGTCCAGTTGGTTCAGGAAAGAGTGTTATTTCTCGCCGTTTTGGCCTCGACCTTGTCTCCCATCTTGCTTTAGTACGTCCAACCAAAGTTGTCCGAGTCAATTGCCGTAATCACCCGACAACGCCACAAGTAATGCAGCGTTTAATCACATCACTAGATGCCCGGCACCCTGAACGCGGGTTGGGTCGAGGCGAAATTCTGCAATCATTGCGTCGTCATTTGATCCAAGATAATCTTCATCTTCTCATAATCTTGGATGAGATCGATCATTTGTTGTCAAAGGAAGGGGATGATTTACTCTATCAGTTACTGCGGATTGATGAGGATCAAGACACCGCAGGTTCTGTTTCTCTTATCATCATCAGCCAAGAGCCAGTTCTTGAACGCCTTGATGCATCAGTGCTCTCTCGCTTTGGTCGGAGCCATCAACTTTCTCTTCAGGCATATGACCGAGCATCTTTATTCCAAATTGTTGAACAACGCGCATCTTTGGCATTAGTTGATCATGCCTGTGATCCATCAATTATGCGATTGATTGCGGAGGCAGCTAGTGACATTGGGGATGCACGACTTGCCATTGAGATGCTTGATGAGGCCGCAAAAAGGGCAGAAAGAGCAGGACGTGATACAATTGAGCCCAAGGACGTTCAGCGCGCTACATCTGTCCGGCCAACGCATGTTGAACCATTTGATTTTGACACGCTTCCCAAACACGCTAGCCTTGTTCTCCTTGCGGCCGCCCGTCGTTTGCGAAAAGAACCCGAAGTATCGAGTGGAGAAATTGAGCAATTATACCGTCTAGTGTGCGAGGAAGTCGAAGAATCAGCCCGTGGCCATACTACCGTATATTCACATCTAAAACGCCTTGAACAAGCAGGAATTTTGACAGCCCGTCAATCAACAATTGAAGGTGGTCGTGGTCGTACACAGTATTTTTCGATGCCCACGCTTTTACCCCAAGATCTCGTGGTCCGGCTTGAGAAAACGATCCGATAATTCCCTTCAAGTTGATTCCCTACGTCCCGAAGTGCTGATATACGGTTGTCAGGTGGGCGACCTCGCAGGTCGTTGAATCATGGCTAAGGGTGAGGAATCCGTATTCAAAGCGGTTGTCAATGATACAGACCCTGAAGCGAAAGGCAAATCCTATTCTATAGAGATTAAGGGCCCGAATTACAGTCAATTTCTCGGAAAAAGAGTTGGCGATGTAGTTGATGGAATTTTTGTCGGTGAAGGCGATACGACACTGGCCGGTTATAAGTTGGAGATCCGAGGGGGCAGTGACCTCACAGGTACGCCCATGAGAGGCGATATTACTGGAGGAAATCGAAAACAGGTGATGACTGCTCCAACAACAGGCTTTGCAGGAAAGAAACGAGTGCATTACAAACAGAAAACTCTCAGACGTCGTAAGCACGATGTTGCTCTCGTGCGAATTTCCAAACCCAAAGGGCTGCGTATGCGGCGTGTATTTCGAGGAAACACAATCACGACCGACATCATTCAAATTAATCTCAAGGTTGTAGAACGTGGAAGTAAGCCACTTGGTGTGATCTTCAACAGCGAGGACGAGGAAGCCGGCGAGGACGCCTGAGGTGCGGGGGTGCGCTTGTGGCTGTCATGCCAAGCCAGCCAGAAGTCAACATCGGATTAGTTGGTCACGTAGACCATGGTAAGACTACTCTAACGCGTGCACTTTCTGGTGAGTGGACAGATACCCATTCTGAGGAGCGAAAGCGTGGCATCTCAATTAAACTCGGTTACGCTGATACAGCATTCTATCGGACAAAGGATGGACGAACATACTCAAGTGGTCGTCACCCAGATGAAAAGGAAGATCAATCCGAGGATTTGTTACGTGTTGTATCGTTTGTAGATTCGCCAGGTCATGAGACCCTCATGGCGATTATGATTACGGGCGCCTCAATAATGGATGGAGCATTGCTATTGGTCGCTGCAAATGAAACGTGCCCGCAACCTCAGACAATTGAGCATCTTATGGCGCTTGAAATTGCTGGAATTGACCGTCTTATTGTGGTTCAGAATAAAGTCGATGTCGTGAGCAAAGAACGGGCAATCGAAAACCAAGCCGAGATCAAAGAATTTCTAGCAGGTACAATTGCAGAAGATGCTCCCATCATTCCAGTTAGTGCCCATCATGATGTGAATCTAGATATTCTAATTGAGGCCATAGAAAAGGTGATTCCAACACCCGACCGGGATGCAGATGCCCCCGGAATCATGCACATTGCGCGTTCATTCGATGTCAATCGGCCAGGAACCCGCCCTGCTGGGTTGAGGGGAGGAGTCATTGGAGGTAGCATTGTAATGGGATCCTTCCATCTTGATGATTCAATCGAAATTGGCCCAGGGAGAAGAAATGCGAAAGCTGGAAAGTGGGAACCAATTGAAACTAAGATCTCAGGCCTAAAAGGTGGCGGTTTGGACCTTGACCATATGCAAGCAGGTGGGCTTTGTGGAATTTCCACGCCCTTGGATCCGATTGTAACAAAGGGTGATTCATTATCAGGACAAATCGTTGCAAAATCTGGCCATCTTCCTCCAATTCACGACTCGATTCGAATTCAGTTACATCTCCTCAAAACAATGCTCGACCCAGAAGGTGGATCATCCTCCAAGGTTGCTCCCCTTCAATCGAATGAGACATTAATGGTGAATGTCGCTACAGCAACCAGCGTTGGAGTGGTTAAAGAAACCAAATCTGGCAAGGCCACACTTCGCCTTCGTCTGCCAATATGTGCTGATGTTGGAGGAAGGGTTGCCCTTTCACGTCGAGTTGGTATGCGTTGGCGTCTGATTGGCTATGGCGTCATTATTGAGTGATTCAGGTGGGCCGCACGGTCCTGATTGATGCATGCGGGTGGGTCGCGCTTGTTGATGCAGGGCTAAATCTCGATCTTGCTTTGAAAGAGATTGTTGGAAAAGCGGATCTTGTCGTAATCGACAAGGTGAAGAAGGAATTAGATCATATTGGAAAGCACCGAAATAATTTACTCCTTGACCTATTGTATTCTAAATCTCGAACGGTTTCAGCGCATGATGGTGGGCACACAGATGATCATTTGCTTGAATTATCTAACAAATTGGATGCACCTGTATTGACAGTCGACAAGATGCTTAAGCGGCGGCTCATGAAAAGAGGCTGTTCCGTGATTGAAATTGTGCGTGGGAAGTATTTGCGATTGCTTGAGCCTTAAATCTCCCCTAATATTGAATGCATCAAAGGGCCATCTTCCCAAGCATTGAATGCTCGCCTCCCACCCCTTGCGACCATGCGGGATGTCATACTTGTCGTGATGATCTCGCTTTGCCTTTTTTCAGCTGGTTGCGTCGAGAAAATCCCTGAAGAGGCGGTTGACCCAAATGGTGATGATGATCAAGATGGCTTACCGAATGGCTGGGAATTGGAACAGGGTCTTGACCCAAATAATGGGCAAGATGCCCCAAACTGCATGGGCGCTGTTGAATACTGTCTACGGGCATATGACAATTTTACGTTTGCTGAAACCCACAATTCGTTTGCAACATCGGATGATGGTGTTTACTATCCTGCATCAAATCATGACACAGGGCTTGACGCTCAATGGAATGGTGGCATTCGTGCGTTTATGCTGGATACACATCACCGTTCTGATACTGAAACCGATCAAGATGACATTGCTTTCTGCCATGGGAGTAACGATGCACTCATTCACCCATGCCTGTATAGTGAAGTTGATGCATTTGTTTGGCTTGAACAGTTACGCACTTTCATGGATTCAGACTCAAACCAGATTGTAACTTTGTTGTTGGAGAATTATGTTCCTTCCAGCCACCTTGAGTACCTATTTAACCAGACAGGAATGCTTGAACGTGCCTATGTCCATCAGATTGGCGATACGTGGCCAACATTGGGTGAAATGATACTTTCAAACCGCACTTTAGTGATCTTTTGGGATGGTTCTGATGACTCATCTTATCCTTGGCTACATCATGCTTGGACACATAGCTGGGATACCCCATATGGTGAAAGCGATGAAAGTGAGATGTCTTGCCAAGTTGGGCGTGGTAATGGAGATCAACCCGTTTGGCACCTAAATAATTGGTTGAGCAATGCGTTTGGTCTTTCAGATCCCCTGCGCGCTGAGAGTGTCAATAATTATGAATCACTGCGTCAAAGGGCACTTGGATGCTGGGAAGAGGTTGGAAATCGGCCCACATTTATTGCAGTTGATTGGTGGGAAGATGGGGATGTCGTAAGTGTTGTAGAATCGCTTAATTCAGTCACACACTGGAGTACCTAATTTGTAATATCCAATGCTTAGGATTTTTCACGAGTAAATGCTTGTACCATCATCATTCCATGATTTTCAGCATCTCCCCATCCGCCCATTGAAGGCCCTCCTAGGGGTTTCCAACCTTCATTAAGCAATTTTGAAACCATTTGCCTAAATTCTTCCTGAGATTCTTGGCTTCTGTTTCGGTCAATCGCCAAGATTCGCCATGTATACTCAACTGACATACTCCCTGCGAGAACAAGAACCCTTCTTTTAAGTGTTGAAAATTCAGCATTGATTATTGAAGATTAGGGTGTTTCAATAAGCAGAAGAAGGAAAGCCAGTTCGAGAGACGCATGGGGAGCATCAATTTCAAGGACAAATTTTCCAAATTTACAGATCATTGGTCGCCGAAGGTCATTGCTGAGATGAATGATTATCAATTCAAATTGGTTAAGATTGAAGGGGATTTTGTTTGGCATCATCATGCGGATACTGACGAGGTATTCATCGTGATTGAGGGTGATATGAAAATTGACTTTAGGGATGGATATGTTAAATTGAGTGAGGGTGAATTGTATGTGGTTCCAAGAGGGATGGAACACAAACCGAGCTCTGAAAATGAGTGCAAAATATTACTCATCGAACCTCGTGGAGTTGTGAATACGGGCAATAGAGATGGTGAGCTGACAGCATCTAACGATGTGTGGGTATAGAAAAGGGTCAAACACAATTTGTGGTAGTTACTTTATCCGCGATCCTGAGCGAGTAATTCAAAATCATTCCCGTTTTGTTTTTTCCTCTCAATTCATTGATGCTTAGATTTGATGAAGATTGCTCAATTAATGATGATTCCAAATAGGATAACTCGGTGCGCGCATCATGCCAGATCCTGTCTTAAGTCCAGATGGTAAATTCATGTGGACTGGAAGTGAATGGATTCCCGCACCTCCTGCTGTTGAACCAGAACCAGCCGCACCGAGTGAACAAGCACTCAATATGCAGGACTCTGTCATCGGTGGAGATGTTGTCCACAGCACGGTCATCAACAATGATCCAACGACCGTCACGACCGCAGTAATCGCAGCTCTACAGCAGATGGGTATGGTCAATCAGACACCAGCCGCACCCGCAGCACCCCCCCCTACACCCGAAGTCGAGTTGCCAGCCGCATTCAGTGTTGGGGACCATGTCGAATATCACAGCCCAACCAATGCTCGCTGGCTGGACCGCTGCAAAGTTGTCGCTGTCAATGATGATGGAACATACCGGATTGAAGTACCCAAGAGCACGAGAGTGGAAACCAAGCATGCTGTTGTCATTGGTTCAGCACTAGGTACCATTCGACCTGCGAGTCCGCCATACAACGCTGGTGACCGGGTATTGGTCAATTGGAAGAATTACGGGACTTACTACCCTGGGAAAATTATGGCAGAAAATGAAGATCATACATTTTCAATATTTTTTGATGATGAGGATTGGGAGTATAATGTCGAATGGGGTAGAATCGAGCCACTTATGGAAGACTCTTCAGACGAGGTTCAAGACTATCTCGAGAATGTCGTAGATGCCGAGAGAGAGCTAATCGAGGCGTTCCAGATGTTTGATGAAGAAGGAACTGGAACCATTTCTGCGCGAAAATATTTCGAAATCCTCACCGAAATTGGTGATGACCCGATTTCTGTTGATGATGTGTTGGAAGACTTCGCAGCCCTTGGAATCGGGATAGATTCTGAAATCGATTATCGAGAGTTGGCCAAATACATGGTCAGCACCGAAGGTGGTGCTGAACCTGAGCAGCAAAAAACCGAGGTGATCATTCGTGATGCAGAGATTGTTGATGGATGCCTCAAAGGGTTTGCATATGCCCACCCTAAACTCGGCGAAGGACCCGTGAATACGTCTAGAATTATGGGGATTTCCTACGATGAAAGGGCAACTGCGCGTGTGGAAACACGAAATTCGATGTATGTTGTTGGACCCACGGGTTGGAAGGTCATACCAGATGGCCACCCATTCCTGATTCGATCCTCGGTCGGTGACCGAGTCGAGGTTGAATGGCAGGGAAGTTGGTGGACTGCGCAAATCCTAGAATGTGATGATGAGAGATACCTGATTACATACATCGGATTCGATTCGAGTTGGGATGAATGGGTCGGTCCGGAACGAATTCAGAAAATATCCTAATCACGTAGTGATTAAACGCTACACAACCTCGGGTGAAGGCCAGTGCGTACACCTACAACTCTAAACCTCCTTTATGACGAACAAAGAAATGCCAAGGTTGAGACACAGAATACGGTGTATGTCGTTGGACTTAATGATTGGAAAATTCGTAAACGACCATCCACTGAACTGATTCTATTAGCCGGAAAGTCAAGAAGTGAGGCCAATGACGTCTTGCAGCCTCGGGATCGGGGCGAGGGGCCCGAGGTGTGCTTCACCTCGCCGGGTGTGCAACTGTGAACCCTCGTTCCACCATACTAGGTTTGAAAAGTGAATTACCCCTCAAAGTGCTGTATTCACATGCTAGGAACTCCATCTTCACAGTTGCCTTGGTCATGGCCTTGGTGTGATGTCAATGGAAAGCGAATGCGCCCTTTGACTTGGATCATTTCTCGTCCTTTTACGCACATCTATTTGTTATCGATTTGGATGATCTGGCTTTTCCTTGGATTTGGTCCTGAATCGAATTGTGATCGGTCTTCTACGCCCTTTCATTGCCTCGCAGCTTTCTGGCCAGCAGATGTTCTGTATTCGCCGTTAGAATTTCTAGCAGCAATTCCTATAGCCCCTTTTTTCCATAGTAATGAACTTCATCATATCCTATTTGTTTCGGCAGGAGTCATCCTTTTTGTACAGTCATTTGAAGTTAGAGCCGGCTTTATCCCAACAGTTCTGATCTTCTTCCTTTCTGTTGGATTTGCTGCCGTGACCGTCGCATTGGGTATGAATCTAGCAACTCTTGCCTTTCCAGACGATGCAATCCTCAAAGAAGGAATGGCTCGAAACTGGAAAGGTGGTTCTGTTGGTTTCTTTGGCATAATTGGGGCTTCTGCACATCAGTCAAGCAAACGCTGGCTTCTTCCAGTTATTGCCATCCTATTCGAAATTTGGAATCACAATTTCAATGATATTATTCTCTTCACTTCCGCAGCACATTTATCAGCGATGGGCTTCGGTTTCTTGTGCTGGGGATGGTGGACCAGTCGTTTACCTCACACGTCAGATTACAAGATTGCATCCGATCGCCTAGCAACCTAGATTTCACCCTCTTATTGATCACCAAGGAAATCTGATGCTCCACCAAATTGCATCATTGATGATGACTTGAATTGCAAACATGCCTACACCCAAGAGGCACACTTTCGTATATTTTCCAATTTTTTTGCGATGTGCATCCCAGGCCAACATCCCTAGCAAGATATTTCCTATTGCGACTAAGGTAAGGTCTGCAATGACAATGAATGGTGACCAATTGTACGCATGGTGGATGTGAAATATGGTTAATTCAAGCCATAACGATGAGGGGATGAGAATCAGAAGGTAGGCTAGCAAAAGTCGTCTATGTCCTCCTTTTTCGGTATTGTTCCATGGCCAGTCTAACCTTTCGACTAGTTGTTCTTCCCATTTATACAAGAATAGCCACCACATCACGAGAAAGCCCAAGGCCGCAATGAACATACATGAAACATTCAACATGCGCAGTGATTCAGGTATCCCCCCCCAAAGGAGATCTTTGTTGGATATCCGTGCTAGCCCTGCAGCATATGATATCAGTACCAGAGGTCCAAGAACATAGACCGTATTGCGCACGGTTGTCCGATTTGCTTTCATTTGAACATCCTCTCATGAAATGTGATTAGTCAATCATAACGGTAATTTCTCGTCCTATTTATGCTATTTCGTGTTCTCAATCCAAGAAAAAAACCAGCACTATTTACAATGATGTCGGAAATTTTGTTGTCCCATGTTTCTATAGTAAATTCGTAAGGAAGTACCAATTCAAGAAGTTCCCAACTGAGCGAGAGTGCAAAGAAAATATACCAACTTCTCAATATGAATCTCCCAAATAAAGCCCACAGGAGAAAGTGTCCCAATGACCAAAGGTTCAGTATCATCAAAATTGACACTATATGGTGCCGCTTAAATCGTATTCCGAAAAAATAGATCTGCATGAATTCAATGCATTGTTGATCTGGAATCACGAATGGTCAAGGAGTCTAACTCCTTCCGGAAGCACGATGGTCCCTCATTTAGTTGCCTGTCTACGCGACCTCGATCCACCAGTGGGGGGCGCAGAGATGAGTCTGATGGCGCTACTCAAGGGTGTTTCAGCCCGGGGTCCAAAGATTGATGATGCGCCAATTTATCTTCCATGTGAGAAAGAAGAAAGCATTAGCAATGATTTGTTCTCAGATAACTGGACCGTCAGTGTTTACCAATCCAATGACCGTGGTAGGCGGGTTGAAGAAAAAGGCGTTGCGGACTTTTACAGAGAATACACATCAATTCCTGTTGAAAGTCTATTTTCAGGTGCTGCTTGGAGGCTGCGTTCACGTAGTACGCAGAGGCCAAACAAGAAACTACTGCACAGGCATCTAAAGAGGCGGAATCATGCCTTTGGAAAGTGGCTTCTTCCGCGATTGTCTAATTTGAAAGAGAGGTCTGAAATTGAACATAAGCGTGTGATTGGAGTAACGCAACTCGATTGGTCCGCGGGAGCCGCTTTCGCCTTTTCAGAGGTTGGAATTCCATGGATCGTTTTCGTCCGTGATGAACTACAATTTCATCAACCTAGTCTCTTTCGCGCATCTCTTGATGGGGCAATTGCGGTATGTGGTGCCGGTGAAGGACTCCTTCACCAGATCAGCGATGTCTTCGCCCCAAAGAAAGTTGTCAATGTACCCCTTCCCATCGATTTTCAGGGCCGATTTGGCACTTTAGATGACATTGCTTCGATCAAGGAAGAGGGGCTTTCAAAGCGCAAGAAAAGCAATGATCTTCAAACCCCTCGAATCGCTATTGTTGGCGTCTCTCCTGAGAAAGGGGCCTCATTTTATCCGCAATTGCTTGATGCTCTATCTGAAACATGGCCATCGGCGCAAATCGATGTCTATGGAGATGGATCATATGCTAGTTCACTCGGTCAACATTCAAATGCAAATTGGCATGGGCACGCCTCCACCGCAGATGTGTTTTCATCATGTGATTTACATTTGCTCACCGTAGAAAGTACTGGTACGTGGGGGCGCGTCATCAATGAGGCAGGGCTCTTCGGTGTTCCAACGGTTTCCGTTGATATTGGGAGTCAAGCGGAAGCCGTTGGCCCCGGTGGGCGCATCCTTCCCCAAAATGCAAACCTTGATGCATGGGTATCTGCCCTACAGGAGGTCTATGAACAGCGATCTGAATATGGAGAAAAGGCAAAAGAGCATGCAGGTGTTAGCGATCATCGTCGATCGATTGCGATTTTCCGAACACTTCTGCATGAACTCATTGAGTAGGGTGCGAAATTCAAGATGAATCATTGCCTATCCAATAATGGTGGTTTTGAGTGAACATGTATTATGGTATTTCATCGAATTGATATCCATCTTCCCACATCTTTAGACCAAGCGCGACCTCAAGCTCAAATGGAGTGATAAGTGGCTTTCTATAGCGGACGGAATCATCAATTGCGATACGTGGACATGCAGTGTTGATGAATGCATCCACTGGATAAAAGTCAATGAGTTCTGGGCTCACATGATCAAGAGATAGAAGATATCCCTTGCGGGCATGTGTTTCGAGCAATTTCTTCAGAGTGAGTGCCAATGTCCTGCGCATTTGGCCGGGCTTTTCACCTATGAGGATTCCAAACGAATTTGCGCTTTGAACTGCCATAATGAGCCCAAAACGCTGTCGGAGAATGCGCTCAACCCGTTCCAAAGAAATTTCGCTTGCAGAACCTGTGTATGGGTCAAGGAGTGCCAATGGCTTGCCAGTATGGAGGACAAGACCTATTGGATGAAAGTCACCACTGCCAAGAAAGAGATATTGACCAATGCTTGAATCATCGCCAGAATAATTGCATCCTAGAACTTGTCCTGGAAAGGTGAGGCGGTCTCCCCCGATTGGAATTATGACTTCAAACCCGGCTTCTTCCAACTGCGCCTTGAAGTTAGGAAGAATATGAAGGTGCTGAATGCTTCCAACTAGGCCAATCTTCGAATCACTAAGGGGGGCCCGGCGACCAACAGCATCAAGAAATCTCTCTTTCCCTTCTTTTTCAGAAATGTGAGCATCGAATTGAGCATTTTCTAATCTTGAAATAGCCAATTCATGGTGTTGATGAAGGATTGGAAGCACGGCGCTTAGTTGAGGTGCCCCATCATAGGTTACTGGGATGAAATGAGTTGGCATTCCCGAGTCAATATTCATCTGACTATGTCCCATATGTGCAACTAATTCTACACCCATCATGCTCATCTTGTCGTGTATTAAGTCACATGCACCATAGCATGGATTTGCAGCAAGAACAATTTTTGCTCCTGATTTAGATTCAATTTCATCCATCATCTCAAGGGCTTGAATTTTGAGACCCTCAGGTACTTGCAAAGCAACAAGTCGATGGTCACCTGCTTTGATTCGCTCAACAAGTTGGTCGAGTTGGAAATCGTGGCGAGTCAAATCCATGTGAACACCATCTCGATTTCGTTGAAGAACACTCGCATGTAGTTCAGAGCGCGCGGATTGATCCATCAGAATCAATTTGAATCCGGATGAGTGGATCTATTTGTAATCCATTTTTTTCAGCCACAAGTTCAATTCCGCTCCCTTTTGCGACAACAACTATCACAGCATGAACATTGACTTCCATATCCTCTAGCACTTTGAGCAAAGGTACCATTGTTCCGCCTGTAGATATTACATCATCGAGTAGGACAATCCGTTCACCTGCTTTGAGATCATTGATGAATAATTCTCCAGATGAATATCCTGTATGCTGATCGAGTGACCGTTCTCCGGGTAGGTCATATTTTCTTTTGCGAACAACGAGGTATGGAAGTCCGACTTCAAGGGCAACTGCACTGATTAAGGGAAGCGCCATTGCTTCAGCGCCTACAATGACGTCTATCATGCTCCAATCATCCACTCTCGCTATAATTTCATCTCGGACTTCAGCAAGGAGAGTTGGATCAACTCGCGGTACGCCATCAGTTAGGGGATGAATCACATAGGGGTAAGTGTCCTTCATTACGATTGGAGCATCATTGAGACTATCATGTAATCTCTTGAGGCCGCTGGCCTCTTCCATATCCCATTCACCTCAGGCAATGCCCTTGAGCAATTCTTTTCCATCATCGATTCGAATGCGGCATGGAGTTGGGAATTTCATCGATGCTTTACGAAGCGCATCTCTTGCTGCAAGATAGTGTTCGGGGGATGTCTTTATCGTTACTAATGCCTGATTTGCCTTGACTCGCGCCGCAGTCCCTACATTTTTTCCAAATGATAGTCGCATGCCTTGACTAACGCGGTCTGCTCCAGCCCCCGTTGCTTGCTTATTTTCACGCAGAATTTGGTGAGGATAAACGCGAATACGCATCCCATATCCTAGTGCACCTGCTGCTTTGCGAATTCTAGAATTCGCAGTAACTCGGCCAGATTCCAATGCGGTATGGCGTATTTGGCAAGCTTCTTCAGAATAAAGGGTAATTGCGATCTCAAATTCATCCTTTTCATAGGCCTGTTTATTCCCCACTGTGAACTGCATAATGCGGTTATTTGGCACTCCACCAGTATATTCTCTTCGAGTAAATGACTGGGAGCGCGCGTTGCGATACATACGTCCAGGCTTGCGGGCCATGAGAATCGACCGACTCGGCCACCTGCCCTTTCCTTTTCAAAGTCACCGAACGCCTTGATTGGCACTTTCTTATCATCAATGGTTGCAGCACATTCATCAACCGGAGCATGGCGTCCCTGTTGAGGCTCATGGGACTCATCGGATCATCCGGTAGCGGCAAGGATGACGAACCGCTATCACAGCGGCTGCTCAAATTGTTTTCACAATCACGAGACGACGGTCAATTATGGGTTGCAATTGGATTTGTCTTATCCATGATTTTAGGTGCTATTTTGATTGGAGGGGGGCGCAATCTTCCAGGATATTCTCATGTAGAGATCTTGGAAGGTGCAGAAATTGTTGACGCAACTTGGAATCCAGAGTACAATGGTGGTGAAGGACTCATGATTATTGAAGATGCAGCAACTGGTATACGTTCATTGAAAACACTTGATGGGACAACAGATGTTTCATTTGATGCCAATGCGACTCCATTAACCATTGCTAATTCAGGGTCTGAAGGATGGATAGTTGGTGGAAAAGAAGGATGGATTGCTGAATGTACTCTTTCAAGTTGTACGACCATGAATTTAGCATGGAATGATGATTCAGAAACCCGATCAAATGTCATCGCTTTAGCATCAGGGGGCACAGGTCGTGGAGTTGCATTTACAGTACCAGCGGGAATTCAGGTTGCCGGTCAGGCAAATTCTTCGGGTAGTTCAACCAGTGTATCCAGTGGTATTCGATCATTTGGTAGTGGCACAATGTCCAATGCAAGCGCAATGGCAATGGAAGGCCTTAACCTCCGCTCAATCGCTGCAGTATCCTCTACTAATGGAATCTACATTGGAATTGGAGATGATGATGACTTGGTCACACCTACTGCAGATGGACGTGGTGGAGAAGTTATTGTTAAGATTCGGAACCCTGTTCCTGCAGTACCTCCTTCCATTGAACTTCTCCATTATTCATCTGCTGGTTGGACGCATAGCATTGCTGTTCATCCTTCATCCGAGATTCTTGCCGTAGTTGGTAGTACACAATCTGCCTATCTCATCGATCATGAATACAACCTATCATCGATTCCGGATGCTTCATCTTCTTCTCTTGCAGTTGACAGCATAGGTGATTTGTGGCTTATGCCTGCAACCGCAGCAGATCAAGTAGGATCTTGGTCGGTTAATGATGAAAGTGTCCGTTGGCGCCAGGTTCCATTGACCTCCGTCGTTATTCCACAAGTGGGCTTGGCTACCGATGGCGGAGACCATGTCCGATTCATTGGTGAATCGACCTCAGGTGGTGATGGCATTCTCACAAAATCGTCAACTAAAGAAATCGTGAGCGCCAATGTTGATTCAACAGCCTCCTCATCGATGGTCCGAAACCCAGATGTATTAGGTGATGTATTATTTCTCCTCGTAGCCCTAATTTCGGTCATCGCGATAGGTTGGATCGTTGTTGAAAATTGGGGAAAGAAGAGTTGGTAGAACTTTCTTATCTTTCGAAGTTCTTTAGGGTCGATTACTTGAACTGAGGCGACTGACTCGAGTGACCTCAGGCGTGGCGTGATCGATGGGCACCGGGATGATGGACCAGTTTTCTGCGATTAAGGCAGAACACCCAGATACCGTATTGTTCTTTAGAATGGGGGACTTTTATGAGTTATTTCATGACGACGCACGTATTGCCTCAGAGGTCTTGGGCCTCACACTGACAACTCGGGATAAAAAATCGGCAGACCCTATTCCAATGGCGGGTTTCCCTTGGCACGCACTTGAAACACATGTGAGAACCATGCTTTCAAGTGGGCGTCGCGTAACTGTTGTTGAACAGGAAAAGGATATCCGTCCTGGACGAAAAATTCTCGAGCGTGTCGTTACTCGTGTATTTACTCCAGGAAGCATACACGAGTCCTCCCTTATTGGTGAAGATGGTGAAGCAATTCTTCTTGCTATTGTTGTGGACCGCGGTCGTATTGGCTGTGCCCGCATTGACCTTTCTTGTGGAACTGCAATGCTTTCAGAACACGCGGGGGACTCGCGTTGGGCTACTTTGGCAGATGAGGTTCTAGCTGCACATCCCGCAGAAATCCTTGTTCCAAGTGCACAAGCGGATCTTGAGGAAATATTAGGCATAGTTGGAATGATTGATGGTTGCATGCTTTCAACCCACGGCGCACGTGTGGTCCGCGACCCATATGCAGTTATTGAATCCTCAATTAGAGGTCTGAAAATGGATCCACTTGAGATTGACGCCCATCCCATGGCTGCAAAATCCCTAGCATTAGTTGCGGATTACATTTCCCACCTTCATCGTGGCCATCCTCTTGAATTGGGAGATGTTCAAATTCAAGGGGTAGATGGAAGAATGCGCATTGACCGAACATCTTTGCGTAATCTCGAAATCATTCGTACAACTCTTGGAGAAGAGGAAGGGTCGCTTGCTAAGCGCATTGATCGAACAAAGACCTGGATGGGGAGGCGGTGTCTCCGAGAATGGCTAGTTCATCCCCTCACCGATTTAGAACAGATTTCTTTCCGTCAAGATGGGATTTCTCACTTCATCCAACATCCTCGACGTCTTTCTGAGCTACGAGACCTTCTGAAAGGTATGCGAGACCTTGAACGCCTTTCAACCAAGCTTGCCTATGGGCATACCGGCCCGAGAGATATGACTGGTATTGCAGATGGATTAGAGCGCTTACCGCGCATGCTGGCAGTTTTAGGGAATAATGCGCCTGAAATACTTACGGCCATCCGGCATGACCTTGATGCTCTTGGTGAATTATCTGAATTGATCCGAAGTCGGATCGAGGATGATCCATCTCACACAATTGGTGATGGAAATGTCATTCGACACGGCATAGTTCCAGAATTGGATGACCTTCGCTCCATGCGCAGCGAGGGGCGTGCTTGGTTTGCAGCTTTTGAAACACGCGAACGAGAACGAATCGGGGTGCCATCTCTTAAAGTGCGTCAAAACCGGGCATTTGGATGGTTCATTGAAATAACCAAAAAGCACATTGAAAAAGTTCCAGAGGAATATCGTCGCCGACAGACTCTGACCAATGCAGAGCGCTATGTAACAGAGGAACTTCAAGAGCGTCAAGAAACCCTCCTTTCGGCCGAACAACGGATACGAGACCTTGAGATGGAAAGTTATGACGAGTTGTTGTGCATCTCTCGTGCATCTAGCCAGACTTTAGCTAGAGCTGGTCGGGAAATTGCACGAGTTGATGCCTTGGCAAGTCTTGCTGAAGTTAGCCGGCATGGCGATTGGTCAAGGCCGAACCTTGATAATTCATCGAAAATTGACCTTCTTGCAGCAAAGCATCCCGTGCTCGAGGAGAATGGCGATTTTGTGCCAAATGATCTAAAAATGGATGGCAAAAAGCGAATTATCCTTATTACAGGACCGAACATGGGTGGTAAATCGACCTATCTTCGCCAAGCAGCATTGATTGTCCTTCTTGCTCAAATTGGATCTTATGTACCCGCTAAAAAGGCAAAGATTGGCATTGTTGATGCGATGTACACGAGAATTGGTGCGCATGACGATTTGCGGCGAGGACGCTCTACCTTCATGGTGGAAATGCTCGATGTGGCTCATATTCTCCGAAGAGCATCGCCCCGAAGTTTGATTTTGCTGGATGAGATAGGGAGAGGAACATCTACTTTTGATGGTCTCGCAATTGCATGGTCTGTGCTAGAATGGATTGGTGAGGAGATAGGTGCTCGAACATTGGTAACCACTCATTATCATCAGTTGGTTGGTCTAGAAGGACAACTCAAAGGACTTGTGAATCGGCATGTAGAGATTCGAGAAGTGGATGGTGAATTGCGGTTTCTACATTCCGTTTCGGATGGCCCTTGTGACCGATCCTACGGGGTTCAAGTTGCTGCATTAGCTGGCCTTTCATCCGCTTTGGTTGATCGAGCTAGTGATCTACTTGACTTCCTTGAAAGGAATGCAGAACGTGCCCGTGCGGGTGAGAAAAGCGTACCTTCATTGAGGGATTCAGGACAATACTCTTTGTGGTCAGCACCTTCAAAGCCGCGCGAGAAAATTGACCCTAGTGCCCGCAAAGTCCTTGAGCGCTTAAGAGAAATTGATCCGGATCTCCTCTCGCCACGTGATGCTTTGGATGAAATATTCCTCCTCAGGCGCTTGTTAGATCCTGCAGCGACCCTCGGTGTTTTAGATCACGAGGCAGATAAAAGTACAGAGGGTATTGCATGACTCGCATGATTCGCCCCCTCTCGGATGAACTCATAGGACACATTGCCGCTGGAGAAGTTGTCGAACGGCCTGCACAAGTGATCAAAGAACTCATAGAGAATTCAATTGATGCAGGTTCTAGCAGAATTGAGGTGCGGATAGAGGGTGGAGGCTTCCAATCAATTGATGTTGTTGATGACGGTGAAGGCATTCCTGCAGGAGAGTTGCCTCTTGCACTGACCCGTCATGCAACGAGCAAATTGAGGACAATTGGTGACTTGGGGTCGATTGAGACCAAAGGATTTCGTGGAGAAGCTCTAGCATCAATTGGCATGGTATCTGATCTGATGTTGTCCAGTCGAACATCAGATGCGTCAGGACACCGTCTCTCAATGCGACATGGCCGCCAAGGAATCGTAGAACCAGCAGGAATGGCCCCTGGGACGCATTTGTATGTTCGGTCACTATTCTCAAATGTCCCTGCGCGTAAGGCCTTTCAGGCACGTCCTTCTACTGAAGTGTCTCGAATAGTAGATGTTGTCGTTGCACAGGCCATGGCCCATTTTGGGATTGGCTTTCGCCTGATATCTGATGGACGTAACCTGTTAGATGCCCCACGCACCTCAAAGGTTGAGGAGCGCCTGCATGATCTTCTTGGTGATATATCGGACCGTCTTGTTGAACTTGTGTTACCTGAAACCGATGATGAAGCACCAGGTGACGAGCAATGGTCAGGGTGGATTTCAATCCCTGAAGTAAATCGAGCACGTGCAGATGAGATACACATCTTAGTCAATGATCGCCCTGTTGCGGCTCAGCCCTTTCTCACGGCAATACGCCGTGGATACCGAACACGCTTAATGGTGGGAAGGTCTCCAATTGCCGTTCTCAATCTTCAACTTCCTCCAGGTGACGTTGATGTAAATGTTCATCCAACTAAACGGGAGGTTCGCCTCCGTAATGCATGGCGCGTACTTGAGCGCCTTGAACGAGCTATTTCTCATACGCTTGAGTCTCACCCAACACGAACTGTTGCATTTGATGAAATTCTTTCGGGTGTTGAAAACCAAGCCCGCTTACCATTTTCATCACCTAAAGATCCTGTTTTGATGCCTCCTTGGGCTAAAGTGGCTGAACAGCGTTTGGCTTCAGATCAAGACGCTGTTGCTCGAGGTGATGTACCTCCTCCAGTTATGCCAGCGCCTTCGCGTGTAACTCCTCCTAGCCCAGTTGTAAGTTCATTTGTTGGGGAGCAAACGACTCTTCCTGGTGCGCCAACTCGCGTTATGTCACCTGCCCTTTCTGCCGAAGAGCGGGACCTTGAGAGACAAGGGCGCTTGGAAAGAAAACCCCTTGTTCATGATCTAGAGGTAATGCCAGAACTTGAGCCAATAGGTCAGTTTTCCCAGACCTACATTCTTGCTCAATCAGATGATTCATTTTACATAATTGATCAGCACGCAGCTCATGAGCGGATTCGGTTTGAGCGACTCCGTGAGGATGGGCATTCTTGGTCTCCGCAGATGCTTATTGACCCAATCCCTCTAACTCTTACTGCTGCGGAAAAAGCTAGCATTGAGCAAGTAGGAGATATATTGGAAGAATGTGGTTATCTGATTTTTGTTGATGAACAAGAAACGATATTGAAAGCAGTCCCAGAACCAATTCTTGGTGACGATGCCGTGCCCCTTCTTCGAGACCTAATTCGCGATTTATCTAGTGATGAGGGTCGCCCGGATGCCATTGAGCGAGAACGCGACCGCCTCGCATTTTTGTCAGCATGCCGTAAGGCGATCAAAGCAAATGATGAACTCGACCCTGCAAGCCAGCGCCGGCTCCTTCATGACCTTCGGACAATTCCAAACCCATGGGCGTGTGTACATGGAAGACCAACAGTCATGCGGATAACAATTGATGACCTTGACCGACACTTTGGCCGGCATGGGTGATTTTCGAAATTACGTCCAGTATGGATTTCGCGATAGGTTTGCTTCTCTGATGAGTTCATTGAGGGCGACTTTACGTTCACTTTCTTCTTTTTGGAATATAGGCGCTATGTTCAGATTGTAATCATCAGTTAAGAGACAAGATTTTAGCATTCCATCACTAGTTACTCGTAACCTAGTACACCCCATGCAGAATTCTTTGTTCCTCCATGGTCGAACAACTTCAATTGTTATTCGTCGCTGATCTAAATCGGGGTTTGAAAAAATACGCTCAAGTGATCCGTTACTAAATTGAATTGGTAGAATCTGGTGTTGGAGTGATGTTCGATCGATCAGAAACCTCCAACGTGCGTGCATTTTTCTTTGTTCAGATCGTATCGCACATTTCCGCAATGCATCTTCAAAACCCTTGAGACTGATGTACATCATTTGGAAGAATACCTGCTTTTCCCCCTCTCGGTCAGTCTCTAATTCGATAACTTGCAAATCAACACCCTCTTCAAAGGCAAAAAGGAGAGTATCTCCAAGTGCATCAAAGGTTGGACCCTGCATAATTACAACGTTTGCCTTAATTTTTCCGATTCCCGCCTCCCGTGCAGCTCGCAAGCCTCGAATTGCATCTTGCAAGCGATCCCGTTGAGTTACTTCCGCATATGTTGAATGGTCAAGACTATGTAAACTGACATTGACTCTATCCAGCCCGGCTTCCTTTAACTCAGAAGCTAGATCAGGAAGAAGTAACCCGTTTGTAGTCATAGATACGTCTTCGAATATCTTCGCAGCATCCGCAATAATTTGAACAACATCGTGCCGAATTGTAGGTTCACCTCCACTAAATTTGATGGCGCGGACACCTAGACTTGCAGCTTCATGAAATATCATGCATAATGTCTCTCGATCGACTTGTTCGGCACCAAGGTCCTGGCCTTCGTTGTGACAGAATACACAGGCTAGGTTACACCGTTTTGTTAAGGAGACTCGTAGGTTACTAAGTTCTCGCCCGTGAGCATCGACCAGCATCTTGACCATCCTAAATGACATGTCGCTTAGGTTTGAAACCTCGTTTGGGAAACGTTCACGAAGTGGCCGCAGTGTTGGGGGCGGGCAATGTGATTGAGGCTACTTTGGAATTCGACCCATGATCAAATAAAGTAAAGCGCCATGTTCCATTTTGAGTTCCTGAAAGACTAGTGTCTATGACAAAATAATCTCCTATATTCACTGAATATGCTCCATCCAAGTCATGATATGCTACAGGCACATCAACCGTGCCATATACAGCGGGGTCATTTGCACGTCCAGCAAGTGCTACTGAATCAAGGGGGGCATCAATTGGGATTACCTGCCATTCGAGCATTATTGGGGCAATTGCGGTATCAAGATCTACGACACGTACAACTTGAAATCCATCTGACACTGCCCGTGCAGATAGCCGCCCTGTGATGGGCTGTTTCTCGATTCCAGTGAATTGGTCAGCAATGACAAGGAAAACCATACTGGAAAGTGAAACCGTAATGGCGAGAAGCAAGACCGTCGCGATAACAGGGCTGACTGCGGACACGTCATCCTGTTTGCCAATTCTCTGATGGCTTTGCATGATTTTTCCCCTCAACTAATACGTTCAACAGTCTCTGGCGTAATGCCTTCTTCACCAGTGACTCGGAAACTAATGACTGCCATATTTTCGGGCGAATTCCGAAATCTCCGAATCGTCAAGCGCGTTTCGAATTCACTTCCCATGCGCACGACGTCGAATTCAAAGACAACATCTGCTAGGGCTGAAAGTGAACGCTCAGTTGAAACATCAACGATCCCGGAAGATAAGTTCATCAACAATAGTCCCCGACTTTTTTGAACATGTGTCTGCATTAATCGCACCATTGAGAGCACACGGCTAGGCTCATATCGCTGAAAGAAGAAGTCAAGAGAATCAATGGCTACTCGGAAATAATCCTTTAGGTTTGTGATGGAAGTTGTCATGTCAATCAACCAATCTTTTGTCCCCGATTCTACAAACCTCGTTCGAGCAAGGCGCTGTATGTCAGGGACACTAAAACCTTCAAGCCGTAAACGACTTGCAGCAAGGTCTCGTTGCAGAATTTCCATGTTGTATTCATGTCCAATAGGGCGCAGGCCGAGATCGCTTGGCCATCCATATTTTTGAAAAACTTGCAGAATTTCATCCTCTTTCTCATTGGTTGAAATGTAAATTGTTTTTTCAGGATCTTCGACAGGTGATGAGAATTGCTTTGAGAATAAATCCATTCCTGCTCCTGCATCTCCTATGGCTAGGATTGTAAATCCGCGAGGAATACCTCCACCTAGCAAACGATCAAATTTTGGAATTCCTATGGAGCCGTGAGTTCCATAGAATTCCTCGTCTTCCGGGTCAAATCTATGTCCATCATCCATATGCATCCCTCAACTGATAACCACTTCTCCCCTGTCAATCAGGTCAGTGCAGTACAGGTCTAAATTTGCCAATACATGTGGGGGGATTTGGTCCGGAATTGTTAGAATCACTGACAAAGCATTTCGTTGTCGGAATGTATTGATGAATGTGTGCAGATATTCTGCAAGAATCCGTTCATCATTGTAAATTGATAGTGAATGCACGGCATCAAGCATCACAAACATCTGAGATTCAGTTTCACTGCGCTGGAAATACATGGTGCGCAGCATGATACTTTCTAACAAAACAGGCGAATCAATAAAAGAGATATTTGGACGGTCAGTTGAAGTGCCTCCCACTACTGAAGTAGATACGCAATCGATAAAATGAATGGGGGATGTATCGATCCCAATTTCTTCTAATGCCTCGATAATTTCAGACGCAGCTCTAGATGCAGAAATGTAAATTCCGCGCATGCCAAAACCTGCGGTAAGCGGGTGCAAGAGGCTGGCTACGACTTCAAATTGATTTTCTGAACCCATGCGTACTTGGAGTGATGAATTGACACTGACTTTTGTCAAATCTTCGGCAATTCTCTCATCAATTTCCATTACTCAGCAGCCCCCCACTTGAGCGTCGGCGTCATCATAATGCCGTGAGGTGTTAGTTCCATCGTATAACGCGCCCTGCTATGATTTGTGCCCCGCATTTTGACCACTTGTATGTGCCTCATCAAATGCCCCATGCGCTTAGAATCGGCAAGCACAATGATCCCATCACTGATGGCTTCTTCAACGCCGAATGATGAATAATATGCTGTTGCTTGTGATGATGTAATTTCTGCAACTAGCAATGACGTGCACCCAAGGGTTGCCAATGTTTTTCCTAATGTGAATAAAAAGTCCCGAATTAATTGCTCGCTAGGTATCTTATAGCACAATGTGGTGATCGAGTCTATCACAAGCCGAGTGACTCCAATTTTGTTAACAATGTCTGTGATAGCCTTGATCAGTGCCATAACATCATCTTTGTCAAATGTGGATTTGTTCAGGCCAATCCAGTCATTGAGCACATCCATGTCAAATACATTGATCAATCCTTGATCTACATAATTCATGTCAAAAAAGCCGAATTGTCGCACGTTCTCAAGTAATTTCACACTCGGTTCTGTGGCGGTAAAGTGTGCACATGCTTCTCCCATCCTTGCTCCATTTGTGAGAAATTCAAGGCCAAGTGTAGTTTTTCCACAGCCACAAGTTCCTGCTACAAGAACTGTTGAACCGTAAGGAATCCCCCCTCGCAGAATCTCATCTAGGCCGTGAATACCAGTGACACATCGGTCGCGCACATAGGCGGTGCCGGGTAGCATCAAGGGGGGGAAGTCCTCCTCTCCTTGAAGAAGCCGCCGCCGCAGTTCTCACTTTGAACTGCATTCATGGATTACCAGGTGTTGGCGAAGATGAGATCTCCCAACCGCCATTCTGAGATGGAATCAGTGATTCATCATATCCAATCGCAGTCGTCATGGCAGTTCCAGGACCCCACCGAACAGTTTCTAGAGGTTCAAGCTCTATTGTGGCCATGTTGCTGAATGTCAAACGCACACCCCCTGCATTGTCCCCAAGTTTTCCTCCTTCTCCTCGCCCCAACCATCCTTGAATGCCCAGGTCGATAACGAGAGATGCATTACCCTCTTCCTGAGACGCTTTTTGGCCCGTTAGTAATGCCCTTTTTTGACCCGGTAACACATATTCACCAACTCTTCCCCCCGTCCACGTTCCATCACCTTCAAGAGTCATCATTCCATAATATTCTAGAGATAGAGCAAAAGCACCACGGTTTCTTACTTCGATCCATTCAGGTGATCCATCCGAAGGAGACACTAGAATCTCTGAAATCTCGATCACCTTCGAGCTTAAGCCTCCATCGAGCACACCGAGTACCAATTCGATGGTTTCTTCTCCCATGCGCATTGTTCGTTTTGTCATTGAAGATGTGTGACTGTTGGTGGCAGTTGCACCCCCGCAGAAAATTTCCTTGCCAATGCGAGATGGATCGGGAGATTGAGATACCTTGATGCAAAGATAAAGGTGGTGATCTTTTGATAATCCAAGACCTCGTCCTGCTTGGTCTACAGTTAAATTAGCTAAGGCTTTGACTCGTTCTGGATCTATTTGGCCTAATTCGGTGGAGATACCTGGATGTGTCCAGCCTTTAGCAAGGGCTGTTGCATTCATGCGATGCCATTCAGAAGTAGAATTTTCCACGTCCCGATTTTCCCCAGCATCAAATGGAATGTGGACTCCTTCTGTCTCTGTCAATCGAGCTAATGCATCAACTGCTGCCCTATCTGTTGCTTCAATAGTTGGGTCATATGCTCCGAGGCGGATCTGTGCTAGGCTAAAGAAAGCCGTTATAATGACTAGAAAAAGCACAAATGCTGCTAAAAACTCGATTACCGCGATGATCGCTTCATCGCGAGCCGAATCGGTGCGCCGGGTTTGCACGGATGCTGAACTTGCGCTTACTGCAATGAATCCTGCGCAACATAATGAACATAATGTTGGTTGTACAACCGTTTCGTTCATCAGGCGCCCCGCCGACGAAGGTATGTTGAGGGGACTAGGTATGCCAGCCGAACCTGCCAGCCGACGGGTATTGTTGGTGCTCTCTGCATTCCTATTTGTGTCTATTTCCCCGATATTCGCCACCGTCTCGGCCTCTTCATTTACAAATGATCTTGCGATTACTTCATTCTCCATTCCCAGTGATGAAGCGGCTTATGCTAAAGGTGCCTTGATGCCTAGTTTGTCAGTGACTAATGTGGGTATCCAGGAAGCCCCTTTGACAGGGGACCGTGCCCTCACCCTCCGTTTGTGCTCGGGTCGCTTATCGAGTTGTGTATCTGGTCCAAATTTGGAAACCGTAGCCCTATCAATATCGAAATTGGTTGTTGGAGAATCAGTTACAATTTCACCACAATCAGGTTTCTTGATGTTTGATAGTGGAGAATTCACTCTAACTGCTTCATTCGATGAAACTGATGATTCGTCAGGCGATGATGAATTAACCATTCATTTCCGTATTGAGGAACCATTCACTGAAATTATTGTAAAAGATGTAACCGATTACAGTGCTCAGATTCTTAATACAAATGTGTCTTATCCAATCTCAGCGACTTTTAGCAAAGATACGTGGGCAGATGACGCGAATGTGGGGTGGAAACTTTGGAATGGTTCAAATCTAGTAGCCTCAGATTCTGAGACAACATCTGTTTTCAGCACCGCACCCAGCGGCACCCAAAGCATCATCGTCAACCTTCCAAATCTTGTTCCCCCGGAGGAAGGTATATTCAGACTTGAAGCCGGCCTATACACAAGCGATGTCAATCTATGGAATAATCTTCTCAATCAAACAGTCGTGATCGATGATTCAGTCGAATTGAGTGTCCTGAGTGTCAATCCACACGTGGGGGCATCCAATTACCGATTTGGTGAAGACTCTCTTAGGGTTCAAGTTGAGAACCTTGGAAATCGGTCAGTCGAAGCAAATGTAACTGTTGCGCTCTATGATGACCAATTATTGTTGATTGATCGCATCATAAAATCGTTTCAAGTATCTCCTGATAATCCCGTTGATGTGCTGTTTCCTATGTGGCATGAAGGCCATATGAATGCCTCTGTTTCTGTGAATCACGCCGATGACGTGAACTTCTCGAACAATCACATTTATGTTTCTGTCAATGTCTCTAAATACCCTATTGTGGCAGCTATCCAGACAATAAAAACTGAATTGATTTATGAAGAGGGTGAAGAGATTGTGCTCTTAGGAAAATCAGATTCAATGGCAGCCGCTCCACTACAGTATCAGTGGTGGCTGAATGGTGACCCTAACAATGTTCTTTCTACTTCACAGCGTGCGGCATTTAAGTTAGATATGGGCGATCATACAGTTCTTCTTGTCATTGATGATGCAGCAGGCCAACGCGCTTATGCTGAAGTCATTGTGATCGTTCAGAGCAAAACTCCAATCTCCTTTCCCCCGTATATAGAGGGCATTGCAATAACTCGAACTTTAGCCACTTCCAATTTCTCAATCAATTTGCCGGAATTAGGGCATTCCTATGCTGGGATCCCCCCTGACGTGACAGGATTGCGTGTGATGTCCTTAGATATTGATTCAATTCAAATTGATCGGCCCAACCCTGAAATGACCTATATCGATGCTGAACTTAACTTGTCATCTGGCATTCTTACATCTGGGATTGACCGCTCTACGCTTGATTTATACCGTATTCAGACTGCTTTGAATGGAAGTTACCTTACTACACTTGAGGATAGTGAATTTTTCACAGTCGTCAATGAATCTGCTGCAAATATCCGCTTAATAGAGGATCATGGTACCTACTTGCTAGTTGGACAAATGCAACCTCCAAACGTTTCGGCAGACCCCCTAAATGTGCTTAGGGGTGCCAATGGGAAGATGCAATTGACTTGGAATCCAACAGGCGAAATAGAAAATGACTATTTTGGTGGATGGACATTATTCCGCTGGGAATATCTGGAAGAGGATGTGGCTAATGTCACTTGGAATGGCACAGGTGAATTTCAAGCAGTGTGGGGCAATCGTATGGTGGTCCCACATATCGACCCCACGAATTCAAGCTGGGATGACCCTGTGAGGGTTGAATCAGGAAAGTGTGTTGCTTACATGATTGCAGCATTAGACCGCTCTGGGCGAATTGATTGGACGCATCATTCTCTTGCAACTTCTTCCTCAGAAGATTTAGACAATTCTGATTGCGGTGATTCCACAGCCCCCAAAATTGTAGTTTCCAATCTAACAGCAGATTGGATTTACCACAATTCGTCAGATTCCTATGAAATTCAAGTGTCTTGGATATGGCCACAGGAAGCATCAAACAATACCTTTCACATCTATATTATGGAACGTCTAGTGATGGATGTGCTTATGCTAGAGCCTTGTGCATTTGATGATACAATATATGATCGCTTACGCACGTGTGAGGGAAATGTTACGGGAATTAACCTCACTGGTGAGAAAAAATCCATACTTTCAGGTACGCCGGGCGAGGGGGCCCTGCTTAACTTAACCACGATTTTTGGATTGCCATTATATCCTGAGCATGAATATGTATTCATATTAACTCCAGTTGATGATGTTGGAAACCACAATACCACTGTGTTTTCTGAAAATACAATTTCTATTTCTTTTCCAGATATGTTTTGGGAGACGAGAGATCCGTATGTTGTCATAGAGGGGGGGGGGGGGGGGGGGGGGGGGGGGGGGGGGGGGGGGGGGGGGGG
>CAYMED010000009.1:0-83530 GCA_964389655.1 uncultured Candidatus Poseidoniales archaeon
TTGTTAAGGTCAATTAGGCCCATTGAAGCCATCACATCAGGTGGTGCTAAGTCAGCGATCTCCGCGGTTGCCAGCCACGATTGAAATTCAGGACCTGATACGCGACCGTCGCTATTCGTGTCCATTGCGCTAAACACGGATTCCGGATCATCCGAGGCGCGAACCCATGCCTCAACAGCTGCAACGACGTCTTCAGGGGTTGCTGCTTTTTCAGCCACTTTCTCGGGCTCATCGGCGGACTCATCGGCGGACTCATCGGCGGACTCATCGGCGGACTCATCGGGAGCAGGGGACTCGTCCCCTTCCTCCAAATCACCATCAGCATCTGGTGTTGGCTCCTCAATCTCTGAAATAGGGGCCTCGGCCTCTTCAAGCCGCGCCACGAGGGTCGCCTTGTTTCCCGCCGTGCTTAGACCTGCTTCCTTCAGCAATTCCTTAAGTTCTGCAACTTTCTTTGACCCATAATCTGCCATTATCGAACACCTCTCATATATGGGGACTCAGATATCGTGAATGCACGTCGGCAACACCGCGGCGGCTGTTTTGAGACGATTCCGAATCATGCCCATCAGTGAGGATAAAATTAGAGGCAGTATATATGTTTCCAGCCACTTCAGGGTGAAAGAGGCGGTTATAACCTATCGGATTTTTGCGGAGAGGGGAGATTGAGACGTTCTCGGACTAAGCGGATTTTTCCCGAAATGGTCAAAGAACAAGGAGGGTTATTGCCCACAAGGGCACCTCTAGCTGAGCCCACATCCTCCAGCGAAACGCAAAGGATGCCCAAACTCCGTACGGAATCAAACTGCACAAGGCGAAAGGAAAGTTGGGAGAGGTTTTCCTCCAAAAGGGAGACTGCCTCCTCGAAATCATTCACCCTGCCGCCTAAATCCACGCCAATCCAGCGCCGTTTGGGGCGTACCACAAATGTTCGAGAAGGAAGAGGGAGATAAGTAAGGCCACTATGCGCGCCTGATGGACGGGGGGGGTGAGACAGACGTACCCTCCAACACTGCAGAGGACTTAGAGACTAAAACCGCAGTCAACGACATGAGCCTAGGCGCCCTAATCCGGAACTTACTTGCCCCATCAACCCTCCCCCACGTCGCCTTCCTCGTCATAATTGGAATCGCGCTATATTTCATCGGCGGGGTTGGCTCAATTCCCCTGATGGCAGCAGGATATTTAGGGGGGGGCATTGCATATGCCTCACTAGCTATCGCATCAGATCACCCAACCATCCAATCCATGTTGCAAGTAAGCAATGTAGATAAAGGGACCATGATCATCTCAATACTTCGAACACTCATACTCCCAACACTACTAATTACCGTGATCACGATAACACTCCACCTGTGTTTTAGAACAAATGGCATATTACTCCCTGAGGGCACCCCCGCTTTGCTACCACTCGCCCTCCTCCTCCTTTTCGGGGGCTGGGCGATCGGACAAGCCATTACATTTCGCGTCCCTGCCGAGAAAGTTGCTCTTCGGGTCTCATCGGATAATGACACAGTAGGTGGAAATACCAAAACCATGTACTGGACCATCGGGGCAATTGTTCAAATCGCAGGAATACTAATACTCATTTTCTTTTTCTCAATTAAGCCACGCCTCATTCCAGGAGAAAATGGAAGTGGCGTATTCGAATCAATAATCCATGGAGCAAGAGACGGATTTATTGGAAATGGTGCTGTATACCTTACGTTATGCGCATTGCTAGTTTTTCTTGCATGGTTGCTGACAAAAAGAGACATAGACGACGCATACACCCATCCCGGGGGGAAAAGGTGGGTAACCGGATGGAGTGTCACAATTCTTGTATTTGCAACTTGGCACATGTCCTCATTCCATCGAAAAACGTTGCTTGGAGCAACGGGCCCATTTGAAATCGGTGAGGAAATTTCCCTGATGCTATTCACGATCTTAATGGCAACGTGGGCCCTGACAGGCAAGGCTCGAAAATCGGGAACCCAAAGAGTCCATGAAGGAAATGCAATCCACTGGGCAATCGCGTTCTCATTTGCCTATGCAGGATCTGTTGCTACGCTCACGCATATTGGAAGTGAATATGGCATACTGCAGAACCCCCAGCAAGCACTGGGAATAGGCCACCTAATCACAGCCTTCTCGCTGCTGCTATTACATCGCCAAGGTATCCGAGATAAAATTATGAGTGATACCCCTTTGAATTGATATCCTAGATCTATCATGCATTACTTCAACTGAAGATGATGTCATGAGTGGCTACAAGATTTCCCTATGCAAATTGAGTGTTGAGATAAACTCAATTATCCACCGCTTGAGATCTCTTCTTTCGGTTGCGGTTCCACTTTCTAATTTTGGGAAGTTGCCATTTGATGATGCCAGTCCAGAAGGTGACCGCTAAGACAACTGTTCCCATCGTCATGGTGACCCATGGTTTATCATCCCAGAAATTGATGTCTCTGTTGAACGTGATTGCTCCAAAATATATCGTGAAGCAAGTACCAAAAATCAAATGGACCCAGCGAAGAATGGTATTCCAATTCCTTGCCATGCCTATTCCTCGTTATTTTCTGCTTTATATTTTGTCAATTTTTCCTCAAATTCATCATTGGATAAGCCATGCCATCCTTTGCACATTCCAGTTGACGATCTACCGCATCCACATTTATTCATGAGATTCATTTCTCCTGATCCATCGCATCATGACCCAATATTAATGGCAGTCAGTTTCTATTCTGACACCGCAGTATCATGGTCGATACTCAGGAGTTGATATATTGTGGCTATTTGGCATCATCATGCAATCACTTGAGATGGACAACCCACATGCCTTAAATCTGCAGGAAAGTGCATTGTAGATCTGCCCGGGATGTCCTTTGGATGAGCGAATTGAAGGAAATCCAAATCCCTGCTTGGAAAGTGACAGGGTCATCGGCCAAAGAATTCCTCCAAGGTCAGATTACCAATGATGTATATAGTGCTCAAAATGAGTTCATGCTCGGAACGATATGTGATGCCAACGGCATCCTCCTCGAATGGTTCTGGTGGCACTGTACCGAAGAGGGTGGTTGGTTCATCGCACCACCTGGTCGACAGAACTCCTTTGAGGAGAACATACTGAAACGAAGGAGATGGCGAGACGACATCCATTTGAAACCCTCAGCAGTTCAACTCAGCACCACGCCGGAGGAAGGGATTCATGTTGAAGGATGGCGAAAGTCCACAAGAGCAGTCCCCCAAGAAGGTAGGATTAACAAGACTCTTGAATCATGGAACGACTGGGAATCCTCACGGATCCAGTCTGGTCTTCCCTGTCATGAACAGGACATTGAGGTCAATTCCAGACCATACGAGATTGGATTGGAGCATGCTGTTCATCAGGCCAAGGGGTGCTATGTGGGCCAGGAAGTGCTCGCTCGACTAGATTCACTCAGCACCCCGAAGCGTCAACTCATACGATTTGAGGCCGCCACTGGTCTCACCAGTGGAGATGAACTGATCGAACAAGAGCTTGGCATTTCTGGAATCGTGACCAGTTTATGTGACTCTGGGCACGGATTAGCACGATTCGGCCGAGGACAGTTGCAGAGAGGCACACAACTTACATCACCTGATGGTGGAAGCGCGCGCTGTTCATGAGAGGACACATTGTCAAAAAAAGGTGAGTCGCTTGGACCCGTGCTGAGACATCTCCTTGAATGGGTTCATCAGAATACATCTTGATGTCAATTTACAAGTGTACCATTTTGGTAATCGAAAAATGCCTGTTGGATTTCTTCCCTAGTATTCATCACGAATGGACCATGGCGTGCGATTGGCTCGTTTAATTCGGGCCCTGCTAAAATCAGAAATTCAGAGGATAAATTGGATTGGATAACAATTCTGTCACCTTCCGACAAGAGTGCCAATTCACCATCTCTGACGACTTTGTTTTGGACAATGATTTCCCCTCCAAAGACGTAAATCATCGCATTCAAGGACTCAGCAATTTCCTTTTCCAAAGTGGATCCGCCATCCATTTTCGCGTGAATGTACTCGATTGGAACCATTGTATCAATGGACGATTGCAATCCCAAGCATTCACCTGCAACCACACGAACCCAAACCCCATCTATCTCTGTGGTCGGAGATTTCTCCGCTGGGATTTCTTGGTAACGAGGTTGCATCATTTTGTGCTTTGCAGGAAGATTGACCCAGATCTGGAAACCATGCATCAAGCCGCCATTTTTTTGAAAATCAACGTGAGGCTCTTCTGAATGTATGATGCCTCTACCCGCTGTCATCCATTGTACATCACCTGGACTCAAATCACCTTTGTTACCCGCACTATCCTCGTGCTGCATCTGCCCTGCTAGCATATATGTTACAGTTTCAAAACCACGATGGGGGTGCCACGGTGCTCCAATTGCTTCACCAGGCCCATAATCTGCAGGACCCATCTCATCAAGAAGTAAAAAAGGGCTCATGAGTCTCCCCATCGCAACGGGTCGACGAACTTTGAAGCCACCCCCTTCAAGAACGGTATGAGTGGGGATGATGTGATTTACACTGCGCACAACAAGGCCCCCAACAAATATTCGAATCAGCGCTTGTATTTGGGTTAGGTAGTATCGGGCCAAGGAGCAATCCCCCAGCATAGGCATTTGAGGCCTGAGTCATTCGGGCACATTCCTCGTTGCAATATTCAGTGCGGAAAATATGCAATACCCAAGTAGTTGATACAACAGGCCCCATTAATGGGATGGAAACGGCGTCTGCGAGCTGTGATGAGATTCCCTCTGGACCTCACAAATGTGTTGAAGGGTCTGGTCAGAAATTTCCGCCCGTCCGACTGCGAGGCCCTTCACCCCGTGAGCATCAAGTCAGGAAAGGTGTTGAGGCCAGGTGACCGTTTTTCCGTACTTACGTGGAACGTTCAATACGCTGGATCTCGCGAAAATTTGTTTTTCTATGAAGGAGGGAATGCAGTGCATGTACCTGAGGGGCGTGTTCGAAAAACGATGAAATCAATTGCCGGCGTGATTGGCCAAATGTCACCAGATCTTGTTTTCCTTCAGGAAGTTGATAGGGACAGCGACCGAACTGCTCGCATCGATCAACTCCAAGCTTACTTAGATGCAGGTGAATGGGCCTGCTGGAGCAGTACCCCATACCATAAATCGGCCTACGTCCCCCACCCCTCTTGGAAGCATTTGGGGCGTGTGAATTTCCACCTATCCATCCTCTCTTCCTTTGCCCTAGAAAAAGGTGGGAGAATCGCCCTACCGGGGCTCTCAGAGAGTTGGATTCGCAGGCAATTCAATCTCAAACGTGCCATTCAGTGGCTTACCTTACCGGTCGAAGGGGGAGATCCCATTCGAATAGCAAATACGCACCTCTCCGCCTTTTCGTTTAATGATGGGACTCTGAGAAATCAAGTGAGAATTCTTCGAGATTGGATGCAATTGCCCCACCCGTGGTTGTTAGCAGGTGACATGAATATGTTACCTCCTGGAGACGACATAAACCGCTTTCAAAATATAAGTCCGAATTATACCGAGGATCCAAATCCCATGCTAGAACTAGAACCTGAGCGCTTTGATGTTGCTAGAAAGAACCTTCTTGGACCCGAAAACCGGACATACCTACCTTTTGGAGCAGATGAGCCAGATCGAAAAATCGACTACCTATTGGCGTCGGAGGACTTAGAATTAATCGAGCAGCGCGTACTTCGAGAAGCGAATGAAATGTCAGACCACCTCCCTATATGGGCTGTTTTTGAGGTGAAAAAGTAACCAGAACCGAATTTATCAGCAAATTACAACTGGCTTGAAAATGGCGCTCACAACACTTGGACTCGTCCGTATAGCCGTCGGATCGGTAATATTGACTTACGTCGGACAATGTATACTAAATCAGAAGGTGTGGTTCCGGGGGCCCATTGGTTTATTCAGTAAAAGGTATGCATGGGGGGACTAGAAAGAATAATCAAGCCTTTTCAAGTTACACGTAATAGCAGGTGCTGCATTTGGGATTTGGTTACTTTTAGGACCATTCATCTTCTGACATCTGCCACCATGTGCATTTAGGTTGGATGCGTTGAAGATGATTTACCGAGGAGTCAAGTTATGCACGCTGAAATGATCCCCCACTTAATGAATCAGTGAACATTATTCCAACGAATTTGGTCCCGGCCCTGCAATCGCCGCAATGACCCGCACTTTTCCAACCAATTCAGGATCAAGGCGGGCTCCGAGAATCACCTGTGCATCATCGGACATACCCTCTGTAAAGCGTTGAGCAACCGCTTCAAGATCTGAAACAGAAAACGACGGGCCCGCTTCAATTTGCAGCAAGATGCGGTCACAATGAGACGGATCAATCAGATCCAAAGGACCATCGCAAGCTTGCTTCCAAAGCGCATCAGGATCAGCCACAGAAGCTTCACCAACGAGAATTGTCCCCGTACCCCCTTCCCCAAGTGTGGAACGGAGATCGGCCAAATCCAGATTAATCAGGCCTACTTGAGCGAGTGTGCGTACCATGCCACCTGCAAGTTCAGGCACCCAACCCCCACCATCTTCCCAATCAAGACCCCTCTCCCTTGCAGCACGTGCTAAGTGGTCAAGACGCACGCGCAAGGAGAGATGCTGCACTCCCAAAAGTGAGGAAAGCGATTCTTGAGCGATACTTCTTCTTGCCACTTGTTGCTCAAATGGAAGGCCAAGGCACCCAACCACTAGGCAACCCGACGCACGCGCACGTCTTGCTAGCCAAGGGGCAACTCCACTGCCCGTACCACCACCAAGCCCAACGAAAAGCAGCATGAATTCGACATCTTCAAGCACCCTGTCAAGGATCGGAGTCAGTCGGCGCGCACGCTCTTCAGCAACAGGGGGCAAGGCAGCGCACCCTTCTGGACCAGGGCGACCCCCTAGCGGGATCCATTGACTTGGAGGTTCAGGCTCTGAACTGGGGTCAGCGTCTATGATGAGGAGATCCGCATATGACGAAGTCATCGCAGAGGCAGCACGCGCCCAGCGCGCTCCCACTCCGCCAACACCTGCAATCAGAATTGCCCCCGGATCCACAGACATCCATCCTATTACCCACGCGACACCCAACGCATGTATCGTCGGCGCTCATCACGGGCCCAAGCATTGTCTGGCTCGAGTTTCAGCACACGTTCATAGTATGATATCGCAGACTCATAATCACTCAGATAGCGCCCATTAAGATGCCCGAGAGTGGCTAAGGCTGGAATGCAATTTGCATCCTCTTCAACCATCGACTCCAGTAATTTCTCAGCTGCATTTAGACGCCCCATCTCCATCGCATCTTCAGCCTCACCAAGGGTGATTAACTGAGCAGCGGTGAGATCGTAAGTGTTCTCAAACGGGAGGTCCACCATCACTATGCCGAGGACAAGCCCGCCTTATCAGGTCGCGCCTAAATGGACTACCAAAAAGGACAATGCATAGAGGTAAAAGAGCAGCAAACGTTTATCGAACCCACTTAAGTCGCGTTACACATCATTCAGTGGCCTTCAGTATGACCCTTTCGAAGATGGCTCAACGGAGCGGCATTGTGGCATTGATAATGTTGCTACTCCCAGTCGGCTCAAGTCTACCTAGCGGAATTGGAGGGATCCAAAATGGGCAGGATGTTGCATTGCAAGGCTGCAGTTGTCATGGGGATGAACCCACAAGGTCAGTTTCAGTACTTCTAGACGGGGTACCATTTGCTTGGGAAGAAGGGCAAACATACCCCCTCACATTGCAGGTCAGAGGGGGGCCATCCGTTGGTTCAGGAGGCCAAGATTACTCTGCTGGATTCTCGATGATGGTGGAGGCCGGATCACTGGCACCTGTTGATGGGAACACCCAGAACTACCAAGACAACAATACACGCCTCACCCACACCAGCACGGGAGCAGGGATTGACAATTCAGAAAGGATATGGAACCTTGAGTGGACCGCACCCTCTTCAGGGGAAGGACACATCATGTTCTATGTTGCAGGAAATAGTGTAAATGGGGGTGAAGGGAACCAAGGCGACATGTGGAACCGTTTGGCATTCCCTGTTCCTGAAGCAGGAGGGGGTTCCCTTATAGCGACAACAATGATCCTTGATGGGGATGGCAACACCGAACCCCTTTCTGAAGAGGAAGTTGTCGACCTCCACCACATGGGTGCAAAATTCCGAGCGCATTGGCTTGGATTACTTGGGTTTGCTTCAGTAATTGCCACCATCATTTTCTGTGGATTCATGCTAAGATACGGACTTTCAGGCCACCACAAGGGAAGAAGTAATTTGCTTCAACTAAGGATTCGCCTTGAGCGAAGGGGTGATCAGTGAATGCCATCGTCAGTCAGCCCGATTGAGGAATTATTACGCGGTGTATCATCGGGTGAGGTAAGTATTGAGGATGCAAAAACGGCCTTGGCAGATTTTGACCTCACTCCCGAGTTACTTGAGAAAGCCATAGAACATGGGGTATTCAATGAAGTCGAAGCGGGTTCAATTGTTCGTGCATCCATCCGATCAAGTGGTGCCACATTTTTGGTCACAATATCATTTGCGTGGGGACTTCTATGGACCATATTTTGGAGTTTCACGACAGCCTATGGCTTAATCAAGGGATGGGACCAGCAGAACTTGTCCTATCAACTAGCCATGGCAATACTAACAATCATCATCATGGGGATTGTCTACATGCGATTCATCATGCCAGACCTAATCATCGTTAAGCACAGGCGAAATAAACCACTTAGGCCGAAAGATCCAACGACATGGAAGGAATATCGAATCTGAGGGATCATATGGCTCGCCGAACGTATTCCGGTTTACCCGAGGGGGATGACTCTCGTTCGGAAAAAGAAGAACATCTCGATCGGCGAGGTTTCATGAAATATGGATTAACGGCCGCGACAGGTGTATTCGCAGCTAGCCTTGGTGCCATAGGTTATGCATCGATCCTCATGCCAGGAGGAGGAGGAGGCGCAGGAGACTTGGCCGTGAAATATTGGGTCCCAAAAGGTCAAGAAGATTCGGCATGGTATGCGAGTAAGCACGACACTCCAATGCTCGTTAGTGAACTTGAGAATGAAGCAGCATCTACAGTTACTGGAATGGCTGGAGCACAGGGTGTTTGGAATGGACTCCCCGTAAATGTCGTCTATGTACCAGATACCAAGCACTCAGGCACGCCAGTCAAGGATAACAAGCCCAGATTTCAATATCTCGAAGGAAGCGATGCATCCGGAAAAGTCATCGGGCATGGGGAAGATGTTCGAGACGATCCTGCCGCACCTCACGACAATCTCGCAGTCATCTTCAGCCGGTGCCCACATTTGTGCTGCATTCCCGGATGGAGGTTGGTATCTAATGATTTCACAAATGATACTTGGGCCAGTGGAGGAACGGACTCAGGAGGCTGCAAATTGTTCTGCATTTGCCATTCATCCCGGTTTGACCCCACAGTAGTCGAAATAAATCGAAATCGAACCAGTAGTGGGTCACAGGTTGACTATATCGGGATCCGAAGAGTAGGGGGCCCTGCACCCGTGGGTATGCCATTCATACCGTTCGATATAGAAAGTGACATGATTGTCGGTAGAACAGATCATCTGGAGTGGTATACGTTCTGTGATTGAGGAGAGAATAGCATGGAATTCTTATTTGTCACTCTTTGGATATTCGTTGCTTTAATATCAATTATTATCGCATTTACGTTACGCAAAGAGCGAGAAGATGCGCCAAGAAAAGACATCTTGCGTGCAGTAGAAAGTTCCGGGAAAATGGGATTAGCAGAGCGCTCATTCTTGTGGGTATTCAGCTGGCTCGATACCCGCTTTCGTATTCAGGATTATTGGGCAATGAGCAGAGACGCATATCACAGCGTCCACCGCCAGATGCCGCTCACCCATGCTGAGAAGTACAAATTACGGATCATTTGGTACTGGTACCCCCTCTACTGTCTTGGAGGGATCTCATTTCTTGCCTTCATTATCCTTGTTATTACGGGAACAATCCTCGGCATCTACTATGTGCCAAGTGGCATAGGTGATCCAAGCCCCGCCTACCAAAGTATGGAGTATATCATGACTGGATTGCCATTTGGTTACATCATCCGGTCCCTACATCACTGGGCTACCCACTTTATGGTCGCGAGTGTATTCCTACACATGTGTCGAGTGTACTTTACAGGTGCCTACAGGAACCCAAGAGAACTGAACTGGATTATCGGGGTGATCCTGATGGCACTCACAATTCTATTTGGATACAGCGGCTACATCCTGCCATGGGATGCACTGGCATTTGGTGCAGCAACAATCGGCATTAACATGGCCAAGTCAACGCCATTAATTGGCCCTCAAGCAGCGACATTGCTATTTGGAGGCACTTCACTATCAGGACAAACAGTCACAAGGCTATACTTCATTCATGTATTCATATTGCCAGTTGTTGTAACATCACTTTTTCTGATCCATCTATTTATTGTCTGGGTACAGGGGATTGCAGAGCCGCATTGATCAGGAGGGTTAGACATGGGAATTATCGATCGATTTGGCGCTGTTGCAGACACTTACATGCGGGAAAAGGAAAAACTAGTTTCATCCGATAATGAACGAAAAAGGACATTTATAGGGCAGCCATTTTGGCCAACTGAAACATTGCGAGACTCCCTAGTATTTCTCGCCATGCTATTTGTTCTCTGTATTTATTCATGGATCATACCACCCCCACTCCATAATGCCGCAGACCCCTTTGCACAAGCAGGGTTCGTGTTTCCTGACTGGTATGTCCTCTTTTCATACGGATATCTGCGATGGGCAGAATATCTTCCGCAATTTATGGTCCCCCTAGGACCAATTGGATCCTTTTTTGGGCAGCCAGTATTTCCATGGAATGCCGCATGGTGGGGCAGCCTACTCACAGGCATTCCAATCGGATTTTTGATCCTCCCACCCCTCCTAGGAGGAAGGGAGGCTAGAGGAGTTGAGAATCCTTGGGCTGCAACACTCGGGATGATCTATTTAGCGCACATATGGTTTATTTCGGTATTTTCTATCAACATCTTCCTCGACCTATATGGAAAAAACACGGCAAATTCATGCCAGCTTGATAGCCATAGTGGCCTTTCCTGCGGCGTTCGCCCTCCTTGGACTGCAGAAGTATTCAACGCAATCCCCTGGGTTATGACTGGAATTCTAATTTGGATCGCATTGTATTTCTTAGTCAGATGGTTCCTAATATCTAGCATCGGCGTGCAAACAACTCCAAAACTCGGCAAACGACTCTCACTAGGATCTCTCCTGATTGCTGTCGTCATTTGCGCATCAACATGGCCAATCTACGAAGGAGGATTTTGGGATTATGGAGGGCTTGGTGCAATGGAAGACATCGACGAATTGGAAAAAATGAGGGGCCAACCATCTGACGTAGTATTACAGGACAATACCGATTTTGGAAAAAAAGGAGAAATTGTCCCAGCAGCAAATTGGCTTCAATGGTCCACGTACCAGCCTACGCGCAGTACGATTTTCGATTTTGCAGGGGTAAATGGGAATCAAGATAGCAACTCACAAGTAAATGCGGTTAGTGACAGCACAGATATCGACTCACAGCACCTTATTTGGAGTGTTACTCCTGTTGGAGGAAATGAGGTTGTAGCCGAAGGAATTGAAAGGTCATCGGGCACGGATACGAACATACCGGCTCTTTCAGCAGGGCAATACATACTTAGCGCCACATTACGTGATCCAATTTCCAATGGTATCCTCGATCAGCGAACGCGCATGCTTACCATCGTGGATTCCTTGCCGGGCACCAAAACTGTGCTTTGGCCAGACCTTGCTGCACTTACACCTACAGGTGGGCTAAATGCAGTTGGAAGCATTGAAGTCAACTATGCTGTGCAGAACATGGCCCCGGGAATCGCTCATCAAATGCGCTGGTCAGTAGAAGATTCTGACGGCAAGATATTACGCACCATAAGTGGCTCATCAACGAGTGAGATGAGTGGCCATGTTGAATTAGGAATGCCAGATGAAAGTGGAAGCGTCAGCGGCAAGATTACACTGACCAACTTGCCAGGGGAAGATTTACAATTTACTGCAATCATTGAGCGCAGTGGTTTGGAAATTGATCAAAGCGAGATGGCTTTGAACTTAGGGCCACATCCAGATGCCAGTGGACTTTCCACCCATGTTGGAAAGGTGAATGAAAACTGGTCAGCACGTATTGCAGTAGATCCACCTGCAGAAGCAACCAACGTGCATTTGCGAGTGCATCACATTGATCCACATGGGACCAACAGTACGCTTCTCGACAGCAACCTCCCAACTTCAACTGCAGTTCAATTGCCGTTCGACTTAGGGTCCAAACTAGCACCGGGAAATCACGCCATAATAGCTACTTTGAGTGATCGGAATGGAACAACGATTCATGGGTCGGAAGATTGGTTCTTGATCTCCCATCCAAGATTGAGCCCCACAATTTCACTTTCATTACCAGTTGCCGTACATGCCATTGAACCAATCACTGGAATTGATGATGCGTCTCAAATTCAAGCCATTGCTGACATCACCTCACTAAGCCCTGGTACGCAACACACGCTCAAATGGAGCGTCACCAACCAAGCAGGAGAAGAAGGCGCATCTGGAATCTCCAATTTCACCCCAACAGGCGACTCGGATTCAGTTGTAATTGAAATCGAAAATCTAAGTGCTGGAGAGCACACTCTTAATGCAACCTTGCAGACTTCTGAAAATCAAAATATTGATCACACAACTTTAGTCATTCACATCGCATCACCGAGTGAATCAACATGGATTTCTGTTTTCACAGGAAATTCAAGACATTTTGCAGACCAACCAATCCCATTGATCATCGAGGGCTGGGCTTTACCAAGCACCGAGAGAAATACGGTGATCTCAGGTCAATTCACAGTTACTGACACTGGCGTTGTAGACCAAGTCCCCGTTGATGTTGAATGCATAATACGGAATAGCATACGAAATGGTGCAGACCACACATTACTCATGACGATCTCAGATGGGTCAAACATACTCCATAGCGTAAATTCGTGTAATTCTGAAATGATCGAGTTAAGGGTCGGCCAAACCTACGCATATGAACTCAACATATCGACTACAATTTCACCAGGAGTGCATGCCTCCGCAACTACGATCATCAAGGCATACCAGCCCCTTAGGCTGTACACTGCAGACGGCCCATTGAAGGGCATGTCAGTCGATTTAGGAAACGCCTCAGAACATTCACTAATGGGTTGTGCCGGTGATCTTGATACTTGCTCAGAACAAATCAGCAATATTGGTTTCCATAAAAACCCAAAAAGTTTGGATGCAAAACTCATCTATACAATGTTCATCCCACCTTTAGCTCTAGGTGCCATGGTTTGGGCACTGATGCGTCGCATGGCACATGGATACGAGTACGAGATGAACAAGTGTTACGGCTGTGACCTTTGCGATGATGCGTGCCCTGTGCGTTTATTCACAGGTGGCGACAAACTCAACATCATCTACAACACATGGAACAATGAGGATGATGGAGTTCCAATGTATTCGTGTTTGACATGTGGTGCTTGCACAAATGTATGCCCTCAACTTGTAGATTATGACTCCTATGTCGACATTCGAAGGAACCTCATGGTTGGAGGACCTCCCCCCACAGAAATTGCCCACAGTGTTCTCCAAGCCGTGCTTGCAGCAGAAGCCGAAGAAGAGGAAGATGATGCGTTCCTCACCTTGGAGGAAGCTGGCATCTCTTCTTCGGTCGGCTATTATCCCGGCTGTGTTGACTATCTTGACCAAGAAATGGTATTTAGTCACTTAAATGAGGGAACTATGAATTTGGGCGAAACCACCGATGCTGCATTCTCGCTGTTTGATCAAGTTGGGGCTGATGTAGCATATCTTGGGCGGGATCTCCTAAAATGCTGTGGCCATGATCAAAAATGGCAAGGAATGACCGAAGTCTACGAGAAGCTCAAGGCCTATAACGAGAAGAAAATATCAGCTAGCGGACTTGAAACATTAGTCACTTCTTGCGCAGAGTGTTTCAGAACGTTTGCCCGAGATTATGAACTTGATCTGAAGGTAATGCACACAACAGAATTTCTTTCAGAAGCCGGACTGGACATCAAATCCACCCTTCAAGACCCAATAAAAGTCACATATCACGACCCATGTAGATTGGGAAGGCAGATGGGCGTCTACGATACGCCCCGTGATCTTGTACGAAACGTTGATGGAGTTGAGCTCGTAGAAATGGAGCATTCTAGGGAAGAAGCGATGTGTTGTGGAGTATCTAGCATGATGTCTTGCAATGAAGATAGTCGAGCATTACGAGTATCTCGATTTGAAGAAGTAAGGCAGACGGGTGCAGAGGTCATGCTGACATCATGTCCAAAGTGCGTGAGCCACTTTGAGTGCCTCAAATTTGAGGGAGATCCAGATCATGACATTGAGATCCTTGATGTAGTAAGTTTCCTAGCACGCCAGATTAGTGAAAAGCAGCAGACTTGAGAAGCACAACCCTCTGCCACATTCATTATGCCACCTGTCGACCTCACACTTCGTCGGGAAAAGGAACGTGAGAAGATCAAGCATCAGCTATCCTCCGCTCATGAGGCTAGATTTGAGAGCATCGAAGGTGGTGAGGGTCGTGTGGCATTTGTTGACCGTGACGGATGTATTGGATGTGATCAATGCACAATCGTTTGTGACGATAAGGCCATAGAAATGTACGATGCACCATTAGCATCTCCTATCCTAGAGACAAAATCAAATAGAAAAGCAAAAATCATCCGAGATGCGTGCACAGGTTGCCGACTTTGCATACTAGCTTGCCCAACAGATGCAATCACGATGATCGATCGGTAAGGAAACATTATGTCTGAATCTTCGTCAACCAAGCCGCCCATACGCTTTGGAGCAGAATTTGGGCCTGCTCGTAGCCCGACAACCCAGGGAGTTGGACTTTCAACATTCAAAGCGATGGTTTGGATGAGTAACATCGGTGGGCTTCTATTGGTTGTTATCGCTCTTGAAATGATGGTGGTTCAAGGGAGGTTCGGGTGGGGCTTAACAATGCTCATAGCAGGAGTTGCAATTGCATTATTTCCATCCCAATTCGAGATCGTTGGCATGGAAGTTGATGAGGATGAATAACTCATGGCCACTCTAATTCACGAGACATGGCCAACATTGCGGATTCGGCTAGGAAATTAGCCAAGGAAGGCATCATGCAACGATTCATTGGGAGAGGGATGAAGCGAGCAGAGGCTGAATTGAGGTTTGATCTTGCATCTTTGCGGCTGGCCCTGAGGAATATTGCGCGAGGAGAACCAGCACTACAGCACATAACGACTTCTGCAACTTCACCCTCATGCATGAGACGTGTTGGAATCCCCTCTTGGATAATGAAGTCTTCAACTTTTGAACCTCCTTTGGAATAGGTCAGACGATTCAATTTGCGCTGAGATAATCCGAGGAGGTCTGAACCGGAGGTAATAGACAAGATCCCCAATCCATATGTTCCCCTATCATTCTTAACGAATACCGTAGGAGTCTCACTGATGCCTTCAGACTGGTATTTTTCTGCAATTCTTTCAAGCAACTGATCAGCAAGTGCTGCTACTTCGGACAAGCAACTCGAACGGCTTAAGCATCGGTCCTCAGAAGTCTCCCAAAGTGGGCCTAAGCGCCACGGATCAATACCCATCAAAGCCCCAAGTTCAGACAGTATGGGATCAAGTATCTGGTGATGGCGAGATTTGCGACGAATATGCCAGCCAAGTGCGATAGGTGGGCGGACGGGGATTTGCCCGAAATTCGGGATATTCCCCTCTGACAAATCTGCATTAAGCAAAATCGAATCAACAGAGGACCCATTTGCTAGCAGTTCACCATTAACTGAATAACTGATTTTAGAGAGGGGGAGTTGTTCATCTGAACCATCTAGTATTTCGAGCTCATCTGGGAAAAAAGGAGATCCTATACTAACAACAAATCCTTGTTCCAACAACATGCTCTGCAGTGCAAAGAGGTGATCCACATAATTCGGGTTCCTCGTATGATTTTCAGGTACCAAAAGGAGATGTTGTCCTGCCGTAATCCGGAGCACGTCTCTCAAGCCACCCCCCAGTGCAGCGTGATCATTTGGATGGATGTTGTTGAAGCCTGAGGGGAAAGCATTGGTATCAACAATCCCCATTTTCCAGCCAGCATCCCTCAGATCTACACTCCCGTAAATGGGATGCCTCTGAGAACCCCATAGGTCATCAAAATAAGATCGAGCAGCCAATATTTGTCTTCGACCTAAAATTAATTCAGAATGTATCGGTTCTAAAAAATCAGTCATTTAATCACTCCAATCGTCAAATAGCGACCAAATATCCTGTTCCGCTAGATCGACTACATCTGGCCCTATATGAAGAATCTCAAACAGGGCCAATCCGAGTGCAACGTCTGGTTGAGAGCGTAACGCACTCGCCATTTTGGAATGTCGGACCAATACTGAATCGATGATCTGCCTAGAACTCGAATAAACCTCTTGCAGAATGGTAGGTGTGGTTGCAGTTCCTGCAGGAAGTTTGGGGCGGCGTATAATTGATCGGGGTAGGCGGCTATGGCTAGCAGCAAGGCGAAGTGCGATTTTTTCCGATGCTCCCGGATGACGCATATGAGGAGGAATTGTACGCGCTTTCTCAAGATGATCACGGCCCAAAAAGGGAACTCGAACTTCAAGTCCATGTGCCATTGAATGGCGATCCACAAGGCGAAGTTGGAAGTTCGACAATTGCCCACGACTCACCTCAAAGGACAAGGCTGATTCGAGATCACTAAAATCGGACATTGGATTGAGATTTTCATCGCGCCAAGGCTTGCCTAATCCAGCGGGTACTGGTGCTAAAGTTCCCGACTCAGGATTTATAGGGAGATTACTCATTGAAGCCAGCCGTGAAGCGACCAGTGCCTGATGCCTAGACAAATCTCGGTGTCGAGGGTAGCCTGCATGAAGTTCATCCGATCCCTGTCCACACAACCCTACTTTTCTCCCAGAGGATGCCAATGAGAATAAAGGATGGAAAAAGGCAACTGAGGTATCAAGGTCTTCGCCATGCCACACCATTGCTGGTATCGCAGTTTCTAGGTCGCTCATCTCGATCACCCTCGAGTGATGGGTCATTTCCAATATCGATGCAACATCATCTGCAGCTAACCAATCGGGGTTATCCTCGGATTCTGCCACAGTCCATGCTACAGGAGGGTCCATACTTTCTTCAAGAGATAATTCAGTTGCCAAGTCAGCAATCAAACTTGAATCAAGACCCCCTGAAAGTACAACCCCAAAGGGAACATCTGCCATGCGACGGTCATCCACACTTTTGCGAAGAGAAGAGAGGAGTTGGAAGGATGATGAATCATCCCAGTGCACGTCAGTGGTAGAAGGAGCCCATGTACTGCGGGTGGCTACTGAAACAAGACAGGGGTGGCCTTTACCATCAATTTTCCAAACTTCAACTGAGCCGGGCCGGACTTGAGTGACGCCTTTCAGTAGAGTGGTCTCGTCAACTGGGTATTCATAGGCAATTCGCATTGCCATAGCTACTTCGTCGATCTCAGGAACATGGCTTGAATCAGCACGTAGTGCCTTAGCTTCGCTCGAAACAAGCAATCGGCCAGAAGGTGCTAGTGTTCGAACAAGCGGTTTGATGCCCATGGGATCTCTAGCAAGGATCAACTCTCGATCTACCGGAGACCAAAGGGCAAATGCATACATTCCATCGAGTTTTTTCACCCATTCAAGATGGGCTTCTGCGCGTTTTCTAGAAGGCACTAGAGATAGATCCGAACAATGTGCGTCATGCAAGGTCAAAATCGCTTCACTATCCGAGCGAGAAGTACGCGTACGTTGCGGGTACATTAGATGGATATTCAGATGGTTGTAAATTTCTCCATTTGAAACTAAAACAGCATTCCGTTCGCCATAAAGGGGTTGCTTACCCCCATCAAGGTCTACAATTGCAAGGCGTGTTTGACCAAGACCACAATCTTCGTCAACGTGAGTCCCAAATCCATCAGGGCCCCTATGTGCTAAGAAATGAACCATGCGCTCTAAAACGGCATGGGAAGGAGAACCGAGCACGGCGGCGATCCCACACATTAACCGAAACCAAAGCACCCCCCATTCAAGGGCTTCGGATGACTCTCAAAAAAGCCAAGGTTGAAGATACAAAATCACTGCAAGAGGAATTAGTTGCATTGTAGCATTATCGTCAAGCCATTTTAGTTGAGGACGTTCTGCTGCAATACAAACCGGCGGCATCATTAGCACAAGGATCCAAGGGGTAGAGAAAAAATAACCACAGCAGATCCAAACAACCCAGGCTGAGGCAAGGCCAAATGTCCACGCTGCCCTTTCTCCAAGATCTGCGCGCCGTATTTCTCCGATGATTGGATCAGAAATAATAAGGGTCCATATGATTGGTAAGCCTAGTGCCCCAATATGCCTATTAGGCCCTGCATCAGGGAGTGTAAGAAAGACAAGACCCATGGACACAGCCCCCCAAGCAACTGCACTCGGCTGCCTCAATTCATACTCTCTTTGGCCAAAAATTGGTATACCAATATACAGGCGTAGAATTTCAACCACGCAGACTAGCGCCACACATGACGTGACAAATTGGACGGGAGTCATGGAAAAAGGGCTCGATACTGCTTCCCCTTGGAAATAAAACATCCAAGGAAAAACCCCCATGCCAAGATGAACAAAACGGCGTACATAATGCCCATATCTACCACCTACCGAACTGGTAGCATGATCCACATGAACTGACTTCATCCATCATCCCTTTCTGCAATTAATCTGATAAATTCGGCCTTCGGACTGCTGCCTGCGCATAGACGGTCAATTGCCTCGTCGAGCCCCGAATGGTTCAGAAGAAAAGACTCTGATTCGGCCAATAGTGAGGCACGTGCACGTGCCTTGCTTGTACCCGGTCTAACAGATAGATTTGCAAGGGCGTCGGCGAGTGTCTCCACCCCCTCACCCGTAAGACCAGAAGCGATGAAGACGGGAGGAGGACATTCCTCAAGCACCAAAGATTGCTCTAAATTCTGGGCCGTGAGAAGAGCACTGGGGTCATCTGAACGAGTCACTACAACCGCATCTACAACTTCCAGCACACCTGCTTTTTCTGCCTGTATCGCATCACCTCTTCCAGGACCTTCGACAAGAACCAGCCGATCACAAACTGCCATAGCACGCACTTCATACTGCCCTGTACCAACCGTTTCAATGATGATTCTCCTAAATCCACACTGGATCAATGCATCAGACATTGCCTCAACTGCGCTTGACAAACCACCACCAGAACCGCGGGATGCGACTGAACGGACAAAAGCGTCTGGATGATCTGTAAATGCAGACATCCGGACGCGGTCGCCCAATAGTGCACCACCTGTGCGCGGAGATGAGGGATCAACAGCTAAAATTGCTATAGGGCCTATGCCCGAATTAATCCAAGTTGAGGCCAAGGAATTTGCAATTGTAGATTTTCCAACACCAGGTGCGCCAGTCAACCCAATTTTCGACCATTCCTCGGTTGTAGGAGAGGAAGGAGGGATCCACTCACCAGATTCGGCGAGTGAAAGCAAGCGCCCAATAGAGCGACGATCACCTTCACGTGCTGCTGCGAGCCGCTCTTCAAGGTCCACTTTTCAACCCCCCCAAACCCAATTCGAGTCATCACCGACCCCAATTGGCTCGGGGTGCATTAAGGCAGCAGATACAAAGGAGATGATTTCTAAACTCGTAGTCCCGGGCCCGAACAATGCGCGAATTCCACCTGAATATAATATCTCTCGGTCATTATTTGGGATAATCCCCCCCCCAAACACAATCACATCATCCATCCCTAAAGCGCGTAATTCAGTACATACTTTAGGAAAAAGTGTGTTATGAGCACCTGAAAGACTAGACAGACCCAATAGACGAGCGTCCTCTTCAGCAACTGTTCGAGCGATCTGTCCTGGAGTTTGGCGTAAGCCAGTATAGATGACTTCATGCCCCGCATCTCTTAGGGCTCTCGCGACCACTTTTGCACCACGGTCATGGCCATCAAGCCCCGGCTTTGCGATCACGATGCGAGCGGAGTCATCCACGTGACCGGATTGGCACTGCTGCTTCAAGGCGATCCCCCCAATGTATCAAACCACTATTGATAGAGGCTAATTGACTCATGAGATAGGGCAACCTATGAAGCCCAATAGACGCCCCTCAACTCCGTGGCGACTTCAAAGGACCGCACGAACGACCTACGCCGGCGCAAGGCAGTCGCAGAAGCGGGAGGCGGTGAAGCGAGGAAAAAAGCCCAGCATGAACGCGGTAAAATGACTGCGCGTGAACGACTTGACCAGTTCTTTGACGAAAATAGTTTCAACGAGGTTGATGCACTGGTTGAACACCGGTGTCGTGATTTTAACATGGACAGAAATGTGATACCAGGGGACGGTGTAGTTTGTGGCCACGGCACAGTCAGTGGAAGGCCTGTATTTGGATACGCTCAAGATTTCACCGTTTACGGGGGATCCCTCGGAGAGATGCATGGTCTGAAAATATGTAAGATACTCGACATGGCAATGAAGGCAGGTGCACCAGTAGTGGGCTTCAATGATAGTGGAGGTGCTAGAATCCAAGAGGGGGTAGCAAGTCTTGGCTCCTATGCAGAAATATTCTATCGGAACGTGCGCGCATCAGGAGTGATCCCGCAGATCAGTGTGATTTTAGGCCCATGTGCAGGAGGTGCCGTATATAGCCCTGCAATTACCGATTTTGTGATCATGGCAGAAGGAACCGCACACATGTTCATCACTGGGCCTGAGGTTATTCGCACAGTTACAAATGAAATCGTTTCATTTGAAGAGCTGGGAGGTGCCCAAACCCACGCATCACGATCAGGAGTCGCACACCTGACCGCCGAAGATGATGAGAGCGCAATTTCGCTTGCTCGTCAATTGCTGAATCACGTACCTTGCAACAACCTTGAACAGGCTCCCAATCAAGCAAGTTCTGATGTTGGATTACGGAATTGCCCTGAACTTGCCGGCCTCATTCCTGAAGACCCGAACAAGCCATATGACGTGCATGATGTAATCACTTCAATTCTTGACAGAGGGGGTTTTCTTGAGATCCAACCTGAATGGGCCAAAAACATGGTCATAGGTTTTGGACACTTAGGCGAGAAATCAATAGGCGTTGTGGCAAATCAGCCGAATACACTTGCTGGGTGCATCGACATTGATGCTGCTGTTAAATCTGCACGATTTGTCCGTTTCTGCGATGCATTCAACATCCCACTTCTTACCCTTGTCGATGTGCCAGGTTTTCTACCAGGATCCTCGCAAGAGTGGGGAGGAATAATCCGGCATGGGGCAAAATTGCTCTATGCATTCAGCGAGGCAACGGTCCCAAAAATGACAGTCATTCTCCGAAAAGCATACGGAGGTGCTTACGACGTCATGTGTTCTAAGCATCTTCGAGGAGACTACAACATCGCATGGCCCTCCGCCCGGTTAGCTGTAATGGGAGCCGAAGGTGCGGTAGAGATCATCCATAAAAGACGAATTGCACATGCAACAGATTCCGAGGGTGAGCGGCAACGGTTGATTGATGATTATGATGAGCAGTTTGCAAACCCATGGACAGGAGCTTCCCTAGGATATCTTGACGATGTCATCGATCCAACTGAGACAAGAAACTGCCTCATTAAGGCACTTGGAATGCTTGGTGGGAAAGAAGAAGCAAGACCGTCAAGAAAACACGGAAACATACCACTCTGATGGAGACATATAAATGATGAAGCAGCAAATTGCAGCAATGATTGCTGTCATTTATGTGCGAAACAGGCACGGCAAGCATGACCCTGCGTCTTCAGGCCGAAAATCAGGCACAGCGTGGGGAGAAGATCACAGAGGCCTGAGACTGGGAAGAGAATCACTCCTCAATCAAAGGTCAAAAGGGCGGAACTGGAGGTGAGATCGTGGGAGAAAAAATCGAAGTCGAAGTGGACGGAGAAATGTTCGAAGTAGATGTTGAACAGAAAGATGATCTTTGGATTGCCAGAATCAATGGTGAAAAGCACGAAATCCGCATAAAAGGAGGAGATGTAAACGCCACTGTAACCCCTCGTAGAACACGCAGAAAAAGTGGGGGAGGAAAAATCACATCTAGCATGCCCGGTAAGGTGATCTCACTGCTTGTTGATGAAGGGGATTGTGTTGAAGAAGGAGATGTCTGCCTGATTCTTGAAGCAATGAAAATGCAAAATGAGATGCGCTCGCCAATCGGTGGAACAGTACGAAGCATCTCATGTGTCGAAGGAGAGTCTGTTGAGGCAAACATGCCCCTAATGTTCATAGAAGCAAACGACGAGGCAACAGGTTGAACCGATACGGATGGGGAGAGATGCACATGGGCGATGGAACTTGTGATTATCCTGAGTGTCGGGAGAATGGCAAGATCACCAGTCGCCTCTCGCCTGAGGGATTTCTAGTTGCTACAGGTAAACAAGCATACTCATTTCGAGAAGCTTATGTTCGATTTGAGTATTGCCGTGAGCACCATGATTTGCTCATGAAGACTGTTTGGTCACGTGTCCGCAAGACCGGAGACAAGGACGACGATCACGTCGCCCCAACTGCCGTTTGATGGACTCAAGTATAGTGATCTATTGGCGCACACATATATTCCCTCAACAGGGATGTTGCATACCCACCAGGTGGTAAATTGAATCGGAAACGGAGGCATGCCCCATGAGTATGGGAAAATTCTGAAGCGGGACCATCACTCCAGCGTTCACCCATCTCTTCAACAGGGAGGCGATTTACGGACTCAAACTCAAATTCATCTATTGCCTGCAAAGTTGCTCGGCGACTCCCCGAAGTTACTAGCCGAGACATGGAAGGAATGGACCAATCTACGCCATCAAGTCCAAGGTCTGTGATAATCGATCGCTCAAGGTCACCCGGTTCACCCTCTGCCATTTGTACATCAACGCCAGGTAAGGGTCCTGTAAGAACAACACGCCCGGCGCGGGCATTTCGGCACAATCGGTCCAATGTGCGTTCAGTTACAACAACCGAGCGTGAAGTATCGGCACGTTGTTCGGTATCAAGAGCACACACAACGTCCCCAACCTTTGGTTCTAAGATCGACCAACCGAGGTCAATTCGCTTGGCGAGCCAGTGATTGAAGATCTTAGATTGCACAGCATGCGGCATCATGGTCAAAAGGCGATAGGGCAATTTTTTGAGAGCATAGACCCATTCACCTGGGCGTTGCAAAAGTGCTTCGACCATGCTGCGCTCATATCCTAAACGAGAAGGTGCTAGGTCAAGCACGTCCTGAGTGGCTCCTTGCTCCCTCCACGCACTTCTAAACGACTGAGATTCATCAAAATCATGTAGTCCTGGAAGTCCGATATATTCTGAAATCGCACTCTCCAAATCCCCACGGAGAATATATTCTCCAGAACGTGCAGTAACTGGGCGGCCAGCTCCAAAGCGTTGGGGCCCAATCCAATTTGGAACTGCATTTGGCCCAAGATTATGTTCTAATTTTGATCTGATAAGTTCCACATTTTGTAGCGCATCAACCACAGAAAGAGGCTCACCATTTGGTTCAGCACACCCACGTACAACGACTGAAAAGCGATTTGCCCGATGGGATCCGAGACGGATTTTATGGTGTGTTCGGCCGATCACTTCAATACGCGTATCGCTAAGACTCACTGATTCAACTGCAGCGGTGGGAGCATCGATAACCATCAGTTGAGTGGTAATCGCACGTTTATCTTTCGTTCCTGAATACCAAATCCGGTTCCTCGAGATCTTGCATGCTGCTGCGATTTTATGCACAAATCGGTGTGTTTCCCAATTTGTTAGATGGACCTTTGCAACTGTGAAACGCCCTTTGGGATCATTTGCAGGAGGACGAATAATTTCTTCCACCCGAAAATCAGCATATCGGCATTTGAGGCGGCCCCCAATGCCTTTCTCATCATGCGCATATCTGTCTAAGCCAATTTCCGACTCAATGTCGGAGACATCCACCGAACTCACCACATTTAGCAAAGTTTGTTGAGGTCTGCTTGGAGGTCAGAGAATTCAGCCGATAAAGACTCGGATAACTCCCTAAGGATATCCGCTGGGTCATTCCCTTTGGTAACTCGCACGAAAAGTTCAGGTTCATCGAGTTCACGATGCCCAAGAAAATAATTCACATAGTCGACATTCTTCATGCCATCTAGACGTTGACGGAATAATTGCAAAGATGTATGGGTTTCACCGGGTAGCCGAAGTCGAAGTTCAAGGCCTTCCTGCAACAGGACTTTGATCGCCATGAACGGAGCGCACCAGCAAGCCCGCTTCAACCCTTTCGTATGATGGGTAGTGGGAAAGGGCCCCCTTATGTGCAGGCATATGGTCGGGTTGTTGTGGGAGGGAGTGGTGCTGAGCAAGCACGGCGGTCGATCCGATTCGCAATCGCAGTAGTCATTGCATGGGGGGTACTAACGACTGCATCGATTGTGTATTTAACAGGAAACCCGATAACCTTCACAACCCACATGGGAGACTTCCGCCCAGACGGAGATGCCACTCAAGCATCTGAGCGCATGATTGAGCAACATGGCGAAGAACGGCGACCTCTGTTCATATATGCCACAAATCCAAGTGGAAATGTGCTATCCTGGGACGCGGTAATTCAGCAACTTGATGCTGCACGTGAATTGGAATCTTCTGAACCAAATACTACAGTCTTGTCAATACCAACACTCCTCGATGATCTATCTGTATCACAAGCCTCTGCCAATCTAAGAAATTGGTCAAGTTGGGCAGAATTTCTTGACGCCATTGCTGATCCATCAGATGGTTGTAGCGGAGGCGACATAGGACAAACCCTTCTATCAGAGGCTGGTTTTGTGCAAAATTCACTCGTCTCTTCGGATCTTGATATCAGTTCGACGTGTGACCATCTTGAGGGAAGAGCGACTGCTGGAAGTAATGCTGCACCCATTGCACGAGGCACGGTATGGGTCATTGAATTTGAGAAAGATTCTGAAAAAATGGGCGATAAACACGCAAGAATCCGGGGCATGTTGGATGACATAAATTCTACCAAGGACTTGGTAATTCAATCAACATCCCTTGACCTAGTCACCCATGATGTCGACGAAGAGGCGCGCAGAGATGCCGTACGATTGATCATATTATGTGGAATGAGTGTGACCATTGTCCTTATTTTGGCATTTCGAAGGTTTGTCGATGTCCTAGTTCCGATCTTCGCACTTTCATCGTCATTAGCACTGATCTATACCGTATTGTCATTAATTGGATCACCATTCACCGTGCTTGAAATCGCTGTTGCACCACTTGTTGTTGGTTTGGGGATTGACGCTGCAATTCACATGCAACGAGAACGCCGTGGGGAGGAAAAGGAACTTGCAGCTGAACAAGCTTGGACAAACACGCTTGAAACACTCTCTGTGCCACTTTCCCTAGCGGCATTGACAACTATGGCAGCATTTCTTTCTGCACTTGCGTCAAATATTCCTGCCCTGCGTTGGTTTGGTATTGCTTCTGCAATTGGTGTTGCAATTGCATTTACTGGTTCGACAATCCTCCTTGCCTCATTGCATACACTCATAGAACACGTAACTTCGAAAGACCATAGACCTAGGGAGAAAAGTAGAAAGACGAACAAGAGCATCACTGCTTTTGCCACAGTACTAACCAAAGATCGGGCAAGGTCATTGGGAATTATTGCACTAATCACCGTTGGTGCACTTGCAGGAAGCTTGAGCTTAGATCGAAAATTTGACCTTGGTGACTTTCTTGATCCTGACCTTGCAGTCATGAAAGCCCGCACTGATTTACGGGCAAATGTGGATTCAGGAAGTTGGCGAGTAGCATACCTCTTCGTCGAAAGTACAAATGACGGAGGAATTGATGCATCTACCCTCCTCCATGAGTTGGAGATACTGGATGATCGCGTGGATTCAGTACCTCATGTAGTTGGAGCAAGAGGAATAGGTGGTTCGACTGCGGCCTATGAAGGGCTTTGGCCATTGCTTACTGATGCTGTCGAACGAATAGACGGTTTCGGGAACAAGTACGGACTTAGTTTGACAGGTGATGGGCGCTTGCGAACACCCCAATTGAGCAATAACCAATTATCTTCCGCAGTAGAAGAAATTGGTAATACAACAACGAACCCTCACCCTGCCAGAGGTGATTGGGATGATCGCGTCCAAAAAGCGGTAAAATTCAATCCGAGCGGTGGAATTTCGTCAGTTCGTCTAGAACTGATCCTTTCTACTTCCGATAGCACAGAAGATGCCGAAGCAGTTAGTGGCTTGAATAAGTTAGTCGAGGAAACTAAACAAGTTTTGGGAAATGATGCCACAGTAACACCTTTGGGCGAAATTGTTGAACAAACTGAAATCCTTGATCGAATTACAGCCTCACAATTAGTATCCACCTTGATTTCACTCGGTGTAGCCCTCCTAGTTCTACTTCTCCTAACAAGAAGGCTTTGGCCTGCAATTATGGTCGTCATCCCGGTTGGTGTTTGTGCCCTGTGGGTCGCTGGAAGCATGGCACTACTCGGCCTTGATTGGAATGTGCTAACGGTCATGGTCACCGCATTATCCATCGGATTGGGAATCGACTACTCAATCCACATTTGGCGCCGCTTTGAAACTGTGTATCGCAATATGAAAGACCCGAAAGAGGCGATAATTAAGACCATTGAGACAACGGGGGCAGCACTTGGCTTATCTGCTGCAACAACGGTTGCGGGATTTGCGGTCCTCTTGCTATCACCTATGCCACTTGTAGGAGATTTCGGAATGATCACGGGGATCGCTGCTGTTTGGGCGTTTGTGTTAGCCATGACACTGTTGCCAATACTCCTAGTTGAAGATGCTGCAAGATCTTCTAATGGACTGGGAAATCAGTCCAAGAATGAGGGAAAAGAGGCATAGATCGGGTCAAGGTCAATCGCCTGCTCACACGCAACAAGAAGCAAACAGATCCATGATGTTGCTGGCCCAAGTGCAGAGCGTTTGCGGCGAGCTCGGCGAGCGACTTCCCTCAATGAGATCCCCGCTGACAACGAAATGTGCTGCATTAGCTGGAAGTCAACATCCACATTTATTTCATCGGCCGACCGGGTCATGCTCTTTTCATCGGGCCTGCGATTGACGATTGAGTTCTCCTCTAGCACTGATTTTGATGGCAATAATGGAGGCGAGCAATCAAGAATTGAAGAGAGGTCTGGCTGCCAACCAGGTGGAGCTGTTACTCCACTTGTAACTACAGCAATACGTACATTATCCGCCTCTTCAATCAACCATTCAGCCTCAATCAAACTAGTCATTGCCAATTCACTCTCTGACCTCGAAAGCCAGCCAAGGTCTAGCACCCATCGACGAATGAGGTCACCTCGGCATATCGGATCACTTCCCAAATCTGACATTGACGCAGCAAGTAATCTTTGAACTGCGAGATCTGATGCCATTAAGCGTCACCCACTAATTCCTCATGGATGATGGCCCAAGAAGCAGGGCAAAGCGTGCCAGTTTCTACGCGACATCCTTCTGCAGGGGCAAGATGCCATTCCCATGAACACACCGCATTAGAACCAGCTAAATCAAAGAATTTCGTCATCACCCCATTATGTCGAGTAACAAGAAGAAGATGGGATGGCACAATTTCTCTAAGATTTTCAAGGTGCCCTAGAATCATTGGAATATCCTTTGGCAACTCCTGGAGAGAATTTTCCAAGACAAGCCGCGTCACAACTTTTGAACTCACTGCATGAGCGAGGCCGAGTTCACGGATTTCAGAGCGACTATCTATGGTAACACGATCAAAACCCAGCATGAATGCATCCAAAACAGACTCGTGTTTCATTGACCCCATATCTAATAGGATATCTCGCTGCGATGGGTTGAGAGATTTCAGATGTTCAACTGGGAGGTTCTTGTCTGATGGAGATCGTATCTCGATATGCAGCGGCACATGATCCAGCCGCGAGTCGAAAGGTGATAGAAAACCCGGAAAGAGGCCCTCTCTGCCGAGTACGAAGCGCGCTCGATCAAGCACCATATCACCCTTGAAGAGGCACTAGGTGGTGATATGCTTTCGTAATACATTATGAAATACAAACGTATTACATTATATACTGGGACCCTTCCTCCGAATTTACATGACAGAAGCACGGACGCTCGTGTCCCTCCGCCTTGATGAGGCAATTCTTGGGGGAGTGGATGCGCAAATCGGTGTGGATGGCATGCGTTCTCGAAGCGACGTTATCCGGACTGTGCTCGATAAATGGCTAGATACTAAGCCAAGCACACCAGGTGTCCACAGCGTCAGTGTCGAATTTGGAACGGAGATGGCATTCATTCTCGGGCAAGTCCATCAGAGACTAGGCCATTCCCCACAAGAACTCATCAAACTCGCAGTCCGCGAGTATGTCGAACGAGAGGTCATTCGGATCCGGGAAATCTCGGACCAATGGGCCGACCTCTCTAGACCAGGATACGATCCAAGTCAAGAGCGCCCTACAGAATAGGTGAGAGCATGGCGTCGAGGGAGATGGGATGCAATCGGGCGGGGGGAGATAATCCCCCTCGCCCACCTCCATCATACAATTCATTTCTGCGCCTTCGTATGCGAATGCACTTATCCAGTGTCACCATGGATGCGTCAAACGATATCTCAACCTCCCGATCTGATAAAGATCGGGAGGTTCACACCCCCCCTTAATTGGAACTTTGCGGAGTCAAAGCATCGGATTGCTCAAGGCCCCCCTACCACCGCTACAATTTTGTGAGTGATTTGACCGAAGCGGCCATTCAAGAGCCGTGGTTCCCGCATGAGGCACCAAGAGTCGGCCAAGCAGACTTGATTGCTGAATGTGAGAGTGTATTTGAGGAAAAAGAATCACTTGTCGCTTGTGCCCCTACCGGAATTGGAAAAACAGCAGCTGCCCTAACCGCAGCGATTCGAGTCGCCCGGAGAAGTGTTGAACCAAAGCGCATTCTATTCCTGACCAGCAGGCAATCGCAACACCGCATCGCAGTCGATACGATACGTGCAATAAACGAAGTGCGTCCATCTGGACAATATCCAGTCACATCCGCAGACATTCTTGGGCAGAAATCGATGTGTGTCCGCTCAATTCGCAATGAGCATCCTGCCTTATTCAGCCGAATTTGCGCTGAAGATCGACGTACGAGAAGATGTCAGCCCTTTCTTGAGCGAGATGAAAATCTCGATGATCGAATTCGGTTGTCGAGAATGCACGCTGAAGAAATCGTTACAGAAGGTATGAATCATCAATTAGGTAACAAACCTGCACCGATCTGTGGTTGGCGATTAGCGCGAGATGCTGCTTCCAAGGTAGATGTGGTCATTGGCGACTACAACCATTTGTTTCAGGAAAAAGTGAGAGAAGCATCCATGGATGCTATGGGAATCGACCTACAGAACACATTTCTGATCATAGATGAGGCGCACAACCTACCTGAGAGGATTAGGAGAGGAATGCGGCGTACCCTAAGCCCTGATCTACTACGAGATGCGAGAAATGAGGTTGAAGGAGAAATAAGGGGAAAGAAAAGTACAGTTTCACAAGGAAAACATGATGAAAAATTGGCAAATTTAAGGCACTTATCCGAGGTTATTCGCCGCTGGCGGCAAGAGATCAGCAATTGGATGAGGAACCGAAATAAGTCCAACGATAGTGAAATTCGAGTAGAGGCAATTGAAGTCCTTGGAACACTCGATGTATTGCTAGAACAAAACCTCTCACAAATGGGATCTTGGACCCGCAATGGCTTGCTCGATGAACTTACAGCAATCCAGATCCACTCTGATGATGCAGATGAGGACATTTCAGCATGTGAGAGGCTTTCCGACGTGATCCAACTCCTCATACGCTGGGAATCCTCCACAGCCTTGGCCGCTATTTTGAGCACATCTGATGGCGAATCTCAATTATCAACGCAGCGCATCATCACACACCTTCTAGACCCTGGCCTCGTTGCGGGACCCATACTTCGAGAAGCTGCTGGTGCCGTATTAATGTCGGGCACACTTCTCCCGCCAAAAATGTACGCTAGAGAGCTTGGAATTGAGGATTCGAGGACGATTATCTGCAAATCCCCATTTGACGCTGTACGACGCCCAGTCATCGTTGCAACAGATGTGACAACGAGATATGCACGAAGAGATGACTCCATGATGTGGCGAATTACTGGTCACATTGAATCCCTGCTGGAACATGCACCGGGGCACATAGCCATTTTCGCGCCATCATATGTTCTTCTAGAACAGGTGGTCGAATGTGGAGGCTGGCACGGGAGAAACATGATCGTTGAAGATGCGGGATGGGGTAAATCTGAAGCAGATCTCGTTTTAGATAAACTTGCCAAAGCGCGTACGTTAGGGGAGAAATCCATCGTTTTCGGAACATACGGTGGGCGTCTTGCCGAAGGAATAGACTATCGAGATAACCTATTATGTTCTGTTGTATGCATTGGCATTCCAATCCCCCCACCATCAGTACATGGAGATGCATTGAGAACCTACATCGAAAGCCAAACCAGTTCAACCAATTCATGGAAAGATGTGGTTGTACAGCCAGCCATCAATCGAGTTAGGCAGGCCATGGGGCGAGCTATCCGAAAGGCGGAAGATCGAGCACTTATCCTCCTGCTAGATGAGCGACATAGAGGAGGTCTTGAACGATCCTGCCATGGAGACGCAGAATTGCACATTGAAAGCCGTGATGCCAAAAGCACTGCAAAAATGGCACACCGATTCTTTGCCCGCCATCCCGAAGAAGAAGCGACGAAGCCATGAGGGATGCCCTCATCGCAGACCCGGGGAGACCGTGGAAGAAGTCAAGATTGGGCTATTGGAGGAGGAAGAGTCGACGCCAATGGACGTCCTAGGACTTTCGATGAGTGCACCTGAACTGCATGCTGCGTTTGAGCAATCAAGTGAGCACCTCTTCCAGGCACGAAATAGTCACCTGGACACTGCAATTGGAATCCCATCGGTTAATCCAAATATAGGCATACGAGGACTTTCCGGATTAGTATCTGATCTTCATGGAAAGTTTGAGAGTGGAAATGCTCTCCTCCAAATAGGGATGTTATCCCTTGACGATATCCGCATGAGCATCGACCGCACTGAAAGGTGGCTCAAAGTAGAACTTGGCACTGACAAACTCACTGCGATTAACAGAGACCTATACTGGAGCGAAGATACTCGCTTCAAAGGCGCATCTTGGGCACCCGGAAAACTAAACATATCGTGGGAAAAGGTCAGTTAGGACTAGCGTGAAGGCACGCCTCCAGCATCCATCCCGTCGATTTCGTCGACGACATCCTTGAGCGAAGATCGTGCTTGCTCAAAGTCACTCCTCAGCATCTCATGTTTCGAATATCGGGCTTCTTCAAACATGCGATCTAATGCGATCAATGAGTCCTCCTTAATGGGTAATGCCTTGCGAATTGCCAACTCAAATTCACGTACTGTTTCAAAATCACGACGCAAGAAGCGGTGCCGCATTAGGACGATACACATTTGCTCATAGCAGTTGAAAATCGCCTCACGGATATCATCGCCCGAAGCAAGTAATTCTGCGGTATATGACATGATATCGCCAAGTTCACTTGCAACATTTGACCGACGTTTCTTGAGAATCCGAGCCGCTGCATAACCAATGACTCCAAGGACAATTACCGCTGCTGCAGCCCATCGCTCAGGGTGTGTTTCAGGCGGAGGACTTTCAACGACAACAGGACTATTACGCCCGGCTGCATCAAGGAAAAATCGAGATGTTTTTGCAATTCTTTGATCCTCTGAATCGATACTCAACCTGAGATCATACATTGGATGGCTGTAAGGGGGTGATGCTGTTTCACCAAAGAGGAAGGAGGCTGAGCCAGCTGCATCGGTCGCGTAGGTCTTCGTAATGTTCCATGGTTCCACAGTAGACTCATTTGAAAGTCGGACGATCAACTCAAATCCTGAAATGGGTTCACCAGTGTCATTTGCTGTTAGAATCACACGACCTCTGATCGTCATTTCTTCAGGATTTGTACTTGCATGGACTACCTTCTCAACGATAATCTGGTAATCCACTTTGAACTGAATGAACGTGCAGTCGCCTCGACTGACGGAACCACTAATTCCTGAGTCCTCACATTCTTGCGGTTTAACCGTGTAATTTGCAGGCCTCAAATATTGTGAAGCATCGCCTGCAAAGTGCAACTCATAAGCTAGGTACGTACTATTCATTGCAATCCATTCTGGAGCAATAGCAACGATGCTGAAACGGTCTGCTAGCCAAGTCGCATTATCGATAGAGTCCAATGCCAAACCCCAACTCTCCAATCTGATAGGGACATCTGAGATCGGAGATTCATTACCACCTACCTCGCTAATTCGTCCAGTTACCCGCAAAGGAGCGCCAGGGTCAGATCTTACAACTTGTGGATTGATGGATTCAATATCGTCAAAAGAGACGTATGCCCATACGATTCCAGTCATGTTTGAGTGCGTCGCAAGAAGAGTCACATTTCCTAGATGTTCAACTGTTAGTACGTGCTCTCCACGTGTGGTCAATTGCGTGGTACGAACCCAAAGGTCAATGGTCCCATTTTCACCGGTTTCTGGGTTGTTAATCACAAATCCAGTCGAATCAACGGGAATAATCAGTTCACCATCTAGGCGCACGACGAGGGGGCGGTTCTCTAGGGGGCTATTTGCAGCATCAAGATCTCGTAAGGTTCCCGTGATATGCCACCACTGACCTCGATCAATATCTGCTGAATCAAGGTTGAAGGTAATTTCAGTCTTGTGTGCCACGATCACTTGAACCGATACCGAAGCCGCACGGTACCAGCCCTGTTGAGTTGCATTGATGAATGCAATATGAGTTCCTGAAGCCATTCCTTCAGGAATCACCAAATCAATGCTCCAATTTCGGTCTGAAACATCGATTGTCTTAGTTACACCTGCAAAATGGACTTCAAGCGTGTAATTACTAGGTCCAGCCCAATAAGATTGAATCGGTTGCCCAACATTATCACCAACAGTCCCTACTAATCTAAGCGATTCACCAATCGCCAGCGCTTGGCTTGGCCCATCAGCAGTCAAAGCGACTGGAGAAAATATTGTCCAGTTATTCTCATCCTGTGACCCCAAATGGTATCCATTTTGCAGATAAATGATAATGAGGCGAGCATCACCTAGTTGTTGTGTCGAGGACACAACACTTTGGAAGGCGAAGTTACCAGAAGCATCTGTGGTAGTTGTATCAATGAGATCTCCGGGATTGGTATCTCCGAGGTAAATTTGAAGAGTTGCTCCTGCAATTTGACGACCAAATTCATCCACTAGTGTCCCATTGGCATAAAAGAAATCCCCTCGGTCGACACTTGCACTTTCGGAGGTAATGCTGAGGAATGTCCGAATATGAACATCAAAGACATCTGATGCATTAGATTTGAGGTGGTATTCAGGATTATCGATATCTCCACTAGAATATGGGGTTTCATGAATGTAGCCTCCAAGGAAACGAACATCGACTGTGATTGGGCCAGGTTGAGTATCTAATGGAATTAGATAATCAAAACTAAATGCGCCAGTAGAGGAATTAGAGCGCGCCACAAGTCCTGTATCAACGCCATCAATCCAAAGGTGAAGGAGTGCATCTGACTGGTTATGTGAATCTTCAGCATCGAGAAGAAGATTACCATGCTCATCAAAGATATGTCCCGAAATGGTAACACTTTCATTTGCAATCGCGAGAGTTGGCATGGGGTCAAGTTGAATTGATGTAGGTACAAGAACAAGCACAGTAGTGGTACCTTGTGACCCATCTAATCCATCAGCACCATTCGACCCATTCCACCAAGTCATGATGGTGAGTGAGCCCGCCTTTGTAACATTGGGGAGAGGGATCGTAATCGATACACGACCGGAAAGGTCTGTAGTACCATTTAGAACCATTTCCTCACCATCTGCCAAAGAGACATTGACTTGTACATCCGAAAGAGGATCACCAGCATTGTCTCGCAAGGTGATATTCACCGAAATGTTTTGTCCACGCACGTAGCGATGAACACCACCATCGAGTGGATCAAGGAATGCAATCGTCGTATACCCCCTATTTTGGAAAGTGGTCCCATTGGTCTGCGTTGTGAGATAATTTGTCACGGCGGGAGTAGTAACTGAAATCCAGTGTGTACCATTCTTCAGATCATTAGGAAGAGTAATTGTCAGATTAAAGCGATCTCCATCATTGCCAAACAGAGATCCATTAATGATGGCAACTGAATTATTGTCGACCTCAACTGAAAGCTGCATCTCAATCGGTGTTCCATTAGCAATCGCGGGCATGGAACCATTATTCGAAATAATACGGCCTTCGATTGTCATTCGACCGCCAGCAATAACTGGAGATTCGATTCTTTCAAAGATAATTTCCACCCCATCTTGGACCTTTATGCTGGTAAAATTATAGAATGTAGGCAAGAGAGTTGCCGATCCATTGTACATCATCCAAATCGTAGTTGGGCCTAAGGGGACATCCATGGGAACAAGTACTTCGATCGTGTAAACACCACCCAAACCAGTAACATTGGCAGGTACTGTCAGCCAATGCGAATTGCCCAAACGAATCCCAATCTCCCCACCAATAACGGCTTGATTTGAGTCAGAGGACTCCACGAGAGTAACGGACAAATTCACCACACTCCCTCTAGTGAGAATCACTGCAGGATTTACAGATGGATTGACAAAGTCCGATACACCACGCACATTAACAACAAGTGTGCCATTCTGATCGGGCAAAAATGGAATATTGTCATTTTCAACAACTTCAATTGCCAGTACTTTTGCACCGCTTGAAATCGCACCACCTGGGCCTGTTGCTGTGAGCGTCAGATTGTAAAATCCACTGGGATCAGCAGAACCTGTGCCAATCTCGGTGCCAGGATTGTCTTGGAAATAGGCCCTCAAATCAACAGAACTGCCAACGGGCGTAGTCCCATCAGATGAGCGAACAACCTTTCCAGTTGCAACAAATGTAGTCAATGCAGTTACGGGATCATGGTCGATTGAATCAATTATCACTGTGGAATCAACTTGGACCATGAGTTCAACGGTCGTATTGCTTCCCCACAAGCGACGTTGATCGGCATTTGAAGGATCGCCGGCATTGGCCCCATGATTGACAATTCCAGCGGTGTTATCTGCACAAATGATCTCAATGGTATAATTCCCCGGCTGTGCATTCACATCTAATGTTGTATTAATCCATGCGAATCCGCTTTCACTCCCAGTCCAAGCTGATAAATCGAGTGGGATGTGAGATAAGATGAGGCTATCAGAATCCCTTGTAATCTGAATGGTGAGGGGCTCAGAAGGATTGGGCTGATTGGTCAAGGGATCGGTGTTGCGTACTTCAAGTGAAATTTGATCCCCATTTCTATGTACAATTCTAGTCTTATTCGCAACTAGCTTCACATTTCCAATCAAGCCAATCACATCATTATCAATCGTACCATCATAGAGGTCATATGGTGTATCAGTTACTTCAGTTTCCAACTCAAAATCATATACACCTGCTTGGTCAACGGGCATCACCAATTCAAGGAAAAACGTGCCATTACTCGAAAAGACGGAGCCTGAAACAGATCCGGTTGTCGCAGGAAATGTTGCTGAGATCGTGATTGTCTGAGGAGTTTGAACCGGCTGCCCATAGACCGAATCATTTACCGTACCATTGATCCAAACACTTTCAGATTGATTCGTCCAATCTCGCTCAATGCTATAGTTAACCACAAAGTCACCACTAACAACCAAGTCAAACTGCCCTTGACTTGCAAGGTAAAGAGTCGTTTTATTGTAAGTTACATTGACTGCATAGACACCAGGCAACCAATCCGACGCCAAGAGCCAATTAGGATCATATTGGCCAGTTGTTAAGCCAGTACCCGGCTGTGCATGAACCCACGTGGTGTTTGTGGCATATGAAGTATTGAACCAACCAACTGCGGGTTCTACTAGCACCCCTCTGTGGTCTACAACAGTAACAGTTGCACAAGTTACCGGGTCGCCACGGGCATGTTTGATGGAGGTGCAACCACCTGCGACATTGGCACTGATGGCCAAGGCTCCAACGAGCGTCTTTGTCAATTCAGTTTCATTGGTTGGGTCTGCTGGGTCATTAGTACGGAATATCAGTTTGAAGTCAATTGAGCCCGCTCCGGGGAACTGCTGAGCTAGTGTGGCATCTAGCAGTATAACTCCTTGGATCACGCCATTAGTGACTTGAAATGAGTGGGCGGGAACTCCACCAAATGGGTCCGTTCCATTGGTACGGACATGGATATCAATAGTACCGTTCAGATCCGTAGGGGGCGTACCTTTCGTCTTGGCCGTCCCATTGATGTAGAAATGACTACCAACTTCAATGACTGAATTATCTGTCCCGGGTCCTTCAAGTGAAGTAATAATTAAACTTGGACCTTGCCGTATGTCAAACTCAAAGGAATAGTTGAGAGGAAGAATATGATAAGCGCCGGGGGTGCTTTGAGCATGCCATCCAGAGTGGGTGATGTAAGCATTCTTCAGGCCTGCACCCTCATTGGCACTAATTGCGACATTGAAGGTTGCAAAACCATCCGTAACAGTGGACGATAGGACCTCAATCCATCCACTTGGGGCAGCTAAAAGATCTGAAGATTCAAATCGAAGAGTGAGGGGCAATTGGGTTGTTTCATTGAGATTGTAAAAGGGCCCTTCGGCCCAAGATACTTGGACAATTAATTGAGTCGTATCATCAGCAGCCACAGGGACTGGAGTTGTGGAGGAAGGTGAGGCAAGGACGAGGGTTGTATTACTCGTTACATTGAGCAATGGAGCGAGAACATGGACTTGCTCAAAGGCACGCCCATTTGCTGAATTCACGAGAATGAGTTTCGCTTCACCCGCTGCAATCATGCTAGATGGGAGGCCAGTAAATTGGAATGATCCATCTGCAGCAGTTGTGAGTTTCGCCTGGATTTTATTAGAGACATTTCTGTGATCGGGATCGCCTGCAGATGCCGAAGGTACGAGCCATAGTTCAATATCGGTATCTGCAACAGGATCCGAGGTTCCTTGGAACATCAATTTCCCCTGCACATCCAAATCAATGGTCCCATCACGACTAATGTTGACCACGTTGAGGTTGAGATTTGTAACTTCAATTGGATCAGGAGAAGGGCATGGATCCATCGGGACCCAGCCGAAGTCCTTTGTGCCCACACCAGCAGTCCCATCGCCCATCAAATGCACTTCACCCCAGTAGGTGTGATTATTGGAGTAAATTTCCCAGTTCCCAGCAGAGGTCTCAATGCCTCCACGATAGCCACGCACCATACGAGAGGGGATCCCTGCCAAACGAGACATGGTTACAAATGCGGTTGCATAATCTTCGCACGTTCCATTACGGTTTACATCGAACAAATAGGCCACAATATCAATATTTAATGTCGTGTTTTGGCCTGCACCTGATGAATTAAGCGTAAATCTAGGATTCGAGTCCGACTTTAGCCAATTCGCCAATGTCTTCGCTTGTTGATAAGCATCTGTAAAACCAAGACCGCCATTTGCAGCCGCAAGAACTGCATCAGTAGTGTTTTTCACAGTGGAATTCGGATTTGTCATGTCAGTAAGGCTATTTGGCAACAACAAGAATGCATCATTCCACGCTTTACCTGCAGGGTCTGCTGTAGAATATGGGTCGGTCTGCTGCAAACGTGCAAGACTCGGAGTGAATGCCTGAGATTCGACATTCAGACGAGTAACTGCTGCTGTTGTTCCATTTACATCAAGCCCGCCGAGGAAATGCTCACGCTCGACATCTGCTGCTCCATCTATGATCGAAGAGATGAGTTCAGTACCCCATGGATGTGCAAGTTCGGCCGACAAGATGGGAATTGCATACTCCAACTGCCATGTGTACACATCATCAGATGTAGAAATTGTACCATCGAAGATCTCGGTCTCATTTCTCAAAGAAGTCGCATCAACAGATACAAGCATGGAGGGATCAACAGCGTAACTTGCCCCCGTGTAGAAACCGCGTCGTTCCAATACCCAATGGGCCTCTGAAATAGAATCTGCCAATGCGTAGGCTTGGGAGGTATTTGCGTAGAAGAGAAGGGTGTTTAGGGCATTCGAATCATCAGACGGGTCGAAGGGATCTTGGGGCGGACAATCACCAGGGGTCATTCCGGGGATCCAACTTGACATAGGACATTCTTCACCATCGAGCATACCCCCATCATCGGTATCAGGATCACGCCAATCAGTTCCTGTGTAATTTTGCTCAACGGAATCGGGAATTCCATCGTTATCAAAATCTGGCGGCAGAATGTCATCTCGAGGGTCAGTAGGATCGGTTATATCCCGATATTCAGTATTATCATCCACCCCACCTGAATCGGTATCGGGATTCGTGGCGTTTGTGACATAGAGGTCCTTCATCGGCAACCCTTGTTCAGTAATCCCTTGACTTACGAGGAGGCATCCAATGGATTCCTCAAAACTGTCAGTAAGACCATCAAAATCACTATCAATCGAATTCACACAATAGCCATCGTTGTCCCATGTAGTTCCTCCAAGGAGGGTATTGTATGCTTGAGTCCCATTCATCACCTCCCAAAAGTCAGATTCACCGTCAAAATCAGAGTCAGCGTCACTTATATTTGTGCTATGCACAATTTCTTGAAAATCTGAGAGACGATCGCCATCTGAATCTTTGTAATCATCATCACAGTACGAACTATAAGCCGAAAGAGAACGACCAGGCCTAGATTCATACCAACACCATGTATTGTTGGTGAAATACAATTCAGTAGCACTACCAGGGTCAACCGTAACGTCGATTGAAGAGAGGGCCTTGAGGCTTGGAGTCATGGGATTGTACGGTATTGAAATGTTATTGGGCGTTTTGGCCACACCACCCCCATACTGATCCTCATACGGATTAACAAGGACGGTCGTATTGAGTTCTAGACGCCAAACTCCACCCCCTTGATTCGTTTTTGTGACAATCTGCACGGTCCAGTTAATGATAGAATCACAAGGATCGTAGCCCGTTGTATTTTCCTCCCACCCATCAAAGCGACCGCCTCCATCGGAATCAGGATTTAGCCAATCCAAGGTGCAACTGTGATTTTTTGCTGTGCGGTTTTCATACCAATTCGGTAGGCCATCTTTGTCAGAATCATTGTTATCTTCAACCCACATTGGATCTGTTTCTCCTGAATCAATGATTCCATCAGCGTTCAAATCTTCCTCGCCGTCTTTGAGACCATCTTCGTCGCTGTCGGGGTGGATCGGATTACTGGGGGTATCTCGGCCAGGTCCATATTGGCCAGTCAACTCAATGTAATCATCAACACCATCTCCGTCAGTATCATTGGCCGTAGGGTCCGTACCATTCTCAACTTCAGCACCATCGATCAAATTGTCATTGTCGTTATCGGGGTCAAGGGGGTCTGTTCTAGTGAGTAAGTCCACTTGTGCTTTCGAGTCAGAGCAGCCATTGCCGCCAAAATTCACGGGCCAAGGCTTGCAGAACTGCGGAGCATCAGTGCCGTTGTATTTAGGCCAGGTACGGGAAGAGTTTTGAGGATATCCTGATGTATACTGTGCAGTAGACCAAACGGGATTCATATATTCCTCAATATTGGAAAGGCGATCGGAGTCAGGGTCACCTAATGAGCCATTAATTCCAAATGGGTCAATGGGATTGAGACCTGCATTGATTTCCCATTTATCATCCATGCCGTCCCCATCAGTGTCCCAACCTGCAACATCCTCGTCAACATTCGGTTCACCTGCATCTGGGAACCCGTTTGATTCACCACTATCGAACGTATTTGCAATACCATCTTCGCCAAGGTCATCAGTCAGAGAACTCCAATCACCGTCATCATCAATGTTTCCATCTTGATCAGCATCGCCCCATGGGTCATTGTCCACCCATGAAGGAGAAGGGCGCTTTTTGACCATGTTTTTTGATTCATCTACTTGATTCGTGGGCGCAGTCCCATTCCAATTGACCCCGTGGTCAAGTTTTCCATTTCCGTTTCCCGTGACACCCCCATATGTAACTGAAGAGCGATCATCCACTTCCATTTGTGCCCCGCCGGGCCGCAATGAATTGTAGCGATATTCGTCAATATTTGACAACCCATCATTATCGGGATCGCCACTGGCCCCATGGCTGCCAGTGCTATCCCACGGGTTAAGGCCCCAGTAGTATTCCCAACCGTCAGGTAGGCCATCATTATCGCTATCAGGATCGGAATCAGAAAGCGGAAATGAAGGGGCTGTGAGCGAGGAAAACCGACTCTCAATCACTGCAGTAAGACCATCCTGATCGCCATCTGCAGAGGTAACTTTTGGGTATGTTCTTGCAGCTGTAGATAAGAGACTGAATGATGACAACAAAAACAGGGCGGCGAGTAAAATTGGCCTCAACTGTTCAGGACCAAAGCGCTGAACCGGGGAAGACGTATGCTGCGGCGCCATGGCTAACCCATAGTGGACCCAACGAAGAGGCACTTAAGCGAAATGGAACGGCGTTCGGACAACTCGCGTGAATTAGCGAAAAAAACGATCACTCAAGTCCAAACAAGTCATCATCCAGATCATCAAGGTCCGCAGAGACATCCGTGTGATCTCCTCCAACTGGATCGGGAAGATTACCACCCTCACCCTTAGGGGTCGGACTTACAGAATCCCTGCTGGAGGGATCTGCAATCGCACCCCCACCTCCGCGCCCACCCAGCATTGCTTTGGCCGCGATGACCGCAACCAAACCACCTGCAAGCAACCATGTTGTTGGGCGCGGATTCTTTGCCTCACACATCAGCCCTGCAAGACCGCCAGAAGATTCAACCAAAATACGGAGGTTTTGCACCTCATCAGAATCATCACCATAGGCGACCTTAGTCGAAACAGGGTGTGCACGCACGGGAAGAACGACCTCCTCACCTGCCCGTGCGCAATTTGGAGACATTACCGTGGCCTTGAATGATTGAGTTACGCCTGGCCCCAAACTGATGAATTCAGGTTCAACTGTAATAATCCAGCCCACAGGGGGAGGATCTGCTGAAAGGATGTAATTCTCAGGGGAATTTCCATCATTCCTCAGAGTCATCTCATATGTTCTAGACGCACCTGCAACCATGGGGTCATTTGCCGTACTCTGAAGTATTCGAACTGCAGGAGCACCATGCTCTACTTCCACCAAGAGGCCGAGGACAAAGGCACGCGAGGGATCAGTTTCATCCTCAAATCGGATCAAAATGCGATGGTGCCCCGCCAGAGCATTTTCTGAGGGAAGGACATCAATCCAAATCTCCTGGCTCTCTTCTGGCCCAACCACGATTGGACCTTGGAGGGGATCACTGCGGTTTTGCCCATGGAAAGTGAAAGACCACTGTGTATAGTCCTCATTGCCTGCAAAATTCTCAGAGATGTCTTCGGGGCGGATAATATTCCAGCGAACAGGGTCCCCCGAGATGCGGGTACTCTTGGCCGCAAGGCGGAATTGCGCGTCATCCACACCTGCTGTTAATCCACTTACATTTCCCAAAGGAGTGGATGTATCCGAATCATACACAGGCTGAACCCATAACCCATAGGTTCGTTGTATTGTAAATGCAATCTCAGAAGTGAAAGTGAGGTTGTCAGAATTGACAACTTCAAAGGTGATTTTCTCGATATCAGATGCCGCCTCAACTTCAAGGGCTTTGATGACAAAGCGGATCACAAGGTCGTCAAATCGCTTAACTTCGGGCGTAAGGTAGGTGTTGACCGTATTGGCTTCACGCTCAATGCGCGTCCCTGTTGAATCGACGAAAAACGAAATGCTGATCCAATCTGGCATCCGGAAATCAGTCAATTGAAATGCATCGGTTTCATAGCCAGCATTGAAGATCGTGAGATAAAATGCAGTCTCATTTCCGGCTTCAACCGGGTGGGGTATTGAATCATCAAATGTTTCAGAAGTGGTGTTGGCAATTGTCTGAGTCCGGTCTGAATCAAGATGTATCGATACAACGGGTGCTGCATGAACATCGACCTTCCGCATAGGGAGATCAAGATCATGAGATTGGACAATCTCGGGATCAATGATCCCATCTGAATCTGAATCGGCCCGGACCTTAATTCGTACTTTGAAAGTTGAATCCTCATCATCCAACTCCGTGAGGTCCTCCGGGGCAGTGATGTCGAATAGAGCAGTAGCAGTTGTATCAGTAGGACCCAATGAGAACGCAGAAGGCGGCTCATGAATCGTCCATTCACCGCTAAATTCATCGATATAAGTCACCTCTACTTCCTGATTTAACTCTTGATCGCCGACATGCTGCATGAGAACTTCCAATGCAATTTGTTGCCCGGGTGGAATGTGTATCACTTCAGATGAGGCATTTGCACGCACGCCAAAACGCTCAATCGTAATGGGATCGGGTAGTCCATCTTCATCAAAATCACGGTCAATGACGATCAGGTTTCCACGCTGGTCACGAAGCGACAACTCAACGAGATAGTCACCTGCTCGTTGCCCTCTTGAATAAGTCCATTCGACCGAATGAGTGAGGGAATTCCCCTCACGCACCAAATCATCAGGGTCGATATGTCGCTCAGTTGCAGGCAATATTTCCTCATCTAGCGGACCACCACGGACAGAAAGGTCGACCGAGTGCAAGTCTTCACGACCAAAGGCGCTATGAACGTCAATTCGGAGTAAAATTGTGCGCAGGTCATCCGAATCATTAGGATGGAATTGGCTAACCTGATCTTCTTCCCAGCGATAACCTGGCCGATGTATTTTCACTTCACTTGATTCCAAGGCATTCGTTGTAAACATCAAGCGAGAGAACTGATTATCATCCTCTAGATCACCCCATGCAACATCTGCAGAACAATCGCCAAATCCAGGAGCGGGACTGCTTCCTGTCGAAGAGCAGGTTGTCTCTGCTTCAACCAACAAAATGAGTTGTTCGCCAGAAAGGGCCGATTCAGTTTCCTTGCCTGGTGCAAAAAGCAGGTCGAGAGGCGTTTGCACAAACGGGCAAGAGCCAAATTGGTTACAAGAGGAGACTTCTTTCTCTGCATCAGCAATCTCCCGTCCATCTACTTGAAGACTAAATCGAAAAGTTGCAGTGGAATTAGAACCCCTATGGCGCAAGAAAATGAACAATTGCATGCCTTTTCGATCTGTACCAGATATTTTCTCACCAACGATCTCGATATCCGCGCCCAAATCGGGGCTTCGGAACTCTAATTCCTCCGCAGAGACATCTCCCGTGAACTGACTGCTCGCCGAAGATGGTTCAACGGTCGACAAGAAGCCATCCCCACCTGCTGCCGTATCTTTCTCTGCCAAGTGCAAGACATAATCATGCTGAGATCCCGCAACTGGCATAATCTCATCAGAAATCAGAGGTGTCAATGGCGCCTTGCCTGTTGGAATTAAAGCCAACGCAGGAGCGGTTAGGAAAAGAGCTAGTACCCACAGAGCACTACGAAAGCCATACCTTCCGCCGCCGTCCATACCTGAAGGACTCCTTGAGCCTAACTTGAATCCATCCCTGCCGCGGACTGGGTCAACGCACTATTTGGCGAAATACAACCGACGCGAAAAGAGAAGGGCTGACCCCCCCTCGCCCCCCGTGCAGGGGTGGCTGAGCTAGGTTAATGCGCCGGACTTAAGATCCGGTTCCGAAGAGGTATCGCGGGTTCAAATCCCGCCCCCTGCACCCAATTCACCGCCATCCCGCTTCGATGGCAGAACGCGCCCCATCTACGATGGAGGATTCAACAGGAGTCCATTCCACTCCCAACTCTTTATTCGCAGGACTGGAATCGTATTCACACGAAGTACCAACATTGCGTTTAACCCACCCCACACTGATTTGCGGATGAAAAATGGATACCACATAACTCAATGACTTCGGTAAGATCAGACGAGGCCATTTCCTGTCCGGAATTTGCTTGCGCAGTACTGCATTCACCTCTGGCATCCACATTGAGGTGTTGAACACGATATACCGCCCCCCATCCCTGCCTTTCGTCAGCGCGCGTACATGTGCAGAGGCCACATCTCGAACATCAACGATATTCATGTGCATTTTCAGCAATACTGCCGGTTTTCTCTTAAGAAGGTGGTCAATGACGGCCATCGAACCCTTCAGGTGCCGCTTAGACATGACTGGGCCAAAGACGATGGAAGGATTAATCGAGACATATCGAGGTCGTTCAGCGTCTGGTTTCGACGCAATCCAGTCTCGAACTAATCTTTCGGCACCCGCTTTGGCAAATCCATACGCATTGCATTCCACCGATGCATCATCACACCAGTCCTCGTTTGAAAAGGTCTGGCCATTCTTCGACGCATTTCGACGTATTGCAGCCACAGAGGAGGTGTGGATGAAGCGCGAAATTCCACCGCCAGCATCAATTGCATCAAGTAAGTTCTGCGTACCTTGAATCGATGGATCAACAACATCCCGTTGCGGATCCATGGCACCAATATAGAGAACCGCTGCGCAGTGGATGACATCTACACAACCCGCAACTGCAGCATCCACAGACTCTCTTTCCAACAGATCCATTTTCACAATCCTAAGGTTCTCTGCGCCGGGCAATCCCTTCAGGTGTTCGGCATTCTCCGGATTTCGCACCGTTGCACGAACTGAATGCCCTTGTACCAACAATTCACGAACAACATGTGATCCAATGAAGCCGGCCGCTCCAGTGACCAATACGGCACCAGCCATGATTTCGACATCAAGAGGCTCCCCATCAATGAATCGTTACAGCTGTTATTCATGTATGCAGTAATCATACCACGTGAGCGATGGAATAACTATTGAAGACAATCAGTTAAGCAATTACTCAGACTCATCTTTGAGGAGGTCTTCAGTCCGAGAGATCATACTGCGAATCCGATGACCAACTTCACCAACGACCCACTCACCCTCACGTCGTGGTATGTCACAGAATACACGCCTATCTGAGAATAAAAAGGCTAGGCGCCCTTTCGAAGTAACATCAAGATCTCGAAAGTCATCGATAGCATAGCGAATAGGAGGCGCCGGTATGAAGTGCATCAGATATCCTTGAACCTCCACATGTTCATGATCGATTTGAATTGAGTGTCGGTGTTCGAGCATATTTGTCCAAAGATTGGTGATGTACCAACCTGACAACACAAGTAGCAAAAACAAGGCCGTAATAATTCTTGAATCTAGTGCGAGGAACAAGAATGAGGATGCACCTAAAATCACGCAAAGTGAGATGCTAGAGAGAAATAGAGCCAAAACGGTAGGAGGAATTGTCGAGGGAAGTGTGAATTTAAACCCCGTTCCCTGAGTTTCAAATTCCACCTCCATTGATTCCGTATGTGGAGGCCGGCCCCATCGTTGCGGGAATCTCTGAAGCTGCTCAGAAATGTTAAGCCCATGTTCATCGGCTTCGACACTTCGCCCAGTATGTTCCTCAAAACGCACACCCAAGGCACTTGCCGCATCCTCTACTGCAGCGAGTATGGAGCCTTGGCTGCGCAAAACTACAACCCGCTCATAGTCGTCGCCAATACGGACATCAAGCGACCATTTCGGGAGCAGCCCTCCCACGCGAGATGTGCGTAGTTCGCGGATGAGGACGCGTTTCCACGAACGCTCTATTGCACCTGCTGGACTAAGCAAATTGAATTGAGTTCCTTCAACGCTCAGACTGCGCGAGCCAACTGGGATTTGGGGAGTCTCAGGCATTGGAATCCGGACGCACTCACCTGCGTATCATTTCAAAGGATCGCGGGGTACGCGCCAATTAGGGCGAAGAGAGGATGTACGAGTTTGACCGGAGAAGTCGGCCACGCGCGGACACGTCCATCGAAGAATTCACCAATTTGGGCCATCGAGCTACACTTAGCGAGGTTGAAGGAGAGTTACTAAAGTTACTTGGCGCACAACCGGGAACGAGAGTTGTAATCACAAGTAGCCGTGAAGAAGCACTTGCCACTGCCCTCCGAGGATTAATCACAAGACACCCAAACCTGCCACTGCAACTTGACGAGGCATCTCCTAGAACATGGAAGGGTTCCGCACACCAACTTGTTGGAGGAAAGGGCACGAACGCCAACTTTGGTGAAAGCGCGATTCATGCCATCGTGTGGGCCGATTATGAGACAGGTGAGATTCGACCAATTAAAGACTGCGAAGGGCCCATTATTCTAGACCTGGGATGGGCTCCCGGGCGCGTACAATGGGCAGATATCCCGCCAGCCGACATTTCCATCATCGCAGGAGCGTCCATTGGAGGGCCTAAAGCCAGTGCTGCTTTGGTTCTCGCACCGGGAATTGGAATTGATCCCTTAATTCATGGTGGATCGGAGCAATATGGCTTGAGGGGGGGGGAGATTGATGACCTTGTCATCTGGAGATTATCAGGGGCACTGCACCATCTCAAAGCATCCACGGAAGCAACTCAGCAAGAAGCGATCAGAAAAGTCACGGCATTTGCAATTCCAGAACTAAAAAATGTTGGACTGGAATTAATCGAAACTGAATATCAACTCGTTCCCGGACAGTGGATGATGCGCATACCGGGAATCAGCGCCAGTGCCTTAGCGATTGCCTGTGAAGCACGTGGAGCCTTCATATCCCCCGCCGCATCTTGTGCAGGTGAGGCAGATCATGGCCCAGCTGCTCTAGAAGCTAGAGGCTGGAGTCCTGAAGAAGCACTCGAAGTGATCCTATTCACCCTAGATCATCAAACACGCCAAGAAGACCTCAAAAAGGGGATCGAAATCATCGAGAATGAAATAAAACGCCTCGCGGGTAACTGAAAAGAATCAGGAATGGAGGCTGAAACCACCGTCAACGGCCAATAGGTGGCCAGTGATGTGTTCTGGACCTTCGATCAAGAAAGCCACCGATTCTGCAATCTCCGCAGGAGTTCCAAGTCGGCCTTGTGGGATCTTTTCAACAATTTTTGAGCGTTCAGGCGCATCAACCCAATCGGGAAATAAAATCGCACCAGGGCCCACGCCATTGACGCGAATGGAGGGTGCCAATTCCACTGCAAGAGCGCGCGTCAGTGCGAGTAATGCGGATTTTGACGCACAATAAGCGCTGAATTCGGGCCAGGGCCGATCACCAAATACATCGACGAGATTGACAACACACCCACCCGGGACTGCCTGCATATGTGGCAGGGCATTGTGGATGAGCATGAGGGGAGCAATAGTATTGATCTCAAATGTAGAACGTGCCACTTCATCATTCATTTCTGTCAAAGGGACACGCACATAGGTCGAGGCAGAATTAACGAGATGATTTAAGCCCCCGAAATGCTCAACACAAGAAGAAATCACTGCAGAGCGGCCATGTGAGGTTGCAAGGTCAGCAACAAGGACATTTGCATGGACCCCCCTCGACCGGATTTCTTTAGCAGTCTCTTCAGCCGCCTCTGTAGAGGTGTGGCAATGCACGCCGATATTAGCACCTGAATCTGCAAGGCGTAGCGCAATATCCCGGCCAATCCTCGTACCCGCTCCAGTTACAAGAACAGTATCCCCCGCCAAGGATCGGCAAGCTGCCATGTGCCTTCGGTATCGACTAAGAGTTCAAGCCTGTCGACAAAACGCTCATCCGAATCGCCCCTTTAGCGGGGAGCATGGAGGCGCGCCGACTTCCCATGGAAGGCCAAGTCCCTGTGCTTAGGCACCCGCCTTGGCTCAAGGTTCAACTCCCTAGTGGGAAGGAAATGGAGATATTCAATTCAACGAAGAAAAATGTGGTCGAAAATGACCTGAATACGGTCTGCCAAGAAGCTCGTTGCCCAAACATACATGATTGCTGGGGGCGGGGAACTGCCACATTTATGATCGCCGGAGAAGAATGCACGCGGACCTGTCGATTTTGCGCAGTTGGAACACGCAGGGAACCACCAGACCTCGACCCTAAAGAGCCTGAAAATCTTGCACATGCGGTCGCGACAATGCAATTGAATCACGCCGTCATTACAGTAGTCAATCGAGATGATATGGAAGACAGTGGTGCCGCCCACTACCGAAGTTGCCTAGATGCGGTAGCTGCAAAGTGCCCAGATACAACACTTGAACTTCTCTGCTCAGATCTTGCTGGCGATCTCGAAGCACTCAATACCCTCTTGGAGGGAGTGCAGATCGCTGTTTTCGCACATAATGTAGAATGCGTGCCCCGTCTAGATTCTGAAGTCAGAGACTTCCGAGCATCATTTGATACTTCAATTGAGGTTCTAACAAATGCTAGATTGATTAGAGATGACATTTTTACAAAATCAAGCCTGATGGTCGGCTTAGGCGAATCAGATGATGAAGTTGTAGAGGTGCTTTACCAGTTGAAAGAGGCTGGCGTTCAATTGTTGACAATCGGGCAATATCTCGCTCCTAGCCGTCAGCACCACCCTATTGCGAGATATGTCGAACCGGGCACATTTTCAGATTGGAAATTGCTGGCAGAAAATCTCGGCTTCCTTGGGGTCGCTGCGGGGCCACTTGTGCGTTCGTCCTATCGTGCTGGAAACTTGCTTGGTGAAGCACGCTCGAGGCATCAATAGAGTGGTGGGGCACAGGAGGCCTTTCAATGTCTGTGACTCGATTGATCATACTCTCCACCATTCTGCTTCTCACATCACAGATCAACATCATAGAGCAAAATGTTAGCGTACAGATATTTCCACCCAGTAATCCCACCCAGGGAGTCGATGGAACACTCTCCCAACCAGGTTTTCAATCAGGGTCAATGTTCAGTTCAACCACTCTCTCATCGGGAGATGAATATAGTTGTGGAATTGATTGGAATGCCACACTCTCGTGCTGGGGTCCTGCTTATTCCATAACTGGACTTTCTGAATTGGGGATTAGGCAAAGAGCAACTCAGATTTCGTCCTACGACACCCACACCTGTGCACTTATCGATAATGGCACCATCAATTGCTGGAATGTATCATCAGGTCACCTCACTACCCCTGTTGAAAAGCCACTGATCGCAGTGTCCCTAGATGTTGGATCTGATGAATCTTGTTCAATTCTTTCTGATGCATCTATTGTCTGCTGGGACAACTCGATTGGCGATTCACAATACATCCAGCTTGGAGGGAAAGGCGCAGTTGCCATATCCTCTGGAGGGAATGAAAGTTGTGCAATCATGCATGACCAAGATCTGTATTGCTGGCCCTTTGGCGGGTCGCCACAGTTGAGGAGGACAGGGGATGTTTCAGCGGTAGCAGTCAGCATGGGAGAAGATCATGGATGCGCATTATTACAGAACATGGAACTTAGTTGTTGGGGGTCCAATCTAGATGGACAAACGAGTATTGCTGTAACTGCATCGAATGCCATCTCATTGTCCGCAGGTGCACACCACACCTGCGTTCTGCTAAGCGACGCATCAATATCTTGTTCAGGAGATAATTCAGTAGGGCAAAGCAGCATAAGCCTGCAAGCAAATGAAGTACCTGTTGCCCTTTCTGCTGGCCACGACCATACCTGTGTTGCCTTGCTCGATGGTTCGACAAGATGTTATGGACTAAGCAGTCAATCATTGGAGAAGGTTCGTCTCTCTGAGAGAGATTTGGACCAAGATGGTGTATTGAACATCTTTGACGTGCACATGCCCGGATACGCAGGAGATTCTATCGGTTCATCCTCGCCGATTGCCATGGGAATGAAGCACACCTGCGCTGTGATGTCAAATCGAAGCCTGAGTTGTTGGGGGTACAACATGCATGGCCAACTTGGGCTTGGCCTAGGCGCCTGGGCAGAAGTCAATGCGCCTCAGCCAATCGATTTTGGCTTTGATGAAAAGGTGTGGAGCATAGCTGCGGATGGCCATCAGACCTGTGCAATCATGGATAATGGTTCTCTGTGGTGCTGGGGATTGAACACAAAAGGCCAGTTGGGTATTGGAAGTACTGAGAAAAAATTTACCCCTCAAGCAGTGGACCTTGGTCTAAACCGAAGTGCAACAGCAGTCACAATCGGAAACTCACATACTTGCGCCATCACAAATGATTCTACAGTTCTTTGCTGGGGATGGAACAACTTTGGACAGTTAGGAATCAACACCTCATCTTCTTCGGAACTATCTCCGCAAGAAGTCCACCTTCCGCAGGGTTTGACCCCCATTTCTCTAGCAGCTGGAAATGCACACACCTGCTCGGTGATGTCGAACGGTTCTCTGTGGTGCTGGGGCCTCAACAATTTCGGCCAGAATGGACTTGGCCAATCCATAGCGAGTTCCCCATATCCCCAACATGTCCCATTTCCAGAAGATTCTACGATCATCACGGCAGTCGCTAATAGACATCAAACCTGTGCAATTACCGAGAATCGGTCACTTTTCTGTTGGGGCGATGATGAATATGGTCAACTTGGCCTGGGAAATGTAGGTTCAGGCCACCAACAATATTCACCACAGCACGTCGATCTCGGTGGCCTCGAGGTCCTCAGTTTCTCAGGAGGAGATCGTCATTCATGTGCCATTCTGGGGGATTACACGATGTGGTGTTGGGGACAGAATTCTGATGGCCAGCTCGGACTTGGCAACAACACGCACCAAGGTTCACCAATTCATATTCCCGTTGATGTAAATGGTTCGGCCGTGGTGATGACCGGTGGAACCGGCCATTCCTGTGCGATTCTCAACGATGGCACCCTGAAGTGCTGGGGTGCGAACGACTGGGGACAACTCGGAGTGGGAAATAGGACCCCTCTTATGGCACCCCATTCAGTCCACGATTCTGCTAATCTCACATTTCATCGCGGAGACCTTGACCCGGATGGAGATGGGCTCCCATATCACTCAGATTCCCATCCGCTGAATCCTGCAAGATCAGTAGAATGTGGACCTGGCGAATATGGCATTCATCGATGCATCTCGGCAAATCCTGGCCACTGGACAAACGAAACGGGTGCAATTGTCCAATCACAGTGCCTCCCTGGAACATACCAACCGGCTGCAGGATCCACTGGCTGCATAACCAGTGACCCCGGAAATTTTACTGATTCTGCTGCCATGATCTGGCAATATCCTTGCCTTAATGGGACCTATCAGAATATGTCAGGACAGGCAGAATGCAATATTGCATCCCCAGGATACTATGTCAATCACACAGGATCAACCATGCAGTACCCCTGTCCAGAGGGTTCCTATCAGCCGTTAGCAGGGAGGCCATCATGCATCGCAGTATCCCCTGGACACTTCACCAATGAATCAAAACAAACAAAACAAATTCCATGCCCAAGTGGAACCTATCAGCCCAATGCAGGATCTGACAAATGTAAATTAACTGACCGGGGAAACTATACTGGATCCAGCGGTATGTCGAATCAGGTCGCCTGCAACAACGGGACATACCAAAATGATTCAGGACAGGCAGAATGTCTTCCTGCAGACCCAGGATATTTCGCCGAAGGATTCGGTTCGACAAAGCAACACCCGTGCGATGCAGGAACTTTTCAGCCCAGAACAAGCAGCCAATCTTGTGTCGACGCTACAGCAGGTCATTTCGTCAGCAGTTCAGCCCAGCCCTCCCAAACACCTTGCCCTGAAGGTCAATACCAACCCCTTAACGGACAAATCATCTGCATCGAAGCGGACCCAGGATCGCATGTTTCAGCTAAAGGAGCAAATATGCAGGTACCCTGTCTACCCGGCACATATCAACCCACCTCAGGTTCTAAATTATGCATCAAAGCCGCACCGGGTTTCTACGTTGCAGAAAAGGGTCAGACGATGCAGACCCCTTGTCCTGCTAACGAAGAACAGCCTCTCAGCGGCCAAACAAGTTGCTCAGCGATGAATGATATGCAAATGTTCCTAATTGCCGGGGGAGTTACTATAAGTGGGCTAATCACAGCTATCATGCTCATTTTGACGCTAAAAAGAAAAAACTCTAAGAGAAAAAATCAGGACCAAAAAGATATTGAGAAAATGGAATTTGATGTTTCAAAATGGGTCTAATTGAGAAGAAAAAGCACCTTGGTAGGAGAGAGGACAACGCATCCCTAAATTAATGGGAAAATGGGCATTTGAGTTGCTCACATAGATATCATGCCTCGCAATGGTCAAGTGTACCCCTGCACTCCCCGTTTTGATGGGTTCAGAAGCGGCCGATGCAGAAGCCCCTTTAGACGACAAAAAAACGTCCACTGTAGAGGGGATAGATTCACACCTAGAAATTCCAAGTGCACCCTCAAGGCCGGGTGAAGAACCTAAATTTGAATTTGAGATCCCGGAAGTCGATGCGCTAGAACGACCTGAACCATCTTGTGATGCCAAAGACACCTCACAGCATGCAATGGGACTTGTACGTGTGCTCGACATGGATGGTCATGCATTGGGCTCATGGAATCCTGAATTATCGACCGATATTGTGCTAGAAATGCTAACTCAAATGGTACGCATGCGTATATTTGATGATCGAATGATGACCATGCAGAGGCAAGGAAAGCTCTCATTCTACATGAAATGTAGGGGGGAAGAGGCTGTCGCAATTCCTGCCGCCATGGCATTGCGTGATGATGATCTACTTCACCCATCTTATCGCCAGCCAGGTTTATTACTTGCTAGAGGGCGTAGCATGGTCGACATGATCTGCCATTGCATTGGCAATATAATGGACAATGTGAAAGGGAGGCAAATGCCAGTTCATTATTCATGGAAAGAAGGAAACTTAGTCTCTATTTCTAGTCCAGTGGGAACCCAATTTCCACAGGCAGTTGGCATGGCCATGGCTTCAGCCTACAAGGGCAAGGATAACGTCACTGCATCGTGGCTTGGCGAAGGGACAAGCGCGCAAGGTGATTTTCATCATGCGCTGACATTTGCATCAGTTTACCAACCCCCAGTGATCCTGAATGTTGTGAACAATCAATGGGCTATTTCGACCCACCAAAACATTGCCCACGGAGGGACCTCATTCGCGGCTCGTGGGTTAGCATACAATGTTGCGAGCTTACGCGTTGATGGAAATGATGCACTTGCTGTATTTGCAGCTACCGCGTGGGCGGCAGAACGGGGCCGAAAGGGGCATGGGGCCACTCTAATCGAATTATTCACTCACCGACAATCAGCCCACTCATCTTCAGATGACCCCAGCCGCTACCGCCCTGTAAATGAGGGAGATTCATGGCCACTTGGAGACCCAATCATGCGATTGAAAAATCATCTCATCGAACTCCGAAAATGGGATGAAAGAAGGCATGAAGACCTCGTGAAGAAAATCGATGAAGAAGTAATCACAGCATACAAAGAGGCAGAATCTCATGGCACCCACCACGATGGACCTTTTCCCCCAATATCCACGCTTTTCGAAGATGTATACGAAAAGCCACTTCCTCAACTCATCGATCAAAGGCGGAAATTAGGAAGATGAAGGGAGGGAAAACAAATGGCTCAGATGCACATGATTGAAGCAGCAAACTCTGCTTTAGAGGTCTGTCTTGAGAAGGATCCTGATGTCTGCATATTTGGAGAAGATGTAGGGTATTTTGGAGGCGTATTCCGGGCCACTGATGGGTTGCAAGAGAAATTTGGTCCGCATAGGGTATTCGACACGCCACTTGCAGAAGGGGGAATTATTGCAACTGCAATTGGAATGGGCATGAATGGATTACGGCCGATTGCAGAGATTCAATTTGCAGACTATATTTATCCTGCATTTGACCAAATCACCAATGAATTAGCGAAGCTTCGTTACCGCTCTGGTGGCGAATGGTTCGCACCAGTCACAATTCGTACACCTTGTGGAGGGGGCATCCGCGGTGGCCACTACCATAGTCAATCACCAGAAGCCTATTTCACCCACACACCGGGACTCATTGTGGTCATGCCTTCGAACCCATATGATCTCAAAGGTATGATCATTTCAGCAGTGGAATCAAATGATCCCGTTCTTGTCCTTGAGCCAAAAAGAATCTATCGCGGTCCATTCCATGGAGACCCAAATGACGTACCCACATGGGGGGGGCATCCACTTGCCGAAGTTCCCGAAGAACATTATACAGTACCAATCGGCATTGCTCGAACAATTCGGCAAGGGTCAGATATAACTGTCCTAGCATGGGGGACGATGGTTCATGTTGCTGAAAGAGCCATTTTGAACTATGGAATCAGCGGTGAACTCATTGACCTACGGTCTCTGGTCCCGCTAGACATGGATGCGATCATCGCCTCAGTTAAGCGCACAGGCCGCTGTGTCATTGTCCATGAAGCACCCCTCACATCAGGATACGGTGGCGAAATCGCTGCTTTGGTCCAAGAAAAGTGCTTTTACCATCTTGAAGCACCGATTGCACGAGTCACTGGCTGGGACACACCATTCCCGCACTCCCTTGAATGGGAGTACATGCCAAGTGTCGAACGCATCGGTGACGCTATGAAACAAGCAATGGAGGCATGAAGAATGGGACGATTCATATTTCGGTTACCCGATATTGGCGAAGGAGTTGTAGAGGGAGAAATTGTCAGTTGGCATGTTTCTGTTGGAGATGAAGTCACTGAAGACCAACCACTCGTGGACATGATGACTGACAAGGCTACAGTCACTATACCCTCTTCCATTAACGGGTCCGTGCTTGAAGTAGCAGGTGAGGCCGGCACGATGGTGCCAGTTGGATCAATGCTGATCATTCTTGACGCCGAAGGGCATGAGACAGATGATGATGACCTTGGAGAAAAAGAGTCTGAACCCCTAGAAACCCCATCGATAGAGAGTGCTGACCTTGCCAAACTCATCTCGCAGGAAGATGACTCTGAGGAAAATAACTCGGCAGATCCTGAACAACCTAAGGAAGAAATCCCCGGTGCAAGTTCAAGACGGCCTCTTGCCTCGCCTGCTATAAGAAAACGGGCATCTTCAGCAGGGATTGATTTGGCCAAGGTGTCTGGAAGTGGCCCTGCAGGAAGAATTACCCATACCGATCTAGATGCGTGGAATTTAGCAGGTGCACCTGTGTCGGCTGGAGGCAAAAATCGCACAGCAAAGACCGGGATTGAGGACATTCCAGTTGTTGGCTTGCGAAGGAAAATTGCAGAACAAATGACAACCTCATACACAACAATCCCTCACTTTTCTTATTTTGAAGAAATTGATGTTACAAATCTTGAGGAACTGCGAACTCATCTAAATTCAAACCGGCCTGAAGGGACCCCAAAACTCACCTATCTCCCACTCATCATGCAAGCTCTAGTCAAAGCACTCGCCATACGACCTGAATGCAATGCAATATACGATGACCAAGCAGGAGTCGTTCACCGACATCAAGCCATCAATCTAGGAATCGCCACCCAAACTGAACGAGGCTTATACGTTCCAGTTGTCAAGCATGTTGAAGCGAAAGACCTCTGGGAAACTGCAGCAGAAATGCTGCGCGTAACTGCTGCTGCGAAGGAAAATACAGCATCACTTGAAGAATTATCTGGATCGACATTCACAATCACAAGCCTCGGACGGATGGGAGGAATAGGTGCAACCCCAATCATCAATCACCCAGAGGTGGGAATATTAGGCATTCACAAAGCAACTGAGATGCCCGTTGTTCGAAATGGCGGAGTTACAATCCGCCGGATCATGCGAGTTAGTTCCAGTTGGGACCACAGGGTTGTAGACGGCTTTGATGGAGCAATGTGCGTTCAAACTCTCAAAGATTTGCTTGAGCACCCTGCAACTATCTTCCTATGAGGTGCTGCAGTGCTGAAACCCCGAAGGTGTAAAGTCCTCGTTATTGGGGCAGGGCCAGGAGGCTATGTTGCTGCAATTCGTGCCGGACAACTAGGGCTTGACACGGTGATTGTAGAGGCTGAACGCACGGGAGGTACTTGCCTAATACGTGGATGTATCCCTTCAAAGGCACTTATCCATGCATCTGAACAATTTGAGCAACTTCAAGCACATGCCGAAGCAGGAGGACATATGGGTATTACTCTAGCCGGGCCCCCAATTCTGGATATGGAACGAGTGGTTGAATGGAAAGACAGCATTGTTGATCGATTAAACAAGGGTGTCGAGATGCTGCTCAAAAAAGCAGGGGTCGAGATCATACATGGATGGGCCAAATTTGAGGACGCCAAAAAATGCGTGGTTGAGAATTCCAAAGGAAGCAAAATTATCGAAGCCGAACATGTCATTCTTGCGACTGGATCAGTACCCACAAGCGTTCCCACCCTACCACTAGGTGGTGCCGTAATTTCGAGTAGAGAAGCCCTTGACCTTGATGCACTTCCAAAGCGTCTAATTGTGATCGGTGGGGGCTATATCGGCTTAGAGATGGGCATGGCATTTGCAAAATTGGGGTCAGAAGTAACTATACTTGAAGCGCTTGATAACATCATCTCTATTTTTGATGCTGAAATAAGACGCCCTATCATGCGCGCACTGAAAGACCAAGGAATCGCCATACGCACAGGAGTATTTGCTACAGCAGTAGACCTGCAGCCTGACGGAAGCGCAAAAGTTCGGGTCCAACCTCGTGATCAACCGGATCTAGAAGAACTAATCCCAGCAGACAAAGTACTCGTTACTGTAGGCAGAAGGCCACGCACCCAAGGCTGGGGACTGGAAAGCATGGGATTGCAACTTAACGAAGAGGGATTCCTACCAGTGGACAAGCAATGCAGAACCGTCATGAATAAAGTATGGGCAATTGGAGACCTTACTGGTGAGCCTATGCTAGCTCATCGGGCTAGTGCTCAGGGGGAAATGGTTGCTGAGGTCATTGCAGGAGAAAGACGAGAATTTGACCCAGTTGCAATCCCCGCAGTCGTATTTACGGATCCCGAAATAGTCAGTGTTGGTCTTACTCCTGCAGAAGCAACAAACCATGGACATACAATTGAGGTTGGGAGATTTCCATTTGCAGCAAGTGGCCGTGCACTCACAATGGATGCTGGAAAAGGGGGAGGATTTGTACGCGTCATAGCTGATGCAAATGACCACCGAATTCTTGGAATTCAAGCTGTAGGTCGGCATGTGAGTGAATTGTCTGGAGAATTCAGCCTAGCAGTTGAAATGGGAGCATTACTAGAGGATATTGCCGGTACAATCCATGCACATCCAACTCTATCAGAGGCTTTTCACGAAAGTGTACTAGCCACGCTAGGGCACGCAATACATGTGGCCTGAAGCGAGGAGCAGGGGAACATATGCGAATTGCTGTTGCGGGAACTTCCTCACACGCTTCAGTCGATGCAGAAATGCGCCGGTTGCAAGAAAAACGACAAAAAGATCAGATCCGAGATGTAATATTGTTACTTTCGCACCCCGAAATTGTGACAATTGGGCGAAGATCGGTGAAAGACGGAGTTGAGGTCCCAGACCAATATCGGACCATTGAGGTTGACAGGGGTGGAGGGATTACATGGCACGGGCCGGGCCAAATCGTCATTTATCCAATCATCAAGTGGGCAAGGATCGGCGAATCGGCAGTCAATGTGGTCATCCACCGCCTAGAACAATGGGCGATAAAGGCATTAGCACATGTTGGCATAGAGGCCCATCGGGATGAACGAATGCAGGGAATTTGGGTCGATGGATCAAAAATTGGGAGCATTGGATTGGCATTTATGAAATGGGTTAGTAGGCATGGCATGACATTGAACCTCGCCACGCCACTGGGTCGTGTTGAAGGGATCACAGGTTGCGGTTTGGATGCTGGAACAACAACATCCTTGAGCGCTTTGGGATACGAAGTAGAACAAACCGAAATAATTGATGCACTTGTTTCAACTGTAGAGGCTACACTTCACAGAAAACTTGAGGCAGAACTCTGCCTTGAAGGTGAACCACCCTGGGACGTCCTAGCACCGCTCGATTGATGAGGACTGCTCTCTCCGCCCAATTCATTGCCTGAAAATTGGCCACTGGCCGGCTCACCAGATCGAGGCGTGGACCTACATGGAGTTGGTTATATTGACTGGTATATCCCAAAAATGAGGGAAAAAAGGGATCACGACCTCTCAAAATCAGGTCTACCATATGATTGGGCTCTCCACGAAAGTGCTGATTCAAGCAAAATGCTAGCAATGGCATGGGCAGGAGAGGATCCTCGTCAGTGGATTGCTGAAAGAGAACAGGTAAGTGTTGAGCAAGTCGCTCTTGCCCAAGGCGTCACCCAAGGAATTAGTCTAGCCATACTTGCAATGATGCCTCCTGCAGATGGTAGCCAGCGCTCTTCGCGAATTGCTGTTGAAATGCCAGCATATGGGCCTACGGTTCATGCACCGCGTTTGTTAGGTCTTGAAGCAGTCCCTTTTGATCGCATGCCGGAAGATCTGGATGGTGCAGAAGCGATGAACGAGCCGTGGTTATTGGATCGCGGGCAGTTATCTAAAATTCTCCCCACCGTTGGAGCACTAGTCCTAACACCCGTTCTGAACCCAACCGGATGGGGATTGACGAAAGACGACCAGGAATGGCTTGTAGCAGCATGCGCTGCCGAAAATGTTGGGATTATCAGTGATGAAGTATACCTTGATATTTCACGAGGATACGAATCATATCGACCTTTTCACCGAGAAGGGGCTCATTGTGCCTCGATCAATTCACTGACCAAGTGCTATGGACTTGGAGCACTTCGCTTTGGCTGGGTTATTGCTAGCCCCGAACGAGCAGCAGCAGCACGACGAGCACTACAAAGCATCCAAGGAGAAATTGCGACACCTTCGATAATTCTCGCTAAATGTGCTTGGCCACATCTAGATCGAGTACTCATAGAAGCGAGAAAGAGACATTACGAGAATACAGCCACTCTAGGCATATTACTGAAAAAACACGGGTATTCATGGACACCACCACCAGATGCACTTTTTGGTGCGATTCGCTTACCAGATTTAGCTAATTCATTTGAGATCATGGACATGCAAGCACGAGACCTAGGAATACTTGCAGTACCAGGAGATATGTTTCATCCTAAATTGGGCAATTGGATGCGGATTTCATGGACTGCCCCCCCTGATGAATTCAAAAAATCAATCCCAAATCTAGATATTCTTCTTCAGAACCTTTGACTTAATATTTCATATCATAATCCCAAGTGGCAACAAAAGAACGGGAGAAATGGATCATGCGCGAACTGGTAGTGGTCATCTCTGGAGCATCAGGCGCCCCATATGGTATTCGGCTTCTTGAGGCCCTAGCAACTCAAAACATTACAACACGACTTATCGTTACTTCTGCTGGAAGACTAACTTTAGAGCATGAGTGCGCCGTAAACCCCGAGGCACTTGCTGAGCGATTAGGCATCAAATTAGAGGACGAAAACAATATTGGAGCGCGATCAGCGAGTGGATCTGCAAAAATAGAAGCTGTCATAATTTGTCCATGTTCGGGCACGACATTGGGTAAAATCGCGAGTGGCATCTCAGATAATTTGGCAACTCGTTCGGCCCTCGTAGCGCTCAAAGAGCGGCGAAAACTCATACTTGTCCCAAGAGAAGCACCCGTTGCAACCATTCACCTTGAACAGATGGCAAACTTAAGCAGAGATGGTGCAGTTATCCTACCTGCATCTCCTGGATTTTATGGACGTCCAAAAACCGTTTCAGAGTTAGTAGACTTTGTTGTAGCACGTATTCTAGATCATCTCAATATTGGTCACACTCTTGGATCTCGCTGGACAGGGGATGAAATCAAGACAAGTAAGTGAATAGTTGCACGTGATTAACATGCAAACGGAAGATTCCATCGGTGATGATGAAGTCAATTCTGATATGTCACCTATAGGTCACGTGATCGTAGTTCAAGAAGCAGGACGCTTGAAGGCCCTGATTTCTGCGACACCTCCTGCCCTTGTTGCAATACTCATGCTGACATCAGTCATAGGAACTGCAATTCTGGTCAGAGGGCCTCTAATGAGCCTCTTTGGACCAGATGATTACATTCTTATCGGCTATGATGACGGTCGTACGCGGGGGTTTGCAGAAGGACTTACATCAATCGGACCTCGTCTTTCAGGGAGCATTGGTGAAGAAATTGCTGTGCAAATGATTTTGGAAAATATGACTGCTGCTGGCCTACAAGAAGTTCATCAAGAAACATTTGCAGTTCCAATGTTCGCCATCATGAACGAACCTGAACTAAGTCTCTGCCGGCCCGGTGACTTTAGCCTACCCATTAATCGCTGCACAGGATCGGACTTTGGAAGAGAAATCACTGATTTCACCCATAAGATTGACTTCGTACTCCAAGGCTACAGTGGCTCTAGGGAAATCGCATTCAATGAGCGCATACCAATCATTGATTTGGAAGATGGAAGTGATGATAATTTATGGGAAGATGCACAAAATGGAATTGGTGTGCTATCCGGTGCCACTGGTGTTGGCAGTAACACAGTCAACTTTCAGCGCGCAATCGATGAAGAATTACAAGCACTTATTTTGGTCAATACCAATGTAAACTGCGGACAAGTAGAAACAGATGATTGTGTCCCCTTTTTCAAATCAGTAGGAGTATCAGACCTTACGCTCATTCCAGATGACATCGCCTTTATGATGGTATCAAATAATACTGGCACAGAAATCTTGGATTCAGCCTCTGAAGGCGGGTTTTTGAGCATGAACATCCAAGTTGACAATGGTGGGACGAGAGAAGTACGCGTGCCATGTGGAGTCATTCAAGGGAGCGGAGATGAACAAATCATCATTGGAGCACATCATGATACTGTCTACAATGGCCCGGGTGCAATAGATGACACCTCAGGAACATCATCAGTTCTCGAAATAGCACATCAATTATCATCACTAACGGGTGAGTTAGGTATGCCTCAACGTACCCTCAAATTTTGTACATGGGGTGGAGAAGAAGAGGGATTGTGGGGATCACGCGCATGGGTAGAGAAACATTCCGAAGAATTACTCAGCAGTCTCCGCCTCTATATCAATTTAGACATGAACCATGTCGACATTGACCTAGCCGCTAGAGGAAATCAGATCTCACTATTTGGAAATGACCAAAGAGACATTGACGCCATCAAAGAAATCACGGAAATGTATCAGCAAGAAAGGGCGGCCATTGCTTCAAAATACAACATCTCGATTCAGCTATTGAGTAACGATAAAAATGCAGATGGCTCCATGCCATACAACAGCGATCATGGGCCGTTTGTCTATGACATCTCAGATGACTATAACGGACGAGCACTTGTATGCTATGGGTCTGGATCTTGGGAATATCACACATACAAAGATGACATGTCTCGCTTTAACGAAGAATCACTGGGTGTCAGTAGTGTCATTTATGGGACCTACGCCCGACATCTAGCGTGGAATGGCGGAGAGTGAAAAAGCCAAATTACATCCATAAAATGGCCATGATATTGTGAGCCATTATCGACCTTCACTGTTTCGGGACAAAAAATGAGCAAGCATGTAGACGTACCAGTCATCGTTGAAGATGACGGGGCAGCTCGCCCACTTGGCGCTTACACAGAACCCGCACGGGCCGAGGAAAGTTTACGTCAGTATCTGAAACACCGCAATTCAAAACGCGTCGAAAGGGCCTCAATTAGCAGATGGGAACTCGATAATGACGCTGCAGATTCGGGTCACCTTGTTGCAAACCTCAGCCGTGAAATTTGTCCACTTTGTGGGCGCTATGAGTTTTGGTGGGACCTCGTGCAAGAACATGCAACTTGTTTAGGGACTTCATGCGGTGCGTGGTTCGGGAAAAGCAAGCACCAAGTGGATGTTCTCGAAGTAGGATGGGTTGCAGGGAAAAAGCGAAAGTCAGCAAAATCGGTTAACGGAGCGATCGCAACCCTTCGATCTTGGAGGCCCCCCGAATTAGGGGAGATTGCCCTAGTAAATGCTGAAGAAATCCTTCGCAGAAGAGCAGAATTACATGACCAACTCAGGCCAGATGAACCAGAAGAGAGTATTAGCGGCATGGATCAATCAGATATGTTGGGAGACGACAACTGGCTGGGACATGAAAAAGCGGCCCCAAAGCCACTTTCAACGACCGGGCTATCACCCCCAAATCCAATCCCAATACCACTACCAAATCAAATGGGAAATGGCGATCAAACTACTTAGTTAGCAGGAACTCACATTGACTCGGGGAATGCAATCCCTAATCCACCACAACCACGTGCGAGGGCATGCCTAGATATTTTTATCGCCAAAAGATAACCGGCATCAACGATCCCATCAGTAACAACTGGACAATCACGGTATACAGCATTGACATCTGAGGCCAAACCAAGGAGCCAAGTTGCATAAGCCTGAGGCCGATTCTCATCGGTTGATATCCGAAGTATGCGATCATGCAAGGAAAGTCGAAAAATTAGGGAACGAAGTGATTCAGGACCGTTAATTGCGGCCGAAATGAATTTCTCAGATGCATCATCATTGAGTTCTGCTTGGATTTTAGCCACGCGGCGCTCGATTGCGCAACAGCGCGCGTGAGCGTACATGATGAACGGCGCCGAACCCCCATCAAAATTCAGTGCCTCTGACCACTGAAAAGTGAAGCCCTTTTCTGGTGCCACTCGAATAATGTTGAAGCGGACAGCAGAAGTCCCTACATCTTCGGCAATACGTAATTTTTCTTCAGGAGATAGATCGGGGCGATTTTTTGAGACAATTCCTGAAGCTAGTTCAACGGCCTCTTCAATTAGGTCATCCATGTATACAACTCGACCCTGGCGCGTCGACATTTTTCCATCTGGCAATTTTATGAAGGCATAAAAAACGACCTCTGGCGCTTTTTCCCCAATTTCGCATAAGGCTTCAGCAACTTGCTTTGATTGCAAGCGATGATCCTCACCAAGCACATTTACCAATCTTCTACCTTGACTCCATTTCCACCGGTGGTAAGCAACATCTCGAGTCGCATACAAGCTGGATCCATCCCCTCTCTGGTAGTAAAACTTTGTTGATTCGCCAGCAATACCTCTTTCTGCAAGTTCGAGATAATACGCACCGTTTGCAGCGACTCCGTGAATCGGAGAAGCACTAAGCTCCTCAACAATCATGTCGACTGAACCATCCAAGATGAATCGTGATTCACGTGTTTTAGAGTCATAGGTAATACGCAGGCGCTTAAGCGTGTCTAGCATCCCATCCAATACTGGAGAATAGGCTGATTCAAACAAACGAAGAACTTCCTCATCCCCCTCTTCAGATTTTCGAACAAGTTCGCCAACAGCGTCTCCAATCGAAGGATCATGTTCGCTCAATATATTTGCCGCCTGATAATATAGAACGCGCTCGTGATCTTGCTTCCCCACCCACTTCTTAGGAGTTCCCGAGTCCCTTCCATTACCCTCAAGGACATCAGCCACATCTGTTGCACTGAGGTGTTCCATCGCCCAAGCAAGAATCCCAACCTGTTTCCCCATATCATCAACATAATACTCAGACCGAACTTGCCTCCCTAGCAACCTGTTAAGCCGAACGAGAGTATCTCCAAGTACGGCATTTCGAGCTCTTCCAACATGGAATGGCCCATTTGGATTCGCTGAAGTATGCTCAATAAGGAGGTCGACGCCCTCCTCACTGCTATCCCTAGAATGTATCGGGGCACCCCCTACATCCTCAAAATAGGATTTGAGTAAAAACTTACTAAGCCATCCCCGATCGATGTTGAAATTCAAGAATCCGGAATCCGAATAGACTGAATCGATGGATTCGGAAATCGAAGTACCCGCGATCGAGGCACAAACTTGTTCGGCCAGCAACGAGGAGATAGCGGCAGGTGGGGAACGGACTTCACTGGCAAATGCAAAGCAGGGGAGCGACAAATCAGCAGCCTGCTTTTCACCTGCTGGCCCAAAAGTGCGCACCCATGCAGCATTTCCCACACCTAAGGAAGATACGATAGGGCGGAGCACCTCAACAAGATCACCTACAAGTTCATCGATCATGATCATATCCTCATGCGATTGGGTAACGAAGCAGGGCTGCAATACCACCAAATCCAACATTCAGTGTTGCACCCTCCTCCGTATCTACTGAAATTAGGCGAACTGAAGCGGATGTTTTAGCAGCAATGTGGGTAAGTTCGTTGATTAGATCATCCTGCTCCTTAATCGATTTTGTGTCATTCACGACCTCGCAAGTTGGACACGGGAATTCTGAAATCTTCGATTTTGGTTGCGATAAAGACCAGGAATGCTCGCATGAAGCACAGACCAGTTTCAACCTGAATTTTCTCAGTGCTTCTGAAACAAGAAGGGTTTCGACCGCTCCTTGGTCAAGGGCGGACCGGATTGTAGGCTCCCCATACGTTGCCTTAGGATGCGAATTCATGATTTCACGTAGAAAAATAATCATGACTTTTCGCTCATCATCAAGGGCAATTTCATGCATCATGGTCCCAGCTTGATCGATTAATTCCCGGAGACCTGACTCATTGCTGTATCCCACATCAAACATCTTTTCTGCAATCCGTTTCTGAATCTCATGATGGAAAAAGTTCCCTTTCACGACCGATTCCTTGGTATATCCAGGACCACCAACAATAATTCCCTTGAGATCTTGTAACATAGGAAGCCAATAATCGCTAGCCCGCTCAGCGGACTTCTTGAAAAAAGCGTGTGCAGATTCTTCGATGAGGCGTTCAAAACGCTGAGCTGATTGCCCACCTCTTCCATGTTTAGAGGGAACTTGACTGTAGATGTGTTCCTGAACATGTAGGCGTTTTCCACTGGCCAGACCCCAAGCGGCTTCAGAGCGGTCTATGACAAACAACCCATATGCGGTTCGATCGATCAACATCTCTTCTAGTTGAGTCAATTCAAAGCGGTTATCGCACCTATAGCGGAATGAAGTGAATGGTTCAGGAGGATCAGTAACAACGATGCTTACCAAACGTGTTTTATTATTTCCTACAATCACGTGGCCGACGAAAATTGCAATCCCATTCTCACCGGGTGTTTTATGGACATTAAGTGTCGAAATCGCTGATTCAATCGCATCGACCACATGCTTCCGTGTCGACTTTGATTTGATATTCGTTGCTTGGCCCGCCTCATTTCCCAATTGGCTTCGAACGTCGTGTATTTGACGGTCAGGGGGGATCACCACAGTGACCAATTCAGTACCCATACCACGTAGATCTTGTAATTCCTCAAGATACTGTTTGAGGCGCACCCGCCTCGCAGCCGTCTCAGTATCGTTAGACAGAGTACAGCCTCCTTTCTTTCAGGCCAATCACCGGACTTATCAACTCTATCGCTCGGACCAAACATGTGCAACAAGTCAGGCCGGCAGTGATCGCACTCGGAGGATCAGTTCTCAAAGAGGCAGATCAGAGGCAAGAATGGCTGGATTTAATGGTAAAAGGACTTCTTGAGCGTGCAAGAAAAATTCCCATGGCCCTCGTAATCGGAGGTGGAGAACTTGCTAGACAAGCAATCAGCCTTGCCCGCGTAGGTACATCTGACAGTGACCTCCTTGATGAAATCGGAATTGGAGGAACACGCCTTAATGCCCTGATATTTTCTACTTGGCTAAAGAACGATCGCATCGAAGTAAGCAGCACCATACCACATTCAATTGAGAAGGCTGCAACACTTATTCAGAAAAATCGAATCGTCGTCATGGGAGGCACATATCCAGGACACACGACTGATGCAGTTGCAATCCGCCTCGCGTCCTTAATTCATGCACGACGCTGCATCATCGCCACAAATGTATCCCATGTGTATAATGAAGACCCACGAGAAAATAATGATGCCCAGCCAATTGAAGCACTGAGCCACACTGAACTACGACAAATATGCGGGGATCCAGGACAACATGTACCCGGAGGACAAGGGGTCGTCGACGCAGTAGGTGCCGCTGCTGCCGCAGAAGCGGGGCTTGAACTAAGAATTCTTGATGGCAGAGACCATACCCGACTTCTGAATGCGCTAGATGGTCAAGATTTCGAAGGAACACTTGTTACGGAGGGGTAGCATTGGGTCAAGCGAGTGAAAAACTGAAGGCAGCCGTAAAGGATGATGAAAAGCGCCGGAAAAGACGTAGTTCGTCCTTCATTCAACCTCACAAGCATTGCATCATTTGCCGATTACCGATCCCAGAGACTAATGATCCCCAAATTTGTGGGAAGAAAAATTGTGAAGCAGGTTGGGAAAAAGAAAAGCGTACTAAGAAGCAACTCCGCATCTGGCTCTTCATTTTTGGAGCGATTTTTGTGTTCTCATTTGTTGGACCACTGATCATGAGCATGTCATAAAGTGCCACGAATCTTCATGTGGTGTATTCAACCCCGGGACATCATGAACGGACGAGGACACCGCTGCAGATGCGGCGTCGCATTGGACATTGACGGCCTTTCCGCCTCAATCCGCCCATATTCCGTTTACTGCACAACCTGCGGCCATGTTAGCAAAATTAAGATTCAATAGGCTACAAAATGGGGCGCACTAGGACCCGCATGGCGAGCCCCAAATCGATGACCAACTTGTTTTCCCCGACCCACCAATGACCATCCCTGCGAGATACAGAGACACCTGGAGACAAACCCAAGGAAACAAGGGCATCTTTCGCATCTAACAAAGCCATGATGGTCGCTTCGCTATCATCCTTCATCGCAGTTAAGACGCAAACATGCGGGCTATCTGGCGAATAAGACAGATTGAGATCCTCAGCCATTGCCGGAATCGGCTTTCCCGAAGGATCGCGATCAGGATGGCCAAGAAGTTCGGCTATCGTCCACTCAAGGTCTGCATTGATGGCATGCTCTAATCGGCACGCTGCCTCATGAATATCCCCCTGAAAACCAAGCACGTCCATGAGAAGACATTCAACAAGGCGGTGACGGCGCTTGACTTGTCTAGCAACGATAAGGCCATCATCGCTCATTGCCACGCCATGATAGGGGATATGATCGACCCAACCACGTTTGGCTAGACGCTGCACCATCCCGGTAACACTGGGAGGAGATATTCCCAAATGCTCGGCAAGTTGTTTGGTACGAACTCTCTCCTTAGGATCACGTTCCCAAAAAGTATAGAGAGCTTCCATGAATTCTTCGGCCGCTTCCTCCATGAAGTGGCCTGAACCCATGAATTTGGGAAGAGGAAAGGGCATATGAGATCATGTGTTCATTCTCTGCGCGGCCAATTGTCCGGTAATTCCCATGGATCTCCAACTTCAGGTTGTCCGATTTCCACAGTCAGTGCATAACGGAGCGATTCGACTCCAACCCCATCATGCACACTAACCGATGCAACTGAGCCATTCGGTCCTGAAATCGGTTCAAGTGTTTCTGGCGAGACCCAAGATGATTCATCGCCCGACTGCAACCGGTCTTCGGCCACACGTGCCTCAGATGCTGCAAGCGACTTCCAAGCATCATCATCATCCCTCCAAAGGTCTGCTTTCGCCTCAACCACCCACACTGGAGTATCACCAAGCCAACTTCGTACATCGCTCAATATATCGACCTGTTCTCCGAAAGGAGTCCCACACGTCTCGCTAGGGTCCAAAATGAAGAGGGCAACATCACCAGTATGTGCAAGAGCAGCAATAGTTTGTCTTTCAATTTCATTGCGCTCATCTTCTGCTCGATCTAGGAGACCCGGCGTATCAATCATCTGGATCGAACGCCGGCGGTGGATAAGATGTCCAACGTGAATCCTCTGTGTTGTGAATGGGTACCCTGCCACCTCTGGTTGTGCTGATGATAGCGCACCGATTAGTGCTGATTTCCCGACATTAGGTGCACCAGCAACAACGACACACGGTTCATCGTCATCAACATGCGGCAAATCTGAAAGTATGCCATGCACTTTTCGAAGCCAAGCGAGGGCAGGAGAGATCTGATTGATGATGGATGCATATCGACCATACGCTGATCGACGCAATTGATGGATCTCTTCTAGGTCCTCGCTCTGTCTCAGTGAAAATAGGTGCTGACGAGCAATAGGCATGATACGGGCAGCGGCCCAATCAAGTGAGCCAAGATGAAGGCGATATGAGTCCGAACCAACAGTTGCATCTAGCAAAGCTCGATCAAGATGGGACATTTGATCAAGGGATGGCCAGCCGCGAACCCAGCCCCGCAGGTCTCCCGAAAACACATCTGCTGCTGATTGAGTCATACGCAGCATCTGTGCACGTACTCGTTCATTCTTGGTCTGCCCTTCGCTTCGCTGTGCTGCTTTTTGTGCTCTCGTGAACGCGCGATCAAGGAGTTCTTCAGCCGTCAAAACCACCGGCACCCGCCGCAACCCCCGTCCCATATCGAACCACTTGCTGTGCCAACGTCTGGGAGGCAGGGTTTTCATGCTGGCGCTGCATGCCGGCTCCATGAGCGGAATGGAGAAGGGTGATCTTCCCGGATGGGCGCACCCATTATGGGAGGCTATTGGATCCCCTGACATTGACCCATTTAGGAGCCGATTAGATGGTGACCTTATCGAAAGAAGGCCGGGATTGAGACGAGACGATTTAGTTGAGATATATCTAGATGCACGATCATTACCTGAGGGGGAAAATAACATTCGGCGTGGGCGCCTTGTGGAAATCTCAAAGACGTCTTTAGAACTTCTAGATGAAGAAGGCATGCAGCGCTTCATCGCCCGTGATGCTCTAGTTGAGATTATTCTGATAGCACACCTTCGCCCAGCGTATCTAGATGATGATGACCTAATTGCTTTTGAGCACAAAGACATGAAACGACGCAAAAAACGCCTAGAGAAAGCTGAAACCGATAACATGGACGATGAACAGCACATTTGGGGTTAAGCATGACAACTAGTAAATCGGATCGAAATGAGCCCGGATATGAGCGACATGTATTCATCTGTGGACATGAACGGCCCATAGACCACCCCCGAGGTTCTTGTGCTGCTAAGGGTTCCCTCACTCTTCTCAAGATGATGAAGAAAAGTGCAAAAGAAAGTGGAGTCAAGAAAATTCGAGTTCAGAAGTCAGGTTGCCTCAACTATTGCGAGCATGGTCCCTCGTGCGTTGTTTATCCTGAAGGTACGTGGTATCACCTCAGTCCTGATGGGATGAATGTCGAGAAGATTGTAGAGAGACATCTCCTGAAAGGAGAAATACATACTGAAAGCATCATGCACATAGATAAAAAATAGAAATCACAATCGAACAGGCCTAGTCGCACCACAGGCTTGGCACTTCAGAATTGTAGTCCGGCCATCCTTCCCAAAAAGGGTATCCGGTGACTTGCACTGATGACAGCGGATATATGTCTCGACGTAAGAACCGATTCTTGACTTGATCTTACGAGGAGGAATTCGCCCCTTTAGGGTCACTCGACCGCCCGTATGGGTTCCTGATGTGCCCAGTTCTTTCTGGAGAAATTGGTAGAGGTGATTTGAATCCCTGTCCATCCGGCCTGCGATATCGCCAAAATTTCGAATGACGGTGGAATGACCTTCGATTTCAACATCAGGTTCAGGGAGTGTCCATCGCGCGCGATTAGAGATATCCTTGGGTATGCGTTCAAACGCGCGGTCAATCAAAGTATCATACTCAAAACTAGGCATAATTGTTGCGGGGAGAATGCCTCGGATAAGGACGCCGATTCAGACCGGAGTGATCATGAGCCTCTTGAACAAAGGAGCAACTGATGAGTAAAACGATCGAATTGAGGTGGGCACGTGTTCATCCGAATGGGCACGCACCCACACGAGGAAGTTTATCTGCCGCTGGAATGGATTTACGAACAATCGAGGAGGTTCAAATCCAAAAAGGAACTGTATCCATGGTAAGAACTGGAATCGCTGTAGCAATCCCGCCGGGCTGGGAAGGCCAGATCCGTGCCCGCTCAGGATTAGCATCAAGAGGGCTGATTGTGGCAAATGGGCCCGGCACGATTGACTCCGATTATAGAGGGGAAATCAAGGTATTACTCCTGAATTCAGCAGGTCTAGACCCTTTTGTTCTCGCAGAAGGTGAACGATGTGCTCAGTTACTGCTATCAAAAGTTCCATCTGTAGAAATCATCGAGGTTTCAGATGCCGAGAAATTGGGAAATACGGAACGAGGCAAAGGAGGCTTCGGATCGACCGGGCGGACGTAATGTCAGCGGTGGCTTGATCAATACCTTGTGAAGAACTGGTATCAATGCCGACGAATATTGATGACCTGAGGGGCGAAGCAGAGCACCTTCGCAATGATGGATTGAACGCACAACAGATTGCGGATGAACTATCTCTTTCACAGACTACAATCACCTGGCTCCTTTCAGGTTCTGCTGGAGCAACCGGTGACCGCGAACCCGATGTGAAGATCGGCTGGCGCACAATTGGCGTGCGACCACAACGCATTGAAGCAATTGGGAGTGTATTTGCAGACATTGTTCTTGAAGAGACTGATGGTGAAATCGATACGATTGTAGGAATTAGCCTCAATGGAATCGCATTTGCTCAAGCCATCGCTAGCCATCTAGACTGCGAATTGGCGATTTATCGAAATGTAGAGGGTGAACTTGGAGCCGGCCACCTATCGGATAAATTCGGACGCGTGAGCGGCAAAAAGGTCGCCATCGTAGATGATGTATTATCGTCTGGATTTACAATGCGAAAGGCAATGGAGAACTTGCTCAAGGCGGGAGCAGAAGTAGAACTGTTACTGGTTTTAGTGAACAAGACCATGCTAGATGAAATCGATGGAGTCGCTCTGCGTGGGTTAGTCCGAGCCATCTCCGTTTGAGAGGGGGTTCGATCGTGCATTGGGCGGACTCAGTTGCTGAAAACCTCGCGAAGAGGGGAGATCATCATATCATAGCCACTGGCATTACACCTAGTGGACCCATCCACGTTGGAAACATGCGAGAGGTAGTTATCGCAGATATGATCACCCGTGCTTGTGAAGATCAGGGACTTAGGGCCGAATTAGTATATATCGCAGACACAGCAGACCCACTTCGGAAAGTATACCCCTTCTTGGACCAAGAAACATACCAGCCCCATGTTGGTAAATCCCTTGCCGAAATCCCCGCACCTGATGGCAAAGGAAGTTACGCAGAACACTTCATTGCGCCATTTCTATCTGCATTAGAAGAAATAGACATACACCCACGAGTGATTGACAACCATGCTGCATATCAGAAGGGTGAATTTGTTTCTGCTTCAAGGAAAATATGCGATGGCGCCGCTGAAATAAAATCCATTTTAGAAGAAGTATCGGGCAGAAGCATGAAAGAAGATTGGTTTCCTTGGACCCCACGCAGAGATGATGGAATACTAGGTGGATGCACCGTAAGGGAGTATGAATGGCCCTACGCACACTGGCAGAGACCTGACGGAAGTGAAGGAAAGTCGGATATCAGCAAGGGTGAAGGGAAATTACCTTGGCGAATCGATTGGCCGGCTCGCTGGGAATGGGTAGGAGTTACCTGTGAACCATTTGGAAAAGACCATTCAGCATCTGGCGGGAGTTGGGACAGTGGACGACGAATTGCTAAATGGCTAGGATGTGTACCCCCACTCCCCGTCAACTATGAGTGGATCTACCTCAAAGGAAAAGGTGCAATGTCTAGCAGCACCGGAGTCTCGATGAGTGCCCAAGAATTTCTCAGTATAGTCCCCCCAAGCGTACTAAGGCATCTTATTGCACGCTCACGGCCTGAGCGACACATCGATTTTGACCCAAGAAATCTCTTACAACTTGCTGATGAACATGAGAAATTGACCATGAGAGTTGCTGCTGATCCAAACGGAGTAGACCATGTGGAAAAAAGAAGATCGGAATTAAGTTTAATCAGTGGAGAGGAAATTGTCAGTAAGCGCGCAATTGGATCAACACATCTATCTCTCCTCGTGCAGGCAAAACCATCCAATGAAGCAGTCCTTGAAGCCCTCAGTAAAACACACGGGATTGACCACACAGCACCATCACGCATGCTTAATCGAAGAATTGAGAAAATGCGCACATATGTGGAAAGTGCCTATTTTCCCGAAAAAGATCGGCTTACACTCCTAGACCGAGCACCAAAGGACCTCACACCTAGTGAAAGAGCCGCAGGTTCAGTCCTCGCCGAAACATGGAGGGATTGCGACGTGTGGCACGGCGAAACCCTGCAAGCAGCTGTACGCGAAGCAGCCACGAAATCTGGTTTCACCACGAAACAGATTTTTGGCGCAGGTTATAGAATTCTTCTTGGCCGATCCCAAGGACCGAGATTAGGCCCACTTGCTGAAGCACTTGGCAAAGAATCTGTCCTAAAGCGTCTCGATTTGGCATCCCACTAAGACAGGCAATATGCTCACTCAGAGGGCATTCTCTCCGACAGGCTTGAAATCCACACGTACAACTGGGTGCGCTGTGCCTGTCCACTGTCCCATGTGCGAAGCCGTTGTGGAAGCCGCTGCTGAGGCATGCGGCAGCTGCAAACACGACCTGACAAGTGCAGGTCCAATAACGCCTAGTGGACACGACGTTCGCCAGTTAAAATCCGTGATTAGAGAACGAGAAGACCTCTCTATGGCAGAAAAGTTCTCGATGATTGCACAAGTAGAGGAAGGAGCAGATCCCGTGGAACTCGGAATCGCCGCACCCGCAGAACCTGCCGCCACATCTGGCGCAACTCCATCCCCTGATGAACATGGGGTTACACCGACGCATTTGCCCCCAAATAATGCTGCCCAGCCAGCCATATCTACCCGCTTTACAATAGGTGATCACCCTTCTGCAGCGTCTGCTGCGGACCTAGTCCTAGGTGATGGTGTCGAGATCAATAAAAAGAGCATTGATGCGATTATTGCCGGAAGTGATGCCGTGAACCTTGGTTCAACTTGGCTGACTCAGGCATTCATGATAGGCATAGAAGCAGCACACCATGTTGATGATGTGGCATGCGGGCACGTGTCACGAGAGGGAGGAGGTGGATTTGCAGATATTCCAGACCTCACCCCTCCAAAGCGGAGTTTTTGTGGAAAATGTGGAAGTGACATCTTGGAACAGATGAAGCGACAGTGGGAAAAGTGGAATGAATTGGGTGGAGAAGTATCGAACGTTCAGATCGAAGCGGCAATGCAGGCCAGTGTTGCTGCAGTACTCGCACACAGCAATGGTGCTATAAATCGACTAAAAGGCGATGTCGAATTGGCAAAAGTCCCAGAAATCGACCCAGATGCCCTACGTGCCGAAATCGAAGCGGAATTACGTGCCAGCCTCACAAAAGAAATTGAGGAGAAGATGCAAGATACACATGCTAAAGAACTAGAAAAACTCGAACGTAAAGTTGAGGAAGCAAGCAAAGTAAAGCCCTCACCCAGGAAAACATCTACACAAAAAACAGGGAAAAAGGAAGGAGAAGTGGGTGAAAAGCCAAAGTCCGCTACGAAAAAGAAATCAGGTGCCATGTTTGGGTCAGCTCCGGCCACGCCATCCAAGACATATGATGGCGACCCAGATGACAAAACTGAATGGTTCCTTGATGAAGCACTAGACACAGTATATGACCCTCATGGAACGGGAAAGAAACTTACGCGAAAGACCATCCTTGCACGTTCAGGTGGTGGAAATGTCCGCGTATCAGATGTTGTTCAAGCCTATGCAGAGGGAGGAAAAGATGCCGTATCTGAACTCGCTTGGTCATCGCCCTTTACAGAATATATCATCGACGCATATGATGCCTGTTGAGGCCATAAAATGAGTGAGGTATCTCACTTCATTGTTCTCTTTTTGGCAATTACATCCGCTCTAATTGGAACTTGGATTAAGATCAAGGGCACAAATATTTGGGCTGTAGTCGCGCTTTGCTGTGCACTTGGGGGGTTTCTGCACGCATTAGAGACAAACTATCTTTCAGTGAGTGGAATTAGCCGACCACTTCACGCTGTAGTCAGAATGATCCGGATGGTATTGGTTTGGGTTGCACTGCCATGGTGGCTGATGTCTCGGCAGAATTTCAAAGACTACGGGCCAGTTCAATTCGGCCTTGGTCCTCCAAGCCATAGCAGGATTAGCACATATCTATCAGGAATTGGCCTATATGGACTCGCGTTGCTCATGTTTGTTTCATTTCCACCCAAGAACAGCGGTTTTCGCTTCTGGAGTTTTGCAAAAGACCTTGGGGGACCCACAGTACTTGATTGGACAATAACCCTCCCTGCACTTTGTGTCATGGCTGCAATCACGGATATATTCACGCGAGGTTTTGTACTTCTCAACTTGAAAGAGAGGATAGGAACAAGGGGCGCCATCATCACTCAAAATATACTTTGGATATTGCTGCATTTATACGAACTAGAACTTCTTTCTTCAGCAATGGGATGGCTAGGTGCAATCGCCCTTGCCCTCGCCCTTGGAGTGTTGGGCGATATAATAGCCCTGAAAACCGGAAGTGTCCGCCCCCTCATGCTTGGACATGCATTGCTAAATGCGGGGTGGGCAATTTCAGCATCGCTATAGAACGTCATACGTCTTGCAAACAAACTGGTTCAGGAAGACCGTTTTGGCGATACGAATGTATGGCTGCAACTTCTTGTGAAGCACCAGAGATTGTGGTATGAAAAGGAATACCAAGGTCCACAGCAAGACGACGCATCATATCCCCATCCAGTCGTGCGCCTCCTTTTCTCTCAGGGACATTGACAATAAGTTGTACTTCCCCCCTGCGCATAAGGTCAAGGGCATCTGGAGCTCTGCGCTCTGCAATCCGGTGAACGATGGATACTGAAACACCAGCTTCACGCAATGCCCAAGCGGTACCTCTTGTTGCATGTAAGGTAAATCCCATTTCAACTAAGTTCTCTGCGATGGAAATGATTTCTGACTTACTTTCATCCCTTACAGTCAAGTAAACACCCCCTGACTTAGGCACGGGAAGTTCAGTCGCAAGTCGAGCTTTGAGATAAGCCACCGCTGGAATGGGGTCAATTCCCATAACTTCACCAGTGGATTTCATCTCAGGCCCAGGGGCTGGGTCAAGACCTCGAAGTTTGAGAAATGGAAATACAGGGGATTTAACCGCGCAAACGTCCATCTGTGGTGCTCCAAGAACAGAAAATTTCCCACCAAGCATTGCATCCATCGCGAGTCTAGCTAGTGGACGACCACTTGCTTTCGCGACATAGGGCACAGTACGACTTGCTCTAGGATTGACTTCTATGATTACTGGTCGACCATCTAAAATCGCATATTGGATGTTGTAAGCACCAATGATTCGCAATGATGAGCCAATCCGGCGCGTGAGTTCTTCAACTTCAAGAAGGGTGGAGGACGAAAGGTTCTGCGGAGGCATGAAGCAAGTAGAGTCCCCTGAATGGATTCCAACTTCCTCAAGGTGTTCCATAATTGCTCCTACAATCACATTTTTTCCATCACATACGGCATCGACATCAAGTTCCATTGCCCCTTCTAAAAAAGCATCGACAAGTAAAGGGCGCTCTGCATCCAACCATGCTTCAGTGAGATAAGCGGCAAGTTGGTCATCATCTTCAAGAATCTCCATACCACGGCCACCTAGCACAAATGAAGGGCGCACTAGAAGAGGAAATCCGAGGTTACCTGCTTCTTCCCGCAATTGATCTGGAGAACTGGCAATTGCAGAAGCAGGAATTGGAAGGCCTTCTCGTTCTGCAAATCCACACCACAAGTCTCGATCTGAAGCCGCTTCAATAGATTCCACTGGAGTGCCAAGAATATTTGTCAGATGCCCACGATGCTCTAGATCTGGAATAGATTTGGATAATCTGACTGCAATATCAATTGCTGTTTGCCCACCAAACTGAGCAACAACATCCCCGCCACCTTCTCGAACGATCACCTCAAGTACGTGCTCTAAGGTAAGTGGCTCAAAATAGAGGCGGTCACTCACATCAAAGTCTGTTGACACTGTTTCGGGATTATTGTTGACAATAATGGCAGAACGGCCACTAGCCCGTACTTGCTCCACAGCATGAACACAACTGTAATCGAATTCGATCCCCTGACCGATACGAATTGGTCCTCCCCCCAAGACAATTACGGGTCTCTGTAAAGCCCCATCATCAGACATTTTACGATTTGTACTCCCCTCATAGGTTGAATAATCGTACGGTGTTGCGGCTTCAAATTCAGCAGCACAGCTGTCAACCATCCGGAAGGTTGGATGAAGGCCAGCATCCCATCGACGAGTGCGAATTGCCGATTCATTCAACCGCAACCTTGTGGGATCACGTGCGGGAAATCCTGCAAGTGCATCTGCAACTGCCGCATCAGTAAAACCTGCCCTTTTTGCCTTTTCAAGGAGGTTTAAGGGTAGTGTATTCGGATCCCATCCACCTTCAGACAATTCACCCTCTATCATAGCGATACGAGATAAGCGATGCAGAAACCAAGGCACGATGCCGGTTGCTTCTTCGACAGCCTCAATTGTCCATTCCCGACGAAAGCACTCTATGAGGGCACCAAGACGCCGATCTGTTGGAATTTGAATCCAATCGGATAGAGTATCTGGATCAAGAGGCGTTTGTGCGCCCTTGATCTGCCCTTCACCATCTCCGAGGTCCGCAAGTGTTAGAGGTCTTGGATGTCGATGTTTTGTCTCAAGTGATGCCCATGCTTTGAGCAGAGCCTCCTCAAAACATCGGCCAATTGCCATCACTTCACCTGTCGATTTCATTGAAGTACCTAGTTGACGGTCGACAGTGCGGAATTTATCAAATGGCCAACGAGGAATTTTTACGACACAATAATCGAGAGTCGGTTCAAATGCTGCAGTAGTCCTCCCTCCAACAATAGGGTTAGGAATCTCATCGAGGGTTTGTCCCACTGCAATAAGAGCAGCAATTCGGGCAATCGGGTATCCTGTCGCCTTTGAAGCGAGAGCAGACGAACGACTCACACGTGGGTTGACTTCAATCACTCTCCAATCGCCCGTTGAAGGATTGACTGTGAACTGCACATTGCACCCTCCGCATATCCGAAGAGCACGAATCAATTGGAGAGCAGCATCACGCAGTTCTTGGTGGTCTCGGTCTGAAAGTGTTTGATGTGGTGCCACAACAATCGATTCACCAGTATGAACACCCATGGGATCAAGATTCTCCATAGTACAGACGATGATAGCATTGTTTGCAGAGTCACGCATAACTTCATACTCAAATTCCTGCCAACCAAGTAATGATTCCTCAATTAGAACTTGATCTATTCGGGAATGACGTATACCTTGCCGGGCAATCTCAACCAATTCATTTTCATTGTATACTGTACCACCACCAAGGCCCCCAAGAGTATAGGCCGGACGCACAAGCAATGGCCACCGGCCAATCTTCGTTGCTGCCGCCAACACTTCTGAAACTGTCGTACAAGCAATGGCTTCAGGAACCGGTAGTCCCTCTTTCCGGCACAATTCTTCAAACAATTTCCGGTCTTCGGCACGTTCTATAGCCTCGACATCGGACCCTATAAGTTCCACACCATAGCGCTCAAGAACGCCTGAATGTGCAAGTTCCGTGGTGATATTTAGGGCAGTTTGCCCACCCATCCCTGCAAGCAAGGCATCGGGGCGTTCTCGCTCAATAACACGTTCGACAACTTCCGGAATAATTGGTTCGATGTAAACACGGTCTGCCATCATGGGGTCTGACTGTATCGTAGCAGGATTGCTATTTACTAAGATGACTTCATACCCACAGTCGCGCAATGCCCGACATGCTTGTGAACCACTGAAATCAAATTCGGCAGCTTGTCCTATACGAATAGGTCCGCTACCCAGCAAAAGAATTCGTCTGATATCTGATCGAATTGGCACACCTCATCCTCCAAGGTGCGTGTCAATGAGGCGGGCAAGGCGCTCAAATTGCGGAGATGCATCATGAGGGCCAGGTCGTGCCTCAGGATGGAATTGAATCGAAAAGGAAGGCCGGTTTGTGATGTCGAGCCCCTCTACAGTACTGTCATTCGCATTTCGGTGCCGAACAGTGGTTTTAGCATCGAACAAAGCATCTCCACCTCCAAAACGAGGGGTCTCATGCGCGCCAATGATTCCTGCATCAGGATCCTCGACTGCAAAGCCATGATTTTGACTAGTGATCGATACTTTCTTCGTTTCAAAATCTACAACGGGCTGATTAGTTCCACGATGCCCATATCTCATTTTGTACGTCCTAAGGCCACATGCTAGACCCAGCAGTTGATGGCCCAAACAGATACCCGCTAAAGGAGTACCAGCCTCTAGAGCATCAGCAATTGTCTGACGAGCAAGCATGGCCTCACCAGGGTGATTTGGATCACCTGGACCATTTGAAACCATGATTCCAGACACCTCATAGCGATCAATGAATTCATCATAACTGACAGTTGGTGGTGCCCAAACGACCTCAAATTTCTCGGAAAGAGATGATACAATTCCATGTTTTACTCCGCAGTCCACGAGTCCTATTCGCGGGGCACTAGAACTGGACTTACACCCGACTAGTCGCAATTCATCTGTCCGAACTGAAGAGACGAGATCTTGTTCTGCAGGGTCACGCAAATTTTCAAGCATTCCAATCAATTTATCCTCATCGGAGAGTCGCCCGAGTACACAAAGAATCGTGCCCCGTTCCCGCACACGTAAAGTTAGGGCACGGGTATCAATCCCATACAAGCCAGGAACCCCATGAAAGGCAAGCCAATTTGCTAGAGTTCCAACAGAGTTTCGATGAAACGGATCATCGATTAATTCGCGACAAATAACTCCTTGTGGCCCAATCCCATCAGACTCACTTGAAAACTGATGAACGCCATAATTTCCAAGAAGCGGATACGTGAACGTCAAGATTTGACCTGCATAAGAGGGGTCAGTCAGACTCTCTTGATACCCACACATCCCTGTCGAGAAGACCAGCTCCCCTGACACACTTTCTCGCGAACCAAACATGGTTCCGACCCATCGGCTGCCATCTGCTAAAAGTAAGACGCCGGGTTCTCTCGGAGGCTCAATCGAATCGAGAGATACTGGGACAGGATCGATGATCCAAGCATCTAATCTGCGAGCTTCAAGTCTCGAAGGGGATACACGCGGAAGGGGCGCATGGCGATAACCGGCCGTATCAGCGGCTTCCATCAGACGTTAGCGCGCGCTCGAACGGTCGATAAGCGTTCATATTGAATTCTCAAAAAAGTCTGCTTCTTGAATCTGCTCAATTTGTTTCCCTTGGGCTGAAGGAATAATCCGCATTCTCCCTGTAGACGCACCCACATCATCGGGTTTTGAGCCCCATCGGTCAAGAGCAATTGCAAGTGCTGCAACCTCGCTGTGGGGTTGATTGCCAACTGCCACGTGATGTTGAGCGACATCCCAAATTTCAGCGGGAACTTTGGGTCCCCCAATGATAAACACGACGGGGCGATCTCGGCGCACGTGCTTGAGCGCTGAATCAACGGGTAAACCATACATTGTAAGATGAACTGCAATGCCCGCATCTCGGTCTTCAAGCAAGCCTTTCGTGAAAGCACGTAGCCAACCAATCGGGCGAGATTCATACCGACTCACCATTTCCCCTCCAAATCGCTCGTTTACACTCCGTATGGATTCAAGAGCAGAAGTATCGGATTCACCAGCTAAAAGGAATTCATCCGCACCCCATGCCCTAGCTACAAGACCGACATGGGTCGTGATTCTTGCATCACGGCCTATGCGGTGCCCAAGACGAAGGACGCTGAGGCGGGGAGAGGGTATCACGCTGAGGCGTCGGGGGCATCGGCTTCAACTTCTGCGGAGATTAGTTCCAAATTGAAGCGCTCTGAGAGAAGTTTTAGCCACCTTAGTTGAAAAGCATCAATTCCAAAGCGGACGACAACATGAACCCCGCCTCCAAGAACAAGAAGGCGGCTGGTTTGCCATAGTGCGTTTTGAAAGGATACACCCCCTACAAGAAAGCGGGCAAAAGGGTCAATGGTAAGGTAAATCGCCAACCCATAAAGGAGGCCTGAAAGTAACCCAATATGGGGACGGCCAAGCAATTGAGTTATGGATGCAAATATGGCCCCAAATGCAACAACAAGGGGAACCAATGCAGCAATGTGCTCAAAATTGATGCTGAGCAATCGACCTTGAGTAGAGCCATCATCTGCTGAATGAACAAACCAGAACCAAAATAGGACTAAACCAACAAGAATGAGGCCTGCTGAAATCGTACGGTCAGCGATCATGCGAGGAATATCGCGAAGAGCATCCGCAGGGTAGCGCGCTGCGATTGTCTCTGCCAAATCAAGATGAGTTTCAGGGACTTCTGGGTCGAGCAAACTTGCTCCCGGGCTGACCTGATCACTCGGACTCATAGGCAGATCACGACGTGAGTAGCATGGTGGGCTGATAAACCATGCCGGATCAGCCAGCGCCGAGATGGCTGAATGGGAGGAGACTCTGCGGCGCCACCCGAATGGTCAGCCGCGCCTAATGGGTGTTGTAAATGCAACACCAGATTCATTTCATCGGGCCAGTCGACAACAAACCACTGAAGATGCATATGATGCAGCTCAATCGCACATCAAGAATGGAGCCGATTGGATTGACGTTGGAGGAGAATCAACACGGCCTGATGCGGCATATGTATCCCCTGAAGTTGAAGCAAAACGAGTGATTCCCGTAATTCAGAAATTGTCTAGCCAACATCCCATATCAATTGATACCCGAAATGTTGCAACGGCCACAAAAGCATTGGATGCTGGAGCATTAATGGTCAACGACGTTTCTGGTTTACGAGATCCAGCAATGATGGATCTGATCATTGAACGTGGTGCTGCGGTTTGTATCATGCATATGCGTGGTGACCCGTCAACGATGCAACACAATACAAAGTATGAAAATGTAGTTGAGGAAGTGGCTTCGAAATTGCTAGGTACGGCAGATGAAATGCGAGATATTGGACACCCACACCAGCGAATCTTGCTAGATCCGGGAATCGGTTTTGGCAAAGGAGATAGCGAAAACCTAGCGCTACTATCAGCGGTAGATGAATTACGGGGTGAATGCGATTATGGAGTACTATGGGGTACAAGTCGCAAATCATTCATTGGCAGGTTATGCAGTAGACCTGATACGGATGATCGCTTGCCGGGAACACTGGCAACTGCTGCCACTGCAATGGAATTAGGAGTGGATGTTCTGCGTGTGCATGATATTGCAGCACATAGCGATTTCTTTCTAATCAAAAGGCACCTCCAAATGGCTAGGAGGGGGTACGCATGAGTGAGAGCGTTGATCCTGACATCTCATCGAGAGTGGAGTATATCGATGACCAATTGTGCCTATTGGGAACCGCACACGTATCTGCCACGTCGATTGATGATGTCAAGCACCTCATTAAATCATTTCAGCCAGACATTGTTGCACTTGAACTAGATGCTGGGCGCCTAGATGCACTGACAAGCGGGCGGCGCCTAGATGAAGAATCACTTGCCAAGGTGATCAAAGAAGGCAGGGCACCACTAGTCCTTGCACAGTGCCTTTTGTCAAGTCAGCAGCGTAAAGTTGCGGAAAAGACACAACAAATGCCGGGTGGGGAATTATTAGCAGCACATGATGCTGCAAAAGCAACAGGCCTGCGGGTTGAACTGGTTGATCGTGACGTCCAAGTTACCCTAAAACGTGCTTGGAGTCGCATGAAAATAAGAGAGAAGTGGAGACTCATGCGAATGGCACTTTTCGAAGAGGAAGAAGAAATCGAGGCGGATGATGTTGAGGCTATGCTGACAGATAGAGACCTTCTCACCCAAATGATTGAGGAAGTACGAGAAATTGTTCCAACGGCTAGCGAGGTCCTCGTCGATGAACGTGACACCTATTTGGCTGCAAGAATCGAGGCATTACGCACAAATAACCGAGTTCTTGCAGTCATCGGGGCCGGTCACTTAGATGGTGTGAGTAAGCGCCTGAGCGAAGGTGCAGGACTCTCAGATGAAGAACTCAGGGGGTTAGAACTCATACAAAAAGGGCCACCAATTCTCAAAACGGTTGGCTTTGCCTTGCCATTGGCCATTTTAGGCATATTTGCTTGGCTTGTTTGGCAAGGTGATTGGGCAACCTTAGCTGATGGTTTGACAGTGTGGATCGCTGCGAATGCCTTTCTTTCTGCATTGGGTGCAATTATAGCACGCGGACACCCAGCTACGATCCTTGCGGCTGCAATCGCCTCCCCATTTACATCACTCAACCCAATGCTTGCTGCAGGGTGGGTTGCTGGCTATGTGCAGCTCAAAGTGGATGGGCCATCTGCTCACGATTTGCAAACGTTTCTGCGGCTTGAAGAAGTGTCATCTTTCTGGTCAAATCGTGCTGGACGGGTATTACTGGTAACTGCACTCGTTAATGTTGGAAGCATTATTGGAACATGGCTAGGTGCCGGAGGACTACTAGCAGCGCTATAGAGGCCTACAATGAGTTTTACCCAAACCATCCCCAACAGTGCACAGATTGATATTTGGGAAGTTAACCTCGAGTCATGGATGGTATGGTCTCATCAGATGGAGAGCGAAGAATTAACCGCATTCATCCCAATATACCTGCATAAGCGATTGACAACTAAAGAAATCTGTTAGAAAGGATGCAACGTTACTGCCAAGGCGCCCACTCAGAACCACTGTTCGGTGAACGGTACCAGTTTTTCCCACCATGTTCCAGCCATTCATAGCCATCAGAACCAATTGTGCCATTTTGAAGAGGAGAAGGAGAGGCCTCTTCGACCCCGAAGGAAGATGGGTTTTGGATTTCCCGTGAGGAGGAAACTACCTCTTGGAAATCTACTGGACCAGAATCTCGTCGTTGAAGAATCAGGATCACCACAGCAAAAAGTAGAGATGAGACTACAACGATCAAGACAATCATGAGAATCTCATTCGACAATTGGGCCGAAGAGCCAGAACTTGTGGACAGGAGGTCCTGCGAGGCATTATTCAGATTTGTTGTCGCATTTACAGTCCCAAGTTCTTGATCTTGCAGGCCCTCTGAATCAGAAAACCAGTAACAACCGCTTTCATTGATCGGAACGGCCGCTGTCGTATTTGCACAGGCATCGAATTGATCTTCAACAGAGTCTCCATCATCATCGAAGTCCTCATACCCATCATGGCAGCCATCACCATCTCTGTCAAGGACTTGACCAGAAATCCAGCCAGTCATGCCACGCGGGCAGAAATCATCTGCATCAGCCACTCCATCGCCATCGTCATCTGAATCGGAAGCATCACTGCATCCATCTCCATCGTGGTCATTGCTTAAATTTCCATCATCGCAGGTCGCCACTTCAGGAGCTTCAATGATCACGTCAGGTGATGATACATTGGTCCCAGCCACTTCAACATCAATATTTGTAACGCGCTCTTCATTGTCCTTACAACCATCCCCATCAGTATCTAAGCCCGTACTCAAACCTCTAGGGCATGCATCACTGAGGTCCACGACGCCATCATTATCATCATCCGCATCTTCAT
>CAYMED010000010.1:0-65594 GCA_964389655.1 uncultured Candidatus Poseidoniales archaeon
CGCCACCGCGACTGGGACCTGGAGGACCGCCACCGCGACTGGGACCTGGAGGACCACCACCTCTGCCTGAATCGGGTGGGCTACGCCCCCCACTTGGCCCACCAGATGGGCGGCCACGACCGGGGCCACCTCGGGAACGCCCTCTCCCGGGGGGTCCTGAACCGCCACGCTTAGGTGGGCCACCGCGCCTTGATGATCCTGGGCGTCCTTTCTTTAGAGGAGGAGAAGATGCTGGTTCATCAGGTGATGAAGCACCACCATGGACCTGCTCGACAGATCCATCTTTGGATTTGAACAAGCCTATATCGACAGATACGTCGTATCCTTTGAGTGCCATCTCAGTTACGATCGAATGTTGGAATGCGGCTGAAAGGTCACTGGGTGCATCAAGAACACGTCCATCATCGATATAAGTCACGTTTACGGTAACAAAATCATCATCTTCTATAGCAACCTGAGGGGGCTCAACGGCCACTCCACGTTTGCGAGCTACGCGCCTCAATGCAACTTCGGCCATCCTTCGCAATAGAGTTTGATTAGGAACTAATGCCTTCCCATCTTCAACTAACTCTGCCTGTAAGAACTCACTGGCTGCTGATTCTTTTGCACGGTCTCCGCGCAAATGATCGGGTAGATCTTCACCAATTGTCGATAAAACATCCTGAGCACTCTGCTGATTCATTTCGATCCAAGCATTTCGTGCAGCACCTTTCACCTCACGGTCTCGAGCATTAATATCATCGACGAGGGCATCTGTTGGACTAGAAGATTGCACGGCATTAGGTGATGATGTGGCTGCATTTCGCCGAATATCCAAGTTACTTGGATTAAAAGTCCCTGTACCAACAAGGGGGCCGGCCCCTTGTGCACTAGATGGAGCATTATTGTCCATTTCAGTAGCAATCCCCTGCAAAATTTCTCCAGATCCAATGCTCCCTAGGGAGGCCCCTTGCGCCGCAGGAAGACCTGTCAGGCGCTGATGTCCTTGAGGGGCTGAGACCTCTGGGGTAACTACAGATGGACCTGAATCTACACTAATTCCAGGCGGAACGCCTATTTCAGGTCCTGAAGTGGACGTAGATGGAGGGAGACTCGCACTTTGCCCACTTGTCCGAGAACCGCATTCAGGGCAAAAAAGGCAGTCCACTGGGACCTCAGCCGCACACGCTCCGCACTGCATCAACTCTGCCTCCGGGTGGCCGACTCCAACCCACCGGATAAAAACGGTACTTCGTCAGGGGCGATTTGAATGCCACTCCAGCCGACCTTGTCAGGAACCAATGTCGCAGTAATCGGAGGGGGACTGGCAGGAGCATCTGCAGCCCTAGCTCTTGCAGATGCTGGATGTTCAGTCCACCTTTTTGAGGCCGGAAAAGAACTTGGAGGGAGGGTTTCTAGCGTTACAGACCCCAAGTCGGGTAGGAATTTCGATAATGCCCAACATGCAATTTTTAGGACATATCAGCGATTTTTTCAATTTTTAGGCCGAATAGAGGCTAAATCATCCGTATGCTTGCAAAATAGAACTTCGATCCAACTCATCTGGCCCGAAAAAATGAAATTTAGGAAATTAAAAGATTCCCTCCGCCTTGACCCTCCAAATCACCTAGTTCCAAGTGTTCTGAGTTTACCCTTCCTTTCTACAAGAGAGAAGTTACGTTTACGCCGTGCTGTAAAAGCGATTGTACGACTTGATGAGCAACAAGTGCTGGATGCCGATGAAATCTCTATGACCACTTGGCTAGAAAAACATGGTCAAAGCGAAATGGCAATCCGCCGTTTTTGGGAACCCTTCATTCTTGCCGCACTTAATATCCGAAGTAATGAGGCATCTGCAGCACTTGCTTTGATGTTATTTCGAACAGGATTGTTTGGACAGAGAGATGCTTTCGATGTTGGGGCATTCACATCTGACCTCTCAAAAGCACTTGGAAAACCCTTGAAAAAGGCACTACTGAGTGCAGGAGTTTCGCTTCACTCGAGTACTGCAATCAAAAGCATCGAGTGGAAAAAGGAAAAAGTCCATTCCGTAACATCCCGGAAAGGCACCAAGGAGATCGAACATGTGGTTCTAGCAGTACCGCACCACTCAGTTGTACGGTTGCTTCAATCTCAAGATGCTTTGCCATCTTCGGCAATCGATGGAGTTATCGAGAAAATAGGCCAGATTGGTTATACTGCAATCATTGGTTTACATGCAATTCACCCTGAACCTCTATTGCCAAGAGATATGCATTTTGCGGCGATCATAGATGAGCCCATCATTCAGATGTTTTTTGACAGATCTGCAGAATTGAGAGATAGTGAGGAGGGATGGATTGTGAGTGTTCCAGTCTCTGGTGCAGACGAGTGGATCAAGTGGGAGGATCAGAAATTTGCAGAACACTATGCGTCAGTGGGAAAAAAAGTGTTTTCCGATACATGGACTGAACCTACACATTTCTTTGTAGTTCGAAACAAGAGAGCGACCTTTGCTGCTCGTCCTGGGATTGAGAAATTGCGTCTAAAACATGATGCCATAGGAGGTAACTTGCACCTTGCAGGTGCTTGGACATCTAATGGCTGGCCCTCCACAATGGAAGGCGCTGTTCGAAGCGGGCTTACTGCTGCTGCATCAGTTCTTGGCATTGAATGGGTAGGTGATTTCGATTGGCCCAACTGGCCCACTGCGCCAAGTCGTGATGCTGATGATTGGCCAATCATTCAAGTGGAGAACAACTGAGCACATGCAGGTGAAAAGTCATGGGTGAGAAATTCGACTGGGGATCACACAAGATTAGTGATGAAGTAATATTAGCAGGGTCTGCAGTTAACACCCCCCGTGAAGAAGCGGATCTTTTGTGTGATAAGGCAGCGCGCAAGCATTACGAAAATTTCCTCGTAATCAGTCGCTTCACGCGTTCTGATTTACAACAAGACATGGCAGCACTTTATGCATATAGCCGCTATGCAGATGATCTTGCTGATGAAGGACCATATTTGCCTGAAGAAAGGTTGCGTTTGTTGGACACATGGGAAAACATGCTTAATGAGGTTAGTGAAAATGCGTGGACAGGCAAAGCAAGGCACCCAATTTTCGTATCTTTAGCCAACACTGCACAAAAACACGATCTCCCTGTAAAGCCATTCCGAGACCTGATTCGAGCATTCAAGCTTGACCAAACCAAGACACGCTACAACACATGGAAAGAAGTTACCGAATACTGTCAAGGTTCAGCGAACCCCGTTGGGCGGATTGTGTTGATGCTCCATGGGGTGCGAAACGAAGAGGCATTTGCGTACTCAGATGACATTTGTACCGCTCTTCAATTGGCAAATCACTGGCAAGATATGCGAAGAGATGTAAGGAATGGTCGCATTTACATGCCCCTCTCAACTTTGAGCAAGCACAATGCAAATATTGAGGACATTGAATCTTTGAATCTCACTCAAGAAATCCAGAATGCTGTGTCATACGAGGTGAAACGAGCAGAAGATCTATTTCAACGTGGACGCTCTTTACTTCAATTGGTAGACCCATACCTCTCAGTAAGTCTAGATCTATTTGCGGCTGGTGGCGAACGTATTCTTGAACAGATACGGCGGAAGCAGTACGATACAATAAATCAACGCGTTAGAATTGGACGGATTGGACGATTCAGACTCTTATTCAGAGGATGGCGCAACTTACGAAAGGTGGAACGGAAGAAAATACATCGCAAATAAGCGGGTAAGTCATAGAAGAAGGGCCTTGTTTGGTGACGCTATGGATGATGTGTCCTTGCAGGTGCGGCGCAAGTCAATCATCCTCAATGAAGCAGATGCAATCTTAGCATCCACCGCGAGTGGGGAGATGACTCTGGAGAAACAGACGACCCTGATAAATCGAGAAATGAAGGACGTGTTACATGCCCCATTCGATTCGATAGAAGGAGCACTTTGGGATGCTGAACCAAGTGCGCCCATGATCAAGGCTGCAGAAAAATACGTGATGGATCTTACACGCCGCGAAGCTACAAACTTTTACCATTCCATTCGATTTTTACCATTGCAAAAGCGAAAAGGAATTGCTGCGATTTATGGATTCTGTCGACGAGCAGATGACATCGCAGATGGCGACCATATCGAGACCCTTGACCATGTAGGTGAAGATGAACTGAATGGTGTTGAGGCCTATCAGAAAGATCTCGAATCACATCCAAACTATCCAGAATTACTTGATCAAGATGAAGGGAAAAAGCGCCTCAAGATGTTGTATCTGCTGCGGCTTAAACTTTCTACTTGTTTTGGCGACAAGTGGTCCACAGATCCTGTGTTCGTTGCCTTACGTGCAACTGTTGAGAGATTCAAAATTTCTAGAACATATTTTGACGAAGTGATTGATGGCATGGAGGATGACTTGTACTGCTCAACATACCCTGACCTTGAGAGATTGAGAATATATTGCCACAGAGTTGCTTCTGCAACTGGGATTTTGTGCATTGATGTCTATGGAACAAATAATGTTGAAATGGCACGATTACATGGTGAGGCCTTAGGGCAATTTATGCAGATGGTCAATATTCTGCGCGATGTTTCGGAAGATGCTGCGCGTTCTCGAACCTACTTGCCAGTTGACCTCCTTAAACGCCATGGAGTCAATAAAAAAGACCTCAATGGGGGTGCATCAGGGTCAAATGCCTGGCGCAGTGTTGTTTCAGAATGGGGTGAATTATGCGAAGAGCAACTTCAAATTGCTAGGCCTCTGCTTAGGTATTTACCCGCAGACACACAATATTCACCAGCAGTTATGATTGCATTATACCGAGGGATATTGCGACGGATACAAATCCAACCAGATCTCGTCTTTAAAGGCAGAGTGAGATTATCGAAAACAAAGAAATTGTGGATTTCAATATCGACACTTATGAGGACAAGACTGTTCCCCGCAAAAATCAAGAAACAGCATAAGGGATGATTATGAGTTCAAAAATAAGAGTTGCTGTTGTCCTTGAAGACAGTTGCCAACCAAAAAAATGTAATTCAGAATGCTGGGCATTCTGCCCACCGGTACGGAATGGTATTGAATGCATCGTTCTAGATGACCGAAACGGAAAACCACATATCAGCGAACCACTCTGCATCGGATGCGGAATCTGCGTGAACAAATGCCCACATGATGCTCTAATCATCACGCAATTACCCTCTGAAATAGATGGGGAGTGTGTTCACCGATTTGGCCGAAATGGATTTCGACTTTATCGATGGCCAAATCCAGGAAGAGACCGCGTCCTTGGATTACTAGGTCCAAATGGGATGGGGAAAACAACCGCACTTTCCATCCTGTCAGGTGAGCGCATCCCAAATCTTGGAGAGTGGGAAAACGAGGACATGGATTGGAATGATGCGCTAGCCGCACTGCCCGCTGGAGGTGTTCGAGACCACATTGACCGCATCGCGCACGACGAAATATTTGTTGCAACGAAGCCACAAGCAGTCGATCAATTACCCAAAGTCGTGAAGGGCCAATTAGGGGATCTATTGCGAAGTGTGGATGAAGAAGGCCGGCTTGAAGAAGTAACTTTTGATTTGGGTTTGAGCCATCTGCTTGAAAGAGAAATCTCAGAGTTATCTGGCGGAGAACTTCAGCGCACTGCAATTGCAGCAACGGTGCTTAAGTCAGCAGATCTTTACTTCTTTGATGAGCCAACATCCTACCTTGATATACACGAAAGAATCCGAGTTAGTCGCGTCATCCGTGAACTCGCTGAACGTGCCCCGATACTTGTCGTAGAGCATGACCTCGCAATATTAGATGTATTATGCGATAGTCTGCAGATCTTGTACGGTCGAAAAGGTGGTTTTGGTGTTATGACAAAACCTCGTCCCACACGCACGGCGATCAACGTTTATCTTGATGGTTATCTCAAAGAGGAAAATGTCAGAGTTCGGGACAAGCCCATTAAATTCCATTCTGGACATGAACGAGAGGTTGAAAGGGGAAATGAGATCATATCTTGGGATGGTATTGAAAAAAAATTAGGGGATTTTTCTCTCAAAACGGGAAAAGGTAGCATACATCGTGCCGAAGTGGTAGGGGTTGTTGGTCCAAATGGAACTGGGAAAACCACGCTCGCACGAATTCTGGGGGGCGAAATAGACCCAGATGCTGGTTGGTTCTCAAGTGAGGCTGTTATCGCATACAAGCCACAGCATGTCGAAGTTGAGCATGACGGAACAGTGGGTGAGTGGCTGACCAATGTGATCGGTCCCCATTGGCAAGGCGGAGAATTTGCATCAACGCTGATCCGACCACTGGGTATTGATGCCATCATTGAACGCCCTACAAACGCTCTTTCAGGTGGTGAATTACAAGCTGTTCACTTGGCATTATGCATCGGCCAAGACGCTGATTTATACCTTTTAGACGAACCCTCTGCGCATCTTGACGCATCAGCTAGAATGGAGGCTGCTAGAGCCATTCGGAGGCTCATGGAATCAAATGAGAGAGCTGCGCTTGTCATTGACCATGATGTATACATGATTGATATCATCTCGGATCGCCTTCTCGTGTTCTCAGGAGTAGGAGGCATTGAAGGAAAAGCAGAAGGTCCAATTGGATTGCGAAAAGGAATGAATCGCTTCCTAAAGGATGCTGATGTCACATTCAGAAGAGATCACGATAGTCGAAGGCCCCGGATCAACAAGCATGGAAGTAGACTGGACCGTGAGCAGCGCAGCAAGGGTGAGTATTTCTACAGTTGAGATGGTTCATCATGCCAATTAGCATTGATTCAGGGGGTCCGCTATTGCGAAGCAGGCACCGCATATCGGCGACTGGATTAGTAGGTTGGAATCGATGTCCACGACAGTGGTATTTGCGCCGCAGATTGGGCATCTCAGATCGAATGACACCCCCCATGGTTCTTGGACATCTAGTCGAAGAAGCCCTTGTTGGACTTCTCATGGAGAGACCACCTCCAACAATTAATGGAAGAGATCCAGATACCTGGATCCGATGGTCGATAGATGGGGATGGAGATTCTGCACGAGCAAATTGGGGAAAACAATCATGTGAGCATTTAGATGGAGAAAAGGATGAATGGTCAATCGATGATCTTCGTTCATGGATTAACAAAACCCTCGATGACGTCGTAGAAGAAATTCTGCGCCGTGCAAAATTAAATTGGGAAGAATTACCGTTTCGTAGCGGTGAAGGTGTTGAGCGTCTCGATGCAGCAAGAATTCGGCGTATGATATCATCTGGCTTAGAACTGCAACTAGAAGAAGTAAAAGCCTGCTTAGAAGCAAATGGAGGAACTTATCGAGATCAATGGTTTTTGGATGGTGACCCTCATGAAGTCCCATCGCCATGCTGGTATGAACATCCATTCGATCCAAGTGAGAGAAGAAGAAGGCCAAGTTTTGAGCCACCGGGTCACATAACACACAGTGATGGGCCCCCTGAGCCCTTGTGTGATGGAAAAGCATGGGATGCGAGGTCCGCTTGGGAAATTGCTCGGCCATGGGCAAAAGATCCTCGCATTATCAGCCCACAGAGGCTTGTCCACCCGGATCGTTGGGCATCTGGAGAACTTGACTTGGCCCTGCGCTGGAAGGGAACAACAACCATTGTAGATATCAAAGCAAGTGCCGGAACAAGTGTTTGGAGTGCCGGAGTGGGGACTCAACTTCGATTCTATCGATGGCTATGGAATTCGTGTCAGGGCAATGAAGTTAAGCCAGCATGTACTGACTTGGAAGCCTGGTTCCTAGATGGACCTCACAGAACAGCATTTGAGGATGATCTTGAAGAAGATCAAATAGTCGCAGTCCAGCACGAGCAAATTGCATCTAACGCAGATCGAATGCCACCTGCTAAACCATCGCCAATGCCCGAATGCTCACCCGGTGGGATCCCTAAATTCAATGATGAGGCAGATCTTCAGCGGACGTGTGAACTTTGCTCAGCAAATTTCCTATGCGATGCTAGGTCAGATGACGAACGCAGCGCTGGACTTCGTAAGCGCTGGAAAAAGGCACCAGCTGGGAATTTTTCCACCTTGTGTTCATCGGCATCCCCATCTGCTCCCGCAACACCGATTTCGTCACTTCCGCGTCGTCTAAATGCCTCTGGAAGTGTACTCTCAAGTTGGGGACCATTCGCGAATCAATATGGCGAAGAAGTCCATGGACTTGTCTTCGGCGCCGAAGGAGGAACCACAGTCCTTGTTGAAGAAGCAGACCACAATGCAAACCCAAATCTCAAGGAAACAGGAGGCGAGGTCATATTCGAAGGAGCATTACCCGGCCAATGGCGTGGTAGGCCACGACTCTATATCGATTCAGAAACAAAGATTCATCAAGGAAAAACCTCCCAAAATCTAGAACTTACCCCTCTTGGCTTGCTACCTACAAAGGCCTCCGTAGAGGGAGTTGTCATCTCACGCGGGCTATTCCGTGGCCACGGGAGAAATGGACGCCCATGGTCAATCGAATCCACCCATATTTGGGATGGTACTGGCACGATTGAATTGGTTGCCTTTGGTAGAGCAAGACGTACATCGACTAGTGATTTTGAAGTTGGCTCTAGAATTCGAATTCAGCATGCAGAACTTGGCTGGCGCGCAGGTCTGCCACAACTTCGAGTAAGAGAAGGGATGACACGTGTTGACCCCCTAGAGTAAGCGGATTCGTCAAGTACCCCCGCACTAGAGGCAGAGTGTGCCAGTCCAAATTGTCCGGGACGAAGATGCTGCACATGACCGCTTCTCCCGCCTTTCCGCATCTCAATTGAAGCGCTGGAGGAATTGCCCACGACAATGGTGGTATCAGCGCGTGCGCCGTTTGCGACCTGCCCAGCCACCTATTCTGATGTTTGGCAGAGTCGTAGAATCTCTCGTGTGTAGAATCTTGCGAGAGGGCCCTGTCCGTGTTGGCCCAGAAGACTCACCTGATGCGATTTGGACGCCACTAGATGGCGAAGGAAGGCCAAGCAGGGATAGGGAAATATGGCCAACCATACCCGGTCTAAGGTCACCGGAAACATGGCCCCATAACCGCGAAGATTTGTCGGCATGGTGCTTATCCCGGATCGAGATGCATATCTCTGGCGTTTGGGAAAATGCAAAACAAGAATGGGAGCAGGAAGTTAACAGAACTGGAGAGTGGGATGATCTCAATGAGGGTGATGTCACTGGGATGGTCATGGCAGCATTAGAGTTTCAAATTGATGAAGTTGAACGAGCACTTGGATCGCCTGATTCAGAAGAGTGGAAAATTTGGCGATCGGGACATCGACCGAAATGGCCACCGCCTGATGGATGGGCGCCAGATGCTGCACCCGAATCGATTCTGAGAAAGGCTGAGCCATCCTTAGCCATTGCTTGGGAAGTTTCTCGCCCATGGTTTGTCGACCCTGACGCCAAAACATTCACACTAGGGGCAGTTCATCCAGAACACTGGTTCAATGGCGAGTATGACCTTGTCCACACATGGGATGGACGGACTAGAATCATTGACATCAAAGCATCGAAAGGCACGTCTGATTATGCTGGAGGTTACCCCGAACAATTGCGAATATACGCATGGCTTTGGAACAGGAACCATCCGGAAAAGAAGGTAGATGGACTAGAAATATGGTACCTTGGGATCCCTGAAATTGTGTATATTGAAGTGCCAAAAGATGACGAAATACTCGCAATGGAAGATGAAATGAGAGAAGTACACAAGCAGTTACTTCTTTCAGATCGCAAGATGGATGACTTTCCTGCAAATCCCACATCTTTGAAGCGGTTTGAACCCGGTGGCCTGATTATTGCTGAAGAAATGCCCTCTCTAGAACGATGTGCCCAATGTGATCACCGATTGATATGTGATTCCAGCGGAGTCAAGAAGAATCTGCTCAATCCAAGAGAATTATCCCACACATCTCGAAATGTTGAATTCACACCCATGGGGGAGATTGAAAGCCGATTGCCAGTAACTGGAACAATCGCGAGTTTAGTTGGTTTGTCAAAGAAATGGCCAGACTTTGAATTAAGAACCAAGCGGGGTACCACTTCAGTTTTTGTTCGAGGCATGGAGATTGATACAATTAGAAACTTCAGTGTCGGCGAAAATATCCACCTAGAAAAAGCCCGTATTGAGCCAAGATACAGAGGCCCTGTTGTGATCATCGATGAGCATTCTTCCATCCAATATTCTGAAGGAATTGAGCAAGGGGGGGTTGAGCCGACCGTCCATCTAATGCGGAAAGACATCATTGGCGAAGTTATCTCCTTGGGAGCTTCTGAATGGATTAGAAATGATGGGGGAATTGGCAGAAATTGGCGAGCAACGCTGATTGACAATAGCGGAGCAATGGAAGTAATTGCCTATGACAGTGATATCGATGATGGCATGAGAGCAATTCGGAGGGGAGAAATAGTCCAAGTTGAACGAGGAATCATATCCGAGCGCGACGGGTGGCCTCAACTCAAAGTTGACGAAAGCAGTACTGTTCGCTGGATCCCCTCTGAAGGCGCCGAGTGAGAGATTTGAACTCTCGCGTCCAAAGGACAGTGGTTTTCGAGACCACCGCAATACCAGGCTATGCGAACTCGGCTGAGACGAAACAAATCAAAGCCTGCTTTAACCCTGATCCGAGTATCATGCAAATCATCATCGAGGTTGAGGGCGCGGCGAGCAGAGTCATAGAAAGCATGGTACCCATTTCAATAGGAGATGTTATCCAACAATTGGGATATCCAGTAACAACAACACTTCTAGTTCATGAAGGACAAATATTACCACATTCAGCGATCATACAAAATGATGTGCGGTTAACTGCCATTGATGTAGCATCTGGTGGATGATTACTGATACAAATCCACCTGAGGCGATCCATCGCCCTCTATTTCGAAGGCATCAAGTGCACCAAGAAGGTCAGAAACACGACGGGCAAGATCACGATGAGTTGAACCCGATGTTGGCAAATCTCGCTTTAGAAATTCTTCAAGGCCACATCGCATTCTTTCTGCAGCTTCAGGGTCTGCACTTGCGCCTACTGAAGCTGCACTTATGCAAGCCGTGGAAAGTGCATCAAACTCAGATCCACTTGCAAGCCAAGCAGCCATCCCAATCATTCCACCCTCTGGCCATTGAACGGATTGACCTGCGCCACGGCTCTCAAGCCATTCCCGATCTGTAGCAACAGGACCTTGTATTTCGACATCCGTCACACCCGGTTCTGCTAAACGGCCAACAAGTACGACCAAGAAACTAGCGCTGCATTCTATAGCAAGAGATCGGAACCTCATTGCGAGGTCATGCTGCCCATTTGGGGTCATAGGTTGGGATGGTGATGTGGCAAGAACAAGTGGGCCGCCTAAATTGAGAAGGTGGGCACGGAGTGCAGGTGCTTGGAGATCGCCAGATACATGAGACACTGCATGAGGGGGCAAATCTGGATGGACCAAGGCAACGGCCAGTCGAGATTCGTGCTCCTCGAGCAACCCATCTATGACGAGTTTCCCAACATTTCCCACACCAGGTACTGCAACAACCCAAGGTACTTGAGAAGGAATTTTTACATCCATCCTGTGAACTGTAACAACCACACTTATTCCTCCTCAAGCGATGGTAGTGAGGCAGGCCAATCGGGGTTTGATTCTTCCCTGATTTTTCTTCTTAAATGGCCATGACGGTCTTCTGGAGACCATTTCATGGGAGCTGCTTGCGTGACTTTCAGCCCACAATCTGGACAAGAGAGATCAAGAGTATGTCGCCCACATGACCGGCAATATTGCAGACGAGCACGCACAACTAGACCTCAATTGCGAGTGATAAGTGCATGGGCCCCATCTTCTGCTGCTTTGGATACCGCATCCTTGACTGAGGTCCAAATTGATTCCGCAAGTGGATAATCTGGAGCGCGTATGGTAATTCGATAGCGAGGGGCGCCATCATAACGCGCTTCGACAAAGATTTCTTCATCTGGATCGGCTAATTCTTCCAACCCTTGCAAGACTTCTCGAATTTGTTCAACACCATCCCCCCGCCCTGCTGCAAATTCAAGTATGGCTTCAACTTCAACAAATGGCGGAATGATGTTCTCAATTGCCATTCGATGAAACTGGGGAATCCAATCACCTTCAAATCCCGCATCTAACAATGCATCTTCTTCTACTGCTGCGGCTTCAAATGTAGCGTGAACGCTCCCAAAAATTTCCAAGAATTGAGGGATTTGAGGACCTACAATCTCATCGCCAATGCGCTCATCTAATAGACCAACGAGGCGCATTGCCTTCTGCTCATCTTTCCACTGTTGAATTCGTACACGGCGGCGCTCCTGAGAAACGGCCTTGAGTGAAACATCAACACTGCCTCGATCTTCACGGACGCGAGTTACTTTGCACACCACACGTTGGCCTTCCCGAACATGTGCTCGGATGTTTTTGACCCAGCCAGACGCAACTTCTCCGATGAAGATAAAACCCTCTCGCTCGCCAAATTCCTCGAGATCTACATAAGCACCATTTGCTTTTACATTGCGTACAACACAAATGACGAGTTCGCCCTCTTCTGGCCATTCTCGGCCTGCGGCATCAGCCATCGATCAGTTCCCCTCACTGACGACTTCGACAAGACGACCACCAGTCAAGAGAGCTTTTCCACCCGCGGGTTTTGCCAGTGTAGCGCCGCAAGTTTCGCAAGGGATCATCGACGAAGCATGACTATACATAATGGTCTCACTACCACAGTCATTGCATGATACTCGAATAAATTGACCAGTCATGCTATCACTTACTTGTCTATCAATTCAAACCGCTTTGCACGACGGCACGGCGCATGGTGAGCCTTTCCAGACTCCGAACAACGGTAGAGGATATTGACTCGCTTGGTCGGTTTCTCTCGACCATCTGGTTTCGGACGAGGAAAGCCGCGGTAACCTGCCATAACTCGACGGAAACGGCGTTGTCCCCATTTGAGTTCACTTGCACGTCGTTTGCGGACACGCTCAATCGTGTGTAGTGTGTGCTTGCGGAGGCTTGGGGAATAGCGTTTGACCTGACGCGGCATCTTCACCATTTGACCACCTAGATTCCGCTCGACCGGAGGACTCTATTTATGACTGTCGTGAAGTCCACCAGCAAGAGAGGGGTGATATTTCGATGTGGACGACGGGTTCTGGATTTTGGATTCCGATCACATTGATGCTCCCATTGGGTCTTGCATGGGTTGTGGGAAGACACTCCAAAGCGACAAAAATGGCGGGTTCAGTGCTGATCGGAGTGTCAATAGGCCTTGCTCTTTCAACTCAATGGATGGTAAATGATGGCGGCATTACCGTTGCTCTATCTCAAGTTCTTCTAGCCATCCTTGGCCCATCGATGTTACTTGGGTGTGCAGTGATTCTACTCGTATTCTCTACAGATAGCCCTGTTGGACCTCTTCCTCCGGGAGTGCGCCCTCTCGGAGTTATCGCACTCGGGGCTGGATTGGCATGGTTACTTGCCTTGGCTCTTATCTCACCACCTGGAATCTCAGGATTACTAAATCCATATTGGTTTGTTTGGTTGGGAGGATTACTATTCAGCCTGTTATGCATTTCAGTCATCGCATTTGGATTTACAATTTCAATGGGGCATGCCCGGCAGAAGGAAATTTTACTTCTTGCACCACTCCCACTGGTCTCCATCGCACTTTTGTTGCGCTTGTCGGTGGCTCCATCACCAGGGTCAACGATTCCAAAAGCAAGAACTGCACTTTTTGAAAGTGGATTAGATGTTCTAGGTTCTGTAATTGGTTCTTTGTTAACCTTAGCCATCACAGTTATTCTAATTGTATACAATGAACGTGCTATTGCGGTCCTTCCTGAGGCACCCCCCCTCACTTCACAAGAGATAGGGCATATTGAATCAGTAATCCAAGGCGTGCAGGGGGAAGATGAATGACAGACAAGGGGCGGCATGGGATGCGAATAATCCGCTTGTTGAGCCTAGGACCAATGTCCCTCCTGTTAATGCTCTTTATTCTCCAATGGGGTCAAAATCCCACATCAATCTTTGAGATAATCATGGAAGGGTTCAATGTAGGACTTGCCTCTATGGTGGCCTGTGGATGGATCGTGGTGATCTATTCATTGACCACTTCACGCCGGCATCCACGTGGAGCACACCAAGTGTGTGGGAGTCTCGTGATTTTTGCTGTTCCAACCGGCCTGCTAGTGATGCTGCATGGAATTGAAGGTATGATCGAATATATCGCCACCTCTTTGGTAACGCTACTTGCTGTTGGAACTGCGGCTGCCCTGGTATTCGGATTGATGGTTGCCTTTGTCACCGATGCAAGAGCGCGCCAAGAGGTGGAGGGCACAAAGTGACTGTATCAGATCTAAATCCCTTGGATTCATTTCTCAAAGACCTCATCGAGATATTGCGCGATCACCCGCCTGCGGCTCGGGACGAATTACGCAAGATGCGTAGGAAGTTATCCAAAAAATATCATCTCAAAGAAGCACCTGGTGATGCAAAATTGCGAACAATGCTGCCGAAGGACTTAGTTGATCAACTGGGGCCACTCCTAAGACGGAAACCAACTAGGACACTTTCGGGTGTTGCTCCAGTTGCAATCATGACACCTCCTGCTAATTGCCCTCACGGGGTTTGCACATTCTGCCCCGGGGGGCCAGTGCATGGCACCCCCCAGTCCTATACTGGCCACGAGCCAGCGGCTCTGCGAGGAGCAAGGCATGGATTTGATCCGCGCGCTCAAGTTGAAGATCGTCTTTCGCAATACGAAGCAATCGGGCATGATGCTTCAAAAATCGATCTTATCGTCATGGGTGGGACATTCACGGCACGGTCATTTGATGCTCAAGAAACATTCATTAGAAGGGCAATGGATGGGTTCAACCAATGCACGAGCCCTACACTGGAAGAAGCATTGGGGGAGAACGAGAACGCAGAGCATCGAGTCATTGGCCTCACGCTTGAAACTCGATCGGACCAGTGCGCTCCAAAACGAATTGAAGGAATGTTACGCCTCGGAACTACGCGTGTTGAAGTTGGGTTGCAATGTCTTGACAACACAATTCTCAAAGAGACGAATCGCGCTCATACTGTTGAAAGTGTTCAGCGCGCGGCAACTCGAATTCGAGATGCTGGATTGAAAATTAACTTGCATCTCATGCCAGGGCTACCAGGAAGTGATCCAAGCAAAGATCGGGACATGTTGAAAGAAGTCATGCATGGAGAATCATGGCGCCCAGACATGCTCAAAATATATCCTTGCCTTGTGGTACGTGGTGCAAATTTAGTTCATGATTGGCAAACAGGGTCATTTCAGCCATTGATGGATGAAGAAGCGGCAGAGATCATTGCAGATACACTCGCAATCGCACCCCCATGGTTGCGAATTCAGAGGATCCAACGAGACATCCCCGCTCACCAAATTATTGCTGGCGTGAAAGCTGGAAATCTACGCCAAATTGCCACAAACCTATTGCCAAAACAAGGTCGTAGAAGCGGTTGTCTAAGAGACAGAGAAATTGGACGAGTCAGAGATGTACCACCCGTGGAAGCGTTCAGAATGGTCACACGTTCATTCACTTCTGCCAGTGGTGAAGAAATATTTCTCACATGGGAAGCGCCCCATCCCCTCGCTTCATCTGATGAACGAGATGAATTCGATGGAGGAGTCCCTCGCGGGGAGGGGATACACAAGTGGAGCGATGATGATCCACCAGGGGGGGTTGTTGCAGGTTGGTGCAGGCTTCGAAAGCCCGGGACCTCGGGATTACGGCCAAATCAGGATCCCTCAACCGCTTTTGTGCGTGAACTGAAGGTTCTTGGGAGGGCAGTCTCAATTGGAGGAGGGGCCGAACGAGAAAATGAGGTCCAGCACACGGGCATTGGAAAGCGCATGATGGCTGAAGCAGAACGGCTTGCACGAGTTCACTGGGGTGCCACACGCATCGCAGTAACCGCAGGAGTGGGAGTTCGGGGATACTATCGCAAAATTGGCTATTCACTGCAAGATTTGTGGATGGTACGCAATCTTGAGAGCAATCGCTCTGACTGAAACCCTGAAAACAGGTCCCCTGCTCGGCGTGGCTCGGGATCAGTCATGAGTAAGGGCACGCCGTCAATGGGACGACGGCAAAAATCAACACATATTCGCTGCCGAAGGTGTGGACGACACTCCTACCACAAACAAAAACACCGCTGTGCTGCATGTGGATATGGTGTCACTGCTCGAAAGCGCTCTTATCAATGGCATAAGCGTGCCCACCGCCCCAAGGCTTGAGAGTGAGGCAAAGCAATCATACATTGCACGCCCAACCTAGTCGATGTTCATAAATCGCCTCGACCTGAGATGTCCAAGAGGATTCGAAATGTGTGGCATTATCGGCCTCGTTGCACCAGGTATTGAGAGCGTTGCACCCACGATTTACAATGGCCTTACGGTACTGCAGCACCGCGGCCAAGATGCTGCCGGGATTATGACATGTGAAGATGAACAGCTCTTCCAAAGGAAAGGAAATGGTCTCGTCCGGGATGTATTCTATCAACGCCACATGGAACACCTTACTGGAAACATGGGGATCGGGCATGTGCGATACCCAACTGCGGGTACTTCATCATCAGCCGAAGCTCAGCCCTTTTACACCAATTCACCTTATGGAATTGGCATTGCTCATAACGGTAATCTGACAAATGCAGATGAACTTGCAAAGCAATTGTACTCGGAAAATCTGCGACATGTCAACACATCAAGTGATTCAGAAGTGCTTCTCAATGTGTTTGCCCATGAGATTCAGACCCGAGGGAGGATGAATATAGGTTCCAAATTATACCTCAATGTGGAAGATGTATTTCATGCAGTGGAATGCGTCCACCAACGAGTTCGAGGAGCCTATTCAGTTGTTGGCCTCATCACGGGATACGGAATGTTCGCTTTCCGAGACCCTCATGGAATCCGCCCTCTTGTTCTTGGGACACGGAACCGCGAAGGGTTTGATGAATGGGTTGTAGCAAGTGAATCTGTCGCCCTAACCGGGCTTGGTTATGAGTTGGTTCGAGATGTAGAGCCAGGGGAATGCATCTTTGTGAGCCTTGATGGAAAATTGTTTCACCGCCCAACCAAAATTGAGGCACCATACACGCCATGCATCTTTGAACACGTCTATTTTGCACGTCCAGATTCTGTACTTGATGGCATCAGTGTGCACTCTGCTCGCCTTGAAATGGGAAAAAGATTGGCCCTCAAAATAGAGAAAGAAAGGCCCGATCACGATATCGATGTTGTGATCTCCATTCCTGATAGTGGTCGAATTGCAGCGATTGAATTGTCCAACATCCTTGGAGTCCCCTACCGGGAAGGCTTTGTGAAAAACCGATACATTGGGCGAACTTTCCTCATGCCGGGCCAAGAACAGAGAAGGAGTTCAGTACGAAAGAAATTGAACACGCTCCCTGATGAATTTAGTGGGAAGACGGTTCTGCTCGTCGATGACAGCATCGTTCGAGGAAATACCAGTCAAGAGATTGTTCAGATGGCACGCGATGCGGGGGCATTATCAGTGTACTTTGCCAGTGCAGCACCCCCGGTGCTATACCCAAATGTCTACGGCATCGACATGCCAGCCGCCACTGAATATATCGCACATGCAAAAACAGTGGGCGAAATTTGCACCGCAATTGGAGCAGATTGGCTAGTCTATCAAGATTTTGAAGACCTCGTCGCAGCATGTTCCAACGGCCGTAGAGAAATTTCAGGATTTGAAGCGTCTTGCTTTACTGGAGAATACATCACCGGAGATATCGATGATGGATATCTTGCAGCCCTCGAAGCATTTCGAAATGACAAGGCAAAGCGTCGCCGAAATTCAGAAGGAGATGGATTAGAATTGCATAATCAAACCATTGAGGATGAACAGATCTAAATGATTAACTAAATGCTTCAGAAGAAATGAGGCGAAATACAGCGATAATGCTCTCAGTCACCGGTGGACAGACCTAAGAGCACCCCCGTGCACCCAATGCCATGGCATTGACAATCGAACCATTGGCTAGCATTGCCGCTGGCGGTCTAATTGCAGCAGTTGATGTTTGTCCGGAAGGGAGATGTGCTGCATTTGCCACACAAGAAGGAACAATTTCCTGCCTCAATCCAGATGGCGGAGAACGTTGGAGCACTGATATTGGGGACAGGCCGCGAGGTGTGGTCATTGGCCAGGCTCACATTTTTGTCATATTTGCGCGTAGAGGCCTTATCCAATTCGATCCAAACACTGGCGAAATAGTTTCAGAAAGCACCTATGAGGGTGGGTGCTTGTATATGACCTCGGATGAAGATCGCTCGATGATTGTCATACTCGATGGAACTCGCAGGATTCGAATTCTAGATTATCGCGGAAATGAAACAAGTTCAGCGTCTTGTGGTGAAACCGTCTCACTTATTGTAGATCCATCAGGCCGCTCAATTGCATCCATAAGTGAAGAAACTGAAGTTCAAGTCCTAGACAGATCTGGCCATTCTCGCTGGGTGATCGCACCCAAAGAAGATGAGCGAAACCGGATATTAGGTGCGACATTCCATTCCAATGGCGATCTCATAGTGGCGCGAGAATTGCTTTCATTAAGTCAAAATCCAGATGATGAAAATACGCTTGAAGTATATTCATTCTCAGAAGGGGAATGCGTACAAAAATACGGTGTATCTGCTCGGATTCATGACGTCTTGACGAGTGGAGACAACATCATTGCAGGTCTATCAAGTGGAGAAGTAACCTCAATCAATATGCTCACTCACGAAAATGAAGAAAGTAGAATTTATTCTGGAATCTACCCCGCACATGGCATCTACGAGTTATCTGGAGCCATTCATGTCGCGACTTGGTTCCATTTTCTTCGGCTTGATCCAAAAAGTGCTGATCCAAGTTGGTCTATTGAGCATACAGGAATCATAGAACACGTGGCTTCAAGCCTCGATGGCCGTTTGGTAATTCTCAGCGGGAATAATCAGGATAATGTAGGGGGAGAGCATGACATACTTCTCATCGATCCAAAATCAGAGCCAAAGATGTTGGTTGAAAATGAATTGGATGATGACCTAATTCTTGGAATTGATATCGAAGATGGAGAAGAGGATGAAGTCGATGAAGATGCATGGATGGAACATCTCACCGAAGATGAACTCAATGCAGATACTCCCACCATTGCTAGAGATGAACTCTTAGCAGATCTAGGCGATGAGGGAAGCGCAGATAATGAAAATATTTCTTCTGAAGAAATAGATCCAATGAGCCTCCTTGAAAGCCTCAACACGGAAGTTGAAGGAAGAAATATTCCCCCTGTATGTGATGCTGGCGATGATACCGAAGTCACAGCAGAAGATGATGGAACTGCCATTGTTGTCCTCGATGGTTCTCGAAGCCATGACCCTGACGGCCAGATCATCTATTGGCAGTGGAAAGACGACACTGGCCGCCTCGTTGGAGATTCCTCCAAAATCAAAGTCAAGCTGAGCCGCGGCAGCCATGTATTCCAATTGACTGTTACCGACAATGACCATGCATCGACAACAGACCAAGTCATGGTAGATATTGTCTGAATTTTCAAAATCGAATTTCAGCCAAGAATGTGGCCAATCTGCGCCTCGAATACAGGTAATACATCTTCCCATGAGCCTACGATCCCATAGTCTGCGATCTTAAAAATAGGAGCATCAGCATCTTTGTTAATCGCAACGATGTACTTTGATGAACGCATCCCAGCGAGGTGCTGAATTGCTCCTGAAATTCCAACTGCGATGTAGAGTGAGGGGTTGACTGTTTTCCCCGTTTGTCCAACTTGCATGCTGTGAGGTATTGGATCCCATGTGTCAACTGCTGCGCGGCTTGCACCGACTGCAGCACCCATCAAATCTGCAAGGCGCTCAAGATGACTGAAATTCTCAGGTGAGCCCATTCCACGTCCCCCTGAAATCACCACATCTGCTTCTGTAACATCAAGACGCGCAGTTGCCCTATCAATCGCCTCTTGCACAACAACAGAGGCTTGGACATCATGCGAAATCACCGAAACTTCTGCCGAGCCGCCCCCATCTGCTGCTGACCAAATATTCGATCGAATGGAAACAACACAAGGTATTGAGGCCTCACTTGTTTCAATCACTTTTCCGGCTAGCAGTGGCCGTGAAATGGTTAGAGAAGGGCCACCCACTATCGCTGTCGCATCTTGCACAACTGGAAGATCGCGACGAAGTGCAAGTCTAGCGCATAAATCAACACTTAGTGGGGTCGAAGCCGCAATGAAGGATCCTTCAGGTGTTGCAGCATCGATTGCTTGTGCCCATGTTGCACTATCATATGATGAAAAGGCGGGGCCTTGGATCGCGATGACGCGCTCGACTCCACTGACCTTTGCAACATCTTCTGCCGCAGAGGTGGGATTATTTCCACAGACAACAACTGTGCATGAAGGGGAGATCGCTTGGGAAGCGGAAATTGCTTCTAATGCATTCTTCCGGATGGTCCCTTGTTCATCGATTTCTGCTATAACCGTAACGCTTGACATAGGAATCCCTCCTCAAATCACCTTGGCTTCTTCACGCAACAAGCGCACAACATCATTGGCAGATTCTGCACCATCAAACATCTTCCCTGCGGGTTTCACGGCGGGTAGTTCTGATTTTATTCTACGAACGCGGACAGAATGTTCCTGCAAAGTAGATGTTTCAATTGAGGCTTTTTTTGCCATCATAATACCCTTTACATTGGGCCGGCGTAACTCAGGGAGGCCCTTGTCGCAAGTTACCACAACTGGCAGATTGGATCGCACTTTTTCAAGGCCAAAGAGGCCGATCCGTACCGCATCGATGTGCTCTTCATCGAGGGAGTATGAAGATACATGAGATACACAATTCCATCCAAGAAGTTCGGCAACACCGGGTCCCGTGGTACCCATGTTACTATCAGATGATGCCTTGCCTGCATAGACCACGGTGGCTCCAACATCTTTGATCATCGAAGAGAGAGCCTTTGCAGTTGCATTTGCATCAAAATCAGCAGCAGAATCATCCCAAAGTCGGATAAGACGCTTGACACCCACTGCAGCCGCATCTTTGAGCATCTTATCTGCACGGGCAGGACCCATCGTAATGGCAATGACTTCCCCCCCACATGACTCCGCATGAGTAAGTGCGGCTTCGAGTGCGTATTCATCATATGGGCTCATTGACCATTTTCCGATAGATGACTCATCCACATTTCCATCTTGGACATTGATGGTTGCCGTCGTATCTGGGACTTGCTTGATGAGAACCGCGATGACAGTCATATTTGGACCTCGGTGATCCGCGGACTGGCATGATGTCCTTGAATATCTCGCTACATCGTCCTAGGCATGTTCTAGAATCTCAAGAACCTTCCAAATGAGATATACTCCGATAGAGGAGTTAGATTATAGATCGTGGTCATTGAATTTCCGATCACCCAAGTGGGCAATGACGTGAGTGACATGAAATGGAAATCCATCCACATGCCTGATCAAAAGGGAAAAACGGCAATTGTCACCGGTTCAAACAGTGGCATTGGATATCATATGGCCCATGACCTCGCTGCTAAGGGTGCCAAAGTTACTTTAGCCTGTAGAAATGCTGAAAGAGCGGAATATGCCAGAAAAAAAATTCTTGCATCTTGCCCTAACGCAGAACTCAAAATACACTTGCTGGACCTTGCAGACTTGAGCAGTGTGAGAGATTTTTCTGATACATTCATGAATTCAAACGATCGGTTGGATCTCCTGATCAACAATGCAGGAGTCATGATACCCCCTTACTCGAAGACAAAAGATGGATTTGAATTGCAATTTGGAACGAATTTTCTCGGACACTTCGCCCTCACTGGACATTTACTTCCTTTGCTGGAAGAAACCACATCTAGCAGAATTGTAAGTGTTTCAAGCATTGCCCATAACATGGGTGTTATCGACTTTGATGACATTCAAAGTGAAAGGAAAAAGTACAACAAATGGGCAACATATTCTCAAAGCAAACTGGCATGCTTGATGTTCGCGATCGAACTTGACAAAAGGCTCAAACATTCAAAATCGACCACAATATCCTTGGCAAGTCATCCTGGATACTCTGCCACTAAACTCCAGAGACACTCGCTTTTTTGGCGAACTGCGAACATTTTCTTTGCCATGAACAGCAAGAAAGGTGCTGCCCCTACACTGTATGCCGCATCAATGCCCGATGCCAGAGAGCACATCTATTGGGGCCCAGTAGGCTTCATGGAAATGAGAGGTTGGACTGGAAAATCAAAAGTTAATCCAAAGGCGATGATTGAAGAAGATGGAAATCGCTTGTGGGCATTGGCAGAAAGGCTCACTGCAATCCAATATCTCTCCTAAAGTGAAAAACCATAACCTGTAAGAGACAGGGCCGAGTTATGCACCCTCGTATTTGTGTTGGGCTCCTCATCATGTTCTTGCTGTCAATTACCGCACCAATGGCTGATTTGACAAGAAATAAGACACCTGAGACTGTGCTTAAAGAGCCCTTGGGCCAACTCCATTATGGGTCTGCTTCAATGAATTCACCAATGATGCTAGCGGGTTCAATTTATTCCAATCAAACACTTACGCTCGATAGTTACGGAGCTTGCGCTATTTTAGATGACCTGAATGTATGGTGTTGGGGGTCAATGTCCAACAGTGTGAGAGATCAGTCATGGAATTCGACCTTGTACGCTGAATCTCCGTACAAACTGGACAAAATGGAACTGCCCAATGGGACGACACCAATCAGCATTGATGGTGGGGGACAAGGCGATGTCTGTGTCATCCTCAGTAACTCTAACCTTTCTTGTTGGGGAACAAATTACTGGGGGGTCAGGGGTGATGGAACAACTTCTTGGAATTATACTCCTAATGAATTCACACTTCCTGGAGGAATAGGTGCCAGAGCTGTTTCTCTTGGCACTTATGGAACAACATGTGCGATTGGTGATGACCTCAATGCATATTGCTGGGGGAATTCAGAACGAGGGAAGATCGGACATGGAAATAATGGTTCATCTTCATGTGGACCCTCCCACTGGACCACTGACAATACATGTGAATTGAACATCAGCCAAGTCCTCATTCCAGATCAGAAAAGTGTCATCTCAATCTCAGTAGGAGCCTATCATGTATGCGCAATCACAGAAGATAACGACCTGTATTGCTGGGGAGGTAACCGATGGGGACAATTAGGTGATGGAACATGTAGTCCTGACCCTTCATACGGTCATGGGACGACTTGGTCTTCAACAACATGTACCGGATATAACCGAAGCATGCCGTACAAAGTCCCATTCGCTGGAGGAATTGGAGCAACAAGCGTTTCACTACATTCAGCATTCACCTGTGCGACATTGACCAATCAAACCACATCATGTTGGGGTGATGGACTGTATGGTGTCCTAGGCCAGGGTATGGGATATCCACAGGAGACGGCGAACTACCATACTCCACAAACAGTACTTATTCCATCAAATGTGAAACCAGTCAGTGTTTCTGTTTCTGATCGCCAGTCATGTGCTCTTTCCGATATAGGAGATATTTATTGTTGGGGATTCCATGAATTCGGAGGACTAGGAAATGGGACAAGATGTGAGCAAAATGGTCCTTCATGGTGTAACGCCAACGGGGTAGGAGTGAGCACTCCTACAAAAGTCAACGACAGTTCAGATCAATCTCCTTTTGTTGGAATCGTATTGGGCCACCAGCATGCTTGCGCGATCACAGAGAGTGAGAACATCGAGTGTTGGGGACATAATCAATATGGCCAACTCGGCAGAGGTTACACATGTGATTCATTTTCCTCAATCCAGGCTACTTACTCTTGCACTGAAGGGCATGAACCAAGTGAAACATGGAGTCCAATGAAATTGAATATCTCAAGTAATGATATTACAAACAGTACAGGGAATGAACTAGCAAAGTATGATGATCTCGATCCTGACGGTGATGGAGCATTATCGTACCAAGACCGATATCCGCTCGATGCAGCACGTTCAGTGTACTGCACGAAAGGGACATATGGTCTTCTTGCTTGTACTGATGCATCTCCTGGATTCTATGTTGAAACCGATGGGGCAGTAAACCAAACAGCCTGCCCTGCAGGGACTTCCTCTTCGGCAGTTGCAGCGAAAAACGCCTCGACATGCGTTACAGTTGACAAGGGATTCTACGCTACATTAGGAAGTTCCATGCCCACCCCGTGCCCCACAAACACCACGACGAATTCAACCGGGGCTACAAGCCTAGAGGATTGCCTTCCCGATCTTGATGGTGATGGCGTGGTAGACCCTCCAGACGCTGATAATGACGGTGTGAGCGATGTAGATGATTTGTGCCCAAATACCGGTTCAGGTGAATGGGTTGACGGAGATGGATGTACTGGCGCCCAGCGTGACATTGATGGAGACGGTGTGGACAACTGGGACGATTTGTGCCCGAACACCGATCCTAGCGTATGGGCTAACAACGATGGATGCGCTGCCAACCAACTTGACGATGATGAAGATGGTGTGAGTAATGCAGACGATGATTGCGGCGACACCGAGGAAGGTGCGTCGGTCGACGCCGGTGGATGCACTGACACCCAGCGTGGCGAGCTTGACGATGATGAAGACGGTGTCATCAATGCGGGTGATTTGTGTCCAAACACCGATTCTGATGAATGGTGGGTTGACGAAAATGGTTGCGCTGACAGCCAACTTGACAATGATGGAGACGGTCTCAGCAATTCGGAGGATTCGTGCCGCGATGAGAATGCTACAGGGTATGATACCGATGGTGATGGATGTCTAGATGAATTTGACGCAGTCGGCGTGAATGATGTTGTGGTCGGGTGTATCAACTATGATTCTGTTATATTTGTTGATGAAAATGGATGCTTCGACAACCAACTTGACGATGATGGAGACGGAACAATGAATGATGCAGATATTTGCCCTGGACACGATGATGCAATCGATGTTGATGCCGATGGAATCGTCGATGGTTGTGACTCCCTCGTCGATTCAGATGGTGATGGCGTTGGAGATAATGCAGATGCATTCCCAGATGATGCGAATGAAACTGTAGATACAGATGGGGATGGTGTTGGAGATAATGCAGATGCATTCCCAGATGATGCGAATGAAACTGAAGACCCCGATCCCGATGGCGATGGAATCTGTACAGAAAATAGGGCAGTTGCTGGCGTTTGCTTCAAGGGCCCTGATCCCAATCCAAATGGGAACAAAGTCGTATTTCCGTGGGGAAACTCTACTTATACATCATCTTGCAGCCTTGGAGTGATAAATTCAATGCAGCGATATCTAGGTGATTCATCCAATTCAGCCCCTGATCCGCTTACGAATGAATGGATTCAGCAATTCGCTCCTCAAGATCAAGTTTGGTTTGCAAATGAGACCTATCCTGTAGAGCACATTTTGGTCATATTGAACCTGCCAGAGCTACAGCATCCACTAATTGATCATACTGATGGCATGGTTGCATTCACAGAGTCAAATGTACCCTATGCAAAGGTCCAACATAATTTATCAATTGTGCTTGAGAAAGACGATCTTGGTAAAACGGGACGGTATCTCATCACGTGTGCATCTGAATTCAATGAGGAGGTGACGATTTGGTATAATTCAACTAACATTTCAGCATCTTGGTCATTCACGGTAGAAGTTGATAAAGGTGAATTCAGGGAGCCATTCATTTTTGGAGAGTACGAGGAGATCATTGGACCAGATGACCAAGAATGTGAATCTGGAGAGGAAAGGGATCAATGCGACGATACGCCAATCGATCTCACAGTCATTGTAATTGGATGTCTCATCATCACTGCATTTGTTGCCAAACCAAGAACAATTGATGGAAGGCGACTTGATGAGATCTAAGTCACTTGCAAATAGGTGAATCCATTGAGATGGGTGAAAATTATTCATCGGTGGAATGCTAGAATAAGCACCATCAGGGGTGCTTGATTGCTAGATTATTTCATGTTGTTCTGCACGACTCTTTTGTTCAGCGCATTAATATTATTGGTTGTGGCTTTTTTTTCCACTGGTCCAAAGACCTATGCTATTGGAGCAATCGCACTCTCTATTTTTGTGATCTTTTGGTGGACCATTGGCACCTATTTAATCGCAAATAAGGTTCACGTAGTCAATGGCGTAGGAGCGATGGCCATTTCACTCATGCCTCTGATTTTCATCATTCAATCTCATCGGACTTGGAAGGAAAAAGAGGAATTTGAGCCCCTAAGGTGGATCTATGGATTGCTTGGATTCACTTGTCTAGTCTACTTCACGTTTGAGAGAGTCCCTCTATTATCTGCTTCAGCAATTTACATCGTTACATTCTTTGTCCTTGCCCTACTTTTTCTGCTTGGATTCACGGAATATGGATTTGGAAGATTGCAAATGGAGGAACTATTTTGGAGCAAGGAGCCTTTGTTCAGCAATGCAACCAAACTCGGCCTGAGTGGCCCAGGGGCGGTGAATATCATCATGGCGTGTACTGCCCTTTCTGGGCTCGCAGGTCTCGGTTCAGCAGTAATGTGCACAAACGCAGATGCGAGACGACGCTATCGTGTGGTCCTGAAAATATTGCCAATTCTATTCGTCGTCAATGTTATCCGAATCCTGATCCTAGTCCTGATTCTTCACTTTGCGCCGGATAGCGCAATCGGTGAACTATCCATGTTTGACCTAGTACACCACTGGATTGCAGACGTGTTTATCTTCGCCATCCTATACATACTCTTGATGGCATCCTATCGAAAAATACCCGAACTTCACATGAATATAAGACATGCAATCCTGATGCTCGACTTTAGAAGTCCACCCCCATGGGAAGAATTTCGTAGCACGATGGCCCTTCTCATGTCAGATGGAGAAGGACTTGTGAATGGAGTGTAATGATTAGTTTCCCTTGGATGGTAGTGGGACATACTTACGCAGCCATGCAATCGAGATGCATAGCACAGACACAAATAGAAGTTCAAGGATGAAGTAGGGCTCATCTCCATAATGACGCTCGGTGTTGCCAAATACGGTGTCGAGAATTCTCCATTCAAGATGATGAAGGTGGAGAGGCCTGTAAGCATACATATCCATGCACCCATCAGCAAAGCCATTCGACACACAGGAAATACTGCGCAGGATCCAATGATCCCACACGTCAAATGAGAGAGAGGAAAAAATTCCATAGCCATACCTTCGATCTTTTCGAAGCGCCCAATAGACGACTGCAGTTGCAATTAAAAGCCAAAACCAGAACACAAATTGCGAGTAAATGGAGCCTCTTGGGCTGCCATCATGGTATGTGAAAATCGCAAGTGCGTCGATGATAGCATGGGACAAAAATGCAAGAACAAGCCCCAACCATAGCCAGCCTTTCTTCCCCTTAGAGATCAGCCACCCAAAATGAATGCAGAGAACTCCCACAAGAGCATGGGCAGGGATCATCATGCAAGTCGGCGATGGGGTGCGCAGCCATAGCATTGGGCATGGGGATTTTTGGATCAATGGAGTTGCTCAAATTGACCGTGTGAAGGATTGGATTCCAGTGATGTGTCGACCAAGAATCAAGTTGTGGATATCATGTGTCCCCTCATAGGTATAGACAGACTCGAGATTTGCCATATGCCGCATAATGGGATATTCATCCAAGATGCCATTGGCTCCATGGATGTCTCTAGCCATACGTGCAATTTGTAGGGCCATGTCAACATTGTTCATTTTTGCCAAAGAAACATGTTCAGGAATCCATTCACCGTCATCCATTTTTGTGCCCAAGTGCAGAGCGAGTAACTGCGCCTTGGTGATTTCACGAAGCATCCAAGCGAGTTTCATCTGAATGGTTTGATAGGCCGCAATCGGCTGGTCAAATTGAATGCGCTCAAGTGCGTATTTCTTAGCCGAGTCAAAGCATGATTGGGCAGCACCTATTGCTCCCCAAGCGATACCATAACGCGCTCGATTAAGGCATGAAAAAGGCCCACCTAGGCCTTTGGCATGAGGGAGCATTCGATCTTTTGGAATCCAACAGTCTTGGAATACAAGTTCACTTGTTACAGATGCTTTGAGTGAGTGCTTTCCAGTCATTTCAGGAGCTGTGAAGCCCTCGTCCCCCTTTTCAACGATGAAGCCGCGAATCGTTCCGTCGAGTTTTGCCCAGACAATGGCCACATCTGCAATCGTTCCATTGGTAATCCACATCTTCGCTCCATTGAGGACATAACCATCCTTCTTCTCAACTGCCCGAGTAATCATGTCACCTGGGTTTGAGCCATAATCAGGTTCTGTCAAGCCAAAGCAGCCGATCCATTCGCCAGTTGCCATTTTTGGCAAATAGTGGTGCTTTTGTTCTTCCGTACCAAATGCATCAATGGGGTGCATAGAAAGAGAACCCTGTACACTACAAAAAGAACGAACGCCGCTATCACCACGTTCTAATTCTCGACAAACGACGCCATATTCAGTATAGGTCATCCCTGCACAACCATACGTATCTGAAATTGTCATTCCGAGTACGCCCATTTGGCCTAATTCATCTCCCCACCCCGGAGGAAATACGCCCTCGCGACAGGCTTCTTCAACTTCTGGGATGATTCGGCCATCCACCCATTGACGAACGAGATCTCGCAGCATAATTCCCTCTTCAGATATGTGAGAATCAACGTCAAAAAAGTCGAGGGCGTCATACTCAGAGGAGACCATGCAGCCTGCCGTCCTGAGTGAGCATCATGAACGTTTTCGACGCCGGGGCCCTTCTGGTTCTGAATTTGAGGGTTTTTTTCCACGTATGCGGCGACGCAAACGGATGTAGGCGCGTTGCAGCCAGGGGCTATTCATGAATATCAAGCCGAGGATGGTCCCTGGAACTGCAATAATGACGACTGCGAAAAGAACAAAATTCATTGGAGTCGAAGACTCAACCTCACCCTCTTTTCCGATTCTAGAGATATCGCCATCTGAAGAAATGACATAGCCAGATGATTCTTCTTGAAGCCATCCACCAATGAATCGGTCCCCCGCCAATTCAGGAACCGAGATGACATCTACACGTTCAAGGTGCGAATATACGCGCACTGAAGGGCCTGGTTCAGAAGCAGAAGTGCGATATTCTAGAATCTCACCCGACGACGTAATGCCCAGCAAATCTCCTTCAGGGGATTGGAGGAATTGCAGGACAGGGGCTTGATCAGAAACAACTCGTTCAACTGCTCCCACAACCGTGTTTGCAAGATCTAAACTATCAATTTTGATTGCCGAATATGCAGCATCATTGCCCGCTGCAACGCAAACACCGCCATCGGTTGGGCATCCGATTGTAGTCCAGATTGTGGTCTTGGTAGTGCTAAGAAAGTGCATCTCCAATTCGCGTCCAACCGCAATAATACCATCATTTTGGGTTGCTGCAAGACAGATGGATCGGACCGTATGGCAATCAATTGCGACAATATGTGACAAATTCCGGTTAAGAACTTGAATCGAGCCCTCAGCATAGGCAGCAAGTGTACCTTCACGGGTTCCAATAAGCGCAAAACCACCTGATGGGTCCCAAGATATTGCAGAAATAGAATTGGAAAGAAGGGCTCCAAAAGCACCATCTACAGCCTCAACGGTTCCATTTTCCGAAGAATAGCGTAGAAGTGTGGCATTCTCCCCACCAATCATCGCAGATTGAGCCGTCGGGTGCCACCCTATCGAGAGAAGTTGCTCATTTCTAGGAGATGAAAGTGAACGTTGCTCAGTTTCTAAAGTCGGATTATCGCTTGACACGAGACGGATAAGCCCATTGGAGCCAACTACGAGGGCAGTAGATGATTTAGGTGCCTTGACCGCCGCTTCAAGACCAGGTGTTGGGGAACCGATATCCCCAACACGGTTAATTTCGATGAATGAGGCACTAGCGGGAATTGCAAGAGCGCAAAGGAGGAACGCGGCGACGGCCCCCGCGCAGATGCGAGTCATCGTCGGTTGCGCTGCAGGATCACACATCACGCTTGCGCACGTAGAAGTGATGTTGCGAGACATTCAAGTTGCGGCTTGACTCGGACCGATTTCATGGAACTCTTTGATGTCGCACGTGGAAGGCGGAAGGAGACAAGCGGGAACGGCGGATTAGCAGGCCTATTGGGCGAAATATACGCTGGTTCTGCGGCATCAGTTGAAATTCTAAATGCGGATCCTGATAATGTGGTTCTATGTGACCCTGATTATCTTCCTCGAGTGCATGTGCATTACGATGCTCGCGGCCTTCTCGCTGTTGATGGTGAACAGATCAAACCGGATTTCAACGATAAAGAAGCGATGCAGCGCGCCATGGCTTCCCGAGGACGTTGGACGGGTTTTCTAGACCAAGCAACGGGATACGATGCGAAAAAGCGCGGAGATAAAGCGAAAGAAAGAGTGAAAAGACGGGCAAAAGCAATGTCTAGAATCAATGAATGGAGAGGTTTTCTCGAAAAAATATCTGGGATAGATGACAAAGTCCGTGCTGATGGTGACGATTATGCGGCTCAAATTGAAGAAGCGCTTGCCGATGAAGACATTGGTACCGCACATCGATTTGCCGAAAAACTTGCCAAAATGATGGGGTGAAGTGCTGTGGAGACATCCAGCTCAAAGGATGTCCAATCAAGATTAGACCTAATCATTGATGGAACCGCTGAAGTTGTAGGCAAGGATTTGCTAGAAGCACAACTCAAGGAAGGTTCCGGGCGCCTAGGTGGGCCTATTCGTGCCTATATTGGATTTGAGCCAAGTGGTAAAGCGCATATAGGCTGGTTAGTATTGGCTGATCAAATGCGGCGAATGCTCGATGCGGAGTTACATCTCACAATCCTGCTCGCAGATTGGCATGCTTGGATCAATGACAAATTTGGAGGTGACCTAGATGCAATTGCGACGACCTCTGAATATATGGAAACAGTCTTCCGAACACTGCTGTTGAATCCATCTGAGGGAGAAGGACCCGGAGAAATCACATTCATTCGGGCGAGTGAGTTGGTTGATAATGCCGAGTATTGGGCACAGTTCATCCATCACATGAAGGGCACCAGTCTTGCCCGCATTCGGAAGGCATTCACTATCATGGGCAGAGATGGAGATGCGGCTGAGCAGGATGCTGCAAAATATCTCTACCCTGCGATGCAGGCTACTGATATCCATGCATTGGGCATAGATGTCGCCTTGGGAGGAATGGATCAAAGAAAGGCACACATGTACATGCGAGATGTAGCCGAACGCCTCGATCTCCCAAAGGCGACATGCATACACATGCCCATGCTCCCTGGTCTAAAATCATCAACGGGACGAATGGATGCATCTCATTTCGGCGGGAAAATGTCAAAATCAGACCCAAATGGAGCAATATTACTTCACGATGGGCGTGGTAAGTTGCGCAAGAAATTACGTGGGGCTTGGCTTGATCCTGCTGAAAGTGAGTCGCCAGTTCATGAAATTGTGAAGCACCTTGTTCTCAATCAACAGGATCAATTTAGGGTTGACCGTGCCGAAGAGCATGGGGGCCCACTCTCTATTTCTAGCCTTGATGAAGCAAGAGAACTGCTTGCTTCAGAGAAACTTCATCCATTGGATTACAAGCAAGCGATTGCAGACCTAATTGCGACCCGCCTGCAACCAATACATGACGCATTTGAGAAAAGTCCAGACCAATTGAGAGCTGTTGAACGGCTCTTAAACCGCTGAATTAGTCTTCAAACAATTCATCGAGTGCATCCATGTACTCATCAGACTCGAGGAGACCTTCTTCAGGAGGTCCATCATGTGGTTTGAGGATCATTAACCATCCATCACCATAGGGGTCATCATTGACGATTTCTGGATTATTGACTACTTCTCCATTTACTTCAACCACATCAGCACTAAATGGTGCTGCAAAGGTGATTTTATCTTTAGATGAGATGATTGCAATTAAGTCATCTCCGGTCTCAACTTTCCAATGAGCATCCGTATCAGTTTCATTTTGGGAGGAGTTTGGCATATCAATTCTCAAGATCTCACCCAATTCTGCCTGAAGGAAATCAGAGATGCCAATCGTATAGCGGTCCTCTATTTTCAGGAACCATATATGGTCTAAAGAGTAATATCGTCCAGTATCAATTCGAAATTCGATCACATCATCAGCCATTGCACTCCCCGGTGGGCGGATTCGGGTATCCTTCTTGAATAAATCGCAGGCCAAAAGAGGGTCACGAGCAATAGGGCTATTCAAGGGTTGATGCCCCTTCGCCCCTTTGAGAGCCCATGGACTTCGAAGAGACCGAAGAGCAAGGCATGATTCGTGAATTAGTGCGCGACTTTGCTGAAAGCGTTCTGAAACCTACCTTGTTGGAGCGCGACCGGGCACAAGAACCACCTCTTGACGAGTGGAAGGAATTCACTGAATTGGGCCTCCAATGCTGCACAATACCCGAAGAATATGGGGGTGTTCCTCTCGATGACATCTCTGAAGCGATTATTGTAGAAGAATTGTCACGCGTGGACCCCTCATTCGGTGTTTTTTTCTGCGTACATGTAGGCCTATGCTCAATGACAATTGCACTGCATGGAAATGAAACACAGAAAGCAAAGTACCTGCCAATGTTGGCAAGTGGCAAAGTTGGCGCATATTCGCTCTCCGAGGCTGGAGCGGGGACAGATGCGGCCGCAATGTCTTGCAAAGCGAAACTTTCTGAGGATGGAAGACACTACATTCTTGATGGGGAAAAAATGTGGGTGACCAATGGAGCAAGTGCAGAGATATTCGTTCTATTTGCCAAAGATGTTGACCATCCGGATTACGGAAATAAGCGGCATGGTGGAACGACTGCATTCATCATTGAGAAATCATTTGAGGGATTTACTGTTGGCAAGAAAGAGGACAAGCTGGGCATTCGAAGCAGTGATACATGTACACTTGTTCTTGAAAAGTGCAAGGTGCCGGTGGAGAATATCCTAAAAGATGCTGGAAAAGGATTCCCAATTGCGATGAATGCATTAGATAATTCTAGAATTGGAATCGCAGCACAAGCACTGGGCATTGCTCAAGGTGCTTTTGAATCAGCACTCCATTATGCACATGAGAGAGAAGCATTCGGCAAACCACTTGCACATCATCAAACAATAGGCAACTACCTAGCAGACATGGCAACACAAATCGATGCTGCGCGTATGATGGTATATCGAGCTGCTTGGGCAAAACAACGCCATTACGAAAGCGGGGCGCGTCGTCACTCGAAGGAGGCAAGCATGGCAAAATTATTCGCCGGGGATACTGCGATGTGGGTTGCAGAAAGAGCCGTACAAATTCTTGGAGGATATGGTTACACAACTGATTTCCCCGTTGAACGATTTTTCAGAGATGCAAAAATAACTCAAATCTATGAGGGTACTCAAGAAGTACAACGCATTGTCATTAATCGCGCGATCACCCCAAACTGATCAAGGCCATTTGAGGGAGTCTAGAGAACTAGCATCATTCAAGTCAAGTTGATCTAGATAAGCAAGTACTTCAGATGATTTACAGAGGTCTTGCTCAACTTGTATGCGGTATAAATGGGATTTCAACTGACCAAGTTCTTTGCCTTGTTCCAGATCTGTGCGGTCCATGATTATGCGGCCATTGATGAGTGGATCATGATGATGTGGCCGTATTAATTCCCCATTTGCCAAAGATGAGAGGTGTTCTGAAGTGGCTTCATCGCCTCGAACAATCGCAAGTGCAACTTGTACTCGAAGAATCATGTCTGTATGTGGGGCAGTGACAACAGAAAATCTTCGCTGGTCTTCTATACCCGGGCCAGGTGGGTGCGGAACCCATCGGTGCATTCGCTGCAATATCTCGAGCGATCGATTTGAAAGTCGCATTGAACGTGCCCAGGCGCGCAGTTGCTCTGTTTCGCAATTCGATAGCAAAAGAAAAAGTCGAATGATGCTTCGAAGAGGAGTACCTGTTTGAGGTAAAGGATCATCAGCGTGTGAATACGCTTCTACGGCACCGATCATACATGGATCTAGAACATTTGAATCGCCTATGCAATTCAGCACTCCATATTTTGACATAATTCTGAGCACATCCCCAACCCGTTCTCCATCAAGTATGCGACGGAATTCGGACCAAATTCGCTCTGGAGATACCGGTGAAAGCCTCTCGAGCCCAGACCTTATGGCATCACCAAGTTCAGGAGACAAATGCCGCATACCGCTCTTGGTGTCGAGATAACGGAATGCACGAAGAATGCGCAAGCCATCTTCACCTAGGCGATCTTTCGCAACACCTACGGTCTTGACCACACCGGACTGAAGGTCGGATAGGCCTTGATGAGGATCATAGAACAGACCCCTCACGGGATCTACCGCCATCGAATTTATCGTGAAATCACGCCGAGATAAGTCTCCCTTAAGTGAATGGATAAAATCTACCGAATCTGGCCGGCGGCCATCAGTATAACCGCTCTCACCACGCAGGGTAGTGGCTTCATAGCCGTGCGAATTTGGCCCACCATTTACTCGTAAAGTGATTGTTCCATAATCCGCTCCTGTGCTTAGTGCAAATTCATCAAACAGTTCAAGCATCTCTCTAGGTGTAGAAGTTACTGCCAAATCAACTTCAAGGTTTGAGAAGTCAATTTCGCCATCGGTTGAAAACACATCACGAATGCACCCACCTACAATCCAAACACCATGGTTATCTGCGACCAAGGTTTCAACGACCTTTACCAAATCCGGTTGGTGGATGGAAAGTTCTTCAAGGGCATCCAAAAGGAGTTTGTAAGAATGTACTGACTCACCCTTGAGATCGGCTTCATGGCCCGGCTCAAAATCTGAGAATTTCATTTTGAATTGCCACCTAAACCTTTTTTGAATGAGACATGGAATTCCAAACCGATGTTGGGGCGAGTTTGAATTTTAGATTCTTTTCTGGCCCAATACACGGATCTATAGACAATTCCCTGAGGATCCCGTGGCGTGCTACAAGTATACGTGCATGGCCTGTCAAGGATTCAAGCAGTGAAGACAATGAACGGGAATTGCGTATGCGCTCGCCATTGACTGCGATAATCTCGTCACCGACTTCAAGAATACCTCGCGCTGGACCAAGAGGTGCGAGGCGACGAATCCGGAGGTCAGATGGCCGATCATGAATTTCCACTCCAATCCAGCCATTCTTTACTTCAGCCTCTTTGTGATTTGTGTCTCTGTGAATCCCTAACACGCGCAGAGTTGTTTCTAGAGGAGGTCTATTTGCAGATTCAAAGTGCTCATTAATCCATCTTCCTAAACGGCATCCAGTTGCATCTCGGAGGACTTTGAGAATACGTGAGCGAGAAAGGCCCAATTCTTCAGAAGCACCCCATCCATGTCGTTTTACTGCTAAAGCAACAGCATCATCTAACCCCTTTATGCCCTTTGTCCGGCGGCGAATTTCAACGTCTAAAGCGAGTGCTGCCAATTCAGCTTCAAGGTAATATGACACACGTGCCTCCCGATTCGAGGCGTCTGGCCGATACGTCTGGCTCCAAGCACGGTGTCCTGCTTCTGCGACGGATTGATGGCTCGACCCCGTACCTGCAAGATGACGGGCCACCTTTTTCCCAAGCCATTTGAGCCATGTCTCTTGATCCCAAAGACCCGAACGGAGACAGAAGTGATCCCCAATCCAACTTGTAATGCCCTCAAACCACCAAAGGAGGGGTTCATGAACCTCAATTTCGAGGTCCATTGGGTCAAAGGATGTTGGACGCAGCTGCTTGACATTCCACAGATGAACAAGTTCGTGGGAAAGTAGGCCCCAAAGGTCCTCTCGCTCATCGGAAGCGGCATCTTGGAGGCATTTTCTAGGCATCATTGAGACTTGGCCCCAACGGTGTTCCAGCCCACCTCTTGGCCCATCTGTAAGCAATAAGAGTAGGGCATAGGGACCCTCGCCTGTCGGCCCAAGAGTCGCTTCTGTTTCACCCAATAAGCGCTCAAATCCGTCGGCTACAAGTTCGAGGGAACCCTCTGGAAGAGGCCAAGCGCCGATGTCAGAAATTCGCAGCTTCAATTCCAATCCACCGCACTGGCGGCTCAATACAGGGGCTGCACTAACCTCAAGGGGAGAATCCATCCATGCATCGAGCCCCTGTATGGAAAGAGTTGAAACTGCAACATTACCATCTTCTTTCCGAGATTCGAGAGTTAACGCACTGTGGACGCTCCATTCAATAGGATGGCGAACATGAACTCGCACGTGAGTTCGATCTGATCGATCAAGGAGGGCTCGATCTGGTAGAAACCATGTGCAAGGAGGGGAAATGAAGACATGATCAGATGATGCATGATTTGTTCGTACACTTACCTCATTTGCGATCATAGTCCAAGAGATACGCATTCGTTCAGACACACCAATATCCGACCGGCGTATAGACAGGCGATTTGATCCCACTAACTTGCATGAGATCGGAATGGAGGCTGGACTCCAAGCAGGTACCGAGAGATCGGTTGATGCTCTGAAGTCGTGAGCATGCCGAATAGGATCTCGAATAGAATAAGATCCGGGAACCCATCTTGCAAATGCAAAATTCAAGGGCCCTGATTTCGGAATTGCCGCATCTAGGGACACATGAAGGCGGTGATCGGAAGCATGCAAAACATCAATCCACGCGTCTATGCCTTCAGACATACGATCTCCACATCGAGCCCAGGTTGTCCATCCTATAACTAATCGGAAGCCATAAGTCTAGCAATTACTGCAAATTAGGCGTTTGCGAAATTAAAAGGATATGAATCATCAGCAATACCGATCAAGCGAATGATTATCGGAAAATTTTGGCAAGGAATTCGCCAAAAATCATCGAATTCGCCAAAATTATGTATAAAACTTGACTGAAAATATATGTTTTAGGCGCTTCTTCTTTGGTCATCCACCCCTTGCCCTTCACATGTGTGCCTCCTTTAGCAAAGCAAAATCCAACATAGATCAACAAAACTAGACCTACAGCAGGACCAAGGAGAGACATGGGTTCAGCCATGTTTGGTGATGGGAGTAGCACTTATCGGCATATCGCTTTATCATCCCAACTATAAGGGGAGTTGTTTTAGAAACCATATGGAGCAGAAAATCGTAGGAGATGGCCAGATTATTTCTGCTGAGTTTGACAAAAATATGATCATCTACTCATGGATTATGACAAATTTAGTTTTGCTCATCACAGTGATTGGGATTATTGCAATGTTATTTTGGGTGCCGTTTGGGTGGTTCATTCACAAGAAACAACTCGAAAATTCATCATGTATATTGACCGAACGTGGTATAAAAATACGAAAGGGATGGATTTTCAAAGCCCAGCAGAACATACCCTTAGACAAGCTAACTGACATATCCATACATGAAGGACCAGTACTCAACCTCTTCGGAATTGTCAAAATATCGATCGAAACCGCGGGCGCAGTACCATTCCATCTAATTGGCCTCAAGAAATCTACCACTTCTTATTTCCGAGATATCGTCATGAAACAACGAGATTCTCTAACTGCTTTGCCAGCACTCCAGAGTACGAATGGACGGGACTCGGAATCCAACGAGATTCTTGTCGAAATCAGGGATATTCTTCAACAGATCAACACAAACCTCGCGAACAAGGAATAGGAAGACGAGATTAGGCTAACTTGTCCTGCAACCACGAGAAATGAGGGATTTCAGGGGTTTCTAGCAACGTATTTCTGAAAAGATAATTATGTGCTCAAGTGACGACGAGGTCAATGCTTGACCTTGAGGCTGCTGCCAATATCGGTGAGGCATTTGGAGTCATTGCAATTCTCCTGACCCTCCTGTTTGGTATCAGGCAGATGCGGGAAATAAACAGAAACCGAAAATACGAAATCGCTCAAACCATTGCAGCATCGCTGGAAAATCCATTGGTACAAAGGGGATTTTCCGTCTACTCGAACCAGATGCATAAAGATAGCACAATTGAAGAACTCGCAGCTCTTTCTAGAGAAGAAAAAGATGCCATAAACGCAGTCGCAATTCTCATGTCCAATCACGCCATTATGACATACTATAGGCATTTGTCATTCGAAATTGTCTCAGCATTCTACAAGGGATATTTGCCGTTAATATCACCTGGGCTAAGGCGAACGATGCAGTTAATAGAAGATATGTATGTCCATGTAGATCGGATTCAGATTACTTCTGAAACTGGATTTGGAATGTTTCATTGGGTTGTGTGGTTGCTTGACAGGATGGAAGAGAATCCAATTGGAAGGGTAAAGCCGCATGTTGTCCACCGAAATTGGAAACCTTGAGGACATCTAGCAGAATCGTTTTGACCTTATGCACCCGCTTGGTGCCATCTCCCTTGGAAGGTATTATCGGTATTATCGACATGAACAAATAACGAGAATGCAGTCCAAACTAGGGTGTTAAAACCGTCTCCCAATTCATCCTCGCCACCCGCTTTAGCCACCATAAAGTCAAGATTATCAGAGACACTATGCCATTCCTGCCAAAAAGAAGCATCACCCCCTGCGCTAAAGAAATTAAACGTTGCAAAATCATGAGTGAAAAAAGAGCAGTGATCACTTGCACAAGTCTCTTCGGACAACCAAAAGATGTCATTAGCAGGAGAATCATGAAAATTCATTTCATCTTCAACAACCAAGCGGATCCATTCAAGCATTTTTGAGAGGTTTTCATCTGAGGCTCCAGCTGTAGCAATTGAGAGATCATAAGGTCCATAGCCGGGTGGGGGAATGATTGGATAATTTAGAGAAACCATGTCAAAATTTAGGTAAGCTTTCACGGCTTTATCATCTGGTAAGTGATTGACAAAAGCGGCGCTGCCAAGCAAGCCCTCTTCTTCACAGGCCCAAAGTGCAGCAACCACAGTGTGGTCCCATTCTCTAGAAGCAATTGCTTGTGCAACTTCCATCGACACGGTAGAACCACTGGTATCGTCATTTGCCCCTTCCGAAGTCCCTCCACCTGGTGGGGTAAAGGCATATCCAACATCAAAATGACCACCTAAAATGATATACTGATCGGGATACATCTTGCCATATTTGTAACCAACGACATTGAGTTGATCTGGATCATCATCGTAGCGAGTGACCTCAACAAAATCAAAGCCATAAGTTTCCCAAATAGCCTTCATTCCTTCTGCTGCCGCCTCATAACTTGCGCCGCCTTCATGGATGGATGCAGATGCACACCACCGGTTATTCCAATCCGTAGTCAACATATCAATCGTATCAAATGCTCTTCGACCATCTAAAAACATCATTTCACTGCTATCTTCAAGGGAAATCGTTGAATTCCAGGACAGATCTCCAGCAATGATTTTGAGTTCGACATCTGAGCGCTCAGTATCGAGAATTAACAATTCCAAGGTCTTTTGAGATGGTGGAAAAGAGATATCTCGGGCATCACGAAATATTCCCTCTTGATCAACAAAGAAGAGACCATCAGACCTGTTCGCAACCCACTCAACACTAGAATCAACGTCAATTATCAGGAATTGGCCACGAGCCGCCGTGGAGATCTCTTCAACGATTAATTTAGGAATGATTTCGGAATCATCTTTGCCAAAGCAACCACTGAGTGTTGCGAGGAAAATGATCAATGCTAGAGATATTGGACGCATATCCTCACCACAATTAACCCGAGGTTATGTTTCTGTATAGGTCAAAATATTAAATTATATGTTATAGGATAAAAAGTGCATATAATGTGAGAAAATTTCTACATATGCCAACTAAAAAGCACATCGCACAACATCACGGTGATCCCAATATCCGATCATTTCCAGTGTACACATTGAAGCGATCTTCACTGAGAAAACCTACCAACGTCAGCCCATACTTTGTTGCAAGAGAAATGGCTGCTGAAGAAGGGGCGCCAATTGCGGCAGCAAGCGGAATACCCGCCATGATTGCTTTCAAAACAAGTTCATGGGAGGCCCGACCTGACCACAACACACCCCTACCCGAAAGGGGCCAATTTCCAGCGGCACCAAAGGCGCGTCCAACTATTTTGTCCATCGCATTGTGCCTTCCAACGTCCTCTGCATGGTCAAGAAGAGTACCTGTTTCGTCAAACCAAGCCGCTGCATGGAGCCCACCGGTATGCGCAAACACATCCTGTGCAGATTTCAGGCGTGCGGGCAGATGAAGAAGAATTTCACGAGATATGGAATTCATGAAAGTAAGTTCGGGAGGATTTGGCGCATCAAATGCATTGGCATCAATGCGCCCGCATAGACCACAAGCCGACATTGAAGCAGTTGCTGAGCGAACTCGTGAGAGGTCACGTGCAGAGTCAGCGCTCAAGAAAATCTTGACGTGTGCGAGTTGTGATCCTCGTACTGGTTCTGTTCGAACTCGTAACACTTCAGTTACGGACCTGATGAGGCCTTCAGAAACCAACCATCCCAATGCAAGATCACGATCAGAGCCAGGAGTTCGGAGAATGCAGGCAAGCGGTTCATCAGAAGGGCGAGAACCTTCAACTTCGAGATAAATCGCTAGAGGTGACTCAACAGCAACTCGATCTAATTGTTCACCAGATGCATCGTTGGAAATGCGGACGATGGAAACTTCAGCATGGGTATCCGAGGAATCCATACCCTCGGGAATGGGGGTGGATTGATGAGAATTAGTGTGAAATAGATCATCCTTAAGCGTCATGCCAGCATTCCAACCATCTCAAATACGCGCCGGGTCGCTGCAATGATGAGAACAAGAACAAGCAATTTTCGAATGACCTGTTGTGATGCCGCATCAGCACCATACCGTGAACCAAAAAATCCTCCGATCAAAACTGCACCGGCAAATGGCAAAATAATCGAAGATTCAAGGCTCAATTGCCCCGAAAGGCTGGCACCCGCAAGACCCGCCGCTGAATTGACCCAGATGAATAGGGCAGAAGTTGCAGCTGTTGTCTTAGGCGTGGCCCATTTGTTTAGGAGAATGATGGGTGAAAGGAAAATCCCCCCACCCACCCCAATTACGCCGCTGGCAAGTCCGATTAAGCCTCCAGCCAAGATGGATGTCTTCAGATCCGGAGATGAATAGACATCAAGAACATCCGACTCTTTTCGAACAAGAGAGAGGCGCCATGCAGCCCAGACAAGCGTGATTGAGAGCAAGATGTCATAGAATTCACCATCAATTCTCAGAAAACCTCCCAAGAATGCAGACGGGATGCTCGCTATGATAAATGGAAATGTCAATTTCCAATCATGATGATTTGCTTGTTTATAATGCCAAAATGCTAACGAGGCAACGATCAGATTCAGACACCATACGTGTTGTTTGAGCCAGGCAGGGTCATGCAAACCATAGGCAGTAAGAGAAAGAACGGCTAGATATCCAGATGCACCTCCATGGCCAACCGTGCTGTATAGAAAGGCAACGAATGCTAGCGAGACCAAAATGAGGACAAACTCAAATTCCAAACTCACACCAGCCCATCATGGGGTGCAATAGATGGGAGGATTTCTTCTAACCACAGGCGCAAATCTTCAATCTCTTGAGGTAATACCTCATGAGCCATTTGATACGTGTTAAATTGCGTTGGCCAGCCATGCTCATCAAGAAATTCCGCAGATAGACGGCCTCCATCATATGGTACCATAGGGTCATAGGTTCCATGACAAATCAGAACAGGGGTTTTGCGATTTTCTTCACTTGAGGCGTCAAGATGTTCCTCATTGAACAAGAGATAACCAGAAAGACAGGCCATGCCAGCTAAACGGTGAGAAAAACGACAGCCAGTGTACAGCGACATCGCACCCCCTTGACTAAAGCCAACTAATGCAATTCTGTCATACGGGACTCCACGCATGTGCTCATTCTCGATGATCTGTTCAATAAGTGCTGCTGATTCTGCTGATTCATTAGGGCATTCACGCTCCCCACTCTCAGATCCACCGCCAATATATCGGATATCGAACCATGAGCGCATTCTCATCCCATCATTGAGAGTCACGCGGCGAACGGGTGCATGGGGTAAAACCACTCGCAGGTCTGGGCGCTGTATCCATGGAATAATAGGCGAGAAGTCATGTCCATCTGCACCTAGCCCATGCATCCAAATGATCGATCCAGTTGCACCCTCTCCACCAATCTCAATACATTCTAGACTCAACGTACCACCTCAGGAGCAAGTGAAAGAAGGGTTTCCCAATCATATACCATATATTGGATCTCAGGCTCACATTCTTGAAGCCAATCAGATAGGTCACGAGGCAAGTATTCAGTCAAGAAAGAGAGGACGCCTGCTTTGCCTCCGAAGTCCTTTTTGTACCATCGAAAAATACGAGAGATCTTCAAAATGTTTTCCGACTTTTTTGGGATTGCACCTATCGGGCTTGAAAGAAAAAGTTGTGTCGCAGAACGAAGTTCTTCATCGAGAGTAGCACCCCTGTACAATCCTTCTCTCAATGGAGGGCAAGATGCAGCTCCACAATTGAGGGCGAAATGGATACGCGGTTCATCGAATCCCTTCCGGATCCATCTGTGCTCCAATTTGGAAAGGCTGACGCGGTATTTCCCAATACGAACACGACGAGCAAGGAAAAATCGAATAAACATGAATGGAGAACGAACGCCGCGCTTGGCAAAAGTCCTAGATCGCTGTTTGAGATCTACAACTGCGTCAATAACTGAAAGGTTGTATGCATTGATCAAAAAGGCAAGTCGGTCATTCTGATCGGGAATTGAAAACGGATCTGTGTCACGAATCCACTCCATACGCTCAGCGAGATCCGAGCGAACAGCGAGTTCGGGAGTATTGCTTTGAACACCATTTTTTCCGAACAGAGAGGCAAGCCCATGACTGCCTCCCATGTCTATTCGGCGAACCATGGGGGTGATCATTCTGTCGGGCGAATACCCTTACATGAACTGAGCCAATCACCATTGCATGGACCGGGGACATCTCATCGCCGGGATCGCAATTCTGATTGCAGGACTGGCAATTATTGCGAGCTATGGAGCAGATCCAACTCTTTGGATTGATCCTGAGCACCCTATTGGACCGATCGCCTTTGCTGGATTGTATGCTGCACTTGTGGTAGTGCTAGTGCCTGGTTCTGCTCTTACACTTGCTGCCGGGGCATTGTATGGCCCATGGATCGGGATTCTGGTGGTCATTTTTGGTGCATCCATTGGAGCCCTACTTGCATTTGGCTTAGCACGATCTGGCCGAACTTGGATTGGCCCCCGCATGGGTGAAGTCAATCGATACCTTTCCGCTCTCGATGCTGCAATCGCTTCGGATGGATTGAGAGTGGGATTGCTTCTCCGCCTCTCCCCTTTGGTCCCATTTTCCCTCCTCAACCACGCACTAGGAGCAAGCAACATGCGATTCAGAGATGCTGTAATTTCATTGATTGCCATGCTCCCTGCTATCACCGTCTACGTACTTACCGGGCATCTTGCGGGAAGTTTTCTGCGTGCGTCGAGAGGCCAACTTGAAGCACCCACAGAGGCTGCACTCGTATTGAACATCATAGGACTCATAGCAACAATCACAGTGAGTATGCGATTAACCCGGCTTGCGAGAGAACATTTGGCCGACCTAGTCGATGAAGAAGAATGAAAATTCCAAATCACCTGCCGCGCAGACCTCATATGTCACCGTTTGGGACAGCACATTATGGCTGAAGGGACCATTTCAATTGCGGGGCGCCTGATTCGGCGCCTCAGGGTCCTAAACGGGACTATTTCAACTGCTGAATCATGCACTGGTGGGCTTCTCTCATCGACACTCACAGACCTCAGTGGTGCCAGTCAGTGGTTCAGCCACGGGTGGATCGCCTACTCAAATGAGGCAAAGATGGGAACTCTGGGCGTTGACCCTGCACTCCTAGAAGCACATGGAGCAGTTTCGGCTCAAGTTGCAGAGGCGATGGCGGTGGGAGCTCTCAGGCGATCTGGGGCAATGCTTGCACTTTCAATAACCGGAATTGCTGGCCCCCTTGGTGAAGGGACATCAAAGCCGGTGGGTATGGTGTATGTAGGCATAGCATCTGAAGAAGGAATTTGGGTTCGGAGGCATGAATCCTATGGCACAAGGGCAGAGAACCGAATCGCATTCATAGAATTCACAATGCGTACTGCGATTGATTTCCTAGACAAAGGACCGATGTTTTCGGACGCGGAGGAATGATATTCTTGATCGATACGCCACTTCTATGCAAACCGAGTGGGAACAAGTACACGTCAGCAATCATCCATTGATTATTGATCACTTAACGAAGTTGAGGGACCACTCAACAACAAGTGGGCAGTTCAGGGATCACGTTACTAGAATTGCTCATCACCTAATCCATGAAGCAACTCAAGATCTCCCCACTGTTGCTGAAGAAATTGAAACCCCACTCGAGCGCACAGAAGGGCGAGTATTGGCAGATAGCATTGGAGTTGTGCCAATTCTTCGAGCAGGACTGGGAATGGTTGAGGCTGCTCAGCAGGCCCTACCTGAAGCATCGGTCCTGCACCTGGGATTGAGTAGGAATGAGGAAACCCTCCAACCAATCACATACTATGACAATCTACCCACGCCGCCAAGCGTTGCCCGTGCATTTATCCTAGACCCCATGCTTGCAACTGGTGGGACGGCATCGGCTGCTGCACAGCGGTTACGATCTTCAGGAATTCGACAAATTTGCTTCATAGGAATCGTGGGGTGTCCTGAAGGCATAGAAAAACTCCTTGAATCATCACCAAATATCAAAATCCATCTTGCATCTATTGATCGTCAACTCGATGAACGTGGATACATTGTTCCTGGACTCGGCGATGCAGGGGATAGAATGTTCGCCACTTTATGACGAATCTTCTTGGACTATATCGTGAACGGCCAAAAGTGCCTCCGATTGACTGGCCCCGCGTCGTGAGTGCACTCGGCCAGTACGGCTGGATCCTGACGGCCAGTGGGCGCAAAAAGATCGAATCCATCGGATCATCAGAATGGCTAACCGAAGCACTAGTTATGCAAAGGGGTGATGGGGGGATTGCAGATCAAAAAATCATTGAGTCTTGGTGGAATCAACACCACGCGGATTCTAGCAAGCAAAAACCAGTCAAAAACCTGCCATCAAATGGCTATGGTCGGGTTCTTGCCCCTTTTTCAGACGCTCCTGTCCCATCCCCCCAACCACCCCTATTAGGAGATCATCGGTTAGCGGATTTCCCTACACACGCATCAGATGTTGACATTGACCTCACAATCCACTACGACATCACTGGACGTAGCCGGACTGAAGGGAAATTACACAATATCAGATCTCTCTTCACCAGTCGGATTGAGCGCATACGAAAAATGATACGTCGGACAGGTGATCTCGAATCACGACCGATCAGTGTGCATGAATTATGGGATAATGCGGGCAAATATTCTCAACCAGATCAACGTGCAGTGATAGTGGGGATTGTCCAAAATGTTCGCACAACGAAAAATGGCCACCTCATGTTTGAATTGGAAGACGAATCATCATCTGTAAATTGCATCATATACAAACGGGATCAGGATCCAAATGACATTGTTCATGTTGGACTCATGAATGATGACGTCATTGGCCTACGCGGTGGATTTAACCGGAAAAGGGACTTATTTCAGGCAGATGAACCGTATTTCCCCCCACTTCCGCGGAAAAAGAAAAAGCGATCAGAGGTGGGAATATCTGTCGCCTTTCTATCAGATATCCATGTCGGGTCGAAGACATTCTTAGAGCAACAATGGCACAAAATGACTGAGTGGTTTCGCACCGATCCTCTCGCTCGGACAATCAAGTACCTCATCCTATCGGGTGATGTCGTCGATGGAGTCGGAGTATATCCTGGACAAGACCGTGAACTCAACATTCCCGACTTATTCAATCAATATGACCACCTTGCACGTTTGCTAGAGGACATGCCTGACTGGGTTGAAGTGATGATATTACCTGGCAATCACGATGCGGTTCGCCCTCAAGAACCACAACCAGCATTGGATCCAGACATCCAACAGTCATTCAACTCCACGACATTTGTCGGAAACCCTTGCGACTTTAGCCTACATGGGCTACGATTGCTATCGTATCATGGAAAATCAATCGACGATTTCGTGGGACGGCTGAGAAATGTGGATTATGGTTGTCCTGTAGAAGCAATGCGGGAGATGCTCAGGCGCCGCCATCTTGCTCCAACCTGGGGAGGAAAGACCCCTCTTTCTCCTGAGCCTGAAGATGATCTAGTTATTCGAGATGTACCGGACATATTTGTTACCGGGCATGTGCATGGGCATCACTGTGAGCCACATAAGGGGACCACACTGATTTGCTCATCGACTTGGCAAGATCAAACCGATTATCAACGAACTCTAGGTTTTCAACCCAAGCCATGTATTCTAACAATTGTCAATTTAGGGACACGCGCAACGACATCCATTCCATTCGCTTAAATTGTGGATGAAGAAATCGGGAAATACTTCCTCGGGGGAAGCCATAACGAGCACCTTGAATGAAATAAAAAGTGTGCAACAACATTTACTCCACTCGCTAAGAGAGTCAAGACAACAATATTGCCTCTTGTAAATCCCCCACTTCTTCTCTCTCAAACACAGGGAAGCCTGCTTCTAGAAAAGCCATTTCATCGACACTAGAGGGGGGGTTGAAGCCAAAAAATGCCCCTCCTGCGCGCTGCATCGAAAGATCGGTTTGTGTATCTCCAACACTTGCAAGGTCTGATGAATGAAACCCATGAATCTGAAACAATTCCCTAATTGCTTGATCCTTGGACTTGGCAGGGACGCGGACAATCCCCTCGTCCTCAAGGTGGCCATCCTCATCAAATGCGAAGCCATTTGCGACCCAATCATCTACTTTGAGCATCTCTGCGACCATTCCAACAAAGAGATCAACACCTGCCGAAATGATCGCAACAAAAATTCCTTTTTCTCGCAATGTGGATACAAGATCTCGCATGCCAGGCATCAATTTGCAACCTGAATATATTCGAGCAAGGTCATCGCGATGAATGGGTCCAGAAGCGGCTTCTTTCCAGCGCTCGATATCACTGCGCATGAACATCGAATCATCGATATCTCCGGCAATAAAGCGCGCATACAAGTCCTTTGACTCGGTACCAAAATGGTTGTGGATGGTACGCCAAGAGGACATTGAATCAACCAATACCCCATCGCAATCGAAAGCAACAACTCGAACCATCACAAACCTCCTACCAGTGACTGCAATATTGGAGGCTGCCCGAGCCGGTATCTGCCCGGCTCGGGACAGCGGTAGCAGCCGGAAGGCTGCAAATTTTACCAATCAGACTTGCTTGATGCTTGGGTTGATGTTTCCGCCATCTGCATTTGTGTTCAATTGGAACTTAGCAAGTGATTTCTGAACAGGGCCATCAAAGATGACGTTCAATTGTGCGGGACTGCTTCCACCAAGTGGACTGCCACCATTATCTGGATTATACATGCGGACATAAATCACATCACCTTGGCCGAAGCCTGTGAAATAGTTTCCATTGCTGTCAACAACTTGCTTGTCATTGAACACAATCAACGAACGTGCATCAGGAGCCTGTGAAGACGGTGCAACACCGTAGATACTCCGGTTTTGAAGATCTTGTCCGTATATCGTTCCATCTCCATCGACAAGCTCAACACGCATCTGAGACATCCGAATGTCATCACCAGATTGTGTTACAGTGATCGAGAAGAAGTAGTTCGCTTGCTCGGCATCGCCTGTGTTGAAATCAGTTTGCCAAATTAATGCGGGTTCTGCTTTCGCACTCGTATCTGCGAGGCTTCCTGCCCAAACATAGAGCACGCCTGCCAACACAACAGTGACTGCTACCATCAAAATGGTTGCAATAACTGGGCTGACTGCCTCGTCATCCTCAACCATGGACTCTTCTTCCTCATCACGTCCAGAGGGGCCACGCCTGATTAGTGCAACGGCTAGACCTGCAATTGCAACTGACACGAATGTCGGTGCAAATGAGGGTACGCTCGCTACAGAAGCAAGAGGGCGCACAATCTTAGGTAGCATACTAGACTTGCTTCGTTGTGAGGCATCCGTATGGCTAACCACATTGTTCGTCCAGTCACTATCTTCCAAATCAACTAAGAAATCATCTGATTCAACTGGCGGCGTAGATTCGATCTGAGTCACTAATCCAGTGACATTATCGAAGTGGCGCTCAACTTCCCACGTCTTCACATCAATTCTAAACCAAATCCATTGCTGATCAATTTCATTTCCAGATTGGTCCTGATACGTTGCCAAGTTCTCACGAGTCACCCAACATTCCGCACTTACTGATGCACCACCTGCTTTCGGAACATCTGCGCGATCAATGACGTCACAAACTTCCTGTGCAGTGCGTGTACCATTTCCATAGATGTAAACCACTAAGTCATGTGGGTATGCATACACTCCGCTTGAAACTGAATCATTATTCATGATACCAATCGAAACTGGAACTGGTGTACCCTCTAGAACTGCCTGACTGATTCCGAACCGGACACTTTGTGGCTCAAAGGTATAGTCAGGTACTGGCTCATCTACATTGGAAATCCTGATCCGAACAAGGACATCGCTTTCACCCTGCTCATAAGCCGCATTAAGAGGTGCATAGAAACCGGGATCTGTTGCTGAATCATGGAGTTTCAACCTGATCGTACAGTAATTAACTGGGTTTCCGTCATGCGTTGGCATGGACTGATGGATCTCAGAATCATATAGTGCATCGAGTTCTTTTCCATCTGTGTTTGCATCAGGTACTAGATTCAATTTCATCTTACCAGATGTAATCATGTCTCGAGTCCCTGTTTGAGCATCGACCACGTGGAAATAGTTCCAATAATCACAGCGTCTACTGCTGGTCTCTTCATTATGGACTGTCCAGTACAACTGAGTTGGATCACTAACCCAAGAGCCTGTTGAATTCAGTTTGAGAGAATCAACATCGGTACCAATTTGGCTTAGATCAATCGTCAGATCATCTGTATTGGTCGTGTCTTCTTCAAAGACCCATGACCATTCATTATCCACTACTTGGTCGAGGACGGTTCCAGATTCAGTTGCAAGAAGTGTACCATCACTTGGATCACCAATCTCAGGTAGGTCATTCGTTGGACGAAGTGTAAAGTTCACCAAGTATTCCTCAGCCCATTCATTCACTGAAGCACGATCTGTGAGATTCAAGGTAATAGAACATACCCCACCAATTTCGTTCTGATCATTCTCCCATATCTTCACCTTCGGGGACTTTTCCCAAAGGCCTCCTGGGAGTGGTTGGAATTCAGAGTACTGCAGATTAATTGCATTACACTGTGAATCAAGACTAATTGACCAATTATAGTTCTGTGGAGCCTGCTCATTGTTGTGCGATGCTCCAGCATCTTGTTCGTTCCACATATCCACAATAAAGCTATCGAAATAGTTGCCATTCGTCGAGTTCGCAGACGTTCCAAGGTCGAGGTTTAACTCTATCATCTGTCCTTCATACTGGATATTACTTGATCCACTACCCATTCCGAAAACAATCGACTCAGCACAATCAATCTTGTTCAGGTCGCAAATTACTGGCGCGTCATTCACATTTGTTACATTGATTCGCAACGGATGCTCTCTCGTAAGCCCATCAAGGTCCTCTACAGTCAGAGTCATCAGATGGTCTCCAAACTGGTTCGGCCTAGTACTGAGGATCAAATCATGCCCGACAACGACTACGTTGACAGGTGACCCTGAATACGCACTCTCATGTACTGCACTCCACATCAACTTGTCAGAAGAATCCTGCAAGTCTTGCCCAAGGGCTGTCAAATTAAGGACGTAATTTCCTTGATCTTCTACCAATTCCTGAGCACCTATGATTCCCACAATCAATGGGCGTGCGCGCTTGATATCAATTTGCAAGATTTTGCTCGTATCCATTGAAATTCCAGAGTTAGATGAGTCCCAGTTCTCTTCACGGAAGTCTTTGACTGTTACATCCCACTGTGTGTTCTCACCTTGTGGAACTGCACTTCCAAGATAGGTTCTGTAAATCAGCAAGTGGTTGCGCATTGATGCTTGACTTAGACTGTCTTCCTTGTCCGCTGCAAATCGCACTGAAATTGCTTCATCAAAAGTCTCTCCACCTGACCCAACAAGAGTGTTGCCTGCTGGGTGAACTGCAGATACGGCATTTGTTCCGTCATTTTGTGTGAAAGCGACTACTCTAGCGGCACCAGAGTCCTGCCATCCAAGGTTTCCAATACAGTCGAATGGAACCGCAAGTTCAGTTACATTAGATGTAGCATCTGACGTCTCACGTCCCCAGTGGGCATCAAAGCCACTGCAACCTGTTACACTTGACCAGGAACTGCCGCCAAATACCATCAAACTCTTCGTGCTACCATCTGATGACAGGTGCAAGCGATAGTCTGCAGCAAAGGGCATCACATGTGATTGTCCATCACCCGCAGAGTAGCCAGCATTGGATCCTCCAAAGGTTGTATCGAAATACATGATGAAGTCTTCACCGCCAGTGAGGTCGTGTCCTTGAAGTGCAAAGTACAGTGTTGTGGAATCCCAAGTGGTCCATAATGTGCTTATGGAATCGGTTTCATAGTTAACTGACTTCATGCGGGTACCTATTGCTGGTCCACCACTTACGACACCTGGGCGTACCCAATCTGTGGGGACTTGTCCCATCCAATCGTCCATGGATCCCTTGTCAGCTGGTGTATTGACTGATATCGACTTTCTCCAAGCAGGACTGACATAGTCAGCCTGTTGGCGGTCTGATGATTGCAGGAGAAGTGCAACGTTCTTTGTTGGATTGCCCATATACGTCACATCCACACCTAGCAGATTCCCTTCATAGATGACTGCAGTACCTGCAACTGACAACTTGCCAGTAACTGGTGGTGTTGAAGTGGGGTCATCTCCTTCCAAACTACCGTTGATCACGAATAGTTCTGCATTTGCTTGTGCATCAATTTGAGTAGTAATTCCACTTCCCCAAGTGATATTCTCCAAATGGCCTTCAGCTCCGCCACGCATGACTAATCCCGTTGTGGAATCTGCATTAACGTGGCTAAATCTGAAGCCAGTTACTCCATCAACATCAATTCCAGTATCTGCTTTAACGCTGACGTAATCTGCATCTATGTCTGAAGTTGAGGAAGAGACAACTAATGCTGTGCTACCAGCTCCTGTTGCTTCAAGGTATGCGCCTCCAAGTGTATCTAGCACTTGCAGTGAACCCGTGTATTGAAGAACTCCTGCCTCATTGCGCACTTCTACCTGGTATGACTTGTGGATCTCTGTGTTAATAGTCATGGTTTGCTCTGGTGTTGCTTTCGGTTCACCACAAGAGAATCTAATATCCATCGGTAGGTCTTCAACATCACCGGCTAGAACAACATTCCCTGAATCATCAGTCAATTCCCACGAAGTCTCTTCAGGCCAATAATCAGATTCATATTCAAATACATAATCTGTAGAGGTCTTGGCATCGAATGGACCCATAGTAACGATCTTGCCCCAGTCATATCCTGGCACTGTTAGAACGGTATTTGTTGTTCCTTTCTCACGGATTGCTCCGCCTAGTCCCTCATTACCATCTCCATATGTGTCCATCATCGTTAGATTTAGACCCATACAGGTGATCACAGGACTTGGCCAATTCCATTCAACAGAAGTGGTTGCGAAAAGAGAACCGCTGGTTTCATTCACAGAAAGATTATGTGAACCCGTATTTACGAATGTGACTGAATCACCTGCCGCAAGATATGGCGCATTTGGAGACATTCCCGTATCAGATAGTTCAATGATATGTGTTTGTGGATCTGATCGTCCAACGGATAGATCTGCACCGTTTGTCAGTTCAACTGCAGTGTTCTTGGACTTGATTTGTGTGTTGCGACCCAATTCAAGATCGCCGCCACTCATGACAAGCCCGTCTTCGAAGCCACTAATTGAAACACCATACAATTTCACATCAAGGTTGCTTCCAGAAAGCTCGTATCCTACTTGATCAGAATACAAACCAGATCCTGCACCTGAATCGTATGATGATCGTTCATCGATCACATCACAGTTTTGTGCATCAAAAGCCTGATGCCAAACTGAAACATCGTTATCCGCAGCATGGATTGTACCTCCTGCACAATTCCTCACCCAGATACCATATCCGCCAACAACCTGACGCCCACTTTGCGTGATGGTGTTGTCTGTAATCCAAATATCCTGCCCATTGCGGATGGTATTCACATAAATCCCACCATCTGCATCAGTCAGGGTGTTGCCAGTAACATTTCCGTTGGAAAGACCCATGTAGATACCATAGTGGTTTGTATTTGAATCACCAAATATCGTGTTTCCGTTAATTGTTACATCAGTCACCCGGTTCACATAGATCGGTTGTTCTCCATGGTTGAATTCATTTCCATCAACAACCAAATTGTTGGAATATCCATCATTGATGTACAAGCCATAGTTTGGCGAGGTTGAACCTCGCATGACGTTGTTGGATACTGTTCCTCCATCCATGTATGAATATCCTTCAAAGTAGATACCATACTCTTCAGAATCAATCAAAACATTTCCATCAACGACGACACCATCAGGGCCGTAATCAGCTGGTTGTTGATAGTAGTAATTACTTGCACGAGATATACGAATTGGATAATCGAAACCAATCATCGTGTTGTCGGAAATTTGGCCACCATCTGGCTCCGCGAAGTTAATCCCATACCGATATTGGTAGTAGATATTCGCATCTTGAACTCGAGACACAAAGGTGTTGCCGTCTACTACGAAACGCTCTGCTTTCTGACCATACCAGTTATACGGCTCGCCCTGAGAAATTCCTGATAAGCCAATAATTGTGGTGTTTGTAATTATTGGGTTAAGTGCATTCCAAGGGTCACCGAAGGAAATACCATAGGAGTCTCCAGATCCACCAGTGTCTCCAAGAACGATGATGGTTGCATTATGCATGTGTATACCGGCTGAATTTTGGTAGTCAACATACATGCGTGTTAAGCGTTGATATGCATTAATTCCTGGCTGTACAAAGATCGTTGTATTATCTAATTGAAGTTCAATGTCGTTCGATGGTGTGTAGAGGTAATCCGTATTCCACATCAAAGCTGCCCCATTCCAATCACCTGCTTTTCCAGTCCCACCATCTGCAATGGGCAAACTCATTGCACCAAATGCTTGAGCAGAATTTCCATACTGATTTCCAGTGGAGGTAGACCAATCTGCATCACACTCATTGTCTGACCAATTATTACACACAATCGCATCAATTGCTGCGTTGAAGGTAATGCTGATTGTATCTTTCCCTGTTGAAGTCAATGGGAGATTTGCCTGCCGGACATATCTCCAATCGCGAACATCGCCAGAGTCATCAAATGGGCCAAGGGCAACAACTTCGTATGCCGATAAAGTCAGAGCCACAAGTCCACCGGATTGTGTTTTCTCCTCGGTGATTTTCTCAAATCCTGTTGCCATACCGAGTGAATCGGATGTGGCATGACCCGCAACCTCACCGCGGTCAGTCAGTAAATAGACCTCAGCACCCTGCGTAAATGGATCTGTATCTGGCTTAAGGACAGAAAACTCAACTGAATAGCCACGACGAACAATTCCATTTCCATGAGTCACATCAACTAGACCCATGTCAATAGTTCCATCGAGTACAGTGACATCAGTTGCTGAACTAACGACGATATCCTTTGTGTTTCCTGAGAAGGTAGGGTTTGTGATTTTGTTTGCACCCGTTCCAGTGAACTCCATGCCAATGGCGTTGTTTGCAATGGTTAGAGAATCCCACTCCCATCCACCAGTATCAGAAGATCCAGTCTTGATTGCTGCACCTCCTGAGTTGCCAATGGATCCAGTGAAGGTCAATTGGAAGTTTGAATCCAAGTAAAGACCCGCAAGACTCTGCCCTGACAACGAAACACCTGGCAGGCTAAGAGCACCATTCGATGTTGAATCAATCAAGACACCATAATTTCCTCCTGAAACTGTCAATCCATCTATTACCGAATTGACATTCCCCAGTGTCTTTAGCCCACTATTTGTTGGGCTAGAGACCGTGACTGTGTTCATTGTTACAACAGCATTGTTCCCGTTGAGCACAATACCATCTGTTGCTCCAGTGATCTGCCCATTGCTCATGCTCGCACGACCAAATTCTCGAACCCATTTTGAGTTCATCAGATTTGCTTCTGAATCACCTGATTTTGCCACGAATTCCATGCGATCTTCGAAAAGGTCAGATCCCCTGTGGTAGAAATCAAATTCAAAGGTATATTCGCTGATGTCTCCTCGGCCAGTTTTGACAATTGGGGCAGACATGTGGTATTCATAACCCTGATTTTGGTTCTGGAAATAGCCATATGCACGGCAAGCACCGCTCGCATAATTCTGTCGGTACCAGTAATAATTGTAGTTGACTCCAGTGGTATCCCAGCCATTTCCAGGATCGTTTGAATTGCTGCTTAGTTGGTATTGACCATTGAAGTAGTACGAATACCGGTGTGAGTACCAATACATCTGCACATAGTAATAGTAATTCAAACTCTGTCCTTCAATTTCTTCGAGGCTATAATTGAATGCTGCATATGGGCTGTTGCTCATCGAACTATTGGTGTATTTTGGTAAGTAGTAATTGTACGTGTATGGATTACCACCCCAGTCCTTGATGTATGAATACGAAAATCCATTTCCACATCGGTAGTAGGGGTTGTATTTGTGGTATGTATCAATTGTAGAACCACTTGCTGCGTATGTTGCTCCTTGGTTACCCGGACGCAATGGCTCAGCAGCATTTCCATTTAGGCCTACATTGTAGTACATCTTATCGAAAGCGAGATAATCACCAGCATAGGAATAACCCCACAATCCATTCGTTCCTGCATCCATCACTATTTTTGCACCAACCTGCACATAGTCATTCGACTTGGCAAGGCTCGTGAGGTCGACGGAATAGTGCTTCCACCCACTCATACCTGAGATCGCCGTACTTCGATACAACGTTGGAAGGGTCATTGATCCTTCAACATCAACGCCCGTCGTCGTGCCTGTAATCGTAAATGCATTCACAGTAGGTGCTGCTCGAAGGAGCTTTAGGCCAATAGCCGCATCTTCCAATGTAATTTGATCGAGGACAGGTGTAGCTGACTCAATGCGAAGCGCAGTTCCTGTTTGAGCTGTATTCGTGATTTTTGAGGCGCCGATCGATGTCATACTACCGCCATCAATCGAAACTGTCGCCACATCAGTACTGCTTGCTTGAGCGCCAAGTATAGTAGCTGCATCTAGTGCAAGGACGCTTCCATCGCCAATTGTAAATCCGCAATTACATCCAACCTCTGCCAACACATCCTTTATTGTTGAACGAGTAACAGTTACCGTTCCAAGAACAACATCGAAGTCCCATCCATATTGTGAGTTCTTTGCACCCAACAATACATCGCCTGGAAGGCGGAGTTCACCACCATCAGTGATGGCGATACGAGTGGTTTTAGACCCAGTGGAATTCATGTTAATATTTCCACCATTTACTTCAAGGATACACCCATCAAGAGTGAATGAATCAGTGATTGTCATGTTCGCACCTTCAATGAGATAATGTCCAGGGACCTTTTCAGTAAAGGATGAATCAGCCTTAATGTCCGAACATGTCATAGCACTCTGGAAATCCATTGGAGCAGAATCCATCTGTATTGTCACAGAGCCATCTGGGCGCACGGAATCATCCCAAACGCCTCCACTTCCTCCACTTCCCACGGCTTCGATATTGTGGTGGGAGTATGTCGTGGTACCTGAATTGTCTACTTTCTCCGTAATAATCCATACCCTAGCATCCCCGTTTGCATCTGAAATAACCGACCCAATTGGGCTAAGTGCTGGGGAGATGGAGGAAAGTGTGGAATTCACACTACCTGTTGTACCTGATGTAGCATAGACGCTTTGGTCTGCCATTGGTTTGGTTGCCGACTGGCCGATAAAGGCCATATCTCTCCAAACATGCGCATAAACAAGTCCACCAACATAGTATTCTGATCCTTGACCTGAATCAAGAGTAAATACACAGTTTGCTGAAATGTGTCCTGTATTGTCATTGCATCTGAACATTCCGCTACCAGCATCACTAATATTCACGTGGATTACCATCAAAGAAGCACCGGTATTGGCACTCCCCACTTCATTGAATGACGCACCAAAGGTGTTTACTTGCGAGCCAATTATGACATCTGCGACAACGAGTTGTCCGCCGTCAGATGCTTGGAGAACATTTCCATTACCTGATGTTTCTGACATCACTCCACCGACGGCTTCAAGGAGATTTCCCCCACAACTTGCTGAAGTGTCAGCAATGATTTTGCCATCACCACCAGATAATGCGAGGGCAAAATCAGATACGCGTACATTCCAGCCACAGGCATCAGACATTTTCAATTGTGCTGCAGTTACATCCATTGCGCTTACAACCGCATTAGATGGTGAAATGCCGAAGAATTGCAACCCGTCACCGGTATTACTCAAATCGATGTGCTCCAGCGAGGATGGTGCAACTCTTGTAAGCGATAGAGCATGCCCAGAGGCACCCGTTACATTCACATATTCCATGGTAGCTGAAAGACCACTTGGGCCAGAAAGCGCAGTATCTCCTAAGTTGATACCATCTGTTGAGACGTCAGCAAGTGTAATCCCGTAGATCTCAAGGCTTGCTGTTGGATTCACATCCGTAATACCGTTAGTAAAGGCCGCAGATACATCGAAGTTGTTGATGTACACGTCTGAAATGCTTGCTGCACTGTTGAAGTCAATGACTGCACCAGTTTGGCGTGTCGCAATTGTGTTGGTTGACACAGTCATATTTGAGATCCAAAGATCGGAGACCTCTGTACCAGTAATGACGTTCACATTTGCATCCACGACATCAACATTCTCTAGACTGAGTGTTGATCCTGTACCTGTGATACGGATGACACCATCATTGGCTCCACCATCTTGGTTACAACTGGTAAAGCTAGAATCACGAATCACAACATCTGCACCGTCCGGTGCCTTCAAACAAGATTTGTCAACCTTGTCGAAGTTCGCATTTGTCAGTGAAATAGCCGTATTGGCACCACTGCCGTGTTCAATTGCCGTACCTACGTTGGTGAAAGTCACATCAGAGAAACCGATGGATCCTACGTCGCCTGCTGTTGAAGTTCCTGAGCCATCATGTCGGCTTCCAGCCTTCACAGCGGTTTCTGCGAACTCAAAGTCAACATGCTGGAAATTATGCCTATCAGCTTGTTGTTTCGCTGTACATCCACTGGAGGGTGAAGTAAAGGCGAGCCCTTTCCAATCACGGCCAGGTTCCAAAGTTGAGAACTTAATCGGCTCTGCCGCAGTCCCTTCTGCATCTAATTGGATACAACTGGACCCATCAAAAGAGATCCCCTTTCCTGGCTCAACCAATATTGTCGTACCTGGTTCAATCTGAAGGTTAGCAGCAACGGACAGGAAATTACCATTCGTTGGCTTAACTCGGATCGGACTCATTTCTTTGTCCCAAATCGTGTCTTTGGTAATATCAGCACTTACGTCAAGACCTGCGCCTTCAAACGGTATTAACTTCGTTCGAATGCTACACTCTCGATCGCCACTGTACCAGCAATAATAAGATCCATAGCCAGACCAAAATGGAGCCACCAAATTGGGTGGATTGTTGTTCTGAGTCGTAGGCAGGGTATAGTAATCCAAATTCCAAGGAGAACCACACAGTCGGAGACCATATGTGGTTGGGTTTTCCCAACTTCTATTGCACTGGTAATCATTCGTCGTGAATGAAAGACCGCCGAATCGCCAAATGTCCATACTGTAGCCATTTGCTTTGCTCATTGTATCTCCAAACCAATCAAATTCAAAGTCGTCTGGCATCTCAACGTTATCGCCACATCGCTTGTAATAATCATAGTAGTAATATGCATAATAATAGCAGTAATATGCATATGGCCACCCGCTCCCATCACCGCGCATAACTTCGTCATAGTTCTTCAACTCGTCCATACCAAGGTCATATGCTTCATAGCTGTGATCTGTTTGTCCAACTGTTGAGATACGGTAGTTGTTCCCTATTGGAAGACTGCGGCTGTATGAAAATGTCCAAGTTCGCTTTATGGTTTCACCATAGTTTCGAGTATCATCTTGATACCCAATTGTGTGGGAATCATAGTATGCTTCACTGTCCGTGTCATACTCAAACTCGACTTCATTCGTCACATCGTAAAATCTCGCCTGATATGATATCCAATCATTAGATGAATATCCAGCACCTTGATGGTGCCACTCCACAACGAAAACCTTGGTCGGTGTTCCAATATGATAAGACATATCTGCACTCCATGCAGTGTTCTTACCACTCGTAGCAATGGATGCATCTGTTGCAGATACGTTGTACGTAATGGTTGAACCACGCGCCATTTCTGGAATCACAGAAACCCATTCACAAGTTACTTGTGCACAAGAAGAAACTGTACCCTTCGTCGGAATCATGTTACTCACGATGATAGCACCAGTACGGAGATTCGATGTGTCTTGTGTGCCGCTTGAAGTGAGGTTATTTAGTGCGCCAAATGTACTCGAAGAAGTCGCACCATAACTCTGTGCGGTTGTCAAATCAGCGACATCGTTGAGCACGGCCTGTGCATTTGTTGCAGCCGTGCCGCCAGACATGCTGCTGATTGAAGCACCATTCATGTCTTTGATTTCAATGTCAGTATTCTGATCATCGACCGTAAATGAAGTAGCACTTGTCGGCTTAAAGTGAGTCCCATCACCTACGTGATAGTTCGACCAAGCCCAAGTGTTCTCGACAGTCTTGTTTATCCATGTTGCTAGACCGCCAGATAGTGTATCATCCTCAGTAAATGTGAGGATGGTACCAGATGGTACGGCACACCAATTCATATCAGAATTCAATTCAATGGTCGAATCTACACTCCCATCTCCGTTGTCATCAACTTCAATGGTCCATCCGCGCATGTCAACATTAGATGCGCCATTGCTGCCTACGACCATCAATTCGATCCAGTCACCACCATTTCCAGCGACTTGACCCCAATGTGGGTCAGTGCCACTCAATGTTTGGCCACTATCGACAGCATTGAATTCATTCACAATCACAGACCCGGCTGTTGTAGCTAGACCACAGGATGTGCCAAAGTCTTGGGCCATCCCGTAAACTGCAGAATAGGTCAGTTTAGGTGGGCTCGATGTATCAAGCCCAGTGGGTGGGTCACCATCATCTGCGATCGTTGCGTATACCTTACGCTTGGTCGCAACATAGGAGTCACCAAGTACTGAAATATCCTGCAAGAGGGGTTCAAATGTGTCTGGGACAGGCTTGATTGGAGCCACACGGGAATAGATCTCCCAATCGGGGGTGAATCGTCCGTTATATCCATGTGAACCATGAGTCCAGCCATTCCATCGATATTGGTAGTTATTTCCACCCGTCTTTTGATAGCCATAGTAATAATAATGGGTGCAACCAGGGAGGGTGCTGCTACTCTTTCTGAAATAACTGAAACCGTTTGAATTGATACAAAGGTGTGTGAAATCATGGCTAGAATAACTTTGTCCGACCGTCTTGGTTCCGAATTTGCCGCTGAAATCGGTACTACCAACACGTACGGGAATCGCCTTGTTGTAGAAACTCCACGTTGACGTGTGTGATCTGCCGTCATCTCTCGCATAAGTCCATGAGGATCCCCCTGTCTGGGTGACGTAATACCGGTACTGGCCCTTATTTGTGGGCTCATGTATGCTGGCAGTATCGTCGATGTTGGCGATACCCCATTGGCCCTCATCCGCATTATAATAATACAAAATATTCTGTGAAGGGCCTGCCCTGCTAATTTCCCCAGGATAATTTACCACATAACTCGATGATGAGTATGAAGCTGATGTCGAGCGGGTAGTTGTGGTGCTGGAGTCGTGTTTCATGTTCCAATTGGGCGATTCCCAATAAGTCGAATCATCGGCCTCAAAACAATAGCCACAATCAGTTGAGTCGAACTCCCAAACAATCTCATTTGTGCCTTCCCACATGGTCATTTGTTGCTTATAGTAATTCTTTGCATCATAGCGGGCGTTGTACATTTGGTTTGCCCCATCCACATTAACGATCCATTTGTGGTCTGATGTGGATGCTAGCGTGGTATCGAGAATTGTGTAACTGTGTAGGGTAGAAGGGACGTTTGAAGGATCAGTCACAGTCGTGATGTCGCCCCCACCACCAGATGGTGATGTGGCCAAGTTCTTGTTTGTATGAGCATCTTGCATTGCAACAAAATATTCCACAGTTGCTCCAACGCTGTGCTCAGGGATTGTTCCTGCCATCCAAGGAACTAGGCTACCAAAACCATAGGATGGGAATTGATTCATCCTTGTGTCAGGTACATCTGAAATGATTGCACTGTTCCACGTGCCCGAGTTATTCTCGCGGTAGTAAATGCGAGGTTCATTCCCAGAGGATGTGTCAACGCCACTGACATCTGCTGCAGTCATGTATAGCGTACGGGCACCTGTTCGGTATGTATCTCCAGCATATGGGATGAATTTCAAATCGGGTGCATTGTTGTCCACTCCACCCGACCAATCAAGAATCAAGACCATTTGCTTGCCGCCACATCGATAATCTCTTGAGCCGACATTACAGATATTGTACCAAGGTTGTGTGTCATTCTTTGATACGCGAATACCAAGCCCAACCCAAGTATCTGAACCTGTGTTTGAGGCGCGGGTCGCCAATTCATTCGCGCCGCTTGTGGAGAAGGTCATATTTTTCCAACCCGTTCCACTTGGATGTTTTACATAGGCCGAAGTTGGGCTGTTTTCGGTGGAAGTCAGCATTTTCATCGGATTTCCGCTCATGCTAGAACTATACCCTTGGAAATTATCGGGATCCAGAAGAGCCGCATTTGATGAACAAACTACGCTTGGATTCGTCCACGAATTCCACGACCCTTGACAAGTGCGCAAAATAGCTGTATCCATCTTGTACTTCGTCTTCAGACCTTGATTCGCATACGGAACATATGTCGAAAGAGTTGCTGAGTTAATGGTTGCTTGTGGCAGCATAGTGTTCTTCAAGTCAAACTTAGCCCACACATTGTAGTGATAGAACAAGTATGAACTTCCTGCTGCGCACGTGTCACGGGGCCAAGAGTAAGATGATTGGAGGCCACGGCAATAGCCACTCGTCCAGTCATTTCGATAAACTTGTGCGTACTTGCTACCCCAGCCGTAGTAATTGCTGTAACCATACTTCATGGCGTAACCAGAATCAAGTCCTTTGACAATGACTGTCGGGTCTATTGCAACGGGGTAGAGGAGGTCTTCCTGTTGTAGCCATTCAATAGGAACCCCAGTCGTGATCTCGACGAGAGGGCCCGTTACTTGGATGAAATATTTGCCCCTCACCGCTTGTGAAGGGTCCTGAAGTGATGAAATGATTGGAGATTGGATCTCTGCAATCATCTCTCCTGTCACGCGGTCTCGGATTTCGAGTCCTCGGTCCGTCTCATACCAGCCATCATCGATGAGGTCATACCCATCGTAAAGGGCTGAATTAGAGGGGATCACCATGCGCTCTTTCAGACCAATCCACTTCTGCTGTGAATCGGGTAAATTAGGCATGTGCTCAAACACTAAATTCTGTTTCACTGTTGTTGGAGTAACCATGTATTCAAGATCTACGCTCTCGTACATTGGATAGCGGATTGTGTTACCTCCTGTGCGGGGGGTCGGTACGTGGACGGGCGGAGCAAGGTCCTCGTACGGAGTGGTCCCCATCATGCCAGGATCTGTCAAGACGATTTGTGGATCAATACCTATTCGAATGGGTTCGGAGCCAAAAGATTCGTCATGGATGCCGACACCATGGTGAATGTCTTCGGCGAATGTCGTTACGAAGGTATTCTCCTCGACAATCCACCCCCGGTCTGATGTTTCAAGATTCAAGTTGATATCTTGCCAGCGACTATCCGCGTCAAGGTAGTGCATAGGCCCTGCAGTAATGTAGGCCCGCACCCCTTCATCGGTTTTGTAGAACTTCTTGTCTGCCTGACGCATACCAACTAATTCATCTGCAGAATCAACCCCCAGATCAATCGTCGGTTTTTCATCTGGCATCGGATAAACTTCGTCTTCCGAGACCTCATCTAAGCCGCTTACGGAATCTAATCCGTTATCGACTTCGTCATTCATCGTGGTCGCTGGAGGCACAACTCCTCCCCAACTCATCCCCAACATGAGGACACTCAGGAAGAGCCAGCTTCCCATCAGGCTAATCTTTGTCACATTGCTTGTCATGGCTATCGCTCCGCCGTTAGGCATAGCCAGCACGACTAAGGCCGTATATAGCCATTCGGGTACATGCTTAACACCGCATATGTTTGAGCAGTAGGCCGTTTACAGCAATAGAAAATGGTACGGTCAGTTTGTGAAAGGGAATTGTTACTTATTGGCGAGAGAGCGGCGGGATTTAGTAGCCATAAGAGAAGAGGGGGATGATCCATACCAATCAACCATTACAAGATCCATTACGAGAGACAGGTCGTTGCAGGTATAGTGGGCTTGAATCAGTAATCCCAGTCATCACCAGAATCACCGCCAGAGCCACCGCCACCTCTGGTCAAGATAAATCCACCAACGAGGAAAGACACTGCAAACATGGCAATAATCACCCCAATCGCCCAACCAGGGATCCCCCCTTCGTCATCGGCACCCTGAGACTCAAGGCTCGATTCAGCTTGACGGTCAGTACTGAAATCACGGAGATCTAGAGATGCCAAAGACCGACCCGATGCCTCATTCCCCAAAACATCAACAGGAGCAACTCCAAAATAATACAAATCATTACGCAGGCCCGTAGTCACATTGAATGTCAATTCAGAGTTCGGGCTTTTAGCACATGACCTCAAATCCTTGTTTCTCGCAATTATCTGCCACTCCTCCATGGTGAAGGACTGGCTACTCCAGCACACAAGCCAGTGATCAAGTTCAAGCCATCCATCTCCTGCCTCGACTGCATCAACCTCAAGACTGATGATTCCATCACCCAAATGCTCAGCCTCCAAGCCCGTCACTTCAATCACAGGGGGAGACGCGTCCAACGTGAATTCCTTACGGCACATCGAAGAGTGGGTGCCAAAAGTATTGTCAACCCACAGAGCCATGTAATAGGTCACCCCATCATCTCCCCAATACACATACCGATTATCTATCGACGGCGTGATCACGAGCGTATCGGGGGCCTCAGGATCCATAATCGTTGCATTATTGGTGCTAAGGTGAGCATGCACGACATCTTCGGTCCCGAGTGCTGAATGATTGAGGGACCAAAACAGTTCTCCAAATGCATTTTTCAGTGGGGTCGCCCCACAGGGCTCTTCAATACCCGCGCGAGGGGGTTCCGCAACAACACGAGCGGCCTTGAAGATGCCATACGTCCCGGGTGACAATTGACGAGTCCTCATGGTCGCAGAATTAGAAGAAACGACCCCATTCTCATTAAACATATACCAGCGAATTGTATTTGTGGATGCATCAATGCAAGGATCACTTGATTCGGCAGCAAAACTGCAAAGGCGGGTCCAGCGCTTGTTGACAGAATTTTCATCCCTGAAATACAAAGCAAATTCTTCTTCATCAGGGTGTTCAGGGTAGGAGATCGTCAACACCTCATTGAGGATATCGCTTCCATAAAACTCCATGCAATCGGCAAGTGGAGTAGTATCAATATTAGCGCCTTCAGAAAGGAAGCATGACAAATTACACAACCCTACATTGTAATTTGGGTGTCCCGGCGTGCAAATCCCTTTGGACATCAATTCTGACTCAACGACACGCACATCACCCAATGCTGTGCAATCAACAACATCACAAGGAAGCCCACAAAGGTCGCCATTGAAGTTGGGGTCACTTGGATCACAAACTGCCGTGAATTCAGCCCCATCAACGGGCAACATGAACCCTAAACGATACCACTCCGGCAAATCAGCTCCAAAATCACTCGCTAAGACAATGCAAAAGTCCTTTGTAAAGTCGGCAGAGGTTGGATCACAAACGGGATCGGAGATTCTAGGAAACATGTTTTCATGCTGATTGAGTTCAAATGCGAAGATGGACTCATACATTGCCCCTGCGGAACTCTTCCCCGTTGCTGGGTCCACTGCAAAGATCTGAGCAAAAACAGGTTCAGAAAGCACATCAACAACAAACGGTTGTCGAGAACCAGATCGATGCAGCAACTCACGTTCAATCACATAAGTCCCATCTATGCTTTCACCGCTATAACTTTCATCAACATAAGTCACTTTATCCTTTTGCCGTTGTTGAACTTCAATTGTGATTGAAATAGACGTACAACCGATTGTATCGCGAGGGTCTTCCATAGAAATTGTCGAGAATTGATCACACACACGTAACCACACCGAACTCAAGCCGACCCACGCATTTGTCAAGTGCCAAGGATCGAAAAAGCAGTTTTGTTCAAAGCAATGAGATAACGGGATGAGGCCCCCTTCATCTGCCCCAACATCAGTGAACCAGGAATATTGAAGCGTCTCCACGCCTTGGTCATCTTGGAATTCAGAGATCAATTCGACAGTGTCCTCCCCTGCAACATACGGACCGGATGACAACTCCGTGATCGAACCAGTAGGAAGTTCATTTGTAACATAAATATCAAATGGTCGGATGATGTTGTCCGTCGCATGCTGGTCTTCAACATTCAGCAAACGAAGTTCCGCATGCACAGTATACATGCCCGGTAGAAGATATGCACGGTGGCAAATGCTCTTGCTAGCAGAACCAAGATCTTGCCCACCCAGAGTACCCAGCGGTTGACCTAATGATTCAGATGCATCACATTGGTCTAGATCCGTTTTGAAATACCGCACTTTGAATCCTTTGAGTATATCGTCAGTCCCTGCCGCCCGTATATCAAAGTCAAAAGTCCAATTGTAAGGTTGCTCCATTGGAGAGATGCCGCTATGCACAAAAGAGGCAAAAATATTGACCCATCCTGCCGGTACTTGACCATTGAATAAGCCATCAACTTGAACTCCTTGGATGGAAGCATCGTGAACATTTCGAACAGCACCATCAATTTCTTGAAAATCGTTACCGGGACGGTCGTCGGAAAATGAATCTCGTTCACATGCATTCGTATACGATCTTGTGGCTTCACCCTGTGACAAATTCGCGTTCTCATCCCTAACAGACATATCACAGTAGAACCCATACTCAATAAGCTCAAGCAGCCTTGCTTCGATATGGATGTCGTTAACGGTTGCCATTGCATGCGTATAGACTGAACCCGAGACCTGATAAACCATATTTTGCATCACAATCCTCCGATAATCGTACGTGGTGTCACGACTCAAATCCGTTTGATTTGCCGAATTATTGTCATCTGTCCCATTACCAGTTCCATTGGTCCCATTGGTCCCATTGGTCCCATTGCCCGTCCCGTTCCATGGGGGCTCACCACCACTTCCATTATCTGGCGGCTGGCCACCACTTCCATT
>CAYMED010000010.1:65694-74563 GCA_964389655.1 uncultured Candidatus Poseidoniales archaeon
TGGCCACCACTTCCATTGTCTGGCGGTTGGCCACCACCCGAATTATTGTCACCCGCGCCATTGCCCGTTCCATTGCTGTCATTACCTCCACTGCTATTCTGGTCCGGCGGAGGAAGAGGATCACCACCACCACTTTGCTGAGACATGTTTTGGTATACGATTACCTCTTCAACCATGCCCACAGAAATATTTGCCCGTCCGGGGAAATTCTCAACCCGATCACAATCAATCATTATATCGGCACAATCCAAGACCGTACCATCCGAATTGACCCCATCGCCTTCGATATCCAACGCAATAGTGATATTTCGGGGTCCATTGTAATCCCGACCCTCCATCCAAGGCTGAGAACTATTAACATAGATTCTGAGCGTAAATGCGTGAGGGCCGTTTCCTGCATCTGTATCTAATTCAGCAGGTGCACCCTCTTCATAACCGGCTTCGTCCCAAAGCAACTCCACGTCAATATCGCTCCAATCTTTGACGCGGATGACTCGAGTCAGCTTGTTATTCGTAACATCACCATCAGTAGATGAATCAATTTCCACGATCAATAGGTACAGCCCAGTAGCATCTGGCTTCCACACATAAGGGACATCATTGGTATCAACCAATCGATAATTGGCACGGTCATTTGAAATTGAACTATTTGGGGCAGCATGTGTGTTTGAATCAAGTGTATCAACCGGTGACAACTCAGGTGTCTCCCACAAAGGAACTGTAGAGGCTTGATCACCATCCCCATTTGCTCGGTAAATTCCAGCCATAATCGTCAAATCTGTAATTGTCTTATTTCCAATATTCTCGATGTTGACTAGAATTTCAGAACTATCGCCAAGTAACATTGCATTATCACGCCACATATCACCAACAGATGCAGCAGGTTCAATGATTGCTTTCAAACGAACCTCGGCGCCGTCTGAAGAGCGCCCTGCGGCCCCGTCAGCAGGTAAAATAAAGTCTGAATTAATGAGACCTGGTTGAATTACTCCAATCAAAAAAAGCGAGAGAAAAAGGATGGTTGTTCGGCGCATGGCGATGCCTCAGCAATACACACCATGCACGGGGCCTATTTCAGCATTGAGGGACAATCCGTATGAATTGAGCATGCTCTAATGTCGAAATGTAGTTAGGACTCAATCATCCGTAAAGCCTCGGCGGGATGGACGCGTGATGCGTCCCTCACCGGGATCGATACAGCTGCCAATACAAGCAGAATAGAGGATAGAACAATCAGCCCAATGCCATACCAAGGAATCACAAAGGGTACACCATCAGGCTCCCAATATTCGACATATAGTGCCTTATGGAATCCCAAACCAACACCAATTCCCAGCAAAAGGCCCAATCCCGCCAACCACCCAATTTCAAGGAAGAACATCTTGAGTATGTCATTCCGCTTGTACCCTACTGCGCGCATTACACCAACTTGGTGTCGCCGTTCTGAGACTGCACGCAACGTAACCACGCCCAGCCCAGCGGCACCAACGAGAATTCCCAAGGAAAGATATGCCTGAAAAACCCTCAAAATTGAGATGAGAATGGAAGTAAATTCGAGCACATCTGCTTCAATCACATTCACCTCATGCCCATGCTCCGCAATTCCTTCCTCAAGCGCTTCCCCCCAGCTAACTCGATCGGAGAGTGAAGCCGGACCATCGAGGCTGACATAGATACGAGTTGGACGTGAGTCAAAAGTCTCTGAAGCAGTATCTTCTGCAACCCAAATCCCCCCCGCACCCCATTGTGCATTAGGAGAAAGAACCGCAATTACAGTCAAATTCTTGCGGATTTCAGGGTGCTTGCGGTCGGAGACTTCGATTTGTTCATGTAGATTAGTCAAATAGGGAAGCAGCTCATCGTCAATCTCATCTCGTTCGATTGGTGCCAAAAATGAATCCACAATCGCTGCGGTCGGGTTTTCCGCCAAAGCAGCCCAAGCATCAGCATCCGTCGCATACTCGGGAGAGCGCTGCGAAAGGGGCAAGCCCCCATGATCTGAAAAACTAGAATCCATGCCACGTAAGGCATAGGGTATCCGGTCAGAATCAGTATCACCCACAATACGGACACTTTGGTAACTGATCACGGCCGCTGCGTCAATAGATCTCCCCGGAGGGAGGGGCGCTGCCAATGAAAGTGCGTCCACATTGGCTTCAAGGGTAATAGGGCGGCGTGTTGTACCGCGAATCAAGAGTTCAAAATCACCAGAAGAGTCGTCAACCCAGCCCTCGGATGAGGTTTGAAATTGAGATACGAAACCCACCAAGATCACAGAAGAAAATAGGACGAGGCTAAACATGCCAAGGATAACACCCGTACGGACTGGCTGAGCAAGTGGATGAGCAAAAGCAGGCAGAGTTATTGACCGGTTACGCGGGAAAAGTCGACGAATGAGGCCAGCAAGAGGACCCGACAAAGAAAGTGCGACGAGGACCGCACCAGCTACAGATCCGAGGCCAAAAATGACGAAAGAAATTTCACCGGGCGAATACTCTGAGCGCACATGATCCCACTCAAATGGGTCAATAAGCCATGAAATCATAAGAACACCAAGAAGAAGCCCTGTGAATCGGCGAGCAAGGCTCGTGCGGTGAATCGTTCCGGAACGCATCATGATCTTTTCAGGCAAAATACGATTGACAAGCAATTCAAACAACGGAGACATTCCTAGAAGAAGAAGAGCACCACCCCCAATCCAAACTGAATGTCCCATGGAGAAATCTTTGAATTCATGCCATTTCCCTATAGACAATAAAGTGAGACCCGAGATAAAGAAAAAGAGAGACAGGGCGTCCATCCACCACACCCTGCGTTGTAACACATTTCGTGGAAGGCCTCGCAAGACTGCGACAACATCAGTCAGCACGATCCGCTGAACTGCGAGCAGAAGGCTGAGCCAAGTCGCAAGAAAACCACCAGCAAATCCCACGATTGGGTTCCAATATTCAACAGCAAATGTGAGGTGCGCAGCTTCAATATCCGAAAAAGCCGCACCAAGCCCGGCGATCACGCTCCAAGCGATCACGATGCCAAGAAGCGACCCTATGGCCGAAGCTACGAGAGCCAGCAATCCCCCTTCAAGTGCAAGAACTTGGCGCAGTTCCGAACGAGACATCCCAATTGCACGTAGCATCCCAAGTTCTGTGCGGCGCTCTTCAACAACGAGAACAAAAACGAGCAGTACGAGAAGAACACCTGCAACAATCGTAAAAGTGCCAAAAATCAGGAATGTAGAGGCAATGCCATCTGCTGCTAATTCTGCAGACTCGATTGCGTCTGCTTTAGACCGTTTGACTTTGAGACCCATGAGTTTAGCATCTGCAATTTCATCAGTCCAATTTTTCCATGCCTCAATGTCGCTCGAATCCACAAGCCCTGCAACACTCAACTGACTTCGGTCATCTGATTCAAGGGCTCCCAGGTAGGCAGCATCGCTGAGATTAATCCAGCCCAAGATCGCCTTGGATGCAGGAGATGATGAGAGCCCCGCAGGGGGGGGTAGAAGGGATGAAACCACTAGATTTTTTGAGCGATCAAGCCCTGCTGCGGCAGGAATTAGGCCCTCGATTCGGCTGGTCCGCCCCGGCATGGGAAAACCGACATCACGGGAGAACTCCAATGGATGAAGAAGGCCTTCTTCAACCGGGTCAGTACCATTTTGAGACAAGGCTGCGAGAAACAGCGGTGAACGGCCCAATCCATCAATGGATAACTGCCAGGGATAGAGGGCAATCAGCGATTCCGATAGATGACCAAAAAGGAATAGACGATCACCGAGAGAAACGATGGATCCACTATCCGTTATCGAGCACTCAGAAACTGCTTGAGAGGTTAGAGACTCGGGTACATCAACCACATGCGTAGCACCACCTAAGCCCTTGAGAAAAAAAGTCCAAGTGGCACCATTTTCTGAGGCTACTATGAGGGAATCCGAATCAGAGCAGACGATTTCATCCCCCCCAAAATCTTGGGCCGTCAACGAATTTATGCGGTTTGTAGGATCGATCAATGATGTTTCATTTGAAACAAAAGGAACGCCACTCGAAACGGGCCAACGAAGACCGGGGTTATTGTCAGTAGTGCAAACCACATTGAGGTCAGATTCATGCAACTCCGGTGCATCGACAATGCAGATTGAACCAAGACCCAATCCCCGTAAACGCATTACGGGTTCTAGTGCAGTACCTGAAATTGAGATTTCGCGCAGATCTGGAATAACGGACGAAACATCATCCGGCAATGTGAGGTTCCATCGATCTGTAAGCACCCTATCTTCTGAGATGTAAGCAAGCCCTAGAGAGGTTCCATTCCGTACCAAAGCCACAGCTTTCTCGCCAATCCAGCCCAATCCAACTGTATCTTCACCATCTAGAATTAATTCAGATGTCAAAAGCCCTGCTCGCGCCAAATTAGTGCCTGCACGCTCATCACCCTTGCGAATAATGTGAACTTGACCATCTGAAAGGGTAAAAGATGCTGTTGAATTTGCCACAAAATCATCAATTGCCGCGTTATTTCCAAGAGAGAACGTCCACAAATCCCCATTAGAACGAGCGCGGAGAGTCAGTGTTGTAGTACCATAGAACCAATCAACGCCTTGGCTGTGCACAACACCCTCCACCCTAGGTTCAAACACCGCTAGATGCTCAAATCCATCATGAGATATAGAGGCTAAAGGGACCAAGATCCCTTCCGAAATTTCACCGACCAAGTTGCCATCTTCAATTTCTTCTTTAGCATCCTTGAAGATGCTTCCTGGCAAACCGTGCAAGGGGTCTGAACGAGAGATACTGATACCAACACCATCAACTTCCATGAATTCTAAGCCCGCATCTTCTGTGAGGATCGCCTTGTCAAGAGCATCTTTGACCCTAGGCGCAAGACGTTTTTCGGCGTCAAGAGATGTGAGAGGCCCGCCCGTAGCAGAAATCAAAATCCGATTGATGGTGTTTGGCTGCTGTTTCCATTCTGCCACATCGGAAAGTCGAGCATACATAGCCGGCTCGCGCGGCCCGGCTGGTTGCACGGGCCCATATTCAGAAAGAATGGCACCCACAGTTGCATTGGCTTCTTGTCGTAAAGCAGTTCCATTCTCATCAATATCTGTCCACCCAACCCTCAACACATCTCCTAAATTGGCCTCAAGGCCAGAAGCCAACCAAGGATTGAGTGCGACTTCACCTAGTTTAAGGTCTGAGACATCAAATCCTGTTATTGGGTCGAGAGGCCCAAAGGAGCCTTTTCCCCATGAGGCTTCATCAGGGGCCATGAGGCCAACTTCAGCAAGACTTCGATTGGAGCGGACATTCGATGCAGAAGCGATGAACCATATGGCTCCTGTAAGACCATCCAAGTCGAGGTCATCACTGAGTTCTTGCTGCATGCTCTCTATGATTGAGGTTGAAAAATGCATTCTTTGACCTGTATTAGGATCATTCCCATAAATTTGGATATCCGTTTCAGAGAGCCAATCTACCACGCCTGTGCGTATCGTTGCCTCAAGTGAAGTGCCCACAACGAGAGATGATGTAATGATCGCCGATGAAACAACAAGGCCAGCAAGGGCTAATGCAGTATTTCTGCGTCTGCGAACCAAATTTCTACGTGCGATCTCAAAGAAATAACGTGAACGGTCTGAGAGGAAAATGGGTGTGGCCTCCATCACTGCGAGTCCTGCTGCCAACCCTGTGACGAGGCTCCCCCAAAATCCAGCACCCGCATAGAACACGAGTGCATATGAAAAAGCACCTGCAAGAATCCCAATCGCAATTGAGATTTGTCGATGCTTGTCGCTACTAATCTCACCAGACACTTGGTTTAAGCCTCCTCACTAGGATCTAACGGATGGGTCAGCCGGTCCTCAACAATCATGCCGTCTTCCATACGCAATTGCCGAGGACAATGTTGTGCAATTTCAGGGTCATGAGTTACAACAATGATGGATACACCCGTTGATTCATTGAGGCGGCGAAGCATTCGAAGCATTGCTTGGCCAGTGGCTTGGTCAAGGGCACCTGTGGGCTCATCTGCAAATATAACGGATGGGCCATGAACTAGAGAACGCGCAAGGGTTACGCGCTGTTTTTGCCCACCCGATAACTCAGAAGGACGGTGAGTTGCCCATTCAGCAAGACCAACTGCATCAAGTGCTTCTAGGGCGCGATCTCTGGCCTCTAAAGCAGACACGCCATTGAGCAATAATCGTAATTCAACATTTTCTGATGCAGATAGTACTGGCAAGAGATTGAACGTCTGAAACACGAACCCCATGCGGCTTGCCCGCAATTCAGTGCGTTGATCATCATTCATTGAAGAGAGATCCTCCCCTTCAAAATCAATCCGACCACTGGATAGAGAATCAAGACCAGACATACAATTGAGAAGTGTTGTTTTCCCACACCCTGAAGGGCCCATTACTGCAGCCATTTCACCCGCATGAAATTCAATATCCACCCCATTAAGCGCTTCAATACGCGTTTGACCGGTATCGTATATTTTGACCCCCGAGCGCATGCGGAAAAGGACGGTCATGTAGCGAGGAGGCGACACACCGCTAAAGCCACTTGGCCTCTCCAGCGTACCATGTCCGAGATACGAGTTCTGACATTCGGGCCACTCGCTGAGCAGCTAGGTTGGCAATCAGTAATGGTAAAATACGAGCCTGGAGAGAAAATATCGGGGATTTTACATCGGCTCGGCATCTCAGAAATTGATCAAAGGGCATGCGCGATTGTTGTCGAAGGACAATCACGGGCCATTGAGGACATAATTGGGGAAGCAAAAGAGCTCGCAATCTTACCTCCTGTTTCGGGAGGGTGAATGAGTCAAAAGAATATGCAAGGATGAGGCATCATTGCAGGAATCATTCATGGCCTATTGCCTCACCGCCACACCGAGGAAGACCTATGGCTGCACTCGGAAGCACCGAGATTCTGATTCTCCTTTTCCTGTTCTTCTTACTTTTTGGTGTAGAGCGACTTCCGAAAATGGCACGAGCCATGGGGCAAGCACGCGGCGAATTTAGCCAAGGCCTTCAAGACATCAAAGACCCACCGGAGCTCAAACAAACAACAGACGATCTTGACCGTGGCGGGCGCACTGAAAATACAGAACTTGTTGATCGTGCAAAAGCATTGGGACTCGATCCAAGCGGTGTCGAAGAAAATGAACTCAAGAAGCGAGTTGAAGCGCTAGAAAAGACCAATGGTGACGATGAATAGTCATCCACGTCGCCGCTTCAACTGAACTGGAGACCCGCAATCAGGGCAGCATTCATCAATGATTTCGCTTTCACTAGCGATTTCTCGACGGCATCCAGTACAACGACGCTGCCAAGACCATACTTTCGACATAGGCACCTCCCCCACTCCAAGCCAAGGAAGACCTGCTGAAGCAGCACAATTCTGCAGGCGGCGATCATCGGTGGCCAATACACCTTGCACCTCTAGAGCAAGAGCCAAGATTTCAATGTCAACAGGTGACAGCCCCGCAAGGTCACCCGTGCCTTCAGCAATTTTTCGAGCAGAAGCAACACTCAAAGGCATAGGCGAGCGGATTGCAGGACTAGATGCCTCAACCAGCATTGCGCGACTCTGATCCAATTTTGCTATTTCTTTCAATGGCCCTGGAGAAACAACTCCCTTTCCAATTCGATCGCCTGGCCAATGAAGAAGAGCGGCTGTATCGAGCACCTCGGGAACATCAGCACCATCTCCCATGGACTAATGGCTGTGGAACCACTGCAAAGCCCTATCGATCAAGAGAAGCATCATCAGCCATCGCCCATGGGGAAGAGCATGGATGAGAAACGTGCAAAGCCCGCCCAGGCATTTGTTGCTGGTTTTCTCATGGGCACTGCGGATTCAATACCGGGCATTTCAGCGAGCACAGTGGCACTAGTTATTGGCTGGTATGAGAGGTTTATCGATGGGCTTCATCGAGCGATCAGCTTGCCACTCAAGTGGAAAGAAGATAAATTACTAGCGCGACAAGAATGCAACTACCTTGCCGCCGTCTTGATTCCCCTCTTCATAGGTATCTTCAGTGCATTGTTCATTGTATCCCGTATCCTAATTGGCCCAGATAATGCGCCTGGAATCATGCGAAGGGTCGATACTGCAGCCTACGCGTATGCGGTCATATTTGGAATCGTAATTGCTTCAATAAGAGCGCCCTGGGGGAAAATTAAGAATCCAACAATCACACACTGGGTTCTCGCAGCAGTAGGAACTGCATTGATGATTATCGTAACTGGATTGCCATTTCTTGAGAGAGAACCCCCTTTGTGGGCAATACCTTTCGGAGCAATGATCGCAATATCGGCAATGCTTCTCCCCGGCATCAGTGGGTCCATGGTACTCGTAGTCATTGGGCACTACACAATAGTGGCATCATCAGTGCATGATCTCGATTTGACCGTCATCATTCTCTTTGGAACAGGAATGGTTGTGGGGGCAATTACAGCCGTACCAATCATTGCCCGATTGATGGAACACCATCTAGAAGGAACAATGGCCGTATTGACGGGTTTTATCCTTGGTTCCTTGCGCCCAATTTGGCCTTGGAAATCAAATTACAACCATGATATAGGAGCCGTCCAGAATACCGGAATAGAATCAAATTGGCCACTCATCCTGATATTTATAGCGATTGGGATGAGCATCATTTTAGCATTAAGCCGGCTACAAAAACATCTCCATCCACCTCACTTTTCGGAAGCAGAATAAGCAATAGAATTCTATTTTGATGTGGCAAGATTCAAACACGACACATTACGGCCCCGAATCATCGCTCGTGTAGTGTAGTCCGGTCCATCATCCCGGCCTTTCGAGCCGGGGACTCGGGTTCGAATCCCGGCACGAGCATT
>CAYMED010000011.1:0-68934 GCA_964389655.1 uncultured Candidatus Poseidoniales archaeon
GGTGGAGGTGCGGGTGCACCCAGCGGATCAGGCCCGGGTGGTGGAGCAGGTCCGCCCAGGGGGTCTAATCCCGGCGGCGGGGGTGCTATTCCAGGGGGTGCGGGTGGTGCTGGGGGGGGTGCCATCCCGGGAGGCCCGGGTGGTGGCGGTGGTCCTGCGCCAAGGGGTGGTGGGGGTGCTGCGCCAGGTGGGGGAGGTGCTGCACCAGGAGGAGGAGGGGGTGCTGCACCGGGTGGGGGAGGTGCTGCACCAGGAGGTGGGGGAGGTGCTGCACCAAGAGGTGGTGGCCCACCAGGTGGTGGGGGCGGAGCGGCTCCGAGAGGGGGCAGAGGGAAGTTCGCATCATTCATATTCTAACACCAAGCAATCTCGTGAGGACTTGGTATTCGTATAACCGTTGAGGCATCTTGCGAACTTTTCTACTTGGCTTTCAGCGATCTATATCGAGGCTTTGACACGATTTCTTCTTCAATGGCAGGCCCTCGGGCGGCTTGTGTCTGAAACTGATAATACCCGCCCCCCCGTTCTTTTTGTCGTTGGCACAGCAGGTGCCGGTAAGAGCAGCCTTGTGCGCAGTCTGCAGAGATGGGCAAGATACTCGGGAACCGATGTCCTTGCAGTGAACCTTGACCCCGGCGCGGAACGAGTCCATTATGACCCAGAATTTGATGTTCGGGATTTGATTGTCCTTTCTGAAGTCATGAATGAGTATGATTTGGGGCCGAATGGTGCACAAATCCTTGCAGCTGACCTAGTTGCCGCAAATGCGGACGCCATATCTGAGCCGCTTGACTCTCTCTCCGGTGACTTGATCGTTATTGACACTCCTGGGCAAGTGGAACTGTTTGCATTTCGAGAAGCATCACTCCATCTTGTTGAAGTTCTCGGATCTGAACGTGCAGCAATGTGCTACCTCTTTGACCCAATGCTCTCTCAGAGTCCCTCTGGTTTTGTGAGTCAAATGTTGCTCTCGGCCGTGGTCCATTTTCGTTTGGGCCTTCCAACTGCGAATTTTTTGTCCAAATCTGATTTGCTGGACGAAGATGTTCTCGAGCGTATTCTCGAATGGTCGCAGCGCCTTGAAGTACTTGAGGACGCCTTGTACCAAGAATCCACTAATTCTGCTTATCTTGGCAGGACAGGCTCAGCGCGAGTTGAATTTGCAATCACCATGTTGCGCACACTTCAGCAATCGGATAACGCTCCGGGTTTGAAGGCCCTTTCCTCTGAAGAAGAAGATGGTTTGGCCGATATCATGTCTTTCATGCAGGATGTTTTTGTCGGTGGGGCTGATACACGGGATGGTTTTGCAGAAGACCTCGTTCACGAGCGGGATGACTGGGATGGGAAGATGTACTAGTTCGCCCTTCCTGTCCGCTTTTCCTAAGTGCTGTACGCGTGCAGGCTCACCTCATGGCAAGCCACTTGCTCTCGATCGCCGACCTTGCAGATCAATTTCCCGCAATCATCGGGTGGGCAATTGCGCTAAAAAATGACCCCGATGGGCTCGACTTTCGTCCCTTAGAGGGCCTAACAATCGGTTCGATCTATGAGAAGCCATCAACGAGAACACGAGTCTCTTTTGAGGTTGGAATCCAGCAACTTGGTGGAATGCCCCTTACATTGCTGAAACAGGATATCCAACTTGGTTCATCTGAAACTATCTCAGATACTGCAAAGGTTCTCAGTCGCTATCTCGGTGCGATCACTTATCGCTGTTTTAGTCACAGTGATGCCACTGAATTGGCTGCGTCCAGTGAGGTCCCTGTGATTAATGCGCTTTCAGATCTTCACCACCCCTGCCAAGCCGCAGCTGATTTTATGACCATTCAGGAGGAGTTTTCGTCTTCCAAGGTTAACCTTGCATGGGTTGGTGATGGAAACAATGTTCTGCATGACTTTATCCTTGGCGCGGCAATTCTTGGCCACAACTTGACGTGGGCCACACCCCCTGGTCTAGAGCCCGAAGAGAGTGTGGTTGAGCGGGCGAAATCGTTGGCCGAAGTATCGGGCTCAAAATTGCTAGCCAGTAATGACCCTGTCGAGGCAGTGCGTGATTCTGACGTGATTTATACCGATGTATTTTTGTCGATGGGTGAGGAAAAAGAAGCAGGTAAATTGTCCAAATTTGATGGTTTTCAGGTAAATGAGGAGTTGTGTTCGCACGCGAAAGAGGAACACATCTTCCTTCACTGCCTCCCAGCCCACCGCGGTGAGGAGGTGACTGATCACGTCATAGATGGGGCACATTCGCGCGTATTTGATCAAGCCGAGAATCGGCTCCATGCCCAGAAATCGATACTAACGTGGTTGGTCGATGAAATGGCTTGGGAGACCTATTCTGAGATCGCAGGTCTCATATGACGCGCTACACCGCCCACCAAGCACTAATCCCGAATCCAAGAAGTCCTAGTGAGAGTGCTGCTTTGAGCTGCCTTTGCGCTGTGCGATCATTCCCTCTAATCAGGTGTGGCTTGAGTGTGATTAGGAGAAACAGGGTGGGTGTCTGTGCAAGTATGGTCCAAGTTGGCAGGAATTCCATACCATATCCGAATATTGTCAATCCAAGGCCCATGAGCGAAATGAGTGCCACAACATGGCGCGCAGAATCAAGACCAATTTGCTGTGGTAGCGTATTTCGGTCGCCATCCCCTAGGTGATCTTCGCAATCTTTAGTAATCTCTCGAGCAAGATTTACGAGCATTGCACATGCTGCAATCCACCATATTCGAATTGAACCTAGTTCTCCCAGTGCAGCACCTCCATAGAGTGCAGAAAGTCCGATTAATGCACTGATGGCCACATTTCCGGACAAGCCTCTAGCCTTGAGCCGTGGCCCTAGTTCATAGGCCATAATTGTCGTTCCTGCGGCAATCCAAATTGGCAGAGTCAACCAAGGATTCTGCAAATTTCTGGCATGCGCATAGGATATCCCGAATCCCAAACATAGGACTGAGGTGATGATCCAAATTACGGCAACCTGATTTGCACGTGCTGAGTCAATTCTCCCACTAGGCAGTGGTCGAGTTGGGTGATTGATTTTATCCCCCTCGAAGTCCATAATGTCATTCAACACATTTGCAGCTGCCATGAATGAAAAAACGGCGGTGGCGTGAACTAATAATACGGTCATTTGAGGAGAGGAAAGTGAACCTGTTGTCGCCCATCCGCATATGACTACTGTTAGCAAACCAACGAGGCAGTTGGCAGGGCGCACGAGTTCCACGATCGCGCGCATGGTTGACCCAATCGCCTCTCTTTCATCTTGCTGTCGCTTCTAGAAGTGGTTCTACTTTCACCGGATTTTGGCTTAATTCCCATAGGCAAACGGAGTATCTTCCAACTCTCCAATTTCCACGAACTTCTCCTACTTTGCGGAAATGTTTGTCCTTTGAGAGAACATTTGTAATTTGACTCATAGTTGCTCCCCATCGAAATCTCTCATTGATCGCATCAAATATTTCAACCGTGTTTGCTCTTTGTTGGTTTGTGAGTAGTTCTCGAATCGCAGTACGTATGCGTATTGTGCTCAAAATTGCACCTCCATCGAACAACTCATCCTTCCAGCATGGTGTGGTATTCTTGGCAACTTTCTTGCCTTTAGAGTTGGTAGAAGTGCAGTCCCCTTCTTGTAATCACATATGCGAATATTCAGTCTATTTATGTCCTTTTTTGGTGTCTCACAATCTGTTGCATCACATAATTCCCATTTTTTGGGATCTCGTTTCTCGTTCAAGTGCATCATCTCCACCCCTGCCTGATTCTACATACATGAAGAATTGAGGCCGACCCGGTAATCTGAAAGTGAACGGAGAATGTGGTGCACCTCTCCATTCACTTTCTGAATGTGAAATTATTCTCGCTTAGATCGGCCCTTTCATAAGTCCCTTCTAGGACGACGGATTGCTCGCTCGTGTGGTGTAGCCAGGTCCATCATGACGGACTCTCGATCCGTCGACCCGGGTTCGAATCCCGGCACGAGCAGTTGGGGATCATTGCTTGAAATTCGTTACTAAGCACCACTGTTGTTGCGGCTACGTCGATTGACAAATGCAGCACCAATGAGTGCCGATGTAGTTACAAATACGCCGAATCCAGGCAATCTTCCACCTTCCTCTGCTTTGCTTTCGTCATTAACCGCGGTTGCTTGATTGGAATTTGTTGTCTGATTCGTTGTTCCAGAATCGGTTGCAGATTCATCATCTACAGATTGGTCCTCCGATGTTGCATCTGTGAAGACTTTTTCTTCCTCATCAATGGTGATCAGGTCTGATCCAAATTCAGGATCATGGAGGACTTCTTCTGCTACTGGGTAATTGAATCCACCAAGAAGGCGGACCCCTCGGAAATTGCTATTGTCAGATTGAGGGAGGTCTTCTTTCGTGACATCTCGGCGGCCATGGACTTGATAGACGACTTCGAAATCCATCTTTTCGCCTTCATGTTTTATGGTGGCATTGTTTACCCACCGCAACCGGCCAACATCTGCTCCATTGTCCTCAAAGTGGAGGGAACCACCACGAATGGCGGTTTCCTTTTTCACGGCATCTGCTTTCAATTCACCGCGGTCTGCGCAATCAGTAGTGACTCGATCATAGGTGTCATCTTTTTCCTCAACCAGTCTTTCTTTGCGTGTCATCTCCGTTTTTGGCTTCGCTGGTGTGGCATTGCCGTCGTCTTTGCTAGAGTTGTTTTCAGATTCAGTCACCGAACCAGCTCGAGCAGCCGTGTCTTCCGTCTTTTCAGAATCGCTATTTGTAGAATCTGTTCCATCCTCGCGATCTGCGGACGAATCTCCTTTTTCATCAGATGTAGCATTTTTTGCGGGGGTTTCACGTGGTGGAGGCTTGAGTTCTTCCTTTTTCTTTTCTTCTTCTTTTTCATACTCAGTCGGAGTCGATTTAACGCGCTCTCCTGCACTTCCGAGTTCTGTAATCTTTCCCGTCTCGCAGACATTAAGGCGTCCTTTTTCGTCCACTTCCGGGCCAATTGCTGACTTGACAGCGTCTCGCCTTGAATCACCAACCATGGCTTTTGGTTTTGCATCTTCCGCAAATTGAGTTTTCATCCAATCCCCTGTTCTTTCATCCATTCTAGTTGCTGATGCAGTTTCTGTTACTGTGAATAATCGACTATCGTTTTGGTTTGTGGTGTCGTTGATATGGACACCATCCCATCCTTTGATCCGAATGTCGTATTTCCATGTGGTGTTGAGGACGTGGCCTTTGACATCCGATGATGCAATTTTTGTGCTATCTTTGACCTTGATGTTGTCATTAGCATCCCTTTCAGTGCCTACGCGAAAGTGGGGGACACTTTCGATGTCGATTGTTTCTTCCTTCGTTGTTCCGTAAAATACAATTTCGACCGCATCTAATTTTGCAGTGCTATTTCGCATTGAATTGTTGCGAACGCCCTCATATGGGATATTTTCTGCAACAAGTGTGAAGGACAGGCTTCTTTCTCGTGAGTCAACATCCTCTCTGGCTGCAGTTTCGCTTTTCCAATCCTTCAAATTCCAAGTAGCCTTGTTTAGATCCACATACTTGTAGACTGCTTCATGCGTGAGACTTTTGTCATTCATAATTTCGGAAACGGTACCTGCCTTCCCTTCGGATTGAATGCCGAACATTCCGTCTCGATCTCCATCAGCATATTCGATAATGCCGGCAATATTCATCCAAAATACATTCTCGACTGGGATACCCACGCGGTCCATGAACTTGTTATCTTTATCATAGACGTCCGCCACACCCAAGTAGCGCTTTTGCATTGAGACAAGTTCGACTGCTCCTGATTTCGACTCACTTCCCCATCGCACGGCAAAATTTGCATCCCCTACCTCGATTTTTACCCTAGGGGCGTCGGCCTTTTCCCGCTCAACTTTGACCTCTTGCTTGCGATAATCGATTTTTTCATGTCCAACTGCATCTTTTCTCTCTTGTTCATCTGTGGCCGATGTCTGGGCATTGGCGACTCCAATTGATGTGCTGAGAAGCATTAGGATGGTCAAAAGAAGTGCTTTTGCAGGGCCCGAACCTCTTCGGGGAGTTGAAACTTCTGATCGTGTCATGCCATGTGATCTGATTATGTGATATATGATTCATCCGCATGAAAATGCCGTTTTTTTGAGCCTTGTATTGCTGGGCTAGTCTCGCCGGTTGATGGCAATCGCAAGCGCACATGTGGCGCCAGAAATTAGGACCATTGCAGCAGCAATTAGGCCGATTATGGTTGGATCTTCCGCCCAAGGCAGGCCCTCTGCGTTTGCTGAAAGGTTGGCAGTTGTTGGACCATGGTCTTCAATTTGAGTCGGTGGGGTTTGATTTGTAGTGGTACTTTCATCCAGCAGTTCCATCGTCTTTTCAAGGCTTGAAATCTGGCTCTTCGCATTTGCAAGTTCTGCAGTCAGGTTTGTGATTTGACTTTGAAGTGTCTCTATCGTTGATTGGTCTGATGGATCGGTAGAATTCAGTTGGTCCTGTGCATTGAAGATCTGCGCCTCAAGCGATTCCCTCAGGCTTTCAGCAGTCTCAAGCTGCCCTTGCAGGCTCTCCATCGAGGGATCAGTAGCGGGTATTGGCTTTGCTGGGTCGGCATAGTATTCAGTGTACAAGTCAATTGGGCCTTGGTGTTGGAAAGCCAGTGACTGATTGAGTGAATGGAAGAAGGCACCATCGCCTGTTGTCCAAATTGGCGTCAAGTGCGTATCTAGGTCTGGATATTTTCCTTCCCACCATTGCTTGAATTCAGCGAGAGTCATGCCATCGGATGAGGCAAACGTTGCATACATCTCTTCAAGGTCAAATTGCATTGCATTAGTCAATTTTTCATCGATTTCAGCCCATGTTTGCTCTCCTTTCTCTACGCCTTTGAATGTCACATCAATTGCAGCAGTAAACCCAGGGCCCTGAATAATCTCCAAATCATCGCCTTTGAGGGTTTCCATCAATCCGGGATGCCCGTAAATGGGCAAGCCACCAACCACTGTGAGGGCGACGTGCTGGTCTATGGCTTCGATGAGGTTTCGATATGGGTCGTTATGAATGGTGTCAAGTACCAATATGTCTGCGGCTAAACCCGGCTGGATGCGGCCAATATTTGCCGACCATCCCATTTCGTCAACGGGATTGACAGTGACCATCTTGGCTAATTCCCAATCAGAAAAGAGGCCCTGCAACTTGTTTTTGTTCCACCAATCTGCCGTTTTGAGTTCATGGAGCGGACTTTTTGTTCCTGAGGGGGACCAATCGGGGGCTAAACTAATTTTGACTCCGGCAGCATACGCAAGATCCACGCGCGCCGTTTCCCCATAAAGCAGGAGATTTGAAGTTGGAGACCAAACAAGTGAGGCGCCAACATCAGCCATGTCTGCAAAATGCTCTTCTCTTAGTGGGACTCCGTGTATGATCATCAGTTCCCCAACTAAGAGGCCATTGTCGGTAAGGATTTCAAATTCCTTGAGCGATTTCTCATCGACACCTTCACAGAGATGAAGGAACCACGCATCAAGCCCCCCTGAGTTGTTCCCCGATTTGATATGGTTACCCGAATAATCATGCTTGATTTCAGTCACTTTAGTGTGCATTTGGTCCCGGCCAAAGTTCCAATGTTCTATATTTCTTGCAAGAATATCCGCATACCCGGGATTATCGTGAGTTGGCCCACCTTGTATTGAGGTTGTGCCTCCTGCGATCGATTTCATTTCGACATATTTGAGCGATTCCAGTTCTAGGTCCCAGTAACTGCCCGAAGCAATCAGCGTCTTTGGACCCGAAATCAAATCCCCATATGTTGGATTATCCCCCCACTGATAGCGATTGGTATAGAATGCACCCTGCCTATGGTCAAGGTTGTAGTCCCAAATTGGATTCATGTTGTAGTGAATGTGATTGTGTGTGTCGATTAGCCCTGGATAAATAGTGCCCTTCGTGTCGATAATAGGTATACCAGATAGGTTAACCCAAGACGGCTTTTCATTGCTGTCCCAAACTGCTTTGATTTCGCCATCATCGATGAGCACGTAACCCTCCTCATATACGCGTTCTTCCGAGATCATCGTAACAGTCCGGCCGTGTAGTGCATATGCCCCGGAGTGACTGGTTTCTGAAATTGTATAGCACCTCCCGATGCGGGTTGAATTTAGGGCCCATGTGCTTCCATACTCAGCCCCTGGAGTGGGGTCTGAACTTGTTGACCACAATCCCTCAACGCCTCTAGTGTATACCTCTCCCCAAAAAAGGTCTTTTTCTCCAAATGATTTTTCATCGATGAGGACACCTTCTGGGTTGAATATTCTAGCAGCACCCCCTTTGTGGTAGTCGAAGATAATCCCTGTTCGATTCCGAAAGAACACCTTGTAACCACCGGCAGGTAGCCATGTTCCATCTCCAATCGAACACGCGGGTGAGGCGCCACTAGAACCGCCATCAAGAATCCATCCTGAAATGTCGATTCCATTTGCGGTCGGGTTGTAAAGCTCAATGAACTGGTCAGATTCGGACGACCATTCACCATCTCCATTCCAGTCCACTGCACCGTGGCAATTTGTGCATGATTCAGTCGTCTCCATCTGACTAGGACTAACTAGGATTTCATTGATCACAACAGAATCTGGCCATTCAGCTTGAATATTTGGAAGGGGGAGGCTCATTCCGCACAGGAGAATGAATGAGAGCAGCGCCATGCGCGTGCTAGTCCCCACATGACTTCGTCTTCTGTGCACTTCATAGGGGTTGAGGTCTTCGGCCACACTAGGGGTCCCTTGATAGGGGAAAGGTCTAGCGCCCATTCAGTGCACCGAATCAGCAGTATGCTGGGCCTTCTTCTAATCGCGACTCCCTTGATTGGGTGTTTTGGGTCAGACGATGCCGATTCGGGGATGAGCCCCACTGATCTAGAAATTTCAGCGAGCGTTGTCGGATCTGGCATCTGGGAGGCCGTTGATTTTCATGCCATGCGCGATTTGGCAGTTTATATCCCCTATTTTGTGATTGATCCTGGATCAAACCGATCTCAAAACGGGACGGTTCTAGACCTCCGGTCTGGAGATGAAGTTTCAGTTACGTGGCTATTGCCTCCGAGAAATCCCGACGTATTTGTCTTCATAGGTGAGTATGGGCGCACGAATTGGCCAGCAAGGGAGTCACACAATTCTTGGGTGGATTGGCTTTCAGACCGATCGAATCAAAGCGCCGTGGAAGCAGTGCCTAATGGTGATGAACATGGGCAATGGAGGTGGCTAAATGCGAGTACAAATGATGGAGGGGATGTGGCCGTCAAGCACTTAGAAGCGACCCGCCCGCAACGTGCAGATCTCACGATGGATGAAGGTGTTGATGCCAGTGCGGGATGGGTGGATGGAAGGAGCGTCTATGAATGGGTCGATTTCATCACCGATGAAACACCAGATCCTCTCGATTTGGCTGATGGGGCAGAAGGATATCTAGACCGCTGGGTTGGGAATGGGAATCCGGCTTATGAAGATGCCATTACGTACTTTGAAGGTGTGCTAAAGGGGTATGGATTGAGGACGGAGGTCCACCGCTTCCAAACAGGAACTCTATGGGCTGTCAACATATGTGGGTACAAGGATGGTACCTCGTTTCCGAATGAGTGGCTCGTTTTTGGAGGGCACTTTGACATTGCTCCATATGCAACGCCAACTTCTCTCCTACCCGGCCTTGAACAAACCGGCTATGGTACTCGAACTGGTGCTTATGACAACACTGCCGGATCCGCAATGGTACTCACAACAGCTGGGGCATTAGCAGATTTTGATTCAAGGCGGACAATGGTTTTCTGCCTATGGTCATCCGAAGAAGAAGGGTTGTGGGGGTCTACATCTTTTGCCAATGACCTCCCTTCAGGAGTAACTGTCTCGAACTACCTTAATTTGGACATGGCGGGAATCAATTACCCGGGAAATTATGCTCTTTCAGTTTACCTTGGACCAGATGGCACCGGTGAGGTAATTGATCAACCGGTCATGTATCACTTAGCCGAGTGGATCGGATCTGATGCCCTCAATCTTGCGCATGAGATTGATGCAGGCCGTGCAGAATGGAATTCTGGGGGAGAAGAGCCCCTTTGGAACAACGAATACGATGGTGTCGTAGCGATCTATGAATCTCCAACGGCTAGAAGTGATCATGAGGGTTTCCAGAACATTGGGGTGGCAACATTAGGATGGAATGGCGTCGTTGATGGTTATCCTTGTTACCACAAGACCTGTGATCGGCTTTCAAAAGTTGAGGAGTACATGGTTACTGATGATCGAACTGGTGAGGCGAACCTCGTCCATTCATGGGATATTGTAACTTGGTGGGCGGTGTTCGCATTTTTGCATATGGATCAGGTACCCGTCCCAAATCAATTATGAGTCATTGCGACTAAGAACACGTTCTAATCGATCAAGCCGGCTCCCTTCTATCCCCTCATTCACTTCCGAGCGCACCATCGTCTCAGCAGCCCGTAGTTCTGTATCGCCCAAATTCATTACTTGAGCAAGTGTTTGTAATAGGGCGATTTCATCGTCAGATACACGTTCATCATGCAGTGCTGCAATGAGTGCTGCCCGGTATATTTCTCCTTCTTCAACTTCAGAGGGTGGTGCATCATCATCCTGGCTGTGTGTTCGTATACGTAGGTGTGCCCCTGCACGTTCATCTTCAGTAAGTCCTAGTGTCTGTGCCAGAATGAGGAGTATTCCAACTTCATCTTCCGATATCACACCGTCTTCAGTGGCCATTTGAAGGGTCTTGTCGTACAAGTGAATTGCCCGTATCTTGCTGAGTCCCATGGTGGATCGAGAACAATCAGTGGCATAACACCTCGCCTAGATGTTGAAGCATCGACCGCATTGCGGATAGGTCAAGAGTGATTCAAGACTCGATTTTCTTGACATTAATCGCATTAGGACCTTTTGGTCCTTCGCCGACTTCAAACTCTACTGTATCTCCATCTTCAATTGTTCCTTCAATTTGGGATTTATGTACAAAGAGGTCTGACCCTTCTTCTTGCTCAATAAATCCGTAACCCTTCGTTCGGTTAAACCACTTCACGGTGCCCTGTGCCATAAATCCGACCGCCCGGCATCTACTACTTCATCCTACTCGTCGAAATTGATCTATATTGCTGCAATGGTAAATGGGAATAAATGGGCTTTTTGCTAAAATTCATGCCTTCGGGTCCGCAATAATGCCGTAATTACGAGAATTCCGATGAGCAGTGCACCGACTTGAACAATTGGGTTTCCAATCAGGGCCTTCAACCCCCCCGCGCGGGCAGATGAAGGAGGTGTTTTTTGATCTTCACCGGTGCCGTTAGCCTCTGATTTTGCCTCAGAACTCATGTGTTCATCAATGGGGATGCTGAAAGAATGCGGTCCACTTTGGTTTGAGTTGCCCGAGGCATCATTGCTTATGATCCAAAGATTCCATCCACTGCCAAATGTGCAGGGGGTGAGTGCTTTGTCTTGCACCCACGTGACTTCATGGGTTTTGTTTAATGCGACATCTGATGCGTTGTAGCCCACCACATTTTGCAACTTTTTAGCATCTAGGCACCTGATTTCTATGTATTCGGTTGTCGGTTCAGATGTATACCATGAAATCCTTAATTCAGAGCTAGAATGCACGTTTACATTTACATTGAGTATTTCTGCAGGTTCCGTGTCGATCTCATCCAATGTTGTAAGGAACAGATCGGTGAAGAGCGTCTGATTTCCATCCAAGACACGGATGCGCACCCAATAGTCCCTACCGGGCTCTAATCCGGTGAGTGTGGTCGCATGGCCGATCGCCATCGGCGTCTGGGTGTAGAAATTGTCCCAATCGTTAGGTTCCTGGCCGGCGAAGACCGCAGCGACGCTGGCGTTTGCCTCCACCGTTGTCGACCATATGATGATCGCTGACGTCGCAGTGACTTCCCCCACGATAGCACCGTAGACCTGTTGGGCAACCTCGGGTAACTCGATTCCCGTTAGCACAGCATATTCTTGTGCAGCGACGTCATAGCCATTTAGCATTGCAAATTGGTCACCATCTAGGACTAAATCAAGGATATTTGGGTCGTAATCATTACCATCAACGGTACTTGGGTCAGCACCCCCCCCCAACCGCCACGTGGTGGCGTCAGCATCAACATCGCGCCACTTCCCTGTGCCAAAACCATCTTGGCTTCCTACAACGATGACGAATCTATAGTTGGGGATGTCGTTACCGATGACATTCTTGCTGACGGTGATTGTGACTGTCTTGGTTGAGACATCGCCACTGACTTCGATGCCTCTAGCACTGGTTTCGCCAGATGAGGCATCGACAGTCTTGACCGCCCCGGGCTCACCAGTTGCGGAAACCGCAACCTCCCATGCCCAATCTGGGTGGATCACGGCATTCGCACCCTCCAGCATGTCTGTCTTTCCCCACATGTAGTCTCCTTGATCAACATAGATTTGCACAATTTGGTGGCTAAAGCCATTCGAAAGTCCCCAATAATCAGTCATCTCATCGAAAGAAACTTCAAATCGAGCATTCCAAGCACTTTGACTAATTTTCACGTGTGTAATATCGAATAAGCCTTCGCCTGGTGCAAAGTCACTCGCAGTTGGATATACAATGTTTCCATTGCCATTCTCATCGCCAATGGTTTCATTCATGTCAAGCAGTGTTATCCACTGTTCTAGATCTGGCATCACCATTTCAGCCGGGGCGGGAGGAGCAATTTCCACATCCACGCCATCACCGTAGGCATACGAATTTCGCCAACTCGAGGTGACTTTAACTCGGGTTGAATAGCGTGGTGCGAGACCGATCTCGGACCATGGGATTTGAAATTCAAATACCTCATTCGCTGCACACCCCCCCATTATCGATTGCCCTTCAGGCTTCCAAGCCTCATCCGTCCCGATTTTCCCTTTTGCACTGAAAAGGTCGTACATCGATCGGCCATCGCTTCGCAATTGCTCGAAACTAAACGATACCATGTGTTTTGCAGGGAATCCTAGGATTGTATTCCCATAATATGTTCGATAATTTGTTTCAACCTCGTTGAAGTTAATGGCATTCGGCTGCATGAAGTAAATTGACAAGTCGGGTAACCCTCCCATGTCCACCTTTTCCCAATCATCAGGCATACTTCCCAAGTCAACCCGTACATAGACGTTCGAGGCATCATATCCAAGATGGAAGGATTCTATATCGAGTAACTCCTCATCGCTACCCGCATCATACATTGCAGCGCCATCCCATTCTCCAGGTAATGCAATCCCATCAATCATCGGTTCGATAATACCCTCATAGGGCACATCTGGCAATGCGGGGTTGGTCCATAAGTCCTGCAGGTAGGGCGGTAAATCTAGGCTGATAGCTCGGTATATGTTTGAAAGATGAACCTTGAACAGGACGTCCCACAATTCATCATATCCGCTATTTTGGTCAAGACCATACCACCAATACCAATCACTACCTTCTGCGATGTACAGGCTTTCCCATGCGTCGTTAAGCCCTGGATCTGTCGGGTTATCGGCTTCAAAGGCAACAAGGGCTTGACGCGCCTCTACTGTTCGTTGCCACGCAAGGCTCTCCTCGGCTTCACCCGCCCAAGTCGAAAGCGTCCCGTCAATCCATGATCCGGTGCCAATGACATCAATTTCGGGCAATGTGATATTTTTCTTGAGAAATTCACTTGGTGTTGTTGTTACAACCGTCGGATGTGTGCTAAGCCTCCTGAACCATTCTTCGGTGAAAGGGCGTCCATTGTCCTGATGCTGGAATTCGGACATAAACATCCAATTCTCCCCATCCAACGCAACAGTTAGCAGGTGGTCGCTCGGATCTTTGCCTTCGTCAAGCAATTGTTGACGGATATTGTCGCAATAGGCAAGGAAATCTGAGACGGCACCTTCAGGGGTCATCGTACCATATTGGAAGGCGATTCGGTCGCTAATGACTCGGTCACGGAAGACGCTTGCGACGTCACCCACCATCCAAGGTGTTGCTAGGTTTGATGCAACCGATACATCGATTGTATTGCCATTCATGTCCGTAGACTCTTCGAGATTCAGTTCGTCTGTCACCATCCATTCGATGCCAACATCGGCCACCGGCTGAACCATTGTGGGAGATACAGATTGTTCACTGGGCCACATTCCCACAGGACGGAACCCCAACTCCTCCTCAAACAAATCCATCCCAGTTTGCAAATGTGTCGTGACATCTTCTGGCCATGATTCTTTGTTGACCCGAATGCCATCTTCAAAGGTCCATCCATCCATCATCAATAGCGGCATGATTGGATGGTAGTACGGCGTGGTGGTCAATTCAACTTGCCCACTTGCAGCCAATTCAGAGTACATCGGCAATATGTTGGACATGTGTGTTTCTTGTGCATCTAGGACGTAGGTCAAATTCTCCAATGAATACTGCCCATTTTGCATGAACAAATCGATTAGACCTTGATCTCGATGACTGGAATTGTAGTCCCCCAGCACATAGGATGGACTGAATTGATAGAGATACCACAACACTTGCAAATCAAGGAAATCTTGCGGTTCGAGTAGTGTGTCATCCATGATGGTTGCAGGTTTCAAATTGTGCATCGTCATGTCATGTAATTCTGAATATCGTTGGCTTGACGGGAAGGTCCAGCCTACTCTTGGATCATCTGAGGTGACATTGTAAATCCATCCAGAGTTCCAAAATGATTGAAATTGCGTGGTATGTAGTTCAAGCGCTGTAGCGTTTGGGTAGCCTTCCGCATTCCATGAACGACGAGCGACGTCAGTGTGCACATCAAGAACACCATTTTCAGAGTAATCAAGCAACTGCTCGATGAAAGATGGAACCAAATTGTATGTAATTTTCGTATCGGTACCTGACAAAATCCCAGGACTATCGACATATTCGGTCATGGCATGAACTCGAACCCATGGCATCTCGACCATGCCGGTCAACTTGTTCTTGTAGTAGGGTTGGTGTTGGTGGAACACAATGGCCAAATTGAGGGCATCATCGACTTTGTCAACAGGTGAGTCAGAAGTTTCAATTTGGACATCAGAACTGGATTGAGGTGTTGATCGATTTTCAATTTGGTACCAATGTGTGAATGTTTCAGCCCCATTGGACGTGGCTGAATTTTCCTGTGGAAAAGCGGTCCAAACATTGCCTGCATCTTCCCATTGTGCCCAAGCGACGAGACCCAGATTCTCAGGGTCGCCAATTGCACTCCAAGGTATTCCAATCTCGGTATTTGGATTGCCAGCGTGACCGATCCACGTTTCTGCTGAAACGGAGTTTTCAACCCATCCGCTCCCATCGTGGCTTTGTAAAGAGGAATAAGTTGAATCTTCAAGAACGAATGCATGGTCAGCCGCAAAGGGCAATGTTTGTGCTAAATTCCAATCTTTGGAAAGTGGACTGCCACCATCGCTCGTATTCAGGTAAACAAACATGTCTGCCCCCTCAGTCGGACTTGCCCAATCTGTTCCAGACCATCCCAAGAATAGATGAGTGTCGTTCCAAGTCATTCGGAATGTGACCGCATTTGGGTCGGTGATTTGCAACGAATCTTGAGGCCAGTCAGAGATGTCTCCATCCAATACAATTGTATCCGGTGTGGCTGCAAAAACGAGCATGGCTTGAGCTGAAAGGAAGAGTGCTACGACAACGAAGAGTGAGAGATTTCGCAGCACCACTAAATGCCACAATCAATGGGAATAAAGGTTTAGCGTGTGAGTTTCATGGGGCTAATGTGGGCGTGGATCAGAGAGAAGTGGGCATACTCTGCCACCTTACGTCTTTGCCCAACAAGAATGGATTTCATGGCAGATTAGGTGATGATGCCTTTTCTTTTGTTGATTCTCTCGTTGATGTAGGCGCAACGGTTTGGCAGATGCTTCCTATAACGCCTCCCGATTCGAGTGGATCGCCCTATGCATCCAGTTCTGCCTTTGCTGCATACCCTTCACTTTCAGATCCAGCCTCTGAAACGAAAATACCCATTGGATATCGAGATTCTTGGATCAATAAAAATCGCCACTGGGCCTATGACTGGGCCATTTTTAGCCTTTTGAAAATTAAGTACGACGGTGCCCCTTGGACTGAGTGGCCAAGCGAGATTCGGAACCGGGACCCATCCCATCTCCAAACCCTTTTTACTCAGAAAAAATCTGAACTAGAGGAGATCATATCAGATCAAGTTCGATTTCAGCTTGACTGGGACCAATTGCGTGATTATGCTAGGGGGCGAGGCCTCCGACTTTTTGGTGACTTGCCGATATTTGTAGCCCATGATTCGGCAGATGTGTGGGCTAATCGTCACCTCTTCAAGTTACGTCCAGATGGCTTCCCGTCCGTTATCACTGGTGTACCCCCTGATGCATTCAGTCTCGCGGGTCAAAAATGGGGCACGGTGCACCACAATTGGTTAACGCAATCAGCAGATGGTTTTGCTTGGTGGCGCCACCGCATCAAGCGTCTTTTGGAATTTTTTGACCTTGTCCGGATTGACCATTTTCGAGCTTTTGACGCGTCTTGGGAGATACCCTATGACTCCCCTGATGCTCAAACAGGGGTTTGGGAAATCGGGCCTAGGGATTCACTATTGAGTGCCCTTATTGCTGCTGCTGGAGGTCCTCAACATCTAGTGGCAGAAGATCTTGGAATCATTCCTCCTTCTGTCATTCAACTGCGCCGTCGCCATTCTCTTTTGGGTTTGGCAGTATTGCAATTTGGATTTGAAGGGGGCTTAGAGGATAACCCGCATTCACCGTCCAATATTGGGGACGACGTTGTTGTTTATACAGGAACTCACGATAATGACACTACGACGGGTTGGGGGGATCAACTGACTCTGGAACAAAGGAAAAACCTGTCATTCGAGATGGTGGATGGTGAGAGTGTAACATCCTGCCTCATTCGCCTAGCATTGTCTTCTCCCTCGCCTTTAGCGATTATTCCCTTGCAAGATATATTTGGATATGGAAGTGAGGCGCGAATGAATACCCCTGGAACTGTTCATGGAAACTGGAGTTGGCAAGCAACGCCTAGCGATATGGCATCCCTTAGTGAATATCGCCTGAGACGCGCATATTGAAGGACTCCATCCGTCGGCGTTGATCGAATGTCGGGAAAGACCGTAGCCTACCTCTCGGCAGAAATTGGCTTTGAGAGCGGGCTCCGAACTTATTCAGGGGGCCTTGGTATCTTGGCAGGAGATCACATCAAATCGGCTGCGGATGCAGGAATCAATCTCGTTGGGTGTACACTGCTGTACCGCGAGGGATATGGGCGGCAGCACATTGATGCGGGTGGGAATCAGACCGAGACCTACGACGAGATCGACCCACATAAATTCCTGTGTGATACGGGTGTCGAAGTCGCACTTCCACTCGATGGAATGACGCTGCATTCTAAAGTTTGGATCTATCGAATCAAGGGATTGCCGACCTATTTTCTCGACACGCGTCACCCAAGCAACTCACCAGAACATAACTCATTGGGAAATCGCCTCTACGGTGGCGACGATGCAACGCGAATTCGTCAAGAATACCTACTAGGCGTCGGCGGCATTCGTGCTTTACAGGTTTTGGGTCACGAAATCACAGGATTGCACCTCAATGAGGGGCATTGCACCTTCGCAATGCTCGAAATGCTACACCAAGGTTGGACGCGGGAACAACTCCAACAGCGCTGTCTGTTCACAACACATACACCCGTTCCTGCCGGGCATGACCGATTCCCATGGGAAAAGGTTGTAACCGTTCTAGGTGACTTGCTCCCTGCCGATGCGAGTCGTCTAGTCAATGACGAGGATTCTTGTTCGATGAGTCATCTCGCTGTTGCGTTAGCCGGCCAAGTCAATGCGGTCTCCGATCTAAATGCCCATGTCGCAAGTCGAATGTTCGAGGGAACGCACATCCACCCAATTACCAATGGCGTCCATCACGAGACGTGGACCAGCCCTCCACTGGCCAAACTCTACGATCTTCACCTCAAAGGCTGGAGAGATGATCCTACTGTGTTGGCCCATTCTGAAGGAATACCTGATGCAGAATTGATGGAAGCGAGGCAAGAGGCTCGTTCCGTATTGCGGGGTCTCGTTCGAGCATCAACAGGGGTTGAATTCTCTGAAGATCGATTGACCATTGGCTTTGCAAGGAGGTTTGCGACATACAAACGAGCGAACCTAGTTTTCAGCGACCTTGAGCGGCTGCGGGCAGTCGGAGGCGGGAAGATTCAATTTGTCTTCGCCGGCAAGGCGCATCCACGTGATGAAGGTGGAAAGAAGCTCATTCGGGATATTTTCGAGGGGGCGGCAGAAATTGTAGATGATATTCCGGTCGCCTTCTTGGAAGATTATTCGATGGATACAGGACTGACGGTGACCAGTGGCGTCGATATTTGGCTGAACAATCCGATTCGGCCCATGGAAGCCAGTGGCACCAGTGGGATGAAGGCGGCCATGAATGGAGTGCCCAATTGCAGCATTCTCGATGGTTGGTGGCCAGAGGCCTGTGAGCACGGCGTTAACGGATGGGGCATTGGCGAGGGTGAAGAGGAGCGCGATGACGAGCGCGATGCAAAGGCTGTCTACGACATATTGGAGGATGAGGTCCTGCCCGCATGGAACGATGGTGCCGAATATTGGAATGATTTGATGCGCGCATCAATTGCAACGAGTGCTCGCTTTACGGGTTCCCGTATGATTCACGAGTATAAGCGATTCTACGATGCATTTGACAGCTAATCATTTTCGCCTTGCTATTGCAGCTGCAATGAGAAGCATTGCCACAGTTGCAAGCATTAGGAATAAACCCAGTCGTAATTGGGATAGCCCCCCTCCATTTTCTTGACTGACCAAATTGCATTGGCAACCATCTGCATTTCCATCATCATCTGAAAGCCCAACAATTTTTCCATTAGTTCCATCAGGACAGGTACAACTTTGCCCAAGAAGGTCTTGCATTGGATCGACAATTGGATCACTTGTATTTTCAGATTGGCCTGTCGCATCTGAAGTCAGTGTCGTGTTTGTCTCAGTTTGGTTTGTAGTAACTTGGGATGTTGTATTATCTGAACTCGAATTTTCTGGACTGACGACGACCGTTGGCAAACCTATTTTATTTTGAATGCTAAGATGTTCAGATGTGCAGGGGTTATAGTGGTCCTGGCCACAATGCTTTGTGGCAGCCTCGATTATCCCCTCTACCAATGTTTCATTCGGGGTTAGCGAGGATGCAGTGAGACTCCAAGAAAATATCTGGCTTCCTAGGCCATCAACTTCTTGGACCCATACATATGCGCCCATTGGCCCTGTGATGTGTGGTGATGAAGTTGACAATTTGAGCCCTGAATCGAATACAGGCGCAGCACAGGAATTGGTGAGGTTTGCTAGCAATAGAATTGTTTCGCCAGCATCCCAAACCGAATCTCGATTTGAGTTACTGTGGCTATAGTCCCACTGCAGATCCTCAATGTGCAGGCATTTCTCGGTTCCGGGTAGGTTTGGGTCGTGCCATGGTGGGTATATGATTCCTAAACCGGGCGTTCGTATACTGGAACCACATAATTCTGTTCCATTTGTTCCTGAAACAAGTTGTATGAATGCGAGACATTTGAGGCCAAGTTCAGCCTCTTCAAGGAATTTCATTTTGGGTGCATGATCATCACCGTCGGATAGGTATGTATAGATTCCATTGACGGTATTGGTGGAGTTCGAGCCGCTAAGTATCGAATTGATCGTAAGAAGCCTAGTTAATTCCTGCCATTCTGGAAAAGTCATGTTCGAGAAATTACACAATAGTGCATCCCGTATCGGCATCATGTATGATGCAAGGCGCGCATATTCATTCAAGTTCGCATCAGTGATCTCACTGGACGACCAACTAATTGTATCGCCTTCTTGAAATGGGCTTACTTGAGGGTGCTTTGCGGTCCCGTTTGCATCAAGAACTTCGTTCCACCCATATTGAATAATTCCTTCATCCACATTGTGACAAGCGGTATTTGGCGAGGGGGTTCGCTCATATTCGGTGCTGTTGCTTTCAGTATCATTACCACTCGTATCATTGCCAGTCTCGTTGTTTTCCCGAGAGTATGCGCTTGCCGAAAATACAGCAATTCCGTGGCCAGGTAGGCTAACAGCCCCCGACTTTAGGTTGGCACCACCGAGGTGATCAGTATGGTTTGCAACACTCCAGTCCCCTGTGAGTTTTGAAGGGTCGAGGTTGAAGTTATACGCACTATTACCTCGGTTCATGAGGATAATTACTGAATCATTATTCGTCTCACGGGCAAATGCAATTGCGTCTGTGCTATTGTGCAATGATGTATAGTTCCCTCTCCGAAGTGGTTCTAGGTTGGTACGTAATTGCCCAAATTCACCCAAGGTTATCCGGAGATCCATTTCCTGATGGCTCCAATTCGACATGTGCCTCCACATATGGCGATTATCTGGATCAGCCCCCCCATACTCACCATATTCATCCCCCATCCAAATCATCGGAGCACCTGGCGTGAACATCAGCCAAGCAAATGCCTGACGGGCTGCAAGGTAAGGTACTTCAGATCCTGGCTGGCCGGGAAGTCCTTGCTCAAACCACTGATTATTTTCATCATTTGTCCCAGGATCAGCGCGAGATGTAAATCGAGGCACATCATGGCTGCCGATAAAGGGAACCATCGTACTTCCACTAAGGTATTGATCTTGGCTGCGGGCGGTCCAGTAATCTAGGTGGATATAATCCATGCTTCCCTCAACGAATACGTTGTCAACAACTGCGTGGTAAAGGACAAAATCAGCCTGCCCGTCCAATCCCCCGTCCCCAAGATATTGGTTAATTGTCCCATATTCGTCAGCATTGTCACCAAGTGAGTGGCCAGCCCACCCCATTGCAGTTTCACCTTTTAGGAATAAATCGACACCTCCAGTTTCAAAACGCCTCTCAGCTTGCGTCGCAAAATTCCGCATTGCTAGGTCATCAACATGCTTGACAGCATCAATTCTTGCTCCATCAAGGTTGAACCTTTCAACCCACCATAACGCATCATCTATGAACTGCTCACTCGCTTCCCGGTTCTTCCAATTGACGTCAGGCAAATAGGGTCTGAATTGACAATCGAGACGGTAGGTGGTCCAATCACAACTTTCAGTACCACAAATACAGCCGCTATTGAACCACTCGGGGTGATCAGATACATACGTGTGGTCCTCATGAACGTGATTAAGGACAAAGTCTCCCATTACGCGTATCCCTCTAGCGTGCGCAACTTCAACTAGTGCCTGTAATTCTTCGCTCGTCCCCAAACGGGAATCAACTTCACGTGGCTTAATCGGCCAATATCCATGGTATGAACTGACCTGATGCTGATCATCAGCAGCCAATCCACTACGATTTGCAGCACTATTGAATGGGGTCAGCCAAATAGCCTTCACACCTAAATCATCAAAATAGCCCATGTCGATCATCTGAATCACTCCCTCAAAATCCCCACCAAGCCATTCTGCTCCATCAGCAATATTGGGTTGAGGTGGGGGGTCATTTGATTGATTTCCATTGACAAATCGATCAGTCATAATCATGTAAATTAGAGCATCATCCCAACGGAAACCTGCTTCGCGGCCCGTCCAAAAGGGGATGATTAAATCTTCCGCGCTTTCGCCATCATTGTCGACCCCAGTGACATGGATTCTGTGTTTTCCATCAGGCAGCATGCTGAGATTCAAATCCCAAGCCTCCGAGGTCATATTGTATGTAGTAACGTTGGGATAGTACCCCTCAAGAAACTGTGGCCCTCCCGATAGAAGTGAGACCCCATCTGACCCAGCATGCAACAATATTCGGCTGGGAAGCCCGGTGGTAGAATCAAGTTCGACGGTGAATGTAGACCGCGTATGGTTTTGCACACGAAGAAGTGAGTTCTCAATCCCCTCACAGTATCCCCGTTCGGGATTTTTCGGGTCAAATCGGTAATCATTCGCCCCGATTACGAATTTGTAGCAATAAATGCCTGGCAGTAGATCAAGGCTCGTTGACCAAAGACCACTTGCCGAATCGAATGCTAAATTCGAGTGTGTTGACCAATCCCACTCGCCAATGAGGCTTACATTCGATGGCTGCTGCTCTCCTTGTGATGGCCCCCAACTAAAATTCGTCATTGAATCTCGAACCCTGAGGGGTGCTGAAACCCCTCTGGCATCGTCTTCAGTTGCATCAACCATTGGCATCGATGAACAGGCTAAAAGAAGAATCACGAGGAAAAGAGACAGGCGCCTAGCATCAGACATCGAATATCCTTGCTGAAGGAAGACCTATTTCTATGTGAAGGTGTTTATCGTCATTTTGGCTGAAATTGGCGTCGAGGTGATCCAATTGCTGAGACCGCGCAAGGATTCTGTGCCCCATTGCATCTAGATGCCAAATGTTTTCGCCGCCTAGGTGTTCAACACCAATGATTGTGCAGCGAATACCTCCATGTTCTGAGAATACTACGTCTTCTGGACGAATTCCGTATATGCATACCCCTTCCTTTTTAGAGAGGGATTTTGGTATGGCAAATGATAATTCACCCGCCACGAACCGCCCTTCCAAGACTTCGCCCCTTATGAGGTTCATCGGAGGAGTTCCTAGAAATGATGCAACAAAGGAATTGGAGGGATTTTGATACGCCTCCAAAGGTGTGGAATGCTGCTGCAAAACTCCTCCGTCCATCACTGCGATCCGATCCGCGAGAGTCATTGCCTCGATTTGGTCATGTGTTACATAAACTGTGGTGGTGCCTAACTCTTCGTGGAGGCGTCGCAATTCAACGCGCATTCTAGTGCGCAATTTCGCATCAAGATTGGAGAGTGGTTCGTCCATTAAGAGTACTCTCGGACGCCGTACGAGTGCACGCCCTAGCGCCACACGTTGCCTCTGCCCACCAGATATGTCTCGTGGTTTTTTGTCAAGTATATCTTGAAGGTCAAGAAGTTCAGCGGTCTCTGAAACTCTCTCCCCAATTTCCGCCTTTGCCAAACGATTTTCTCCCTTATCCATGCGTAGCCCGAAGGATAGATTGTCATGCACATTCATGTGGGGGTACAGGGCGTATGATTGGAACACCATCCCAAGCCCTCGTGCGCCTGGTGGGAGGTGATTGATGACAGTGTCATCGATCAATATTTCACCATCAGTCACTTCTTCGAGGCCAGCTAGCATGCGCAATGTTGTCGATTTCCCGCATCCAGATGGACCCACAAGAACAAGGAATTCCTTGTCATTGACTTCTAAATTAAGAGAGTCGACTGCGAGGGTTCCGTCTTCGTATCTCTTGCTTACTCCGTTAAAGCGTACTTTTACCAAAACATCACCCCTTGACTCCACCGGCACTGAGCCCCTCAATGAGGAATCGCTGGAAAATGATGAAAAGGGCCACAACTGGCAGGCTTACCAGCAGGGATGCTGCCGCAAAATCACCCCAAGACTGCCCAGTTGCTGAAATCATTGACGCCAAGCCCACGGGGAGGGTTGTCATCTCATTTGAGGTATTGAATGTCAGTGCAAGAAGAAATTCATTCCACGCGGCGAGAAAGCTGAACAGCGCCGTAACTGCAATAGCGGGGACTGATAGGGGCAGGACGATCTTCGCGAAAATTTGTGTTTGTGAGCATCCATCGAGAAGGGCTGCCTCTTCCAATTCTCTAGGCACTGTATCGAAGAACCCCTTCAGCATCCATACACATAGTGGCAATGCAGTTACTGAGTAGGCCAATATCAATCCGTACCAAGTGTTGAGCAATCCTAGACTCTTCATGACAAGAAAATATGGAACTAGAATGATGACCCCTGGAAACATCTGTACTAACAGGAAGGCGAACATGCCTGATTCTCGCCCACGAAACTTCCAGCGGCTAAATGCATAGCCTGCAGGTATGGCTAGGAGTAGGCCAAGAATTGTAGTGCCAATCGCAACAATTGCGGAATTTCGGAGCCATAGCCAAAAAGACTCTCCCCGCAAGATGTACGCGAAGTGTTCAACAGTAACGGCATCTAGAAATTTACCACCTAACGCATTCCCGGGTGAAATGGCGGTGTCAATAACCCATAATATTGGGAAGACTGACAACATAACTGCGTGAAGTAATAGTACATGGGTTCCAACTGCGAGCCACCTTGGCCTTAATACACCATTTCTCACTAAGCCCTCAGCTGCCATCTTTGGCGTCATTGCCAGGTCAGTCCACTCGGAGACGCGCGGGTTTGACAACCACAACAGACTAAGAAACGCGGGGACAATTAGCCACGAGAAAGTCCAGATGTCGACAAAACTGCGGTAACTTGCAGCAAAGTGTAACATGGCAATTAGTAAGACAAGCCCAGAACTAAGGAGAGACAAGTCTCGTCGCGTATTGGAAGTGCCATCAGGCAATGATACGATCAGGAGAGTGAGGGATGCAACCCCAAGTATCGATAAATACATGCTAATTTGATCATCGCGCACAATGTCGAGGCATGTTGCCATCATCTGCACGGTTAGGGCAATAGGCAATAGCACACGCAGGGTGGTAACTTCAAGAGGCACATACCATTGTAAAGCAAGGTCGTCCTTCACGACACCGCCTCCATCGCAGATGTTTTCCGCATGTAGATCCACGAGAATGAAAGAAGCATCATGAAAATCACAACTGACCAAGCCGCTGCAATACCATAAGCACCTTCTCGGAAGGCAACATCATACACATATGTAATCAGAATATCAGTTGAACCCGGCTCCCCAAACCAGAGGTTTGGCCCACCATCTGTCAAAAGGTAAATGACATTGAACATGTTAAATGTCCAGATAAATCCAAGCAGGGACAAGGGCACGATAGCCGATTTAAGATGGGGTAGCGTAAGGTGCCGAAAGCGACTCCAAGATCCGATGCCATCTACGCGAGCTGCTTCGTGCATGTCTGTAGGGATTGATTGTAGCGCACCAGATAGCGACATCATCATGAATGGCACGCCGAGCCAAATGTTGACCATTATAACTACTGTCCGAGCCCCTGACGGGTTGGATAGGAAGTCGATATTTGTTCCTAATATATCGTTCAAAATCCCGTCAGGCTGTAGCATTCCTTTCCAAATGAGTACGGATATGTAAGATGGTACTGCCCAGGGAAGGAGTAGAGCTGTTCGATATGCGACTCGACCACGGATATTTGGTTGGTTTAGAATGAGAGCCAAAACAAGTCCAAGGCCCACGTGGAATGCAACATTGACAACTGTCCAAATAAGTGTGAAAGTAGTTACTCGAAGAAAACCAGATGCCGTAAATACCTCGATATAATTGGCGAGGCCGACAAATGATTCGTCGCCCAAGTGCGTCCGATCGGCATCTGTGAAGCCTAACCACATTCCATAAATGACTGGGTAAAATGTTAGGATAGTCAAGGCGAGCAGGGCTGGAGCAATGTATAGGTGTGCAGAGCGAGAGGATGTGCGCCCATCTTTTGCATCCAGCCACCGGAAAGTAGCTAGAAGCGCAATGAGGGAGAGGCCGATGCTCCCGATTGCAAAGAGAACTGGTGACGTGTTTGGTGGAGGTGGGGCATCATCAACTGCTGAAGATATTGCATTTATAGAATTCAATTCGAGTTCGGCAATCTTGTCTGTGAATGTCCTACTTGCATTTGCTCCATGATCTAGGACCCCGACCCTTACTTCTTTTCCACTTGGCATTCCAGTGAGTTCCATTCGTATGGCTGCAGATTGAGCGCCCACGATTTCTGCCAATGCAGATCCGTTCTGATTGCGTCGTATGGGTTCCCAAATGCCTCCTTCGACCGATATCCACCCATCATCATACCACGTTCCTGGATCAGGCTGTGTTGAAGCGGTAGTGTTTGCAATTCTGGCAAAGATGATTGAATGCAACTCCCAAGTGGTGGTGTTGTTCGCATTTGGCATGCCAATCCAAATTTCCAAGTCACGTTCCTCATTGACAACCTCAAGATAAATTTCAATCTGTAACTTTCTGTATCCTGATTCAGAGCCATCTACCGCAAATTCAAGATCGCCTTTAGCTGCTGAAATCATGGCCAATTGTGGAATCATCAGAATTAGCAGAAGGAAGGATTTAGACATCATGCCACTATTCCTCCAGCTTGCTGATCAATTCTTCCTGTGCTGCTTGTAGAGCAAAATTTGGGTCCATTGCTATTTCAGTGCTATACACGTTGTCGAATGCAGTTGATAATGGCCCATATACAAGCGACATGGCCCGATTAGTTGGTGCAGGTGTACCAAGCTGTAATTGTTCTATGAATCCGCTGAGGACTGGGTTCGATGTGATTCTTTGATCATCATACAATACTCTAGCAGTAGGCAACGTATATGTTTCAATGGCATAATTCCTTTGATTATTCACTGATGTTAGGTGGAGTGCCAATTCAACCGCTGATTCCTTGTATTGGCTTCGTTTGGAGACAGACCAGCCTTTGAATGTTACAAGAGGTGACATGCGCTCACCTGTTGAAGAGACATAGGGGAGCAAGGTTTGGCTGACATTTAGCCGCCCAACCGTTTCATAAGTTGCCCAATTCCATGGGCCATCGATAATCATAGCAGCCTCACTATTGAGAAAATGCGTTTTCATATTCTCTCTCTGGGTACCATTATGCATGAGTAGGTGCTTCTGCTCAAGGTCGAACAAGTATTCCAGAGATTCCGCTGAGCCACTTGAATTGAGAGAGGGTGATCCATATTCGTCAAAGAGACGGCCCCCGAATCCGGATTGAAAGGGGAACCACCAATATGGGACTTTGACAGGTAGAGACAGGCCTGCTTGAGATACCTTAGATCCCTCGGGTCCTTGCTCATATGCCGTTAGGTTCTTTGCGATTTCAAGCATCTCTTCAATCGTCCAATTGTCATGCGGCCTTGCCGCCCCTTTCGGAAAAAGGGCGTCATTCCACAGTAAAGAAAGACAATCCTGGCTTGCAGGGAGCCCTAACAATTCAGACCCGTATTTCATCGCATGCAATGCGCGTTCATCGAACAGGCTTCTGTCCATTGGGGTGAGGTGTGCTCGCAGGTCCTCCAAAAGGGGGAATCCATCAACTCGGACTTCTCCAATCTCCCCTAGTTGGTCAGAGGAAAGGCGGATAAGGTCTGGTGCCTCACCCCCTTGGGCAGCCACCATGAATTGTGTGTGCGCATTCGAATATGGAACTCGAGTAATAACAACACTAACATGTTCGTTCATCCTTTCAAATTCAGCGATACTACGTATGAATACATCTTCTTCTTTGCTATCTGCAGAAAAAGTATGCCAAATTATGAGTTCACCTTGGGTTTCTAATTGTATCAGTTGGGTCGATGAATTACCCCCTGCAGCGGGGGGATGAGTTGATTGGTCTGTTGAAGTCAAGCACCCTGCTGCAAATAACATTGCGATAAGCAAGCACAAAGCACTACGCACGAGACTTGCACTTAGCGTCAGGTAATAGTTTATGTCAACTTTAATTCACTTCATTACTCAGAACCCGCAGGTCTTCAATAAATGCCTCTTGATCAAAATCCGAGGTGTATATTGTGGTCCAAGCAACGCGTTTTCGTCCTTCCTGATCGAGAATGAATGCAAGTGTGGAATGGCCAATATCATAGTCATAATTTTCAGCGGATGAACTATTCATTTCTGGATTTTTCAGTAGGGATGTGTTAGATCCTTCAGCCACCCACGCAATATGGTTCGCATCTTCTGAAATGATGAATTCGTCCGGATTTTTGCTGCTTTTCATCCAGTGGCTAAAAGTTCCCATGTCATGCCACATGTAGAGGTCCCACGTGGTGTTTTGCGAGCCATTAATGCTTGAAACACTTCCATTTTCTCCTTCGTTAAAGGACATGTTTTGCTCTTCAAAAACTTGTCTTGTCAGATTAATCGCAGTGCTGGCATTTTGTATCCCTCTCTGCATGGATTTCGTGGTGTTGTCAGGGTAGATTACAGAGACCTGATGATGCTCAACGAGTTTTTCATCCAAATGCCCACTTTCAACTACGATGCCGAATTGTGCCCACACATCTGAGATTAGTGCGTGATTTGTGTGTGTTAAATGAGGCCAGGTATATCCCATGTCCTCTGTCCAATTTGCAAGATGTTCTACTGTGTCTCTTGCCGGGTCAATCGAGATGGAGATGATGGCTACCTTGTCTTTCATATCGCCGAGAAGGTTTTGGACTGTGAATAGATTTGCTTCAGTCATGAGGCAAATATCAGGGCAGGAAGTGTAGGTGAAAGTTATGATGACGATTTTCCCTCGATAATCCGTTAGGGATTTAATATTACCATGTTGGTCGAAAAGCATGAAATTTTCCTCTGCATGGCCTATGGGGAATGGCAATCCGTTGAAATATGGCTCTTCGGATGTTACCTCTCCCCCTTCTTTCTCGCTTCCGATACATCCGGGGAGCACACAGAGGGTGGCCAATAGAATTGCAGTTGCAGTCCTATCCTTCATAGATCTTACAGTCCCACCTATGCATCTCGTCAAATGAGGAGTGTATAGCCACTTCGTTACTTTGTCTCGTTGATCAACTCATAAATGTCTGCCAATACAAGTTCGGGGACCCATGCTGTGTCACCCCACCAAACGCGTTGATTCAGATTCTTGTCTAGAATAATTGTGGCAGTAGTGTGTTCAACCCAATAGTCAAGGGGGTGGTGCCGTGCCCCAGTAGAGCGCCCCTCTGTAGGGGTTCCATTTTGTGTATCAATACCACATCCATCTGAGTCGACTTTCTCATTTTCAGGTGTCTCGGGGCAAAGATCGAAACCATCAACGATTCCATCTCGGTCCGTATCCGTGTCATAATTGGTGATTCCAACGTCGAAGTTCCTCCATACTGATTCAATTGGCTCAAGGCCCGTGCCAGTGAGATGTGGCCAGCTCAGATTTCGCACCTTTGAGTACTCAGAGAGCACATCCGTGCTGTCGGTGTATGGATCAACGGTGATACTTATGATTCCTAATTGATCATGTAAATCTCGATCGATATTGGCATCCACATATCGGAGATTTGCTGATACCACGGGGCAGATGTCAATGCATCTTGTGAAAATGAAGGCTACAAGGACCACTTTCCCGTTCATCTCGCTCATGTTAAATGTCGAATTATCAGTATTGATAAGTTCAAATGAAGGTACGGGGAGAGGTGGCACAATCCTGCACGTGACATTTTTTGTTATGTCGTCACAGACTGGCTTCGATGCGACTCCAGTGACTATAGTTTCAATATGGCCAGGTGAATTGAGACAGCCTGCCCCCGTTGAAGTGAGAAGCAGTGCTAGGAAGATGGCAAACGCCCGGTCCACATCTTCAGTCATTTGGTTACCGATTATAGTTCTACGTTTTCCTGATTTGAAAGCATGTGGGTATCTCATATTGCGGTGATGCTAAGTTCCCCTCCGTTTCCATGGCGCGGAAATTCCGGGTGTGCGATACCAATACTCTCCCTCATATGTGAGCCATTCATACCCATCAGATGAGATTGTGCCTGCAAGTGTGGTGGGTGGTGCTGGAATCCCAAAATGTGATTTGTCCACCGAGAATGATTCATGTACCAACCCCCCAAACTGATTTTCGTATTTCGAACGCATTCGTTCCAGACGAAGTGCTTGATGGGCGCCAATCATGCGCATCATGAGGGCTCGCTCGTATTCGGATGAAATTTCAGATAGTTCGTGCTCGGAAGTCGCTTGCCCTAAGCGCTCTTCAAAGCGGCGGGTACGGGATTCTCTCGTGATCATACTTAGGGCAAACCAAGCCGCCAATGGTGCACCAGCCAATATACCTAGGATGTCCCATGCTCCAAGCCCCAAAGAGGTACCGGGTACAACCATCTCGAAGGTCTGTATTGGAGCAGAATCGCTGCGCAGAGGATTCGTGCCCTCTCGTAACTCAACGGTGTCAGGATACCCATCACCATCGTCATCGGTATCTGCGTTATCGCCGATTCCATCACCATCGAAATCCGACCACTCACGTGGGTCATCTGGGAACGAATCATCCTCATCTACGACCCCATCGTTGTCATGATCGCCTGGGAAGGGATCAGGATTGGTCCCATTCGCTTCATCGCCCAATCCATCACCATCAAGATCACTCCATTGCGTTGGATCGAAGGGGAAGTGGTCCTCATCGGATTGGGTGTCAGATGTATCGAGAGGGTTGGGCCAACCGTCTGCATCCCAATCCTCATGCGTTCCTCGACCATCATTCGGCACGGGGTCGATTAGATCAGGAATCCCGTCGCCATCAGTATCTGGACAAGCGATCATTTCGATGCTTGAATCTCCTGCAGCAGTCGCACAGTCATCGTTGAGATCAGACCAACCATCCCCGTCCTCATCGGGACATGCCCAGCGGTCGAGGTGTGAGGTGCCAGCAGAAGATGGACAATCGTCACTGGCATCCTCGACACCATCACCATCGCCATCTCGACATCCAAGATGTGGTACAAGCAATCCATCAGCCACTCGCCAAGAGCTTTCTCCGTACTCGTCAGGACAAGAATCGGGTTCATGACCACTTGAGCGATCACCGAACCCATCACCATCGCTGTCATCCCATTGGGTCGGGTCATTCGGATGACTGTCAGCGCTCCCGAGAGGACTCGCTAGTGCCTGACCATCGGGATTCGACCAACCATCACCATCCAGATCGATACATCCTGAACGATCGTTGGTACTGTTTCCGAACATGCTTGGACAATCATCGTCACCTTGGTCTGAGTAAGTATCTCCATCCAGATCCGACCATCTCGAGGCATCGCCATCATCGATATCCGATTGACTCGACCAACCATCGCCATCAATATCCACACAACCTAGCACATCGGCTGTCGAATTACCCCAGATCATCGGACATCGATCAGCATCACTTCCATCTGGAGCATCACCATACCCATCACCATCATGATCGGAATGTTGTGTTGGGTCAGCACGGTGTGAATCACCTTCATCCGACCATCCATCACCATCGATATCCCTGCATCCCCAGAGGTCTTGTGTGGATGTTCCACTCTCATCTGGACAATCATCGAATGGTTCGATAGGGGATAGTCCTCGAGTGAGGAGGACTTGGTCCTCATAGCCATCGTTATCAGAATCCCAGGGTGAAGGATCTGGACGATATGCGACAGGTACCCATTGTCCGATACCACGAGGAGAGCGAGTGACGTTCAGAGAAGGATCATCCCAATTATCTCCACGTCCATCCTCATCGATATCTGACCACTGGCTGGACTGTTGCAGAAATGAGTCATAGAGGTCTGATTGACCGTCACCATCGAGATCGGGGCAACCGAACCGATCTCTCCACGAATCGCCCCAATACCCTGTGCATCCATCAGGCAGCCTTCCTTGGGAGCGGTCTCCAAATCCGTCATTATCCTGATCGCTGATCTGCGTTGGGTCATTCGGAATTTCATCGTTTGGTTCGCTGACCCAATCACCATCCTGATCAAACTCCCCAAAGAATACCTGATTGGTCTGCTGCTCATTGGCAACTGCCAAGTCGAGTGCACCATCCGCATTGATATCTCCCATCTTCAACACCCATGTGTCAAGGATGTCAGGACTGGTCCAGGCGATCTTACTGAAATTCCCACCTTGATTCATCCGAATGTGGTTGCTGGACTGATAATTGCCCTCGACCATATCGAGGTCGCCATCGTTATCCACATCCCATAATCCTATACTGACCGTATCGAGGCTATTGGTAGTCTGCCATGATGGGGCAGTGGGGAAATTACCGTTTCCTGGATTGAGGTACAATTGATTCGCTTGATTCTCATTTGCGACAACGATGTCAACATCTCCGTCACCATCCACATCTCCAACATCGCAACCCTGCGCATTCATTGAGGAAGCACTGGCCCAACCTGCACTGGTGCTCAAGGCCGTACCTGTGTTGAAGAAGATTTGATCGACATCACCATAATTGGCAACGAACATATCTAATGCACCATCGCCGTCGAAATCTGCCAGTTCAGCACAATTGGAATATCTGCTATCAGCACTACTCCAAGAAGCAACATCTGACGTCTGACACTGTGAACTACCCCCTGAACACTCTACCAGATATATTCGGTTTTCACCATGGTTCACCACTACTAAGTCGGCTCGCTCGTCTCCATTGACATCTCCTGCAACCAATTCAATGCTATCATCAGATTCTTGGGAGACCCAAGAAGCAGAACTACTCACGGAATTTTCTCCCCGAGTCCAGCCATGATTCTGACCATTGTAGTTTCCAATGATCACATCCAATTTTCCATCAGTATCAAAATCATACCACAATATTCCTCCAGAGTTGGTGCCTGCTGCGTGTTCTGTAAACCAATGTGGGGAGTAGGATTGAGTCGCATTATCAAATTCGTACACTTTGCTTGCTGAATATTTGTTTCCAATTAGTAGATCCAGATCGCCATCTCCATCCATATCTCCTAGGTCCATCGAATATGTGTAGTCAGCTGCACCATCATTCCAGGATGCAATGGATTGTAGCATCTGTCCACCATTGATGAAAACCAGTGGGCCATCATTGCCGTCAGCCGTTGCAAAATCAATGTCGCCATCGCCATCAATATCTACAAATGCCGAATCAGAGGAATCGCCGATTCCTAGGGTCGACCACTCTGGTGGGCCATATCCATCCTTGTTGGTAGTTTCGAAAATACGGATGTTGTCCTGGCTGTTGGAATTAGATTCAAGCAAGTCCAGATCGCCATCACTATCGATATCTGCCAATCGGACGTCCATGGTGTCCACTGATTCGGAACTCTGCCAGTCAGCTGTACTGGATAAGATGCCAGCGTTGTTCCTGAATAATTGATTCACTCCACCGCGATTGCCAACAATCAGGTCCATGTCCCCATCTGCATCTATATCGCCTACGGCCACAGAACTGGTGGATTGATCAGTAGGACTCTGCCAAGATGCCGAAGAAGCGAAGACCGTTCCAGAATTGAGGTGAACAGAGACCCTGCCATCGGAAACCGCTTCAATCAGATCAAGGTCACCATCTCCATCGATATCTGCCAATTTGACATCCATCACACTTCCACTATTCCCCGTATACCCACCTTGCCACGAAGGTGAAGTGCCAAACGAGGTTCCAGAATTTTCGAACACCACCACCCCTACAGTCAACACCCCAGCGATGAGATCGAGATCATTGTCCCCATCGATATCTCCCCAATCAAGACTGGTGTATCGAGATACTGGTTTTGAACCACCATATAGATGGGACCAGAATGGATTTTTGGAGAGATTACCTCCTTGATTCTCAAAGATCTGGATTGGCCCCTCAAAATTGGCTACTGCAAGATCAGCGTCTCCATCAGAGTCATAATCACCCCAAGCGATATCAATTGAAACCAATGAATCTGAGCTGCTCCACGAGGGGGCAGAGTCGAATCCAGCGCCTTGGTTCATATAGACTTCATTCTTTGCTCCATTATTCCCTATTGCCAAGTCCATGTCTCCATCCTTATCGACATCTGCCCAATCTATCGCTATCGCCGCAGAACCTTGGGGAATTACCTTGACAGGACCCGAATTGAACGGAGCTGGAGGGGGATCCGATACACAATTTGCAGTAGGAACAAGACAGGATAACCCTCTACGGGAAGGGCCTGGAGGAAGGGCTGGGTCCATGATGTGATCATCATCTGAGTTGATGACTCCATCGCCATCCCAATCGCTTGATGAAACCGAGTAAGGCCGCTGTGGCTCCCACCAATCGCCAGATTGCAGATGGTATCCTCCTGTGCTGTTGCCCATTTTTGCAAGGCGGCCGCTGGTTTGCGCAAGAGGAGATATGGCCTCTTCGGAAGCGGTTGATTCATCCCCTCCCAGCATCATTTCGGCAAAGACCGCAATGAACAGCATCGAAAAGAGAAGTGCGGTGCAAGCAGTCCTCATTACAGGCAGGGAAGGGGGTATGTCCATAACGGCTTCGCGCCGTGTTTTCCGCGTAAAGATGGGTTATTGGGGTGTGATGAGAATGTTCTCTTCCTTCACAGTGATAATTGGTATTTCAAGAGATGATTGAGTTGGAAGAACGTGAATTGAACACACATTCCCACAGGCAGGAGCAAGGTAATCCTCACCCGTGTCAGTCATCATGAAACGAAGGCCGTGCCCAGCGGGAAGAATCGCATCTATCGCCTGAAATTCCATCATCATGGTGATCTCTTGTCCAGGGACCACAGTTTGGGGTTCATAGCCCCCGGCATGATATCTAACATCCATTGTTGCATGTCCTAAACGGACCCCTGTCGTCGAATCCTGCACCTCAACAAATACTTGGCCACCATCAAACGTTGGTACGACAGGAAGGTGCAGCGCCACTAAACCTGCGATATGTGTATCCGAATTTTGGTTCAACGCGGGGCATTCGAGTGTGATGCTTTGTCCACCGCCAATGATCGAGACGCCGCCACCAACAAAAACCCCGGAATCGCTGCATTCTCCCATGTTGGGATAGAGGGTGCTTACGCTTCTAGAGGGCCATGTTTCTTCGATTCGCCATTGTCCATCATTGCGCTGTATTTGCGCATGAAGGTCGGGCTTTGGGCCGATTCCCTTGAGATAATATTCAAACCATTCGAACAGATCTTGTGCCCAATCCCATCGAGTCATGTTGTGGATTGCTTCACCTCCATAACCACTGCTTTGCCCATCGTGTTTTTCCCACTGGTCTGGGTAATTGTGCTCCCACTGGCCAAATATGCCCCGCACATCGAATCCTGCGCCGATATAATCATAATACCAATTGTGCCCAATCGGGCCACCAAATACTTGATGAGGATCTACATTCCAATCCTGCAAACCCTGCACCCAATATACAGAGCCATTCCAATTCGCAAATGCCTTGTCAACGTGGCTGCGTTCGTCGTAGTAATGCTCCATATAAGGATCTAATTCACCCATGCCATATGTTATGGGGCCTGCAAATAATCCTTCAGCAATATCTGGGCACACGTTGTCGAGATCATCTTCATTGTAATCGACTGTGCTCGAAAAATAATTCATGTGCATGACCTGTGACCTCGCTTCTGCGCTCCCATTTTTGTAGAGTAGGGGGTGTAGTGCCGTGGTGCCAGATATTGGTACGATGGTCTTCAGATATCTGCTTCCCATCGCTGCGGCTTCCCATTGGGTCGCGCCTTCGTAGGATTTTCCATAAAGACCCACATGACCATTGCTCCAAGCTTGGCTACCTAACCATTCGACAGCATGATGAATTCCCAATCCTTCACCCGCCCCCCGGTAGTCGAAGCACCCACTAGAAAGTTCAGTTCCGAAAACAGATACCTGAGCGAATGCATAGCCATGCGGGATAAAATTCTCAAAAATAAACTCGCCACGCCCCGCGCCAACGACCCCAGTGTGCCCCGATTCCGAACCTGGCTGTCCAAAAGAAAAGTAAGGGCTCACAACAGCAATCACAGGGACTTTCTCGCCCTGCTCTGTATTGTTTGGCAGCCAATATGAGAGGTGGACTTCAGATTCAGGAGGCCCAGTCTCCCACACGGTACTTGTGTCAACACCAACATAAGCATCTTGAACTTCTAAAGCGTGGTATGGCCCCTGGTTTAGGACGTATGAAAACGTGTGGTTCATATTCCATTCAAGGGCATGCCGATCCCAAATATCAGGATAGGTAATCTCCTCTTCTTTCCTACTTCCCCCACCGTCTCCAAAACAACCACCCAAGGATATGGAGAAAAGGAGCAGAGCAACCGTTGCTGCCTTGCTCTTGTCCTTGGGCATTTGCTATTGCGAGGACATACATGCCATCAAGTTGACGTGGCAAGTGCTTTGATCTGTATTACCATCCGGTCCACGTGAGCGAGGACGATTCAGGTGTTAAGACACCCACGCGCGAACAGTTGGGCATCCCTCGGCATGGCGAATCAGATGTACTTGGAACGCGTGTAGATATTAATGCACCAATCTCTGAATTGGAGGTGAACTTAGAGGATCTGCTCCGAGATGAGGCTGCAGCATTTTCCTTCAATCAAGGGCCAGGGAAGCTATTGGTCCGTCTCATCCCCATACCGCTCATTCTCCTTGGCATAGTGTATCAATTACGCCCAACGGATTTTGCCATCCAAATAGGGCCTGGTGGTTTATCCATCCTCATAGTTGTAATGCTAATTGGCCAAATGGTTTGGCAAATACCCCTCAGAAGGCGGACTATGGGTCTTTTATCAACCCTGGCGGCCTATGAATTACAGGCACTAATTGGGACGAGGCAGGGCCGCCCCATGAGTTCACTTGAAGGCCATTCGGAATTACTTGATACACTCAATTCATTGGTCGGCCAAGCGCGTAACCGGCAGGTGATGGGCCTTTTGGCAGTCTTCTTCTACCTCGTCACCCTAATTGGTTCCGTTTCGATCACCAATCCATATGGGTATCGAGACTTGGCAACAGCAGACGTCTTCGAATGGGACCGCTTCACCCTTGCACTTTCCGCTGGGATGGGGGCCGGATTAACCTTGATACTATGGGGTAATGTGATGATGTCTCGCCCATCCGAGCCGTTAATTTCAGATGATTTGGGGTTGCTTGAGATTTTTGTTCCTACGGGCCACCCAATGCTTCTTGAACACCCTATTGTCGAAGTTGTTCGTTCTGTTCTTGACCCCATTTTGCTCACGCACTTTGATGACTGGTGTGATGAGGTGCGAGCAATGGTGCTTGATGGGCACAACCCCTATGAAGAGATGGAACGACTATTTTTGCTTCATCTACTCTACAGGCGCAATGCCATAAACAACGAGGTTCTTGCTGATGAACTCAGTGAAAGTTTTTCAGACGTCAACTCGATCCTTGGACACCCTAGGTTCCCTAAGCCGGTCCTTGCCGGAATCCTTGAGCGAGCAGAGAAACTTGTTCCGGCGTTATTCAGCCTGATTGATCGTTTGATGCACGATGTGTCCCATTCATTGCCACAGTTACGCTCAAGACCCGTTCTGATGGATGCAGAAATCGATCGCGTCATTACAGGAGAGCGTGCGAATCTCCTCATCCTTCTCGCAGATAGCAGGCCTATAGATCAGCGCCTTAGGATTGACATTAATGCACCACACATGTCTCCCGAGAATCTTGGATTGAATGTATTATTTACTGCCGAGAAATCCCTTGAATGGCCCGATGAAGATGCCCTTGACATTGCTAGCAAAACTGATGTTGACCTTGCAGGTTTAGTTGCTCATATTCTAGAACGATCGAAGATAGCTTGGTATGACCTCATTCCAGAGGTAAAGGGGGCAACCCGTGTTACTGTCTCCGTAGTCGATGAGGGGGGGGACGCCCTTGGTGGACGTGTCATGCGGATACTTTATCGCAAGGATATCGGGGCTGCGCTTAAATCCCAAGCAGGAAAAATGGGCGTTCTAGCAGGTGCAGCCACACCCCTCATGAAAGCAGTCCCTGGACTTCGCGCAGGGTTAGGCCTTCCATGATCTTGTGATCCGACCCCTGATTTTGCAGCAAGATGAAGCAACTGAGCCCAACTTGCTGCCATGTTTTCTCTTGATGCGGGATCCGTATTTGGAGGATACTCATTCTTTACCGTAGATTTCATGTTCAAGTTCATCTAGCAAATGTAGAATGTCTGGATAGCCGGACATTTCAATGGTCCTCTTCGCTGACCTGAAAAACTCGTTTGGCTCACTTAGGCGCCCCTCCAATGCATAATTCGCTGCTTGTAAAGCCATGTCTAATCTATCGCAGGCACGGATAAATCGTGCTTCGGGAGATGTACCTGCCTCCATCTCCTCTAATCGTGCCACCCAGTGCGAGACATCGCTGGCGATTGGCTCAAGCATTGCTGAAAGGGCACACGCTTCTTCTTCCGCCTTTTTTTTTCGGTCCGGCACCTCATCAGGGACGCGGTCTCCTGTACGCACTTCGGCGAGGTCATGGATGATTGCCATTTCGAGAATTTTGACTCGGTTTAGTTTAGGTGGAGATAGGATTGCCGCTAGGAGTCCGACACCCCACGAATGTGCAGCCACAGATTCGGGGTTATCGACGCCCCTTAGCACCCAACCAGTTCGCGCTAGATCCTTGAGTTTCTGAAATTCAAGAAGCGCCCCTAGGTGCCCAGTTGGCCTCATATCCTTGCCCGGTTTCTTTCGTGTTTTGAACTTCTTTGTTCCGCAGGTCTCATCAGCATAACCCGTCACGCCACAAGCACAGCCCCGTAGTGTAGTGGTCCATCATCTCGGACTTTGGATCCGGGGACGGCGGTTCAAATCCGCCCGGGGCTACTTGAACGCCTATCGGTCAAGATCAAATTTGGGTATCGTCCGCTCACTTTGATGCTGCACCGCACATCGCGCCTAGAAACGGTTCTTGTGCTTCTTATTGCGGTCATTTTACTCCCCATCCCTGTACACAGTTTCTCCCACCAGCATGAGGTGGCGGATGTGATTGATGAGGAGGGCAATGACGTAACCTCTACTGTATTTTCCTATGCAATTAGCCACCCTCGTTTGGATGCGGGGGTAGATCCCTGGGAGGCAGGACGAATGGATCGACCCTCCGAGAGTTGGTTTGGTGACATGCGATCTGAAATTGAGGTTCTAGCACTTTTATCGCATGCGGAAGAAGTTGATGCGTGGCTTACCGCCTCGGGTTATTCACCACTACAAAAGGGACCCAAAAAAGGACAGCATCTCGTTCCTTTTGATATGCCGTCACATTCACCAGATGACCTTCAACATCGGAGGTTGTTTATCCCCCCCTACCTTGTCCCGAAGATTGCAGCATTGGGCGGCCTTGTGTCGATTTTTGAACCACCTGACCCTCAGCCTTTCAGGGCACATGATGCGCATTTAGATCCCACAAGTGTGCGGAGTGGTGAATTGCACGGGGCCACTCAAGCATGGGCTTCAAATATCTCGGGCGAGGGGGTTAAAGTTGCAGTAGCAGACAGCGGCATTGATTTCGCCCACCCTGATTTGGATGGTACTCAAGCTCGCGTCTCAGACGCGAATTCTCCTTGGGATGGTTGGCCCATTGCATTTGATGGCGCCAGCATGAATACCTGGATAGTCGACGGGGATGCTTATCCCTCAAATTCACATTCCTGGTATTCTGATACTTCATCCACAGATAATGATGCAGATGGTGACGGTGAGTTAGACCATAGCGGCATCACATTGCCTTCACAAATTTCCCTTTCCGGGACATACCACCTTGGGAGCCACCCCGATCCGCGTCTTCGATCAATTCTTGGGGGGAATGTCGATGTCGTCGTAGTTGACGATGCACAATCCGGCCAGTACGAAACTGTGTATGTGGACACAGACAGAGATGGGTCAATTGCGGATGAACATCCCATGAGGAAGGGTTCTGAGGCTGGGGGCCGAGATCTTGACGGCGATGGTCTTTTGGACAGGTCTGCGGGGATGATTTACTGGATCTCAGATGGATCGTCCTCATTGCCGTATGGGAAAACATACTCATCCCGCTATGGTCATGCTGACCGAATACCCGGCTCAGGTGAGCTTGTAATGTTCATGATCAATGATCCCACCGGCGCTGGTGGAAATCATGGTACTCTTTGTGCGTCTGCCGTATCAGCCCAGGGGGTTGTCGATGGGGGTTCAGTTAGGGGAATGGCGCCCAATGCGTCCCTCATTGCAATCGCAAATCTCTACACAGGTGGCGCACCAATGTTCGACATGTGGAGATTTGTTGGCGAAGGCTATGATGGCCTCCCTGATACAGGCGATGAAGCACAGATAGGTTCATTCTCATTTGGATTCTCTTCGGTCGTCGAAGCAGGGTCAGATGCTAGTTCCTTGTATCTAGATCATTTGGCCAGAACTTGGACGCCGAATGCGACTTACGCTGTTGCAATTGGAAATGGTGGACATGGATATGGTACCACTGCCTCCCCCGGAGGGGCACATTCTGTTATCTCAGTGGGCGCCTTTTCATCCCGAGTTTCCGAACCAGGAGGGGGGACGTGGGGGCAGTCTGCCAGTTGGTCGAATCGTGGCCCCAATTCAGTTGGGAGGATTGATCCTGATTTGGTCGCAGTAGGTTGGTCAGCCACCGGTGACGAGACACTAAATGAGGGCTCAGACGGAGATGACGCAACAACCTCTTGGTCAGGAACTAGTCTTGCAACACCAGTTGTTGCGGGTTTGCTTGCATTAGTTGCAGAAGCCTATGAGTTAGAACATGGGTACTGGCCTTCCGGTTCTGAACTACGGGACATTGTCATGTCTACGGCTGACGATACGTACCACGACCCACTCGTTCAAGGAGCAGGTTGGATGAATGCCAGCCGCGCGGTTGCGGCTGCAAAATCGGACCCCGGTGCTTGGTGGACTTCCCCCTCTGCGTGGATGCCAGGTACGAACGGGGGAGCGCACAGGGATGCAAATTTGAATCGCCTTTTACCTAATGAAACATCCACGCTATCCCTAGACCTGCATAACCCTGGAGTGGCGGCGCTATCATTTAATTTTTCAAGTCAAGTTCTGAACCCAATGTCCCATCATGAATGGACGTGGGATAGTTCCTCGAATTTAGGGTGGGATGGCTATCAAAATAGCAGGCCAGACCTGTTGATCCCCTTGCGAATATCAGGGGATGCCGCCAACACTCTGTTTCCCTCTACCTCCACGATGGTTCGTGCGCGTGTGGCCATGGACCCCCTTGGTTTTGATGGAAATCGAAACTTAGAATCTGAGAATCGAGTCTATCTCAAATTACAAGTGTGGCATGATAGCGACGGAGATGGCGTTTGGTGGTCAGACAGCAATGGGGATGGGTTGGTGGGCTCAGGAGAACTGGAATCGAGTTCGGAATATTCGACACTGACTTCCGCGGACCAAGTTTCCCCTCAGAATGAAGTTCGCGCATCGGGAGAATGGCTCCAGGAGGGCGAGGGATTGCTATTGGCAATATGGAGGGAAGAAGTCAGAACATCCCACATTGACCCATTGCCGATAAAAATTGATGTGACTTCATTCGGGTTGGTTCCAGATCCTTGGCTTTCATTGCCTTCTAACGTAAGCATTGCAGCGAATCAGACGCTGAGTGTTCAAATGAATCTCACAGTACCTCCCAATCAGCTTCCAGGAATCACCCAGCATGGCATCAATATATTGGATTCAAATGGTCACCAATGGAGTTTGCCGATAGTAGCATCAGTGGCTTCTGATGGGCTCTCTGAGTTGCGTGCTTTGCCACTTGACGGGAATGTGAGCAATCAAAGCATATATTCGGAAACATGGCTCCAAGGCGCCCAACATTGGGGCTGGCGCGCTGAATCGGGCGATTGGCGATTTATCACATTTGATTGGCCACAACCACGTTCAGAACGAGGGGCATTGATTGCAACTGTTGATTGGATCGACAATGATTTTGCTGATGTGGACTTGCACTGGCTCGATCAGACGTCACACCCCTATGCAAGTCATGATCCCACGGGGTATGGGGCAAATGTGCTAAGTTATAGGACTGGTTCTGAGAACGCACACAAGGGATATGCGATTTGGGACCAATCGACCTTCACAGGAACTTCCTCTGAGCGCCTTGTAGTGCCTGACACCCCCGGGTTGAAACAACTCATTTTGCATTCAACAACACATGGTGCCCCCACGCCTGATTCGGCACTTAACATTAGTTTGGCGCAAATCGCTATACTTGACGGCCCTCTTCAGCGTATAATTTCGGATTGGCGGACAGAGGGTTGGAATCAAACACTTCAGATTGGCTCAACGGGGCAGTTGGGGCTTGCCAATATAGATGCCATTGGGTGGTCAAAGCCCGAACTATTACTCAATGCAAGTGTTAGTCAAGATGTGGCTACGGATCAATCAAGCGCCTCACTGACCCACCCATTTACAGTGTCATCCGCTGAACGGGTGATTGTGAATTTGAATGCCGCTGACCAGCGCGCAGACGTGGACTTGTTACTCTACAGGGACAAAGACGGAGACGGGGTCATCGATTGGGGGTCTGAACAAGTGAAGGTGTCAGGGAATCAAGGGCCAATTGAGTCCATTGAGGTTGAGCAGCCACCTGATGGATTGTGGTGGGCAGTTGTCCATGGCTATAGTGTCCCAATGGGGGTAACTACAGTGCGTCTATCGGTCGAGATTTTGGCAGGGTCGAATATCTCATTATCGCCACTTGAGGAGCGTAATGCATCATTCATAGCCCAACAATGGCCTCATGGTTCTGCTAGTTTGGGTGGCGGGGTGCCAGATAGGGTATGGTCAATTGATCTCGAGGCAAATCGACCCGCATCAGCAGGTTCATGGCGCGCTGACTTGATTCTTGAATTAGATGACGGCACAAAAGTTCGAATCCCTTATCGCGTTGACCTTCAAGATGGAGAGCCTGCATTATATATTCACGGTCCGCCTTCTGGTTCTGCGATAAACAAGACGCAGCCAATCAGCATTGAGATGGTAGATTATGGATCGGGCTTTCTCCTTTCAGACTTGCATCTTGGGATTGCTTTACCATGGGATTCAGCCAATGCCTCAGCTATAGGCCTACAAGCAAATGGCACGAAGCACAATTTAACTGAGGCGTGGAAAAATATGTCGAGCACCCTGCCACATATCCGCAATACCTCTATTGGGCTACTGTCTACAGTTGTACTTCAGCGCGCTTGGATAAATGCTTCAGTACATCCACTTGACGGGAAACATGTTGTCAATGCATCCCTCACCGACATAGGGCATCACTCGAATTACTCAGAACTATCTTATGTCCTCGATCAAATTAGTCCTGAGATCAGTATAGTTTCGCCAATGGCTAATTTAACGCTAAATGCCACTATGGTCGACGTGCAGGTGACTACTAATGAACAAGCCTCTGTTCAAATTGGTGGGAAAAACGCATCGAGTTTGAGTGATTATTCCTACTGGGTTACGGGCCTTTCGATAGAGGAGGGGGTAAATGAGGTGGATATTTTCGCCATAGATAATGCGGGAAATTCAAACACCACTTTATTGACGATTAATCGAGATACAAAACCTCCCTCATTGGAAATCGTGGGCCTCCCGGGCACTTGGTCATCAAATACAAATTGGTCCCTTGAAGTGCTGCATGACTCTGATGTCATCTCAACTTCTGCCTGGCTTGTTAATCTAAGTGGCGCCTCCACCCTTCTCGCAATGACGCCTTATTCTTCGAACAGGTCTCTCATCGACCCATTTATAGTTGGAGAAGGCTTGTATGAGGTCATTGTTACTGCCGTTGATAGGGCTGGAAATCAAGAAACAGTCCACGCAAACCTTTCCATAGATTTCACACAACCAGTCCTTGTTTGGCTTGAGCCATCCTCTGAGCAACTCGCACACCACAGCATTACAATTGGCTGGGATTTATCGGAAGATGCATATGGCATTTTGACCCTAGACGGAATGGTTATCACATCAGGAATTATTCACTCCGGCGAGTTGTTGTTTGACTGGACGCTGGGGTCAACTGGCGACCATGAATTGTGCATTGAACTCGCTGATTTGGCAAACAATACCGCTCTGACGTGTCGAATGATGCACCTTTCCGAATCAATTTACAACGTTTCGATCGATGCACCGTGGAGAAATCAAATCGTCCTTGACTCAGCAGTTTCATTCGGTTTGCGATCAGGTCCAAGTATGGGGTGGACGATTGAATCCGCCGAAAGAAATATGATTCTCGAGGGTAAGAATTCTAATGCCTCCATTTTACTCCCTTTAGCAGTTGGTACAAATTGCTTTGATGTCCGAATTGGGCATATTGATCGAGATTGGGTCGATCTCATTTGCTTGGAGCGCACTGCAGGGGACCTTGCTTTGAATTTGAGCGCACCAGTATTGGCTCAGCCGTCAAATTTTGACGAGGCGGACATATTGGTTTCTCTTGAGTGGCCAACCACTTCCATCCCATTGAATACTCGACTGATTATTATCTCAGAAAGATGGGAAGAGGAATTTGAAATTAAGGCAGAGTTATCTGAAAATGGCCTCACCAAATCTCATATTATATTCAGCGTTCCTTTGGCAGATGACTCAGGAGATCACATTCTCCGCGCCGTCTTCACTGACAACCTAGGACGGAGCGTCGAGAGCTCTCTCATCTACAACCTTGACCATTCACCTCCCGATCTTGTGTTGAATGTAAATCCGACATCTGATCAGGCAGTATATCTCGAATGCAATCTCTCAGATTCGATATCGGCCAGCCTAGTACTCCTAGTAGACGGCACTGTCCATCAAGTCTTTGACCCAATCCTCTGCCCAATTCATATTGGGGCGGACAGGCCATCGAACGCCTTTGTAGCCCTAGAGGGCATGGATTCAGTGGGCAACAGCCACCGCATAGAGATCCCTTTGCCCGACCCCCTTTACCCTGCCGAAGATGTCGATCGTTCTTTGGCCAAATCATCACTTCCTGCGCCAAATGGTACTTGGGTAGGGGTCGGAATTCTACTCTTTGCAACGATTGTGATTGGAATCTTTTTCGCGCGAAAACGCGGATCAAAAAATTCTGAATGGTCCGCCTTTTCCAATACGGACAAACACCCTGTGAATTCGAATTCAGCACCACCCTCGGTGGACATTGATTGGCTCGAGGATCATTTCCGAGATTAGCCCAAAAGTAGAGTCATTTGCAAGCAGGTTTGAAAGAAGTCCATAACCTCGACGCATCTAATGGTACGCAATACCCGCTACCATGCGACCTATATTTGCACGATATTGTTGCTTGCCTCAACACTCCCTACCCTTTATTTCACTGAACTCGTTAATGCGGCTGACCGAGATGGAGACGGAACTGTAGATAGTAACGATGCTTGCCCTTGGGCAGCAGGTTTGGCTGGCGCCCCTGATTCTGGGTGCCCTGATGAGGATGGGGATGGGTTTTCAGATCGCTCCGAAGAAGTGGGTTATGATTTTTCAGAGGAGGGCGTTTATGCAACGCACGCAGTAAATGTTACCGTTGCAGCCATTGCGTTTTCAGATGACGGCGAGTATTACTACGTCGGTGACGGCCAGCGCAGGATTGGCGCCTACAATGGTTTAGGAAACCCAGTACGATCCCTATCGCAAGTCCCTTCTCCAATTCGGGCCATTGATGTCAGCCCATCAGGTGATTATCTCGCTGTCGCCCAAGGCAGTGGGAAGATATCCTCTGTTCCAACAAGCGGAGGCGGCACCTTGCAAACATCCACACCATTATCTGGTGCTGATGTGATGGATATTGTCTATGCACCGAATGAAACTACCCAATGGATGATAAGCAGCCTAGGGGAATTGGTTGCTTGGAATGGAAGCTCACTGCAGGAATTCGCCTCTATTCAGTTATCGGGCCAGGGCGTCTCTATCGATGTGAGCCCTGATGGGAACTTGATTGCAGCAACAACGGAATCACAAATATACCTACTAAACTCATCAGACTTATCGACCATCAGAACAATTTCAATTAGTTCGGGGTCCTTCGTAGAGGCAAGAATTTCCCCTGATGGTGCACATGTCCTCAGCGCAGATGATGCCCAAAAAGCACGAGTACATGAAATGAGAAATGGCACCTTGGAGATGGTTAGAAACCTCACTATTGAGACAGTTAACGGCCTATCTTGGTCCCCTGGAGGATCTACTTTTCTAGCAGGTGGAAAGGCCTCTAGCGGATCGCCATCTGCAGTGGTGGAAGTAATTAATTTCACCAGTAATACTTCCGTGGAATTGCTAGGCGCTTCTTGGAATTCAGGGACCATTTCAGCGGTAGATTGGTCTCCAACAGGCGCCCATCTATCAATGGGCGTCATAAATGGGACCGTTTATCTTGCTGTGGAGTCACGCGGCTGGACCGAAGTCTCTGGACCCGAAAGCCTGCGTACAATTCTCACAACAATCTCTGCAAATTGGACAAAGCATGCCCGCCCTACTGAATGGGCTACCCGATCAGAGAGCGAAGTCACTCAGCGATTGTGTGAAGGGAATCAGGGCGTGGGCTTGCTTCTAGACCGACCAGATGATAGTTATGCCACCCCGGCATCTAATTTTTCGCAGACCGGGTGGATAAACTGTCATGCATCAAGCACATCCCTCGTGATGGTCCCAATTGCGATTGCCCCCACTATCTTAGCAGTCAAGAATTCCAGTAAAACGAAAACTTGCATTGAATTGATGGGGGGAGTGACTTTGGGGCAAATGCGATATATCATATCTTCAGAAACATACAGCCAACTCATCTCAGCGAATGGCCACATGCCTGCACTCGAATTGAGTCAACCAGCGAATGAACTTTCTGTTGCCCCTTACTATGATGGGGATTCCACGGTTGAGTGGGATGACCTCAATAACTCGCTGAGTTGTGGTAGTGCAAATGACATCATCCTCTATACCCCCTCTGATGCTGGTATTGTTGAAGATGTTCTTGAAGAGCAGCATCTGTGTGGTAAATGCAACACATCTCGCTCATGGAATGGGGATTTCTGGCAGCGGAAACAATCAGATATCGCATCTAAGGTCACATCAAAGAAGCATTTGGCCATAGGCACTCCAGATCAATTGTTCAATAAATCAAATCTCTATGTAGTCCCAATCATCGACAACCTCACACACGGTTCAGTCGATGCAAGTGCAGCTGGTCAAATTGGTGTAATACCAACCAATGCTACGATCTCTAGTGGCGCTTATCCTGCCTCGTCTTTCGTGAATCTTGTTATGACTGAAGAAGCCGCAAAGACACAACTCAATTTCATTATCCAATCTCTCAAGAAAAGCACGCAAAATTCACTTGACGACCTTGCAGGCATCAATTCCCTCGGCGAAGGTTTGCGGCTATCCGCACACGACCACATCCCTCAGAATTTACAACACCTTCTTCCGGACATCGATCGAGATGGGATCTGGGATGGGCGGGATATATGTGCTGGAACTGTGCTGGGCAAAATAGTAAATGCGGATGGATGTGCAGATTATCAACTAGATTCTGACTCTGATGGGTTTAATGATGAAATAGATGGGTGCAAAGAAATTGCGGGGAATGCGACGATACCCCCTACTGAAGGGTGTCCTGATTCTGACGGGGATGGCACTGCTGATTATGATGGGTCATTTTCACAAATTGATGAATTTCCTGACGACCCCACTCAATGGTCTGATCAAGACAATGATGGATTCGGTGATAACTGGGCGACCCCATCTTGGAATGCCACGCGCAGCCATCAAGGTCTTGGTGAATGGGTTGCCAACGCAACTCAAGAAGATGCTTGCCCAACTACATTTGGTATCTCTCATGAGGACCGATTTGGGTGTGTAGATACAGATGGGGATGGGTGGTCTGATGAAGATGCAGATTGGCCACCTCATCCAGCAGGTATTGCCGACGCATTGCCAAATGAATCTACGCAATGGTGGGATTGTGATGGTGACGGATTTGGCGATAATTGGGATATTTCTTCCAAAAATAGCTCGCGTGCGGGCCTAGCATGCGCTTATCCACCTTCGAACCCTCAACCTCTAGGGCAATGGCTGTTTTCAGTTGAGCTGGCCGATGCATTCCCCACTTATGCTGCAATCACAAATGATTCTGACTTGGACGGATTCGCAGATGACTGGTCGGCCTCCAAGACTGCAGGAAATAGCATTGGCCTTCACTTGGATAATTGCCCCCTCATTGCTGGGAAAAGCCATAGAGATCGACATGGCTGCCCTGATTCGGATCTAGATGGCTATTCAAATCCTGATGGTGGATGGACATGGATCAATGGATCGGATAATTTCACCGATGACCCTACACAGTGGTATGACTGTGATGGCGATGGATTTGGCGATAATTGGGACGATCCGTCTCTTAATTTAACGAGAAGTGGACGTTGGTGTACTGGCCACCCGTTACCCATGGGAGATTGGGTCGAAGATGCAAATAACTCCGACCGATGTCCCCTAAATTGGGGAAATTCCACGGGAGGGCACCTTGGTTGCCCGGACACCGACGGGGATGGCCTCCCCGACCCGCTTTTGCCCGGAAACCCAGCGCCTGGGGAAGATGCATTTCCAGATGACCCTACGCGGGGCGGTGATTTAGATCAAGATGGATATGATGATGCGATTGATGATGATTGCGCAGGGGTGTGGGGGAATTCAACAAACGACCGTAAAGGTTGTCTAGACAGTGACGGAGATGGGTGGTCAGATGGGGATGTATCATACCCCTCACACCCGAAGGGGGATGCTGATGCATTCCCCCTTGAAGCAACACAGTGGAGGGATCATGACGGAGATGGGTGGGGTGATAATTATGCCAAGATTTTGTGGAATTTGTCAGGCGACAGAGGCGCGGGAATACATATTTCCGATGCAAAAAACCCAGATGCGTGTCCATTAGTCGCGGCCGATAACGGAAGCGTCGATGGATGCCCGCGTATCGACAGCGATGGGGATGGTATTTTCGATGACCTTGACGATTGTGACAATACTCCTTCAGGGAATCTATCCCAGATCAATAGCACAGGTTGTGCTAATTCAGAAATTGATAGTGATGGGGATGGGTGGATGGATGATATTGATCTATGCCCCCAAACCCCACTAAATGAGTTACCCGCCAATCCCGACGGTTGCGTGGATTCTCAACTCAATTCCAACTCCACACAGGGAATCAATGGAACTGGCCTCAATGACTCCGACGGAGACGGATATGGAGACAATTACACATGGACGCTCAATGCTTCAACAAGCCTACGCAATCAGAGCGGCGATGCATTCCCCACTGACCCCACCCAGTGGTCCGATATCGATGGAGATGGTTATGGAGATAATGCGGATGGAAACTATCCTGATGCCTACCCCCTAGATGCAACGCGCTGGCAGGATGAGGGCGAGCCAAGTTTGCAGGAGATTTGCCTAAATATTGACCTTCGAATAGAATATGGGTTTGATGAGGCGATTTGTGCAGCATATGAGGTGAATGGCGGAGATAATTCGACAGACTCAACCTCGAATACCACGGGCCAACCTGTAGCAAGTGACTCTGCAGGCCTCTCCGAGGGTACAATAATCGCCATTGGTGGGTCTTTAATTGGAATCCTTGTCTTAGCTATCGTCATCATGCTGCTTATCTCCATGCGTGGTGGCGGCTCCGATGATGAATGGGACTTAGATGAATTTGATGAAGATGAAGATGAATTCGCGCCGGGTAGCCGCCAGATAGTTGACAGGCAAGTTTCACCATCTCAACAGCAGAGTACGCGTCCGCGTAGCGGGCAAATGGCTCAAGGGCCCGCGCCAAATACAATGGCCCCGGGACCAGCATACGGAGGGGGAGCATCACCCTATGGAGGTCCTGGACCTGTGCAAAATGACCCATACGGGGGCGCATATTCTGCGCCGGGCGGGGGATATGGCCCCGTAACTGACTGGCCCGACAGAAATTTGTATGGCGAGTGGGGAGATGACGGCTGGGAATATCTCGAATTCCCGGTTGGTTCCGACGTCTGGTATTATCGGGACCCGAATAGCGGTGAATGGCAACCATATGGCTAACACCCGAATACCTATTTCCGGGCTTTGTTTGCCTCAGCCAATGGAGATCAAACATATCGGGGTCATAGGCGCAGGGCAGATGGGAAGTGGTATTGCACAAGTATCCGCTTGTGCTGGATATCAGGTGTCCATGATTGATGTTCAGCAGTCCTATGTAGATCGTGGTTTACAAACAATTAATGCATCACTTTCTAAGCTATCTGCTAAAAACCGCATAACCTCTGATGAAGCCTCCCAAGCCCAGAAATTAATTTCAGTAGCCACTGACCTAAGAGCAGCGGAGAATGCCGACCTTGTGATTGAGGCAATACCTGAAGTTCCTGAACTAAAGTATTCGACATTTCAGCAACTAGACGAGATTTGTAAGTCCGAATCAATACTGGCTTCAAACACATCAAGCATAAGCATCGATTCAATTGCCAAGGCCACAAATCGGGCGGACCGGGTCATTGGAATGCATTTCATGAATCCAGTACCAATCATGAAGCTAGTCGAAATAATTGAGGGCTCCGAGACAAGCCCGTTCGTATCTATTGCGGTCATTAATGTTGCAGAAAAGATGGGAAAGACAGCCCTTTCATGTAAAGACTCTCCAGGTTTTGTATCCAATAGAATCCTGTGCCCGATGCTAAATGAGGCGATATTAACACTTCAGGAGGGTGTCGCAGAGGCAGAAGCGATTGATGGCATCATGAAATTGGGCATGAATCACCCGATTGGCCCTTTAGCTCTCGCCGACCTCATCGGGCTCGACACTGTTTTGCACATCATGAATGTCCTTCTCGATGGATTTGGGGATGAAAAATATACCCCAGCTCCTCTTTTGGTAAAGATGGTCGATCTAGGGAAATTGGGTAGGAAATCAGGCCAGGGATTCTATACATATGGTGGCTAAGTTATGGCGGGGATGGCTATCAAGGCCAAAGTGAAGCGAATATCATCCATTTTGGATTCACTATATCCTAACCCACCAATCCCTCTAAGTCACTCGAGCCCCTATACGCTTCTTGTTGCTGTCATGCTTTCAGCACAAACAACGGATAAAAAGGTGAATCAAGTAACTCCAGATCTCTTTGCAATAGCCGATACGCCTGCAAAAATGGCCAAGTTAAGTGAATCCGAAATCCAGCAAATCATTCAAGAAATCGGCCTTGCCCCGACCAAGTCCCGCAATTTAAGGCGGATGGCTGAACAAATCCTCGAGAGAGGAGGGAGTGTTAATCCAGACTGGGATTTCTTGGAGTCATTGGCAGGAGTAGGGCACAAAACCGCCAGTGTCGTGATGGCTCAAGCATTTGGGGTCCCGGCATTTCCCGTGGATACACATATTCACCGATTAGCTACCCGTTGGGGTCTTTCAGATGGTTCAAATGTGACTAACACAGAAAAAAATTTGAAAGAGGTTTTCCCCAAGGGCTCTTGGAATCGAATCCACCTCCAGATCATCTTTTTCGGCAGAGAATATTGCCCAGCTAGGGGTCACGATTCAGAATCATGCCCCATTTGCTCATGGATCACTGCAGAGTCTTGTTCCTGAAGAGGCCCCCCTCGTCACCGGATGGGAACTCATCTGGGGGCCGCGATTCCTTTGAACAAAATGACCGGTTGGGATTTAGTGAGGCACCTTCCAATACCTCATCGGTGCTTCTAGAGCCAATGACTAGCGCATGGCGGGCCTTAATCCTCGCTCTCGCAAAACGGATAACCCCAAGAGTGTGGGGGATTGAGTGTTCGTTTGACGGACCTCGGGCTAATCCACCTCATTAAATTCAGAGGGCCCCCGGCTTTGTCGTTAGTGCCGCTAGCACGGCCCCCGCCAAATGGCTGTTGGGCAACAACAGCACCTGTTGGCTTATCGTTGATGTAGAAATTTCCAGCAGCAAAACGCAATGAATTAAACGCAGTTTGGATATGCTCCTCTGAATTGCTAAATATCGAGCCTGTTAGCGCATATGGTGAAGCACCTTCGCATTCTCGAAGCACCTCCTCAAAGTTGTCGTCATCATAGATGAAAATCGTCAACACAGGGCCAAATATCTCCTCAACCATTGATTCACTACGTGGATCAGTTGTCAAGATAACAGTCGGTTCGATGAACCAACCCTTTGATTCATCACACCCGCCCCCTGTAACGATTTGGCAACTCTTGCTTTGGGAGGCTCTTTCGATATAGCCATTGATCTTAATAAACGCCCTTTGATCAATTACTGCAGTCATGAAATTTGAAAAATCACTTGCATCTCCCATCTTTATCGATTCAACTTCAGATATGAATTGAGCCCCCATTTGGTCCCATACGGACCTAGGGAGGTAGGCCCTACTTGCTGCTGAACATTTTTGCCCTTGGTATTCAAATGCACCACGCAATAGTGCTACGAGTAGCCCTTGCTGGTCACAATCGGGGTGGGCGACGATAAAATCCTTCCCGCCAGTCTCCCCTACAATTCGGGGATAACTACTGAGGCGAGGGAGGGCCTCCGCGATTTGTTGCCACAATTTTCGAAAAGTGTTGGTTGAGCCAGTGAAATGGAGACCTGCGAAATTTGGGTTCTCGAGAGAAATACTGGTGATTAGGTCTCCCGGGCCCGGCAAAAAATTGATGACGCCAGGGGGCAAACCAGCCTCAACCATTAATTGCATCAAATACCAGTTTGAAAGGTAGGAATTGCGACTCGGCTTCCATATTGATGTGCACCCTACAAGTGCAGGGGCGCTGGGCAGGTTGGCAGCGATACTAGAAAAATTAAACGGGGTGATTGCAAGTATAAATCCCTCCAAGGGGCGTATCTCGCTAGTATTTTCGAATCCAGGGGGGCTTACTAAGGGCTGCAAGTATGAATGGAAGCCGCGTGCATAGTGCGAATTGAAACGCCAAAAGTCAATCAATTCACAAGCCGAATCTATTTCAGCTTGAAAGGCAGTCTTACTTTGATTTAACATCGTTGCAGCATTGATTTTCATTCGCCATGAGCCAGCAAGTAAATCTGCGGCCTTCTCGAAAATCTCGCAGCGTGCATCTAGGCCAATTTCAATCCATTGATGCTGTGCGAGCACTGCAGACCTGCAAGAGGCCTCTATCTCCTCGCGTCCCGCTAGGTGTACATTTGCAATAACGTGCCCATGATCATGAGGGATGGTTTGCTGGCAAATATCCCCAGTATAGATCTCTTCGCCATTGACTAGGCAAGGAATTTCAACAATTGAGCGAGATTGGACGTCTAATTCGGCTTGGAGAGTATTTCTCTCTTGACTCCCTATTGCGTATTCAAGGATCGGTTCATTGAGGGGTTGGTCCTGCATGCTATCAGTCCCGCGACCCAAAGGAGGCTCATGTCGATTGCCCTTCCCCAACTGAGCGCATGCAAGAGTGCGCATGTGCCAAAATTATCTTCAGCGCACTTTCGATCCCGTTGTGATCTCACCATCGAGCGTAACGAGTTTTACTTTCCCCTTCTCATCGTCGGCAGCGAGCATCATTCCCTCGGAAACTACTCCACGTAATTTTCTTGGAGCAAGGTTTGCAACAAATACGACTTGTTTTCCTTCCAATTCCTTGGACGAGTAATACTCTTTTAGGCCTGCGCAGATTGTACGCCCTGCTGCACCATCATCAATTCGGATGACATATAATTTGTCGGCATTAGGGTGATCTTCGGCAGAAGTAATTATGCCCGTTCTTAATTCAACTTTTACAAATGATTCGAAATCCAACCATGTGGTCCCTTCTGGTGCATCGGGCATGCCGGGAGCACCTAGTGCACTACTTTTTTGCTCTTTCCTGCCACCTTTGAGAGGGGCAACTTGCCCCTCCTGAAGAGAGGTCATTTCCTGGCTTGCCAGCTTTTCTTCGTGTTTGATAATTTCCTCGAGATCGAGTCTTTTGAAAAGGGGAACCGGGCGCATATTAGTCCATGAGAGAGGTACTGCCCAGTCAATAGCGGAGTTCCAGTGCACCTTGCTGACATCACCTCCTAGGCCAAGCGAGTGCCACAATTTCTGTGAACTAAAGGGAATGAATGGTTGAGTTGCGATAGCAAGCAAACGAGCGATTTTCCAGCAAAATGCCAAAACCGACAAAGATTCTATTCGGTCCTCTGTAAATTTAGGGTCTGAAGAATCTTCGCCCAAGTATTTCCAAGGCGCGGCGTTTTGAAGAAGTTGATTTCCGTACTGCGCCACGAACATAATATTCCGAAGCCCTTCCTTGAATCGGTGCTGGTCTAAACTCTTCCCAATTTCGTGCCAAAGCGCCTCGCACTTTTCAATTTCAGCAGTGGGGGTGCGCCCGGCAAACTTCTCTAAAGGATTGTTATCTTGCCCCTCTGTGCTCATTCTGTGGGTGAGAGTCAGTACCCGGTGGACAAAATTACCGTAACACCCGATCAATTCCGAATTAACCTTCTCGACAAAATCGGCCCAACTGAAATCTGTGTCGTGGTTTTCAGGCATGTTTATTCCAAGATAATAGCGTAATGTATCTGGGTCGAAACGCTCGAGAAAAGACGGTAGCCAAACAGCATGCTTCCGGCTCTTTGAAAATTGGCCGCCCGACAACATCAGATATTCCATGGCCGGGACATTGTCAGCAAGGTGTAAATCACCGGGACCGGGTAGTTTAGCGGGCATCTTAGCATCTAGCCCATTTGCTGCGTGATTTAGCCCCATGATCAGAGCTGGCCAAATCACCGTATGGAATGGAATGTTGTCTTTCCCGAGAAAATACAAGTGTCGTGGTTTCGAACCATCCGCTGAAATTCGCCACCACCTCTCCCATAAATCATGGCTCTCAGTAAACCTCTGTGACCAAATTTTGGCGCATGTAAGGTATCCTTGCACTGCTTCAAACCAGACGTAGACGCACTTTCCAGCCCACTCATCATCTGCAATTGGGATTGGAATTCCCCACTCGAGGTCTCGGGTGATGGCTCTGGGCCTCAACCCCATGTCTAACCACTGTTTTGTCATGGCTCGAACATTTGTCTTCCATGATTGTTGTCGGCCCGCAGCATGTTCAACGAGCATTTCCTGAAACAGATCTAATCTGAAAAAGAGGTGCTCGGTCTCTCGGACCTCAATATCTGCTTTTGGATCCATCTTGGACCGCGGATTAAGAAGTTCATGCGCCTCATACGTTACCCCACACGAGTCGCACTGATCCCCACGCGCTCCTTCTGAGGCACATTTTGGGCATTTACCCTCTACATATCGATCCGGTAGGAATCGCCCCTCACCATCGACTTTTGTTTCGTAATATTGTAACATCGTTTCCCTCTTGAAAAGGCCTGCTTCGTGGAGTCTCAGGAAATTTTCTTGCACCATCTGCTTGTGCATATGGTCACTTGTTCGGTTAAATAATGCGCCACCATATGTTTCCCCCCTCGGGTCTACATGTGGCTTCCATTGGCAGCCGAGGTCAAGCAGGGCCTTGGAATTAATTTCGTGATATTTATCCACCACGTCTTGGGGAGATATGCCCTGCATTTCGGCACTTACTGTAATTGGAGTGCCGTGTTCATCTGAGCCACTGACCATGAGCACGCGATTCCCCTTCGCTTTCTCGTACCGAAACTGAATGTCAGGGGGGAGGTAGCATCCTGCTACGTGGCCTAAATGCAGAGGTCCATTCGCGTATGGCCAAGCCACGCAGATCAAAACATGCTCGTCCACGGTTGCGGGTGTAGATTGCTGCACATAGCGTTGACCCTAGTGAAAGGTAAATCTCATCAACAACCTGCGTGGCAGTGGGTTTGCGGGCCGTGGGTCTAGAGGCTGATACACGTTGGATGTCACCCTTCTCACATTCTATGTTGGGCTCGCGATATCGATCTCATTTTTGTGTAGTATTCTGGAGGCGGTTCTGCTGTCAGTTTCGCTAAGTTATATTGCAATGATGGAGCAAGATGGGCGAAGAGTAGGGAGAATGTGGAGGCGGCTGAAGGATGATGTTGAACGACCCCTTACCGCCATACTCACCCTGAATACGATAGCCCATACAGTAGGTGCCATCGGAGTAGGATCTGTCGTACAGGCCGAGTATGGGTCAACCGGGTTGGCGATTGCATCAGCACTTTTGACCGCTGCCGTTCTGTTGTTTTCAGAAATATTGCCGAAAACACTTGGCGCAACATTTTGGCGCCCTTTGGCAATACCTTCAGGATATCTTCTCAGGTGGATGATCGCCGCCATGTGGGTTGTAGTCGTACCCATAGAATGGCTCAGGAAAATGCTCCCGCGCCCAAAGGAAGAGGCAACAGTAACGCGAGAAGAATTAGCCATCTTGGCAGAAATTTCGGGAGAGGAGGGTTCAATCGAGAGTGATGAACGAAACATCATCCGAAATCTCCTCACATTGAGCCAGAGGACTGTCGGAGAGGTGATGACCCCGAGAACTGTTCTTTCTACCGTAAATATCTCCGATACAGTGCAGGATGTTATGGATCGAAATGGCATGATGCCACATAGCCGCATGCCAGTATATGGGGATTCGTTGGATGACCGGGTGGGGATTGTACTTCGACGTTCAATATTGCGTGAAGCGAGCGAAGACCATTTTGAGACAAAGATGTCTGACTTAATGCAACCAATTGAAACATGTGCCGATTCTGATGATTTAGATCAAGTCCTAGATGTGATGATTGCGGGAAGGCACCACTTACTCGCCGTTGATGATGGATTTGGGGGGACTGCGGGGATCATCACACTAGAGGACATACTTGAAACACTATTGGGTGTGGAGATTGTGGACGAATCGGACCCCGTAATCGATATGCGCGTGCTTGCTGAAGAGAGGGCAGCGACAGATTCAGCACCTTGAAAAAATCATGCATCATCCTCGTCGCTTTCTTCAGTTTCATCCCCATCCTTCTTAGCAAACCTTTCTTCCGCCATAGTTCCCAAATTCTCTAGACGCGCCACCCACCCCTTTTCCTTTCCTGTTGGGACGTGCGCAACATGATATACTCCAAATATCATCTCCCAAAGCCCTTGACGCTGCTCGGAACGGAGAAGTCGAACAATGTAATCTGCAAGAACGTATAGGAAGCAGAATACTGCAGCAATTACCATGGATTTACCCTGGTCTGCAGCCATGAGGAGAAATATGAGTCCAAGTACAAAGATTGGTAGCGTCAAAACTGCCATGATGTGGTAAAGAAATAGTGGATTTTCCCCTTTGTGCGTCACTGTTTTAATGCGAGCGGTAAAATGCCCTACAGAACGTCCAAGCCAAATTGGGAGGATGAATAAATCAATTGAGGCAAGGAGAATTCCGGATAACAGCGCTATTGTGGGATCACCCGTCGTTGCGACCATGAGAAAGAGAGCAGGGATGACAAGTCCCCAGGTGACTAGGAAATCGACGAGCCTCCCAGCCCTACGTGCCGCCATCCTAGCGAGTACGTAATCGCTAGGCATGCTACGTCCTGTTGCAGCACTTCGACCGCCCTTTTGACGTCTCGAAGGACGTGCTTTTTGTGGCCTTCTAGAAGTGTCGGATGGTTTCTGACGCTTTCTCGGAGCAGGCTTTTTTGGGGAAGCAGTACCTTCTTTTTTCGACCCATCAGCTTCGACTTTGTCGAGTAGACCCATATTTATCCCTCCTTTCTAAATTGTTGCCCTACTTCTATGTATGTTGAAAAGTCGGCCGACTGGCTAAACTGCGTGATTGTGTCCTCGGGTAATTCAGACAAAAGACCATCGACGAGTGCAAAGAAATCACGGCGAACATCATTACTAGCCCCTTCGGGAGACCCCCCTACTTCTGAATATAGTAAGAAGTCGTCTGAAGAAATAAATTCCTCAATTCTTTCATCAGGGAGTTTTGTGAGTAAGTCGTCAACAATTGAGACAAAATGAGCAAAATGGTCTGCAGGGGGCATATCCTTCCGTGCCGCTTTTGGTTTGGGGCGCTGGGTCGATTTTACTAAGTCCTCCATGGGTTTCTCCCCTGACAGTACCTCAAGAACTGCACGGCGTCTAGCGACAAGAGGCTTGAGTTGATTTCCAGCCTTCTCGATTTTGGCTGTCTGCCCCCTCTGTTTGGCTAAGCGATAACGATCATGGAGGGGACGGATCTTTCTCTCAAGAGTTTCGATTTCACCGCGCAACTCTTCCTCCACTACAGGATCCAAGTGGGATGATGGCGCCTCATCCGTGCTATCCCCTCCGGTTGGGCTCTCACCAAGTTCTTGCGGGATTGTCTTAGATTCTGCCGCGCCAACTCCATCCTCGTCCGATGAATCTTGCATATCGGTCTCTTCTGGCCCTAGGTCTTCCGCATCATCTTCCCCGCCTAGCACAGTTTCAACCTCTTCAATCACTTCAGGGGTTCCTGAGGTGGCCCTTGTAGCCTTAATTTCGCGACCTCGTAGCACAATAAGCTCGCGATCGAGTTCTCGGCCAAAGCGAGATGAATATCTATCGAGAAGCGAACCGACTTCACCAGAGCCAAGGCGGTCAATTTGGCCATACATCTGTTTGAGAGGCTTTGAGCCTGTTCGCTCCCATAGGCTCGCATATCTTGTGTCGCGTGGTTTTGAGTCGCCCGAAGAGATCACCTCTACCTCTACCTCCGCTTCTTCCTCACGATTCTTGCGTTTTGATCCTGTACGCCGAGCAATTTTGGGCAAGCCGAGATCCAAATCCTCAGGTGATGGGGGTGGAGGGAGGCCCAATGCGGAAGGGGGGGGAGGGGGAGGGAGGTCTAAACCTGCAGGAGGAGGTGGTAAATCGCCCCCTTTCTTTGCACGCCGCCGCCCCAATGAATCGACTCCAACATGAATTGGACCCCCCATTGGTCTTGAATGTGTCCCGGAGGAGATACGCATCAGGGATTGGCTTCAGATAGCGGCAATGCCCAGCGTTTTAAAACTAGAAATGCCGCTTCGGAAGTATTCGCTGCTATTTTCACGCCCTCGTGTATCGAAATTTCACGCTCTAACAGGCGAACTTTTGCTGATGGAACAATTCCGATCAGGTCCCATTCCTCATCATTGGAGATCGCTATTGCTTCTGAAAGTGGGTCAAATGGGTCGACACCATCTGGGTCCAATCGGCTGAGCGGCAATTCAGTTACACGGAAGCCGGCTTTGCCATTTATGCTCCCAACAGCACGGATCAGCCTCTTTGTATCTATTGTTACAACCTCGTCGATTTCCCCCGCATCACCTCTAATGAGCATTGCACTCCCCTTGAGAAGGTCAAGAAAGGTATCCTCATGCCTGCTCGCTTGGTTCTTTGTCCCCCCCAATAATTTGAGATTCCCTTGCTCAACGCGTTTTCGAATGCTTACAACTTTTAACCGTTCAGCAAGAGTTTCGACATGCTTGAATGGCCTCGGTTTTAACCCCGTTCCCGCTGAAGTTACAAGCATTTGGTCTAATTCCTTTTTTGCCTTGGAACCCCTAGACTCTGAGTATGTGCATAGAAGTTCGATCACCTGCCGCATTCCTTGGGAAACACGGTCTGCCCATCCTGGTCTTGCCAACGAATTGTGGCGCAAAGAGCGGTGCAAAATCACCTCCGGCTTGAGTTCTTGACCGCGGATATATTCCACAACCTCCCGCCGTGATTTCTCATCCATCGTCAGCAATTCGGGATCTCTGACATGGATGTGGAAGCCACGGTGGCCAGAAAATGTAACTTGGACATGCTTTGCATCAAAACCCAATTCTGCACTCAGAAATGTATCCCATAGCCGCCAAGTCTCACGCTGAATGTGGGTGATCATGGATTCAAAATCAAGGTCGTCGACCCCTTCTAGGTGATCTCCGTCAAGATCGAAAATAAGGTCTGCACCCAACCAAATTTTGTCATCCATCTTTCGTTCACTTGGCTTCTCATAGTAGGATGTGCTATGAAACAAGCCAGAGGGTGGACGGCGAATAAGTTCGGCACGCAAGTCTTCGATATCTCTGTACATCCGATGGCGGATGACGCCACGGCTGTCGAAGGGAAAAAGGCCCCATTCCCGAAGAGCAAGGCGCGGGGGAGGGGGTAGTGATGCTGTCCGATAATATTCGCCAACGAGGTAGGCAATCCGTGTCCGCCCACCAATCATCCGGCAAATGTCCTCTGTTTACGGGTGATAAACGATAGGGTCTGGCTCAACACCATCTGTGGAGGGAGTCGCGCCAGTAATTAATTGGTAATGCTCCCAGCAATAATAGCGATCATCGACGACCATTGCTTGACCAAAAGTCAGACGGATCGAGCATTGATCACAGCGAACACCTATCTGCCCAGAATTGGGTTCAATACACATTGACTCACGGACCATGTGCATCCGATGGCAACATGGTTCATGGAGTTGCGGGTCAAAGAACACAGTATTCATTTCATAGTGGCTCATCGTTAGGTTGTGGCGGCTCCAATTGACCCCTCTGGATTTGGATCAATCGACCCTGCGCCTTCCGCAAAACAAGGCAGCATTGAAGATCACCGCTCAGTTCTTTTGGATGCCGGCCTGCCCCTATTTACGCGATTTAGATCGTTATTTGCACTGAGGAATACAGGGGGTGTTGACGCAGTAGCTGCCTTGTGCGAGGCTTTCTCAGACAACTCTGCCCTTCTTCGCCATGAAGTTGCCTATGTACTGGGGCAAATGCAAGATTCATCTGCAATTGCTTGTCTCTCTAGTGTGCTAAGCAATCTTGACGAGCATGTAATGGTCCGCCATGAAGCTGCTGAGGCACTTGGTGCGATTGGGAACCCTTCTGTGAGGGGTTTGTTACAAAAGCACACAAAGGATCACTCTGTTGAGGTATCGGAATCCTGCTTGGTTGCTCTAGATCTACTTGATTGGCTCGAGTCAGATCGCCTGGAATACGCATAGTCCCAATCATTTCCGCGTCCATAGCCAGTCATCAGTTGCCCATATTTTACGCAGTTCCTCGAATAAAATGACCGTTATTGCAACCCCTATCAATATAGGCCATCGATCCCAAGACAGCGGGATTGTTGACAAGAAATCGCCAATGGTGATCCCAACAAATGGGATCGGGATATTTGCCCCTTGGACTGTGATGAAAAGTAGAAAGCAACAGATGAGAAATGAGATATTTATCGCTTTATTGGAAAAAAGGCCGAGACTCAGTATGCTTCTAGTGGTATTCCTGCAATTCATCACATTAAAGAGCTGAAATAGTATGAATACTGCAAATGCTGCCGTCATGGCTTCACTAACATTTGCAGTGGCGAAGTCACCACCTGCAAAGACGTAGAAGACTGCTAGCGTACCAACTGTCATGACTGCGCCAAGATAGGAAATAAGTGCCATATCATTTGGCGTAGGGAGTCCTTCATTGCTAGGCCTCGGCGGCTCTTTCATGACTTCCCCATGGCGCTTTTCAACACCTAGCGCCACGGCAGGGGGGCCATCCATTAGGATGTTGATCACCAATATTTGGGTTGCTGTGAGAGGGAGGGGCCACTGGAATACGAAAGTCGCCAAGACAATAATCGCAACAGCAGCCACATTGGTGGATATCTGGTATCGAGCGAAATTACGAATATTGGTGTAAATTTTTCTTCCCTCTTCGACTGCTTGTACAATATTCGCGAAATTGTCATCCTGCAAGACCATGTCTGCTGCATCCCTCGCTACATCCGTTCCCGAAGTTCCCATTGCAATTCCAATATTTGCTCTGGCAAGGGCAGGGGCATCATTTACCCCGTCTCCAGTCATGGCCACTACATGGCCCATACCCTGTAATTGCTCAACGATCCGCATTTTCTGCTCAGGCGTAACCCGACAGAACGCAGCAACATCTTCGATGACATCTACAAGTTCATCATCACCCATCTCTGCCAACTTAGCTCCAGTCAGGACAAGTTCATGTCCCTCGCGCATAATTCCTACTTCCTGAGCAATTGCGCGTGCTGTTGCTTCTTGGTCACCTGTGATCATTTTTACCGAGATACCTGCTAGGTTGCACCTTTCCACTGCGTCAGCGGCCTCTTTACGTGGCGGGTCCATAATGCCTATTAGGCCTAGCAGAGTTAAGTTAGATTCAATCTCATCGACATTATCAAAATTTTCGCCGTCCTCAAGTGGGCGAGCGCAAATGCCCAAAACGCGCAGTGCATCTTTGGCAAAGCTTGTCTCAAGTTCGGATATCTTCTCACGTGCGCTTTTGTCAAATTCAGTAGTACTACCGCCCATTCGCACATGTGATATTCGATCCATCATGAATGAAACCGCTCCCTTCGTAAACACCCAGTGGGTGTCATCAACAAGGTGAATTGTGGACATCCTTTTTCTGTCCGAATCGAAGAAAAGCTCATGCACTCGGGGACGTGCTTCACGCACGCGTTCAGGGGTTGCACCAATCCGCGCGGCAAAGACTGCTACTGCAATGTCAGTTGGGTCTCCAATCCCCTCCCATCCACTAGATCCGCGTCTGAGTGCTGCATCATTACACAAGCCAGTACAACGCACAAAATTTCGCAGGTCATCATCTTCAAGTGCGAGTGCTCGCATTTGATCCCCATCAAATTCACCCTCGGATGTCTTGACCTTGCCATGTACCCCCTCTCCAACTACTTCCCAAGTTTCACCATCAAAGCATATGCGGCGAACAGTCATCTCATTCCTTGTAATTGTCCCCGTTTTGTCAGTACAAATGACAGTTGTTGAACCAAGTGTTTCAACTGCTTTCATCCGTCGAATAATTGCCTTATGCCGGGCCATATTACGCATACCTAAAGCAAGAGTGATGACAAGTATGATGGGCAATCCTTCAGGGACAATTGCAACAAATATGGCGATGGCGATCAGAAACTGGTCAAATGCGGCGCGACGCAGTTCATTCCCACGTGCTCCTTCAATCCAGGCGAATGTAAGTTCAAAAAGAACCAATGCAACGGCAATCACAATTGCAATTGTGCCAAGGAATCGGCCAAGAGATTCCAACTTTATCTCCAAAGGAGTTTTGGGCGTTTTTGTTCCGCTAACCCCACCGGCAATATGCCCCAATTCGGTTTCCATCCCTGTGTGAGCTACAACGGCAATACCCCGTCCAGCAACTACTGTGGAACCCATGTGACCCATGTTCACGCGATCATGTAAAAGCGCACCACCATCAACCACGTCCGCTCGTTTTTTGATGGGTTTCGACTCACCAGTAAGGGATGATTCGTCGATTCGTAGTTGATAGGCCTCAAGAATTCTCACATCAGCAGGTACATTTTGGCCCGAACTAAGGTGAACAAGATCCCCTGGGACTAACTCGACTGTTGAGACGTTCAATTCCACGCCATTTCTTGTAACCACGCAGTTGCTGACTGACATTTTCTTCAGAGCCTCCATTGCCTGCTCTGCTTGATTCTCTTGCCAATATCCGAAAAACGCGTTTCCCGTGAGGACGAGCCAGATGAAAATCGAATCTCCAAGTTCCCCGATTAGCACTGAAATTACACTTGCGGCCAGTAGTAAGTAGACCATAGGATCCTGAAATTGTGCGATAAATTTGAGCCAAGCGGGAGTTGGTTCTGGCTCATCCAATTGGTTTAGACCATACTCTTGACGCCTCTTTTCCACCTCGGGCGAAGAGAGGCCATCTTTGGTAGAACCAAGGGCATCAAGGCTGGCATCAGGGGGAAGGGCATAAACGCGTTTTTCCTCCTTTGGCAACTGTCCACCCACCACCGGCAGAGCCTATCAATATTTGAAGGGCTGCTCATCAAAAAATACTCATCTTTCATCAAAGGTATTGAAGTGTACATGCATACCGCGCCTCGTGAATGATAGCGTAGATGCCGTGGTCATCGACCCTGCGCCACGTGAATTAACCCCTAAAGTCTTCATTGTAGGGATTATTCTAGGAATTTTGATGACTGCAACAAATGCCTATCTTGGCCTTACTGCTGGCATGACTGTTTCGGCATCCATCCCTGCAGCCGTAATTTCCATGCTTGCGCTGCGGGGATTGCAACGTATTCCCGAAATTAATGTCGGAGGAAAGAGGCTATCTGTTGATGATGTAACTATCCTTGAAAACAACGCCGTACAAACAATGGCTTCAGCGGGTGAGAGTCTTGCAGCGGGAGTGATTTTCACAATCCCCGCCCTATTGGTCATGGGGATATGGGATAAGATCGAGTTACTTGACACATTCATAATCGCAATGCTTGGAGGCATACTAGGTACAATGTTTACAATATCTCTCCGCAAGATATTCATTGTTGAAGAGGCGCTTCCCTATCCAGAAGGGGTCGCGTGCAGTGATGTATTGATTGCAGGAGAGAAAGGGGGGAAAGGGTTACGCACAGTAGTGCATGCTTTGGGCATTGGTGCAATTTTCGGCTGGATGGTTAAGGGATTTCACCTAGTAAAGGAAAGAGTAGCAGGTGCTGTTGGTGCGGGGGACCTCCGTTTTTATGCTGGTGCTGACCTTAGCCTTGCCTTGGTATCCGTTGGAGCAATTGTCGGTTTGCGCATAGCTGGGTTTATTCTACTCGGTGGAGTGGTTGCATTCGTCATTCTCGTACCGTTAATTGGTCTCACACTGGGGTGGCCCACAATGCTTGGAGGTGTGCAACTTAGCTGGTCTGATTCAGCCATGGTTTTGTGGAGCCAACACGTGCGCTATATCGGCGTCGGTGCGATGGTTGTTGGCGGTGTATGGACCCTATTTTCGATGCGAAAAACAATTTTTTCCGGATTTATGAAAGCCCTCCGGGGGACCTCTCCGGGCGATGAATTAGGGAAAATTGAACAGGCAGACCGGGATCTTCCCGGGAGTTTTGTCCTAACAACTTGTCTAGTCATTGTTGTATTGACATTTCTGTTTGAGTGGTGGCGAACGGAGTCCCTTCTACTTGCCCTGGCAGGTGCAGGATTTCTCGCAGTCGCTGCATTTTTCTTCTCTGCGGTAGGGGGATACATCGCAGGAGTAGTTGGGTCATCAAATTCTCCCGTTTCTGGGATGACAATTGCCACGATTCTATTCGCAGCAGGGGTGACATGGTTTGTTGGGGGGGTTGTTCTTGGGATGGGGCGTGAGGAATTGATGTTCGCAACACTCGTTATCGCCTCAATCGTTGCAGTAAATGCAGCGATTGCGGGGGATGTAATGCAGGACCTCAAAACAGGTCATATCGTTGGTGCAACGCCTTGGCGCCAGCAAATTGCTGAGATTGTAGGAGTAGTCACTGGTGCCATCGTCATCGCGCCAATTCTTTACCTTCTCAATGAGGCATTTCGCATCACGAAAACGCATTGTATTGCTAGAAACGCAGCTGCGATCGCAAGTGAACAAGTAGATTGCGCGCACGCATTGACTGCACCCCAAGCAGAATTAATTGGTGCAGTCATCAGCGGCATATTTGGCGGCCAAATTAACACCCCCATGGTCGTCCTCGGCGCCCTAATTGCAGTGATAATTATCATGCTACGGCTTCCTGTGATGTCGGTCGCCATTGGTTTGTACTTACCCCTAGACCTCAGCATTCCGATTGCCGTTGGCGGGATACTTGCAGCACTTCTAACAGGAGTCGCACATCAGCGTGCGAGTGATGCTGGTGAGCAGCCAGAGAAGGCAGAAGAAGAGGTGAGGAGTCGGTTGGTCCTAGTTGGAGCGGGCTTGATTGCTGGGGAATCTGTGATGGGAGTTGTGATTGCCTTATTCCTCGTTCTCGACTTCCCCCCTTCGCAATGGTTACCTCTCTCGACCTTACCCATGTTATTATCTCTAATCGTATTTGGATGGTTTATCGGCCTCCTCCTCATCCTAGCATCTACTGCACTTCCAAAATCAGTTGGGGGAATTTTTCATGATCTCCGCAAAGTCATCCAGGCGGCACTATATGGGCTCAAACAGCAATTATTCCCGGCCGGCAATAACGGCGTTCCTGAGGTGGCGAAACAGGAGATCAGCGACTGAGCAAGTATCAAAGACCCCGTTGTCCAGAAAGACTCGGTGTCAATGGGGCGAGTGGTTGACGCTCCTTCCGCCTCTCCCGATTTTTTGGAAATATGTGAGGCGATACGCCGTTGTCGGGTTCGTATTCTTGAGATGACCGCGCGTGCAGGCGCAGGTCACCCCGGCGGGTCACTCTCGGCAATCGACAGCATGGTTGCTCTTTATCTCACCCAACTTCGAGTGCGGGTCGATGAACCTAAATGGGCCGACAGGGATCGATTCATTCTTTCTAAAGGGCACGCAAGTCCTGCCATGTATGCAACCTTGGCCGAAATAGGCATGATTAGCGAAGAAGACTTACTCAGTTACCGTGAATTCGGGGGTACCTGCCAGGGCCATGTTGACTCGAAATGGACACCTGGCGTTGATTTTTCTGGGGGATCCCTAGGCATGGGACTTTCATTTGGCATTGGCGAGGCACTAGCAGCCCACCTTGACGGCTCGAAACGAGTAATTTGGGTTATGCTTGGAGATGGTGAGTGCCAAGAAGGTCAAATTTGGGAGGCTGCCATGTCGGCCGTCCATCACGATATTCGAAACATCCGTGTCCTAATTGATAAAAATCGAATCCAGAATGATGATCACGTGCACCTGCAAATGGATTTGGGGGATTTGGAGTCAAAATGGATAGCATTTGGTTGGGCCGCTGAGACGGTTGATGGCCACTCAATAGAAGAAATACTTGATGGATTTGAGTGGATGAACCAAGTTACTGGCCCATCGGTCCTCATTTTAGATACCGTCAAGGGAAAAGGCGTCTCATTTATGGAAAATAATCCAAAATTCCATGGCATGGCACCCTCTGAAAAGGAACTTGACCAAGCACTAGAGGAGTTGTCCCAATGATAAGTGCTGCTCCATCAAGAGATGGATGGGGTCGTGCAATGGTTGCTTTAGGGAGTAATGAGCGAACTGTTTTGCTTGACGCTGATTTAGGTAAATCAACGCGTTCCATTTGGTTTAGAGATGCGTATCCCGAGCGCTTCTTTTGCATTGGGATTGCTGAACAAAATATGATGCTTGTTGCTGCAGGATTGGCTTCTGCTGGCTACGCTGCCTATGCAAGCACATTTGCAATTTTCACTGAGCGAGCTTTTGAACAAGTACGGAATGGAATTGCACGTCCAAATCTTCCAGTCCACCTATGCGGTAGCCATGGGGGCGTGCATACCGGTTCCGATGGCTCCTCCGCCCAATCAATTGAGGACTTAGCAATATTTCGGGCACTACCGAATATGACCGTCATGCACCCATGCGACGCCAATTCTGCTGAGCATCTAACTCACCAGACCATTACGCTCACTGGGCCGAGTTACATGCGCACATGCCGTAATGCAAGCCCTACGATACATGAAGACCCCTCATCATTGAAAATTGGCAAAGGTGCCGTGCTACGGAATGGACCGGATGTTGCCATTGTTGCTGTAGGCGTCATGGTCGAACGCGCTCTTGCTGCTTCTGAAGTATTGGCCCGCGCTGGCATTCAAGCGACAGTTGTTGACATGCACACCATCAAGCCACTTGATACAAAATTGATTCAAAGCCTTTCAAAAACGTGCGGAGCATTCGTCTCGTGTGAAGATCATTCTACTATCGGAGGCCTTGGAAGTGCAATGTCTGAGGAAATTGTCCGCTCAAAACCCTGCCCTCTCGAAATGATTGGTATTTCGGACCGTTTTGGCGAGTCAGGTCCCTCAGAAAAACTCCTTGACAGCATGGGGCTCGATGTCGACTCAATTATAGCCGCTGCAAGGCGTGCAATAGAACGCAGGGATGGGGTGTAAATGGAGTTTTTTTTGGACACCGCTGAAATTGATGAAATTCGCGAGATTGCATCATGGGGCGTTCTCGATGGTGTAACTACAAATCCGACACTTATACGCCGGAGTGGACGCTCATTTCACGAGGTAGTTTCAGAAATTGCGGCAATATGCTCTGGTCCAATTTCAGCCGAAGTCACATCGATAGATCATGCTGGCATGATTGAAGAGGCAAAAGTACTGAAAGCCCAGTTGCCGAAAAATGTCATCATCAAAATCCCCTGTACCTCCGAGGGATTGCGCGCAACAAAATGGTGTAATGAACAAGGATTTGACACCAATGTAACTCTTGTCTTCAACACATCTCAGGCAGTAATGGCAGCTAAAGCAGGCGCAACATATGTGAGTCCCTTTGTTGGACGAATCGATGATACTGGCGATGATGGAATGGCCCTAATTGCTTCGATCATGGAGGTATGGGCGAATTATGAATTTGAAACAAAAGTCCTCGTTGCTTCTATCCGACACCCTATGCATGTCCTCCGGGCGATGGAACTGGGAGCACATACAGTTACAATCCCCGCCAAAGTATTCCGTCAGTTGATGACTCACCCCCTTACAGAACGCGGAATTTCGTCATTTATGGCAGATTGGGCCGAAGTGAAAGCAGCGGGTTTGGACTAATCCAGAATGCGGGCCCCCGTCAATGGCTTGATGAAGAGGAGTCGACCCCTGTCAATTGGACCCGATGACAAAATCACGTAGGCGCCTCGCGCGAATTTTGGACGGCGACCTCGATCCAGATCAACTTGCCAGTAATCCCGTCTTAGCAGATATTGCCTCTCGAATATTTGGAGTTGATGAGGTTGATGTCCGTCTCGATGACGTTGAGCCCATTGAAGAGGGCCCAGTGCAAGAAAAGAGTACACCCCTCGTGGAGGTAGTAAAAAAGTCTGAACTCGGTGAGGAAACACCTCCACCATCGCCACCCCGTACTGTAAATTCAGTTTCAGTTCCAGCATCAACCGATCAGCGCAGATCCCTTCAATCAACTGCAAGTAAAATCAGTATGGCATCATCCCTATTTTTGGGAATGGGGGTTGCGCTAATATTTGTCGTTCCTGCTAACTTCTTCGGATTTTTTTCTGGAATTGGAACGAATATATGCACCGCCGGGGGCTGCCCGCCCGCGAATGGGAAATTGAACTGGCTTTCAATTGGAGCCATTACCTCAGGTATGGGTTGGTCCAAAACGGGCATTCTCGGAATCCCTGATATCGGTTTATTCACGCTGGGAATTATATTTTCGATAATTGGATTCATGATGCGCCGAAGTGGCGCGAGAATGAAGGTGTACCTCAAACTTGCACAAAAGGTGGCTGAAGATGGAATCGTTACTGACCATGAGGCTCAGGCGATGGATTCTGCCGCTTCAAAATTGGGGATTTCTGCCAAACGGCGGGGTAAAATTGAAGCTGAACTGGAGCCGATGCGTGCCCCCATCGCTCCACCACAAATTGAATTCACTGATGATTCACTGACGCCACTTGGCCCGCCCCCTACAGGGGACACAGGACTCGAACCTCCCCCCCTAAACGTGGTAACTCCTCCAATAGCACCCTCAACCCCTGAAGTTCCACCACCACCATCTCTAGATGTCCCACCACCACCATCTCTAGATGTCCCACCACCACCATCTCTAGAT
>CAYMED010000012.1:0-65685 GCA_964389655.1 uncultured Candidatus Poseidoniales archaeon
CATCCCCTCCAGTGCCTAAATGCCCCCCTCCTCCAGCACCACGGCCGGTACTACTGGAAGATCCATTTTCTCCATTCCCCCCGCTTCCGACCCCCCCTAGGACGTAACTTCCAGCCCAAATCATACTCCCCGGGGCAATGTCGATTGAATGTGCTGTTATGTTTGTTTTTCCAATAATAATTAATTTCCCACAAGAAGTAAGTGTGCAACTCAATTTCAATTCACGCAAGGACAAATCTTCCCAAATGGTGAGGGTATTAGAGAGATTTAGATAACCATAACTTGATCCATTAATAATTGGGGATTGTGAGAAGCCACTGAAATTTTCTATGGTGATTCTCCCTACACTCCCCGCGGTTCCATTAATTCCATCTAGTCCGCCTTGAGCACCAACTCCTCGAAGCCCACCACTTCCCGCATCGGCTCTGATTCCATTCAGGGATGCTTGTTGTAATCCTCCTGGTTTTGTCAGTATAGTAACAAACCCCCCTGATCCACCACCGCCCCCATGGCCTCCGCTGAGTTGTGGTCCACTTGCACCACCACTTGCCCAGCGCCCTCTTCCACCATTGCCTCCTTCTGCAGTGATGAAGGCGTTCTGGCCGATTGAGAGGTTATTTGCTAAAATATGGATGGATCCTCCAGATCCTCCCCCTGCCCCATGTTCACCGGGGCCAAATCCACCAAGTGGCGCCTTTCCCATCTCTCCGTTGCCACCATTGGCTGTGACCCCCCCCTCAAGGATCATTTCTGCTGCCAAGATTGCTATACGACCTCCACCACGCCCACCCAAACTGGAAATTTGTTTTGGGTGTGTGGAAGTCATTGAAGTTGAATTTCCCCCGCTTGATCCATTTTCATCACCCCACCCATATGGTGGGGCTGAAGTTGTAGGTGCGGTGCTTCCACCTTTTCCTCCATAACCCGCATGTCCCCCCCCTCCCCCGCCACTTTCAGTTCCTGGCGGCAATATTCTTCCTTCTTCCCCTGGGCTTGTTCCATTCCAAATTTTTGCGTCAGCAGTGATTGATGTACCTTGTTCTACGATCAATGTATTCACTCGAAGAACGAGTCCATTGTTGGCGTGGACAATACCACATTGCCCCTGCCCAATACAAGTAAGCCTCAACACGTCAAAAGAAACCTCCCCGCTGAGGTTAATTCTGCTTTTGACAGTCAAATTTCCCCCCCCTGCCCCGGGTGGGCTGGATGTTTCAGCATGTTCGATGCCAAGGGGTGTTAGATTTGTACCACTATAATTCCCCATTTTCAATGGATTCTGATCCCAATATAGTGTTTCATTTACCCCAATAATTGAGGGCGCAAGGCCGATTTCAACGCCCCCTTCAGTAAGCCTTGAACCGTGTTCGTGATCAAAATCAATTGACCCACCAGTGGGTAAATGAATTTGATTGAAAAATGACCAACTTTGATCCAAAGGTGTGTTTTCTAACCCGCTGGACTGATTGGTCAACATTGGGGATAATACAGTCAGTATCATCAGTGCGGAAAGGGCTAGGCATGCTTTCTTATCCCTTGCCATATACCCTCGTTTAATACCATAGGGATGAAGGTGACGGGAAGATGTGCTAACAACATTTCAGGCAGTTTCTTTTGGTGCAGCATTTCGCACATCTTCACTTACCCCTTCTTCATAACGCTTGAAATTATCATTGAACATTCGTGTAAGTTTGTTGGCGGTGCGATCAAATGCATTTTTATCATTCCAAGTATTTTTAGGTATCAATATGTTTTTTGGCACACTAGGGCAGGATGTTGGTACCTCAATTCCAAATCGTTGGTCAATGGAATATTCAACGTCCTCGAGTTTTCCATCTAATGCAGCATTAAGCATTGAACGAGTATGGGGTATTCGCATACGATGTCCTATACCATGGGGCCCTGCAGTCCATCCGGTATTGATAAGCCACACAGATGACCCATGTTCTGCGATCTTCTCGGAAAGAAGATTGGCATATACTCCCGGATGCATCGGCATAAATGGTTCTCCAAAACAAGCACTGAATGTGGCCCGAGGTTCGGTAACCCCCACTTCGGTACCAGCAACTTTTGCAGTATACCCAGAAATAAAGTGGTAAGCTGCTTGAGCGGGAGTCAGCCGACTTATGGGCGGGAGTACACCAAACGCGTCACAAGTCAAGAAAACAACATGTTTTGGATGGTCGGCAGTAGAAGTAATCGTCCGGTTATCTATGAATTCAATTGGATAGGAGCCGCGCGTGTTTTCCGTTTTTGTGGTATTAGAAAAATCAGGAATACCTTCTACGTCCAAGATGATATTTTCGAGTACAGTTCCAAAACGGCGAGTTGTAGAGAATATTGCGGGCTCATCCTCTTCACTAAGGTCGATGAGTTTTGCATAACACCCCCCCTCAAAGTTGAAAACACCCTTTGAGCCCCATCCGTGCTCATCATCACCCACTAATTTTCGATTTGGATCTGCAGAGAGTGTCGTTTTCCCAGTACCTGAAAGTCCAAAGAAGATTGCACTTACATTTTCAGTTGTATTGGCACTACAATGCATTGGTAGAATGCCCCGCTGAGGGAGCAGAAGATTCATCACACTGAATATGCTTTTTTTGATTTCGCCAGCATAACGCGTTCCCCCGATGATAACCTCTCCCTGCTGATAATTAACAATCACAAACGCTTCTGAATTGACTCCATCATTTTCTTGTGCCTGAAACCACGGTGCGTGTAATACTGTGAATTCTGGGGTGTGGTCGGAAATTTCTTGCTCAGTTGGGCGAATGAACATATTCCTAGCAAATGCAGCATGCCAAGCAGATTCAGTAACAACTTGAATTGGTAACCTTTCAACCGGTTCCGCACCACAATAAAGGTCACTTATCCATAATTTCTCAGATGCTGAAAGGTGATTTACAACCCGCCGCCGCAAATTATTCCACACATTTGAATCGATAGGGACATTGACATTCCCCCAATTGATGAGGTGAGCAGTTGTTTTTTCATGAACAATGAATTTGTCATTTGGGGACCTCCCAGTTCTTGTTCCCGTTTCCGTAACTAGGGCCCTGTGGGCTGTGAAATTTCCCTCTCCGAGTTCGACAGAAATTTCGATGAGTGTTTTTGCATCAAGGTTTTCATGAATCTCACCCGATGGGTGGATTCCAAGCACCTCTAACCTTGCGAATTTTTTTCGGTTCGGCCGCGATTCAGTAGTGCTTGCCATAAGGGGTGGCCATTGCAGGCTGTTCTCAATGCTTGCGCTGTTCCGTTCTCTTTTTCTTTTGATTCACATCTTGATTTGAAACATCTTTACCGGGCCGAATATAATATGTGTCACACAACTAGGATGGGTTCGTGTATTCTTTCCTTTCACCCGCAAAGGCGATCCGAAATGGATTGGTGATTTCATTAGCAACACTTGCAATTTCATGGATCATTTGGATTATTTCCGGATGCCACATCATTCCCCCATTTATCTCCGATTTTGGGATTCACCCACATGGTTCGTGGATTTTCATAATTGGCGTGTGTGTGGGCGCGACTTTTGTTGCAATTGGAATGATACATCATACCGTCTCAATGCTTAATTGGGCTAGGTCCCGGCCGTCTCTTTCACTTTTAGCCCGAAGTGATGTCATTGCCCTACCCTTCGGTCTTCTAGTATGTGGTGCGTGCATCTCTCTAGTATTTCTCCCTTGGAATACCCTTGTCAAACCTCACGTTCAAGCCGCAATGATTATTTTCTATGGTGGTTCATTTTGGGCATCCCTGATGGTAATTGGGTCTTTTTCACGATCCCGCATCGATAAGGATTTCCAACCAATTCTCAATTATCGCATATATTTCTCACTTTCAGCGATTATATCACTTGCATGCATGATCAATCGTGTAGCCGCCGCATTTAGCGATAATTTCAGCATAAGCGACCATATGGAGGCATCGAAAAACTTCTATTCATTTTGTCAATATCCACTAAACAATTTTGTCTATGCTGCGGCACTCTTTGAGTGGATGCTCATTCTTGCTATCCTTGCGAGTGTGTTTTCTCTTCACAAAGAAATACCTCTTTTTGAAAGACTTTTAGATTCAACAGAAGAGGGCTGATCTCAACGTAAGTACGGCAAAGCGTCTTCATTCAATGGCGCTTTCGGATGGCATGGCTGACAAAAGGGGCGTCTTGGATGCGCGCCGCTTTGAACTGGAGGGTGGCCTAGATCTTGCCTCATTTATTTCTCAGGATATAGAATTAAATCAGCGCATGGATATGGCATCTTTAGATTTCAAATCCCCAGAACCGACGTCAACTGGTGCCGCCGCAATCGAAGTCCAAGTTCATTGGGGCCTTATGGTCCTCCTAATTGGTTCAGCAAGTGCTCTCGGCATTGCAGTTGGAATTGCAACACAACCTCTTGTGGCCACTCCTGCGTTGGTATTATTGTCTGTCATTTCATTTGCATTGGCTGAGCGATGGATTCCCGAAACCCGAATGCGGTCCCTTGGAATTGTTTGGGCAATTATTGCTCTACGCACATTGGATGGACTAATCCTCAATGCCCACGATTGGGGCTGGTTTGGGGTCGGTGATCAAGCCTCTCTTTTCGCCTCTTCTCTTCTTGCTTTGTTGGTTATTTTCAATCTCTATTATGCTGGTCGCCACAATTCAGACTTTATCGCGGCCCAAGCAACACTCGTTCTTCTCCTTGTTTCAACCGTTGCAGGATCTCTTGGAGGGGTCGGTTGGTTGGTTTCGATGATTATTCTTTCAACATTGATTTTACACGGAACAGCACTCCACCGCAATAGTGGCACACTTGCAGTTTTGGGGGTTGCAGCAAGTAACTTGTGGATTGGGGTTCATGCACTTTTAGGAGGATATATGTTTGCCGGATTTTTGGTTACATCCCTAAATGAACCTACAATTCTCATAGGCGTATTTGGCTTTGTCAATGCAGTGAATGCAGCGGCAACAGCTCGCCTTTCAAAAGCCGACAATTGGTTTGGTGACATGATTTCCCACCTTGGGTTTGGGCGCCCGACAGTGTGGGTGTTAAGCGTCTGTTTGGGTCTAATTGGTGCTACTTTAGCAATTATAGCGGTGAGAGGGCAAACAAGTATCGCCTTGAGCTTGATATCCCTTCTAGCCTTGTTTGCAGTACCCTCTTACCTCCGCGTTAAGAGCAATGAATCAATTCGTACTGAGATTGTATCTTGGTCATTGCTTCCTGGCCTTGGCTTTCTTCTATTGGGTGGTGGCTTTGGCCAAGAATCAACACCTTTGGCATTGACGGCAACATGCGGGGCTGTTCTATGCTCATTAGCGATCCTTCTACCTTCCAAAGGTGTTCTTGGAATTAAGACCACTCATGTGATTGCCCCATCCGCATTAATCTCAGCAATTCTTCTCTTGATATTTGGAGATGGGACTTCTTTTTCCGCTATTGCATCGATATCAGGATGGGTAACTGCTGCCGTTCTAATTCGCCATGGCTCGGCTGTTACGGATGGGGTCCTTGTGAGCGCAGCGATTAGTTTGATCATATTGTGCAGTTTGGTAACAGGGTCTGAAAATGGTGGATGGATTCTCATCCTCATTCTAGTGGGCCTACTAAGTTCACTGACCTTTGTCGCAGTACAACGAAATTCAGCAGCAATTGCCTCAACGGTGGCCATGCTCCCATGGCTTTGGATCCTCACTTTTGGGCTTCCCTCTTCAGTTCGCCTGTTAGGGGGTACTTCATCTTGGGTTTCTCCGTCAGGGGGAGCGATGGGTGTATTTGCTTTGTCAGCAACTCTCCTTCAAGTCCCACTTGGGCGGGGGTCTGGAAAACTTGAAGTTATTCTCCCGAATCCTGGCCCTCTCAAAGAATTAGCTGACCGAATGAGACGCTCAGGGCTGCTACGCGTGTGGTCGGTTGCCTGGGTGGCGGGATTAATTGGATGGGTATCTCTTTTCTCTTCTCTCGATCCGAGGCTGGCTCTTTTTGGTCCGATTCTTCTTCTCTCAATTCATGCGTCTGCCCGCATTTTTGGGCGCTCATCAATGCCCATTGAAGTATTATCCATTGGTTTCATTGCTTCTGGTGCGATTTTATCTTGGCTTGGAAGTGGAATTATTGTATGGATGGCGGGCCTTGTAGGCGTATTACTTTTTGACAGAAATAATCAGACAAAAGCGATTATTTTGACTTTTTCAGGCCTTGCAGGCCTTATGGTTGTATGGCTAATCCATCCTTCGCCTAGTCCAACCCATGGATTTACGATGGATAATGAACGATGGCTTGCTATTGGGTTGGTGGGTGTGTCTCTGGGAAGTTATCTTCCAAGAGCAAGTCGAATAGATAATCTCCTTGGCCCAGCACTTTCTAGCGTTCTTTGTCTACTCACCCTTCTTCCATTTTCATCTGATTTGAGTGGAGGACTTCTCATATCCACCCTCCTTGCGTTGAGCGCTGGTGCTTGGTTAGCAGCACAAGGTGAAGTTCGTTCCGCTGTGGCCGGTGTTGCTGAGCGCGAGCGAAGAGTTGCAGAATTCCACTCTAAGTACGATGATTTCAACCCATCAAAGGGAGATGGATCTCTTCGATTATTTGACCCGGAATTACTTGCATTAGCGAAGCGCAAAGGTTCGGGCGAAATATCGCAAGAGGATGTGGAATCTATCCTTCGAGCAGAGATTCATCACCGTCCAGTGATTGTTCTTGTGTTGTTATCCTCCTTGACTCTTGCAGGGATTTGGGGGGCGTGGATTTCAGGATCTGCATTAGCACCCGTCATTCTAGGAACAGTAACATTGAGTGCAATTGGATTTGTTGCTCTAGCACGCTGGCGTTCCAAGGATTTTGAACTTCCCCTCCCCGACGTTTTTGGAGTAGAGGTAACTATTGTTGCGGGGTTAATTGGGATCGTGTTGGTCCATCTTTCTGGTCGTTTATCGACTTCTGCACTTGTCACGGGAGATGGCGGACAAGAGTGGGGCCTCCTACTCATTGCATGTTCCTCTTTGATTATTTTAGCACCCTTTGCCCGTGAAAACCGTATTGTGCGTCTCCGAAGCGTCCTCGATTTTGGGCTAGTAATCTTACTTATTGACCGCTTTATTGCAGCAATTTTTGGGCGGATGGCGGCGCCCCTGCGTGTTGACCTCCGCATCTTTGATGAATCAACATTCGCTTGGTTGGGTTCTGAAATTATTTTGCTTTTGGCTTGGATGCTTCTAGTAACTCTTCGCCCAGTAGACCGAATAGTTGGTTCTGATGCACGGAGATCTCGCGAGAAAGAACTTTTACACGTGGGATTATTAGTTTGTCTTTCAAGCGGCCCTGTGGCAGTGATTGTTTCACTTGATGCTCTCATACGTAGTATTCGCGTGCGACACCCTGAGTTGGGTTCAGCAGGGTTTATTGGTTTCTCTTTATCCCTTTTCTCACTTGGGTCTTCATCGACGACCCTAGGCGAACATGTGCCAGAAATAACTGCATTTATTGGTTTAATTGCACTAATTATTGTGTCTGCGGGGGTTGTTCTCCGCGAATCACTTTGGACACTTTCTCTCCTTGTGGTAGCGCACCTTCTCCTCCTTGTTGGAATTGTAACATATTATGGTACAATAGAGGGTACTTCAGCAATTGCAATTCTTCTTCTGTCAACAGTAACTTGGCTTTCCGGCCTATTTGAGCAACGCAGAGGTCTCCGCGCATTAGGCGCCATCGATCTAACAGCCTGCTGGATTGTAACTGGTTTGGCCGTTTCATCTCTAACACCTTCAATGATGGCAATCATTGGAGTTGGTACAGTATCTCTCTTGGCAGTGGTTACTTGGCTTAGCCAACGCATGATGGTTGAAATCCTCGAAGATTAGTCTATAATTTTCAGTGCACCCAGCAAACTCTTCCGAATCAGTTCAAGGTGGGGCGCTGGGTTACATATTGGATTGGCAGTATCAACTCGAAACGTAGCATTTGTCCTTGTTTCAGTACCAGAGTTCCGTATTGCAAGTGAAATTTGATTTTCCCCCCAATTCCCCTCAAGTAATAATAGAGATATTTCCCCCTCAATTCGCCGTTTCTTGAGGATTGGACGCACCCCAGATTCATTGTACAACCTTTCTACAAATTCATTTTCAATTTTTAGAGCCAATTCCCCATCAGGATCCCAAAGCATTTGATTTACTTCATGTACACTGACCCTTTGTTTCCAACCCGTTGCAGATCTTATTTTTGAGATTAAATTTGAGTGTGATTGTTTTAATTTAGAACGGGCGCGTAGAAATTGCAGAAATGTGGCACTTCCATCACCAAGCAAATACCAACTTTCTTTGGTATGTGGATAAATTACAGGCATGATAACATGTCCTGAGTCTTCACTCCCAATTATTGCAGGGGGCGTTAACCCCTTCATCTGATCCGCACTTACAGATTGCAGGAGTGCGTTGGCCAGCCACCTATCCCCTACAGCGGTTTCAAGTTGTAGAATAGTTCCTATTTCTCCTTCAATGCGCGGGAGTCCCAAATCCGATTCGATTGTGCGTGCTAAAGTCCACTCTCTTTCTAAATCTGCTAAAACAATTTCAGATGCCATTCTATCCCCATCAATTAACCCCACTCCACCGCTCGTTTTTTCTATAGCTAGGCAGCGATCCCCATCCCCGTCTAGTGCAACACCAATGATTGTTCCAGTTGGATACTTTTCTAATTCCTTTTCTCTTTTGGAAATAGCGTGAAGTAGCACGTGCTCTTGCTTATTTGCGCGCAATTCTTCCCACCCCCATTTATCTCCTGGGTTGAATCCAGCAGCGCCACAATTTGCATTCAAATCACGCCCATCATTGGAAATTTCAACACATTCAATCTGATTCTCGGATATTTTCTTAGAAAACCAAACAGGGAGGTCGCTCCCAGCCCCATCAAGAATTAAGGGGTTGGAAGTGACAGATGCGATACAATCCCAACTGATTGTCCTCATCATAGACGTGAGGTGTCTTTTGTATGTCTTTTCTGCAAGGTCAGTTACAACCCAATCAATTTTCCCAGGAGGGGGTGAATAATCCATTTCTTCAAGTTTTTTTTCAATTTCCAGTTCCGCCTCAGGAAATGATTTGTACCCGTTTTCATCAAACCATTTCAAGCCAGAATCGGATACAGGATTATGCGATGCAGTAATCATCCAACCAGCATCGCACTTCAACTCTAATTGAGTTAGAACTAGTCCTGGTGTAGATGTAAGTCCTACGATTTCGATAACACCTCCAACTGAACACGCGCCTTCCATCAGCGCTCTCCCAATGTCCTGATTAGATGGCCGATTATCCCACCCTATGGCGATTCTAGCAGCACCCCTTCGCCCAATAATATGTTCTGCAATAAGGGCGCCCATTGCTCTCAGCAGTGGGTTTGTAATTGTCCTTTTTTCACGCCAAAGGATGCGAGCACCTTCGATTTTTTCAGCACCTTCGAGATCGATTTCACCCCTCACCCCATCGGTACCGAATACACGCATATTGGACCCAATTAGGGGGGTGCTGATCATGCTTGTCAGTCCAAGCATATGATGCGAACCCTCATCTATGTGTCCCGACATACGTTAATTAATGGCCTCCAAAAACACAGGCTCGGCGATCTGGCTCTTTTTGGGGATTGCCCAATTATATTTTGCAACAATCCTCCATGAGCATATTGTGGATTGGCTTGAACCAATCTTTGGTACTGGTGGCGCGGCCTTTCTCGTTCTTGCGGGATTTGCTTGGATAAAAGGCCAAAAGGCGGATCAAGTAGGTGCCGGCGGGGAATATAACCGAAATGAACGAAGTTCTTGGGCAAAAGACGAGGCAGGGTTGTGGCACGTTTCTTCAATCAATAAGAGGGATAATTCGACAGGTCTGATTTTCATAATCGGGCTTGCCGTTTTGTTTTTCGGCGGAAAAATGTTGGGCTGAGGCCATTACATGAGCAAGATTGCTGAATTTGTCTCAGATGAAAATAAACACCAAGCACTAGATGGGTATTGGGTTGTTTTTCGACGCTTCGCGCTTTTTGGTATTTTGGTATTTATCGGGATGCTCCTTTCCACATTTAACATCCCTTTGATTATAGTTACACTGGTAACTGGGGCTTCAATAGGGCCATTGTTTGCCTTGGAATATTATTTGACAATTATCAGACCAACCAAGAATCGAATAGAGCAGTGAGAATGTTACGATCAATTCATGCGTGAAGTCATTTACAACATACACCAATGGCTTTTGACTTGATGGATTTAGTTGGGCTCGGCGGGGTTAAGGGCTTAGAGCTCATTTTTGGAATTTGTGCGCTAGTGGGGGCATTTCTTTTCCTACTATGGTTCGTGATGATGATGATCGGCGGTGCACTAAGTGATGTCGTCGATGGAGTGAGTGGAGGCGACTTTTCATTAGGTGATGCAGACCTATCTTTCAAAGCACTCACATTCCAAGGAATTTCTGCGTTTCTCATGATGTTTGGATTGGTCGGTTTAGCAGTTTTCCGCACTTCAGATTATCAAGCACTTTCAGTGATTGCTGGCGGCGGTGCGGGGGGGGCATCCATGTGGGGTGTCGCGAAAATGTTCGATTGGTTCAAATCATTCGAGACAAGCGGGAATGTAGATATTGGGAATGCGGTTGGCTCCACAGGGGAGGTTTATGTTAAAATTCCTGCAAATGGTCGTGGCCAAGTACAAGTAACTTTCCAGGGTGCTCTTAGGACACATGATGCCCTATCAACAACAGGGGCCGCACTCTCGACAGGATCTTTAATCCGCGTAAAAGAAATTGCAGGCTCGATGTTAATTGTTGAACCTCTCAGACCAGATAGTGAAGAGTGATCCGAAAGGGTCATGACCCAACGCCTAACCCTGCTTGTTAATGTTGGGTATATTCGCGTTGGCCGAAACTTCGGGCGAGAGTACAAGTGGGGGTAGCATTCTTCTCCTCATTGTTGTTGCAATAACACTGATTTTCGTGGCTATGCTGATGTTCTTTGCAAGCAGATACAAAAGGTGCCCTTCAGATCAAATTCTTGTCATATATGGTTCTGGCCCGGGCCTTAAAGGCCAACCAGCTAAGACCTTACATGGCGGTGGTGCATTGGTATATCCCTTATTACAAGACTATGCTTATTTGTCTCTAAAACCAATGACAATCAACATTAACCTGACAAATGCCTTGTCTCTCCAAAATATCCGTATCAATGTCCCTTCAACATTTACAATAGGGATCTCCACCGATAATTCCCTCATGCAAAATGCAGCTCAGCGCCTACTTGGTCTTGCTCCAGCACAAATCGAAGAAATGGCAAGAGAGATCATATTTGGTCAATTGCGGTTGACAGTAGCAACCTTAACAATTGAGCAAATCAATCAAGACCGTGATTCTTTCCTGAACATGATTCGAACCAACGTCGATACTGAATTGAATAAAGTGGGTCTATTTCTAATCAACGTCAATGTAACTGACATCACAGATGAAGCTGATTATATCGAAAGCATTGGGAAGAAAGCGGCATCCATTGCAGTCAATGCCGCTCGTGTTGATGTTGCCCAAGCAGAAAGGGACGGAGCAATTGGACAAGCCCAAGCGGACCGCGACCGAGAGATTGCAGTATCAGAGAATGAAGCCTCTTCAGCGAAAGGTGTGAAAACAGCAGAAGCCGACCGCCGTATCGTCGTTCAAGAACAAGAATCAGAGGCAGTTCGGGGTGAAAATGAGGCAAATGCTTCAATCGCAGGTTATAATGCTGACTTGGCAGAAAAAGAAGCATCAGCCCTGCAACGAGCAGAAGTGGCCCGCCGTCTAGCCGAAACAGAGGTCCAAAAGGCCCAATACAGCCTTGAGCAAGAGCGCTTGCGTGCTGAAGATATTGTCCGTGAAAGAGTAACAAAGGAGCAAATTGAGATTGCTGCAGAAGCCGAGGCCCAGCGCCAACGCCTTGTTGCACAAGGTGAAGCGGATGCAATCCTTGCGAAATATACGGCAGAAGCAGAAGGTATTGAGAAAATCCTAGATGCCAAAGCAGGTGGCTATGAGCGCCTAATAACCGGTGCATCAAATGACGCTCAGGCAGCAGCAACCTTGCTGATGATCGAAAAGATCGAAAGCATGGTTCAAATGCAAGTTGAAGCAATACGAAATCTCAAGATCGACAAAGTAACTGTCTGGGATGGGGGGCAAGCAGGTTCTTCTTCGACTGCTAATTTTGTCAGCAGTTTAGTTCAAGCACTTCCTCCAATACATGATGTTGCAAAAATGGCGGGAGTTGAATTACCACAATATCTTGGAAAAGTCGAGGGAGATATAGAAATTAGCGAATGATTATTTTTTATCCTCGCGTATTTTTTCAAGGCGGTGAAGTAGTCTTTCTAACCCCCCTCCCGGCCATGATTTAATTCTCGACCCATGCTTCCAAATTGTGTTGTAGGGTAGATCTCTTACTTCTTTTCCCAACCATGTTTGGCTTTGTTTAAATGAAGATAAACCAGGTGTGTTTAACATCATTTTTCCGATCTTCAAACCTCCAAATTCATTCTCATCCAATGCCTTGAGTTGTTCCACCCATCGCTTGCAAGATGCACAATTCGTTTTTCCAAGGATGAGCAATGCTTCATCACTGTCAAGAAATTCTTTCCAGTTATGCCCGACAACCTCTGCAATTTGCATTGTCACACATCATGCAGCATAGTTGTCGCCAGGCGACCAATTTGCACCACATAGTCCCCCCGACATGCATGCTTGTAGGGTGCGCAGCGTCTCTTCGGGACTTCGTCCAGCATCCAATTCATTTATGCCCAACGAGCGAATTAAACCATCCCCATCGACAATGACGGTCCCTCTAAATGAAATTCCTTGGTCTTCTTTTAGCACACCAAAAGCCCTGCTGATTTCATGACTTGTATCAGCTAACACGGGGTGCGTAATTGCATTTGGAAATGTGTCTCTATCTGCAAACCATGCATTGTGGGAGTGCCAACTATCTGTTGAACAACCAATAACCTTCACGCCTTCGTCTTCAAACTCACCTAAGAGTTCTTGAAATCCTTTAATCTCAGTTGGACAAATAAATGTAAAATCAAGGGGATACCAATACACGACATACCACGACCCCTTTAGACCCTCACTTGACAATTGAACTTCTTCTCCTTTATCCCAAGCTTTTCCTTTCCATGTTGGTGCTGGTTGCATGATCACACTCATATTCGCGCCTCAAGTTTCGCGGAGCGAATGGTAAATATGAATTCATGTGCTGATATGTTCATCAGAAAATATCCTTCTGCTGAATTATTTCTCATCTGCTGGCGCTTTAATTTCTTCAATGAGTTGATCGCCCCACCGCTTCCACGCCATTTGGTAAAATTCAGATAACTCAAAAGAAGCTCCATCCCATTCAACCCTACTGCTTCCAGACTTCTTTGCTTCACGAATCACACGCGCCGCACCCTGAACGGTCATTTTTGTCTTTCTCGCAGGGGCTTCCTCTACTAATTGCTCTTGAGAAACGGTTGTCTCCTTTATGCCCTCTTCAACACCTTTCACATTTTTCTTTTTTGCAGCTGTTTCCATTTTTGCCACTCGTTTTGCTTCAGCATGTTCCTCTTTTTCCCGTTTTAAGCGCTCTTTTTCCTCTATTTTGGCCCGCTTCAGTTTCTCTTTAGCGAGTTTCTTTTCTTCTTTCTTTGAGATGCCTGTTTCTTCGGGCTCCATTTGTTCGGGTTGTGCATTCTTAATGGCAGTGACTAAATCATCCCCCCATCGCTTCCATGCCATTTGATAGAATTTTGACAATTCATAACCAACGCCATCCCATAATACGGACTCTTCACCTGCATTCTTTGCTTTCCGTATTGCTAATGCCACACCCTCAACCGTCATTTCAGTTTTTATAGTTTCAGCAGGTCCAATTTGTTCTTGCATTACCCCTTTCTTTTGCAATTTCTTTTCTTCGGCAATTCTTGCCCGCTCTGCCTTTGCATGAGCTTTCAAGTCTGCCTTTTCTTGTTTTAGTCTCTCTTTTTCTTCAATTTGAGCGCGCTTTGCGGCAGCTTTCACTTCCCGTTTTGACATGCCGTCTTGCAGATCACTTTCAGGTGATTCCGACTCCTCAATCGGGTTTTGTAGTGCTGTTATGAGCCCATCACCCCATCGTTTCCAGGCCATTTTGTAGAATTTTGCCAAATCATAGCTGACCCCTTTCCATTGGATGGTATTTTCATCCAATGCTTTGGCTGAGCGAATCATCCTTGCTGCACTATCCACATCCAATTCTTCTTCCGGTTGTTTGAGCACTTCGAGAAGGTCCTCACCCCACCGTTGCCATGCTGATTGGTAAAATGCCTCCAATGGAACAGGCCCACCACGCCAAATCACATTCTTACTTTTATCCGTCTTTGCCTGTTTAATCGCATTTGCCATCTCAATTAGAAGGGCATCTTCTTCATCTATTTCGTCAGAACTTGATTGAACATCATCCGCCCTAACTCTTCGTGCACCAAGTTGTCGTTTTCTTTCGGGGATTTCGAATACACACACCATGGCTGGGGGTGTGTTTGTACTCACCTGTGCTTGGTATTCAGATACCGCTTTTCCTATCTGGATTCGGATCCTAAACACACAAGGGTCGGTAGCCCCTCTCTTTTTCGGCTGCTTGTAGTGGTGAACCCAAACCTGATAATTTCCAGGCTTTGCAGTGGCTTCTGGCCAAACAACATTCTCGATTGGCTTTTTAGAATCCCCCCGCACATTCATGTCCACATTGAGTTCTCCTCCGAACTCATCGGTCTTTTTCCCATGATATATTCGGCCAGCATCGGGGGTTAGAATATGGAGGTCGAGGTCATTTCGATCAAACCACATAAGGGAAACCTGTATCTTTCCTTTTCCGGCACCTTCTCGTTTCAAGCGCTTGAGGAATTCGGCCTCTAAATTCTTCTCATCAGGAACAAGGACTCCAATTGGATCGGGCGGGTTTTCAATGGCCAACCTTGCCTGCTCTTCCAAATCTTCGATTTGATCGTCACTCCATGTCTTTCTAGCTTCGAGTTCCTCTTGTTCTTTTGCTGCAATCGCCTCTTCCCTCGCAACAATCTTTGCCTGTTTCTTTTCTTCCTTTAGAAGGTATTTTTCATTCTTTGTGATGTCTTTATTCATTCTCTTTTCTGCTTTATCAAGAGACCTTTCCGTTAATTTAAGCCGCTTTCTTTCTTCAGGTAAACTGACTCTCTCTCGTAGCCTCTCACTGGAAGAAAGTAGCAACTCGTTTCTTTTTCTGAGGATCTCATTTGAGGCTGAAACAAGTCCATATCTATATTGGATTACAGTATCTCTTTGTCGGAAAAACCGATGATATCTTCGCGTCATTCGATATTCCAGTGTGTCGAGATGATGTTTTGAATGAATCCAAATATCAAGGGCCTTTGAAACACCAACCCGGAGGTTGTGCAGGCGTCTATGTTCTGACACTGAAAAATTATCCAATGCCGCAGCAAGTTCATCTTGTAGTGATGCAACTCGTGTGATCCGTTCACCAAGTGCATCCTCCATAGCATAGAATACATGCCGTCCCGTAGAGCCAACTTTTGTCCCAATATTCTCAACTTTCTCGATTTTCTGCTCGACTTCTCGTTTGATAGTAACTAGACGCTCAAGCCCTGCTTCTGTGGCTTCAGCACCAGATAGCACCATAAATGACCGTATTGTACGTATTTGCTTTCTCAAACTAGATAATAACTTGAGGGGCGAACGAAGCTCAGCTGCGGTAAAACCCGTATGTTGCAAAGCGTTGACGGCTCTTTGCGCACTTGCCTCAATGTGCTCAATAAGGAGGTCAATATCAGCAATTGATGTTTGAGTCAGATCAAGGACTTTGATTCTCATGTTTGATAATTCATTAATCCCTCCAGCATATGCTGCCATCGCATCATCCATCATAGGGGGGACTCTTCGCTGGAACTTTGCTAAGCGGGCAATGCCATATGCCGTCCCTATACCTAGCGCAGCTGAGGGCGCCAATACGGGGTCGATCATTATCCCCCAGCTCCAATAAACGATCCAACAGCAAATGACATAACAAGGTCGACAATTAATCTTGTAATCGCAGCAGTCCATGTCAGAATGGCCATTTGTCCTAGGGTTCCAGCAACCTTCCCTCCACGTAACCTCGTGGTTACAAAGGACATGCTAGCAATTTGAGACAATATCAGAAAACTAATTATTATTTGAAAGCTCAAAGTATTTCCTTTTACGGCGGTTGAATCAGATAATACGGGGATCCCAAAGCCCGCTAAATCTCCAAGCAAATCCCTTCCACCCTCAACAGATGTGGGGTCTGTAATGATTCCTGCCATTGATTGCCCTAAAGTTACAACAATGTGGAGGGTGATGTCAAGGCTAGCGATTGTCGCTATCAATGTACCAAGTGCCACACCCCACATGGAGCCAGCAGAGATCATTCTTCTCTTCCTAAGACTGTTGAGGTTCGTTGTAGTCTGACTAACAATATCTGCAACATCCGCTGGAAGTCCAGAGGTTTGGGCACCTTCGATATAGATGCGATTGAAACGACTAGACATGGATGAATTAACTTCAGCGCTGAAATAATCCCATGCCCTATCACTGTCGATCCGCGTTGCCAATCTCCTTTCGAGACGTTCAATATCTGCGGAGAGTATTCCAAAATCGATGCCCCTAAGGGCCTTCATTGTTGCACTCGGCTCAGAAGATCTCGCTTGAGCCGTTCCTCCAAGAGCACGAATAAATACGGGGTATGATTCGTCCCGTCGCCGAATCCTTTCCTCTTCAGACTTCTCATACCTAGAGGCGAAAAGGAATGGGGTAAAAGGCAAGGCAGCCATCACCAAACCCCACCTTGCAAATGAATCAGCGACAAAACTGGGAGCAAGAATTGCAAATAAAATAACAAAGCCTCCAACCATAATCCCAATTGTGATTGAGATATTCCATATTCGAGAGAAGCGTTGTCTGTATGGAGTAACTAATCCATCCTTTGCAAATAGCGGTTCTGCGGGTATGACTGTTCTAAAAATAACAGCAGAAGCAACTTGTACAAAGAAAAACATTGCTCCTGAAAAAAGAACCCATCGCAACTGAGCTACTGCGTCTAGCCCGCTGTTTGGAGTTCCAGTAATGAATAGGACAAGATGAATTCCAGATACAACAAGCAAAAAAATCATTGCAGTAGAGAGTGAGATATAGAGCTCCTTGAGTATGTCTAGCGTTTCAAGCCTCGTGTCATATAGCGTTTGATACTCTTGCCTAACCGTCACTAATTCACCAGACATGTATTCTTCAAGTGATTGACCGGACTCTATGCTGAATGCCATCCTGTCTAAAAAGTCAGCGAATAATGGGCTCGGCGTCTGGTTTGCAACAATTCGTGCGGCTTCAGGAAGGCTAGTATGCCATCGCTGGACCATCGTTTCAATTCGTTTTACTTCAACCGCGAGTTCTCCATATTCTGACATTTGACGTAACATGTCGAACATGCTTTTTGGGCCGACTTCGCCGAGGGCAAGAATCCCCATTCGAGTTACAAACATATGCATGTCTTGCTCAATCAAGGCCGCAGATTGCCGAAATTTAAGAATCGGCCATCCCATCACGATTAAGAGTGCCAATAGAGGTATGGCAAATGCATTGAGAACTCCTACAGCACCACCAAGGATTGTTGGGAATAAGAATGCTAAAATGACACATGCTATGAAAAGACTACCTGCGAGGGGCGTGCCTAATCTCGTAAGCCTATGAACGGGGTCTACTCCGATGCGGGCATAGGCAGCACCAACGACTTGCATACCCTGCATTCGTTCCATTAATCTCCCTCAATCAACTATCTTCAGGAACCCACGACTCAATCGCTCTTCCCATAACCTCTAATCCCGCTCCATAGAATATGGCTAGCATTGTTTTGACATCTTCATAGTGCGTCAGATTTCGATCAACCATGCGCTGTATGATCTGGGCCCTCTTGTCCAATTCCTCATACACGAGTCGCTTGTTCGAAAGGCCCATTTTTGGGGCGATTCTTTCTTCTAATATGTATGATTGATTCCGCCCACGGAAGAAGTGCTTGTCTCGAACCGGATCCCATTCAAAAACACCCCTTGTTAGGATCCCGTCACTGATTTTATTGTAGCCAAGGATTTCATCAACGCCCGTAATTCTTCTTGCAATCATACCCCCTGGCAATTGCACAATGGTTTGGAAAACGGCTAGGTTAAGGTTGTCAAAGAATCTGGCCGGGACATTAATTGGGTCTCCCGTAAATCTCTGAATCATTTTTAGAATAGATGATGCGTGAAATGTGCCCAACACAGCGTGTCCAGTCTGCATTGCTTGGAATGCGGTGGAGCCTTCCTTCCCACGTATTTCCCCTATAATAATATATTTTGGCCGGCTCCTTAAAGCAGCCTTCAATAAGTCAAAGACATCGACCTTTGCTTCTTCATTTTTTGACTCACGTGTGACTAGCCTTTGCCATACCTTGTGTGGAACTTTAACTTCAGGAGTATCTTCGGCACTAAATATCTTGAAGTGGTGTGGGATTAGGGGCAATGTTGCATTTAATGTGGTGGTTTTTCCTGAAGCGGTTTCACCAGATACTAACATGGATTGTTCAAATTCATAACACATCCAAAGGTAGGCCGCAAGTTCAGATGACAATGTTCCCCATTGGATAAGCTGAATGAACGAGATGGTTTCTTCAGCAAATTTTCGAATTGTAAATGAGGGCCCGAATAAAGAAACATCATCGCTGAATATGATATTTATTCGACTCCCATCAAGAAGGGCCGCATCCACAATTGGTTTTGAATCAGAAACGGGTCTTCCGATTCTCTCACTCATAGATCGTAAATATCCCCCAAGCACGAGCCTATCTCTAAAGCGGATATTTGATAAGACCGTTCCGAATACTTTGTGATCCATATTTACTGACCGCAAACCAACTGAGTGTATGTCCTCAAGAAACTCATCAGAAAGGAGCGGTTCAATGGGCCCATTTCGAGTTAAATCCCGAATAATGATATATTCAATCCGATTTTTCTGATCTAAAGTCATCTTGATCTTCTTTTTCGCAAACCCAAACCGCTCAGCCAAACTTGTACCTCCGCTCGACTCTCCCTCTGACTGATCGAGAATTGTGTATCTTTCAATCATCGTTGTCAAAACTTGTTCAAATTCATCATCGCTTGAAAAAGTAGGAGCCGTGGGTGCTTGTTCGAGAATGATTTCCATTAATTCCTTTTTCATTAGTTCTTCATCTTCATCGAGGCCGGGTTCAACAGCCATCCAAAGGGTCTGTGTGGGGTTCGTTTCATCAGCAGGGGGTTGGTATATGTGCACAAAAATAGGTGGCTTTGTAATGTACAAGAGGTTTCTAGGTTCCACAGTTCTTGCATCTCGATCTAGTTCCCCATAATAGATGGGCCGACTACCATAACGATCTTGAAAATCATCAATCCACGTTCGAACATGCGGAAATGCATTCATGACATCATCTAGAGTTTTTAGTTCATCAACATTAATATCACTATTAGCCAACATCTCAGGCCACCGCCGTAATGTCAAGGATGAAACCCATATTTGGTTCAACACGCCAACCTATAACGGACTGAATTGTCGCAGCAGCGCGCTGAAATCTCCGAACAAGCATGGTTCGCTTTAACTCCCCACCAATTATGTCGGCTGATAAATCGAGAAGGATTTCACATGATGTCGATAACCGATGCATCATCCGATCATCAATTTCGGTAGGGTCGCAGGCAAGAATGAGCAGGTGGTCATTGTCTGCAAACCTCCGTAAGCGATGGATGAGGGCGGCAGCCTCCGCATCACTCGTATCATGGCTTCCAGAGGTATCTACATCACCAATCAATGAGGATGCAGTATCAATAACAACAATTTCACTTTCCTTCACACGCTTCTCTTCAAGGATATCATCGATACCAACCTCAGGCCGTGGAGCATGGCGCATGCTAAATGGCGATAATACGGTCAAACGCCCAGCATCTGCATGGGGTTCAACATCATACCCTAGGCTCTTCATCTGTTCAAACCAGCCGCGAGTACTCGATTCTGTTGTCGCCACTACAACTTTATGCTCATTTTCAAGAAGCCCATATGTAAATCGCTGAGTTAAAACACTTTTTCCCTCACCCATTTTTGCGCTAAGAACCATCATTGATCGTTTAGGAAGGAGGCCCCCTAATGCAATATCAAGGCTATCTGATTCAATAGCAAATTGAAACCCATCAGATGTCAAGGCGAATCACCCCTGAAGTCACACAAGTGCCAGTTGAACCCGCCTTTGTTCCATCAACTGTATTCGAAGTGATGACCAACACCCCTTCATCACCATCTGAGTATGATGTGAAATCAGCAGTTGCTACAACCTTGTATATTTCTCCAGTAACCCAGTCACCTCCTGAAAGGACTGAACTAGACGCTGACTTGAGCGTCAAACTGCTCCCATCAAAAAGAGATATTGTGGTCGTATCAAGTTCTTCAGTACCAGAGTTGATCAGATAAAATGTAATTTCATCAGGGTTTGGAACCGTGTTGACATCCACATCCAAAGGGTCTCCTGCGATTGATACTTCACAGCCTTCATCAAGTGCGGCTTTAATCGCTTGTTTTTCAGAAATTAATACGAGCTCCGTAAAATTCTGGATAATAACTGCGGAAGCGATGCCTGCGGTAATTAAGGCGGCAACAAGCATGATGATACTACTAGCCCCACCATCAGCCATTCATATCCCTCTCTAGAGTGCCACTCCTTTTGTAGCACTTAATGCATTAATTGCAAGCCTGCTCCACGCAGTGCTCCCACCAGTACTAATGTCTTTGACTGCGATAACCTCGCCCGAAAAAATGTACTCGTGCGTTGTATATTTGCTTGAAATTTTTTCTGGCGGGCCTCCATCAACAGAATACCACATGTCACTAATTGGAATTGTTTTTTCTCCATCGTTGGTGATGTTGAACCAAAGAGCATTGCCTTTTGTCGTAGAAAATACTGCATTCGAATCGCCCGCATGCGAGGGAGTAATTACGACAATACCTGTGTAATCCTTTCCGTATTCTGTGATTGTAATGCTATCAATCTCTCCTGACATATCTACAGTATATGATGCACTAAAGCCCGACCCCCCCCCACTGGCAGTTAGCGTGCCTGAACTATATGTAGCACCACAAGGTGAACAAGAAACAGTAAGAATTGCGTTTGCATCACGCGTCGCATTATTGATGGTGATTTTCGCTTTTGGCTCTTCAGCCTCTTTGATTGTTTCAAGTGCTTCATCGAGGCGATGCCCAACGGATGTCAAGGCCATTGCAAGTGCAATCATGCATGCCGTGCCTACGACAAGAGCGCCGACTCCAACGCTCGCACCCATGTTTTACTCTCCCCGTGCTCCACCCGTCCTGTCTCTCCATCTTCGGAGATAATCGTGGAACGCGAGAAGGCTGCGTTGGCCGATACGCCCAGCACGGGGGCCAATCTCTTCTCCAGTCGAGAGTGTAAGGGATAGTAGACTTCTCATTTCTAATGCTTCATCCCCCATGATCAGGCCACTCCGCTCCGCTTCATCGACGAAGTGTAGGCACGCGCCGGGTTGCATATCAGCTAACAAAATCGCGGCCAAATGCGATACAGTAATGGGGCCACTAGGGTCACTTCCAACTTCAGCCGCTGCCGCAATCTCTTCTTCAGTCAGTTCAAGGAATGGGTTGTAGGGGAGAAAGGCGAGTTCGTGTCTTCCAATCCCTCCTCGGGGTGGAGGTCGCGGCGCATTCTTGCCATTAACTGGGGCCCAATCACCCTCGGTTCCCTCAGTTGGGGCACTTTTTTCTTCAATTTTCACATCTTCTTCACCATCTGTAGTGGCGGCCACGGATGAGATTTTGGAGACCAGTTCTGGCAACGTCTCCATTATCCGATCTTCAAGTCCAGCGACCTTATCAACGACAGTTTCGAATTTAGATTCCATCATTTCTTCCAGTGCCTTTGTATCCGCTGGGGCCGAATCTTCACCGAACCCAGCGGCAACACCCCTCCTCCCACCTTCGGAATCATCACTTCTTCCTCCAAATACTGCTCTTGTGGGCCCACTTGAAATGACCCAAGCATCTTCAGAACGAAGCATTCCTTGTTCAGCTACAACAACTTCGGAAAGGTCAAGGTCTGATATTGCAGAAAGACGATTGCTATCCCGCTCACGAATGACGTCTGCGTCCTTCTTACCTTTTCCGAAGAGCCAGCGTTTCGCCATCTTATATCCTCCATAACTCCCCCCTGGGGTGAGCGTAACTCACCCCTGAATGGGGAATCACGCGCTCAGACGACGAATGTGCCGGCAGTTACGACCCCTTTGTAACTCAGGGTTTCGTAAGTCGTTCCGCCGCCTTCAACATGGAAATACAAGGTGTGGTCTTCGTTTGCGGTTGGATCACATTCTGTGCCTGCATTCTCTTCAGTAACGATGGATGTATAGTATGTCGTTCCAACACTGAGCGATGTCACCGCAGTCTTCGTGCTATCATCGAGTGCGATTGCTCCAACGTCTTGTCCCCCAGCCGAAAGCACGCCTTCTACAAGGCCCATGGCTTCAGCACTGGTGGCGCAAAATATTTGGTAGGCGATTTTTGCAGCTGTTATTGTTTCACTTCCTGGGGATAGTTCAAAGGAGATTTTGATTCCCTGATCATCTGCATTACCACCCTGGCCATCGGCATCTGCAGCAGAATTTTCGTCAGCATCAGTGACTATGTGGACGGAAAGAATCGTGATTTTTCCCCCGATTTCCTCTTTGGTGTCTTGCCCAGTCTGCTGGGCATTTTGCTGAAGCTTTTCTGCCGTTTGGATAATCACGCTGGACGCGACAGCAGCAACTAGGACAAGGGCGATGAATACGATCATTGCGCCGATTCCAATTGCACCCTCTTCCTCGCGTGTATCATTGATTTGTTCCATATTCATGTTACCACCTCTCCAAGCGTTCCTGAAGTATATTTCAGAGTTTCAAATGTAGATCCTCCATTTGGCACGTGAACATACATGGTGTGCTGGAAACCCTGTGCTATTTTGCACCCGTCGTTATTGGTAGTAACCCCGGCGGTCGTGCCAAAGTCATCATACAGATCAGTAACGATCACGCCTTGTTGTCCAGCACTAATTGTGGCCATAGCACTACCATCTGTGGCTGTTGTGGCATTTGTACCATCATCAATGTGTTCGTACAAGGATGCGACCCCTTTGATGAAACCCCCATCTGCGGCAGTGCAAGTTATCTGAATTACAATGTCTGCCAAGGTAATTGTTTCAGATCCGGGGGATGTTTCAAACGTGATTGTCAACTTATAGTCGTCATTCACGTCAAGGGCGGTGGTGATGGCGGAAAGAATAACGATCTTTCCACCGATCTCATCGCGGGTGTCTTCTCCGGTATTTTGGGCGTTCTGTTGCAAATTTTCCGCAACCCCGATAATAACGGATGATGCTACGGCAGCGACTAAAACGAGCGCAATAAACACAATCATTGCGCCGATTCCAATCGCACCTCCATCATCCCGATCACTGTCGGGCTGCGCGTTGCCTATTGGGTGCATGGCTTTCTGACGTACGCAAAGGGGTGATAAAGGAGACCCACGATTAATTCTAATTGACTTGGATATAGTCGCTTTGAATTGAAATCTAGTTTCATTTTTTTGGGAAAATATTTGGTTCTATTTCTAGCCCATTATTGGCCGAAAAAAAACTCCAAAAAAAGATCGCAATTCAATTTGAATAATTGTAATTCATTATGATGAAACGTAGACGTCTCCCAAATCCGCATCGGGGCGGATCCAAACATTTGCCTCTTCACCCGCCTTTAGTTTGATGATGGCAGGATATGTTTTCAGCAAAAACCCCCTAGGCACCCACGGAGATAATACAACATTTCTGAGGGTTGTTAGTGATCTATTTTGAACCCGCATTGCGATCCTTACATCTCCGTGCTCAACAGTGTATCCGGTTGCAATTGAAACTGTGCGCATAAGGGGGATTGAATCTGACCCTAAACTCCGAGATGGGATTAGATTAAACCTGAGGTTGACTGCAGCACCGGGGTCTATTGGGGGGACATCAATTTGCGTTGGGCTCCCCTCCCACCCATTTGGAATTGGCGGCGCAAGGACCATTTCGGGCATGGTTGACTGCCCATCATTTTCAATTCTAATGACTAGGATTCCGTGATTCGAACCAGCGGGCCACCTTGCCTCCACTCCCATCCAAAATGCTCTATAGTGGAATGGATTGAATCTTGATGGATCATTTCCACTAACATCTTCAATCCCACCCTGCATGGATGTGATTGCATCCCCAAGTTGTCCATCCTCAACATGTAATGATGCTCGATGCAAACATGAAACCAGTAATTTCCGATCATCTTCAGTGGTTTGAATATCTTCTAAAAGAATTCGAATGAGCGCTACATTTCGCTTCATTTTCATAATTTCATTATCCAATGATCGAATACGGCTCCTCGCATTTTTGACCTCGCGCCGGGCACGGATGATGCGGTGGTCATTCAAATCTTCCTTTGCACGATGTATTGCGTCTTCAATCGCTGTAATTGGGTTGTCTGTACTCCCGTCTCCACTGAGTTCTCGAACAGCACGCTCTACCTCGGCGGCGTGTTTGCGAATCTTCTCAATTTGGACACTTGAAGAGCGCAAGGCACTCTTCGCATCACGAATACCCATTTTGTCCTCATCCTCAGATTCATTTTCTTCGGACTCTGTCATCTAAACCCCCCCCTCTCTATTGGCAGGACTTACATTTTCTTCTGCATGGAGTATCTTGTCAACAGCGGTTGCAGGTTCTCCGAGTTGATCTGCCAACATCATTGCTTCACTCTGAACATCTGCGATTTGTCCGAACGTGACTCCATATAATCGATCAATAAGTGTCAATAGGCCGATGATCAAGAGGGCTTGGCCAATAATAGCAAATAGTAATGTGGTCAGGTTTTGGGGGTCTAGGATGAATATTGGGGGTATACCAATGGCAATTAGGAGGAATGGACAAATTGAGAGGCCAAGTATGATTGTTAAAGAACCCCTCATCCTACGCAGTTCAGAGGCATGGTTAACAAATGAACTATTCAATCCCCTTCTAGCCAATTCATGATCCTGATGGATAACCAACAATTCTTCTGAAGACCACCATACGATGGCGAGTATCCAAATAGAGGTTAGGGCCAACAAGATCCACCCTCCGCTTTCTAGAATTCCAATGTGGAAAGCAAAACCAAATGCGGAAGAACCCGTAAATGCAGCGCCCAAACGCAACTTCTCACGATCTTCTTCTTTTCCCATGGAAGTGAGTGCAATCGTGAGGCCAACGGCAGCAAGGGTTGCAATAATCGCAGCAATCATCGGTACACTCCGAGATACAACTGAACCCTTGAACTCCATCATGTCATTTGCTTGAACATTAGAAGATACGCCCTGAACGTCCAATTCTACCTTGCACGTGAAATCCTGTTTTGTGGCCCACCATGGCATGCTAATTTTTTCAATAGCCCATGTAATTTCGACGTATTCCAAAGGAGGCACGGGGGGGACCTCTATTTGTCGCCCACCCTTGAGTGAGACTCCATCACACGTCGCTATGGCGGTTGTTGAGGGGATGCCTGCAGTCCCTGAATTGAAAATTTCAACAACAATGATTCCTGCCTCGCCTTCTCTCAAAGACAAACCTTCGAGCCCCCGCTTTGGCTCTCGCAATATTGCATCCGCCTCCGCCTCCAACCGAATTTGGAGAACTGATTTAGTGGCGTGCGAGATTTCCCCATCCGGTGAGATCACTAACATTAGGTCATAACCATCTCCCACAACCATATTTTCAGCAGGAGGGAGTTCCATTTCAATAATAATTTGCCCATGCCCCCATCTGTCGATAGGCATCAATTCAACAGCGACGTATTGGGGCCCCAAGTCGTTTGTTTGTCCCTCCACCACAATGGAGTGAAATATCCATTCTTCTGCTTCTTGCGCAGATGCACTGATTCGAGCAGCCTGAACTGCTGAGAAATAATGGTCAGGTATGACTTGATCACCTAAGCGAGCAAGGGTTGGAACGTGAGTCCAATCAACAATTATTTTGGGTTTTTCTCCTGGGCTGACATAGATGGGTCCATCAAAGCTCATCCGCTCAATGCGTAGATTCCGAAGCAAGGATATGCGGCCACGAATTTCATCAGAGACGGGAACAATGTCTAGGGTAAGGTTGGTTGTTTCTTGATGATAATGGTCTGGAGCAATGGGCGTAATTTGAACTATAAATGAAACAATTTCTGTGCGGGGGAGGATAATGGGTTCCGAAGGGACAGTAACATTCCAGCGTGTGGGGTCTAATGTGGTTGCGTTAATCTTTGCCTCAAGGCTTGATAAAATACCGTCATTTCGAACTTCAAACGAGATATTTTTCGTAATCCCAGGCCGAATGTCAACTAATGTCGGAGGCGTGGAAACAAAAGTTACTACAAATGGCGTTTCAACAATTACAATTGTGGACGCATTTACGGCGACTTCATTGTTTTCATCCATCATGTTCACGAGCAAGTTGGTGCGTTCAGCAGAATCGAGAATTTGCGTTGAATTTAGGGGGGGAACGGTAAATGTAAGGTCCAGTGTGACTGATACTGGAAGATTATCTGTTCCTGGCGGCTGTATTGTAAATATAGTCGGCCCAATACCTAACGACCAAGCAGCATTGTGATCCGAAACCGCTCTAAGGTTTTCAGCAGTATTGCCGCGGTTTGTGACTATCACTTGTGTTGTGGTTGTTTCCCCAGGCGCGATGATAATCTCAGATGGCAAATCGATGGTTAAATCATGCGTTTCAAGAATTTCTATTGCTAGGGATACAACATCAAGTGGATCTGAACTATCTGGTGATATTAATTCGACCAGGGCATCATATGCTTCATCCGAACGTGCATACATTGCACTACTGATTTCAAGACGCAACAATCTTTCTTCGTTTGGGGCAATTAACACGCCATCTGGTGTAGATACATTAATTGTGATGGAATTCGAATTAATGGATGCAATCCTGAGGGCAAATGTGCTAGGTGCGTTACCTGTGTTTGTAGCTTTGATTAGAAGTGATGTTGTCGACCCACTTTGCATCCGCGCATCAACTGTGTCGGTTGGGGACAAAACCGCAGCAATGGTGCGATTTACAGTAGTTACATAACTGTGGGATGCCAGAAGACTTCCAGTATCAATTGACCTTACCTCGATATCAATCATCCCTACTGTTCCTGCAATGACTCCTTCGAGGGGCATAATATCCGCATAGAATGATTGCGAATTCACATTTGTGGCTGGATAAGATGCCATAGGGGGTGAGATGATTCCTGTTTGTGAGCGGGAAAGTAAGATACTCCACCCATTTGGGGCACTTGCAATTAAATCGTATGCGGATGGGTGATTGCCGATGTTTTCGACACTAATGCTAAGGCGTCCTCCGTAGGCTGGATCCAAATTAAGTGGTGCTGCATCAATTAGATTTGCCCGCTCAACTTCAGGGATGCGAACAATGAGTTGTCTGATGATTGCTTGACTTGAGATTGTGGTTAATGCGCCATTTGGCGTGACCGTAAGTTCCACAGGTATGGCTAAATCTCCTGCAAGGGGTAATCCATGCACTCCCGTGGGCAATGGGCCCAATATGGCAATTTCAATTTCAGCTTCATCATCAATGCCGATTGTGCTTGCTAGAGATTGTAGTTGAAGCGTCCACCGGTCGGCCTCAGAACTTGATGCATTGCTCGCGGCATCAAATGTCTTGTTTCCAATCGCAGCAGTTACATCAACAGTATCTGCAATGTTCCGAACGATATTGTGGCGTAGTGTAATGGACCCTGTTGCGACCCGAACAATTTTATCTGCTAATATCTCATTTTTAGAAACAAGGAGGACATCTTCGTCAAATTCAACATCTGCAATTAGGACTGCTTGTACTTCGAGTGTTGCTTGGGATGTGGAGGGCATACCCCCTGTTGATGGCGTTGCTTGCAGCCACACTTCGATTTGATCGTTTTCTCGGAGATGGGAATTTGGGTCCATAGGGCGAGTAAGCTCAGGTGGTTTGACATGTACGTTTATGCTGACATTTTCATTTGGCTGAAGAATACTTGTTGCGGTCATTTCGGGTGTAACCTCCCATCCAATCGCTACAGTTGCTAATCCAGCACTTATGTCAAATGTAGCTGGAATATTCCCCTCATTTTTGACAACATATGTGATGTCAACTGAATTTGGGGGAGTTAGCGGGATTAATCCCGTTGGAGCGCTAGTGTTTGCTATTATGACGTCCCCGGCAAGAACATACGCGCGCCCCTGTAATACATAGCCGGCATTAACTGAAGTTAATGTCAAATCCAACGTATCAAAATTTGCCCGGCTTGCATTTTCTGGCACAGTAACGGGAACCTGAACAGTTCCAGTTTCCCCTGCATTCAATATCGCGGTTTGCAAGGGCATGGATGCGGGGTCAGCCCACCCCTGTGTGCTTGTAAGTCCTATGTTCCACCGATCAGCAGCAAGCCCTTTGTTGAGTATCACAAAAGCCAAGTTTGTATTTGCTCCCGGAGATATTGCTGTACTCGCAGGATCAATTAATTCAGCAACATAAGGGGAGACGTCTACAACATCACTGGGAATTTCCAATTTGACATTATCTCCTCCCGATGAAGTAAGAGTAATCGTTCCATTCAAGAGAATCGTTCCTGTGAGGTTGGCCAAATCTATGTTGACGTCAATTCCTTGTGCGGAAGCGGGGGCGTTAATTTCTCCAGGCAGGAGGGAAGTCGTCGGCCCAGTCCAACTTCCTCCTGAAACACTCCCGGACCATGCAGTAATTCGCACTACTACATCGACGGCAATGGTGCCGGTATTTCGGACAGAGACGCGAGCACTCGCGGTTTCGGGTGGATGGCGCCCATTTGGCAAAGATGAATCTACCAATTCACCATTGACAAGTTCTACGCCGTCATAAGCAATATTTTGAATGTTATCTGAGACATCAGCATCTCCGACTTGCTCTAGGCGGAGGGAAAGGGTCCAACTGAGCCCGGGGTGTACGATCCACTTTAGTTCATATGTTGCTTGTTCACCCGGGAGGAGAACAACAGCAGCACTATCTACTTCTGTTTCAACAGCCCCTGAATCAACTTCAAATGCCTTCAACGTCCCATTACTGTTGCTTGTTCCGTTGTTTTCTATTGTCACTCGAACTGTGTGTTCGCCCGGTGCAAGAACAATCGTTGTAGCATTTTCAATACCATCTCCTAGGATTTTTGTCTGGACAAATTCAAGGTCGGGGGGCCCTCTCCCACTTGTTGCAGTTACTGATAGAATTAAGGGTGATAATAGCAGAATTAGTACTATTATTGCACACGTGGGTCTTCGACTATTAGGGGACATTAGTCATTCCCCCCGGGTAATTGAAAATCAGAAATTCTTGTGTATTTGCCTTTAGCCTTCCTTTTTGAAACCATGATTGATAATAATTCAACATGTTCTTTATCAGATATTCCAAATTTTCGCCGCTCATCCCACAAAAGGAGTTGTTCTGTTGCAGTTAGTACACCATCTTCAAGATAGATATCCAATGACTTTCGATATGAATCTCGGTCTGAAAGCGCATATACTTGCGTTGATGAATCAAACTCGTCATTGTACCTGTGTATTTGATTCCCCAAGTGTGTTGCTTCATCAAGAGTGATTGAACGGCGTTCAACTTCAACCTGTATCTCAGTTGCCACTTCTTGCAATTCGTAAGCGGTATCGGCGCGCTGAATACGCTTGAGAAAGCGCCGACCTCTGCGGGACAAGCGCTCCGCTGCCACGTATACAAGCGGCATGGGGCGGGTTATCAAATCGCCTGTTGAATTATTCAAAGTGAATCATAATTAAACATAATGATTTAATCGTGCACCCCCAAAACATAGCACATACACCCTAAAATGAAGGATCTTGACATTTAACTATGGAATCAAAATACTCCTTTCAGTTACAAATTTCGTTTGGCCCTCTTGTACCACTTACTAGTGCGACCGGCCAAACAGAACATCCCGGGCCAAGGATGACACCAGGATTCAATACTGCATTGCAACCGATACTCACATCTGCTCCAACTAAGGATCCAAACTTTCTCAAACCAGTATCCACCATTTTAGTTCCAATCCGCACTCGCACCTCATTGTTATCATGGCGTAGATTAGAGAGTATGACCCCAGCACCCAAATTTGAGTTCGGTCCAATAATGCTATCTCCAACATAGTTGAAATGAGGTGCTTTTGCCCCTGGTAGAAGAATGCTATGCTTAATTTCACAAGCATGGCCAAGGACCGACTCGCGACATAACCATGACCATGCCCGAACATATGCATTAGCACGCACTTCTGCATTTGGGCCGATGTAACATGGGCCTTCGATTATTGCAGAGCTGGCGATTTTCGCAGATGGATCAATCCAAACCCCCCCTTCAAGAGTCAATTTTGTGGAGGCAAAATCACATCTCTGGTCCAGCGCAGCAATTTGACTTCGAAGATTCCCTTTACTATTTGGGTCGATTAATACCCACGGCGTTCCACCTTCTGGATATACTGGCGCAGCCCAAAGGTCGCTATCCCACTTTGGCCAAAGTTCCTCTGCAGTTGCAACCCATGACACATTCCTTCGATCGGGCTTCTGAAGATGAGTCTACCGCCCTTTCCCTTCTCCGACCCAAGTAGGGGGGGGTGCTCTAAGTCGATACACAATCACAAGGATCCGATCTAGCAACAACCCCGTAATTCCCAAACCAATCAATAGAATTGCATTTTTCATTCCCCAAAGCGGTGCTAATAACATTGCGATCCCCAACCATCTCGAACAAAACCCTAGGGCAGATATGGACCTTGAAAGAAACATTCTTCGTTCTAATCTAGGTACTTCAAGCAACCTTTCTCGCAATTCAGCAGACTTTCCTTTTCCCAATATTTTGAATTCCGCCACTTCAATCAATAAGCACTCATAAACCCAAATTGAGATGCCCCCTCTATGGCCATCAAGAACCCTGCGGTTGGCCCACATTCTAGGGGCAGTTGCCTTCCATCCCGCGATAAATACCTGTCGAGCAGCCTTTGAGTCTTCGTGTGATAGGTTAGCTCGGTCAAGGTCTAGTAGAATTCGACCAATATCACGTGTGGCAGGTAACTCCTTGTCAGGTAACAAAACCTCAACCCATGACTGAGATGGTTCAACCATGCCAATAATCACGCCCTCTGAACTAACGATCCAATCTCTAACCCCGGGTCCGTTGAGGTCTATTGTTGCGTGTGTGCTTAGCGTGTGTGGTGCTCTCCAAAGAGTATTTGCCTGAGTCCACCCTTCTAGCAATTTGAGCCTATTGTTCCAAGACCTTTGATCAGATGCTGAGCATTTTCTCTTCGCAGAAACTCTGTGACAGCGTCCAAGAACTTGTCCTAATTTCGTAGCACCATCTTTTGGAAAATCTCTTATTTCTGAAATTAGATTTTTTGATCCACTTGGCACTTTCAATTGGCTAATTACAATTTTCCCTTCAATACTAACTAGCACTTTAGATGAGGATAATCCAGCCCCCTTGAGCACTTTCTTCCGTTCTTCAAATAATTTGGGTGTGCTTCGATGAAGCCGCACCCATTTGCATTCGCCTTTTTGTTCTATGAGCCAAGTAACTTCCCTTTGGCTGGTGTGTAGAGGGACCATTCCGAAAAGTGGCTCAAAAGAGCCACTTTTTCCATGCACTTTACCACCATTTTTCTTTACATCTTCAAGAAAATCCACCCATTCTTCCTTTTCTTTCAAGATTCCTTCAATTAGTAACTGTTTTGTTTGATCTTTTGGTATTGCAACTTTGAGTGGACCATATTCCTTGATCTCAACAGACTGCAAAAAATTCGCATCGAGACCTACTAGGGTCTCCATCATAATCTCGGCTAAGGCCTTGTACTCTTCTATTCTGCCGGTCAATCAGCCCAACGAATCCATGACCCACCAGGGCCTTGTCGATAGAAATGGTTTCCAGAGGCTGGTGGATGTTCCACCCATTCAAGTCCATCTTGCCCGATTCTTCCAGCTGCATTCGCGGGAGGCCCGCCCGAATCACTGGAAAAGTCACCGTATTCACTCGCCCAATCGCTTTCCCTATCTCCTTTCCCACCTTTGCGAGAGAGCAAGATTCCAATAATTGCTAACACTGCAATGATCCCCCCAATTGCATATATTAGAGTCATTGGTAATTCTGAAACGACACTTTTTGAGGCTAAAGTTTGAGATGATTGATTAGTACCTGTTTCATTTTCTAACACACCAGATGAATCAGAAACATTTGTTGTGTTAGTTGCATTTGTCGAAATATCCACGCTGGTTGAATTAGGAGTTTCCGCATCCCCATTTTCATCATCATTAGTTGTATTCATCACAGATTCCTGTGTGGTAAGGCACAGGGCTTCGCCGTACGGGCACTTATCAACAAGGTCGGGAGTACCATCATTATCGTCATCTGTATCTTCAGTAGAATCATTACAACCGTCTCCGTCAAAATCACTTGATGGGTTTGATTTCCACCCGATTGCTGAGAAGCAATTGTCATCTTTGTCTTCGACACCATCATCATCATCATCATCATCTTCGCCAGCATCTCGACAACCATCCCCGTCAATGTCGAGCACACGCCCCGATACCCAATTTGTTTCCCCATCAGGGCAGAAATCGTCGTGATCGGGAATACGATCATTGTCATCATCTTCATCTTCAGTGGCATCTTCACACCCGTCTCGATCATTATCCGTGGTACTACTGGAGCGGAATAATCGACCTTGCGGGCATAAATCTGCAAGGTTTTCCACCCCGTCATCATCATCATCATCATCTTCATCTGTATTTGCACAACCATCTCTATCATGGTCGCTAGACCTCAAACTCACCCACCCTGTGAATCCTAGAGGGCACGTATCATCTGTGTCTGGGATACCATCATTATCATCATCCAGGTCTTCTGTTAAGTCAAAGCACCCATCTCCATCATGATCTGTAGAGGGAGTGGATGACCAATTTGTTCGGCCAAGCGGACAGTCGTCGTTTGCATCAATTATTGTGTCATTATCTCTGTCATCATCCTCTACGCCATCTTGACATCCATCTCCATCATGGTCTGTAAGTGGGTTTGAACCCCAACCAATTTCTGCACGGAAGCAACGATCCATTCCATCATTGACACCATCATTATCATCATCATCATCCTCAAATTCATCATGACAACCATCCTCATCATGGTCATTTACGGCCTTGTTAGATAGCCAACCAGTTAGGCCGATGGAATGACCAAAAGAATTCCTTTCACACAAGTCGTAATAATCTTCGATGCCATCATTATCGTCATCTTTGTCTTCCCCTCCATCGCGACAACCATCACCATCTTGATCGGTCAGTGGGGCAGAGATCCAATCAATGTCTCCATATCGGCAATCATCATTTGTATCGCTGAGGCCATCGTTATCATCATCAGTGTCACAAACATCCCCATATTCATCTGAATCATGGTTTGTTTGGTCAGAATTTTGGATTAAGGGGCAATTATCCAGTCGATTTGGAAGCCCATCACCATCATCATCAGGATCAAATTTTGAGATCCAAAGATCATAGGAACTTCCTCTGTGAGAATGTGAAACGCCATCTAATGTGATTGTATTTTGGTGTTTTCCGGCACGATATATGGTCCCATTCGCATCAATATTAACGGAATGAACCCACATGGCAACCCCGTTATCATCTGTCTTTGTAGTATATTTCTTTGAAGTCGAACCATCGCCTGAAATAATCTCTTCATACCGATCATGGACAATCCACACATCACCATTCGTTGGGGAAACCGAAAGTCCGGACTCTTTCTGATTGTTATTGTAGCAACATGCTGTTAGGTCCTTGACCCACTCTTCAGAGCCTGAACGATTCCATTTAGCGACAAAGTCCTTGTTTGTGCTTGGTGTCGAACCACCCCCAAATGAAATTGAATTTCCACTTCGATATCCATACACAACGGGGTTCCATAATCCATCAAATGCTATTTCTCTGAGATAGTCATCTGAGTTTGAACCAATGTGCTTTATCCAATCCACGGTTTTATTTTGGTCAAATTTAAGCATGAATCCATCCCAATTGCTCCGTTGTGCCCCACAATGGCGAGTGCCATAAAATTCTAAACAATATCTGAAATATCCAGTCACATAGATGTTTGATGCATTATCTATTTCGATATCCCATGCCTCATTATTTGAATTTGTATTGCAACTAGAGCCAGAACTGCCTGTATACCCCTTTATTTCTTCACCCCACTTTGTATTACCATTAGAGTCAAAACGAAGGACAAAAGATGACCAAATCCAACTCCCACAATAACTGCTGAAGTAGTTACTTTGGTCAATATGAAAACTATGGGTTGTATGATACCACCTTCCAGTAGTATATACATCACCATTATTTGGGTCTATAGCAACCCCTTCTCCATATGTGTGTTCACAACAACTTCTGTATCCATAACTGTGTGCCCATTTCCACTGCCCATTTTTGTCTATTTTTGCGACAAAACCATCCCAATAACTGCTGTAATCATTTTGGATATTGAATTGACCACCAAAATACATGGTATAGCGAAAATACCCGCTTATTACTGCAGTTCCATCGGGTGCAACATCCAAGTCTGTAACGTAAACATATCCACTACCACAATTATCACTTGAGTAAGCGTATTCTGACCATTCCAAATCACCATCTGGGCTATATTTTGCCACAAATAATTCGACACACGAATTTCTTCCACTCAATTGAGCATTCTTTGATGCTGAACCACTGTTGTCAAAGTACATCGTGCAACTTGAACTTCCACTCGTACAATATTCTCCCGCGACATAGACACTCCCATCTCCAGAAGTTTCTATATGGTACCCATAATCATTCTCATTACTCCCCATGGTTCGTGTCCAAGATGTTGTTTGTGTTGTAGAAGATCTTCCATCACTCACGCCCAAAACATCAGAATTATCTAAAATTTTGGCAGTAATGGTCGGATCATCTACTTCATCCTCAAACAATGGAATTGAAGACATGGCTAGGAACATTAGGGCAAGGAACACGGCGCGACGATGCATCAGATATCCGTCCGGTCATGGACGATGGAGATTCATCCAATATCACGGTTCCGGCGACACAAGACATAATGTTGGGGAGGTTTCATCGCCAATAGATGCCTGCGCTAACTCCGATGTCAGACTCAACGATTCCCGACCACATTATCACGGGGCTTATTCGTCTTGACCCGTATGACCGGCTTCTTGAAGCGCAACGACTAGGGCCACAATTTGGAATGAACCCAGATGACTTAGTCGCATATATCGCAACCATAGAAGCTACTAGAAAAACTCCGAATACGGAGAATTCATCCTTAAACCCCCTAACGCAAGACATTGAGGAAGAAGCATCGCTCATTGTTCCAAGTGCTGAAAGAATTGTTGATTCTGGGCGTTACCGACTTAGATATGCACCCGACGACGCAACAAAAGACCGCCAAGAATCTGTCTCTGATGCCGTTTTGTGCCCATCATGCTCAGCACCATTAGGCATCCCTTCTATCCGTCCAATAAAAGTCACTTGTCCGGCATGTGGTGTTGATAGTTTAATCATGAGTTGAGTTGTGGGACAATGGCGAGAAAACCAGATCCCCCTCCCATCACAAATCAAGCCTCCTTAGCCAGAATGCCATTTCTTCCTCAATCACGTTCGATTATGCAGTCGATGGCACGTGAATATGGCTTGGATATTGTAACACTACTTGAATCACAATCAACTGCAGCGATTCGAGCACGTGGACATCAGCGCTTGCTCGAATCGATTGTATCTAGTGCCGGAATCGATCATTCATCATCCATCGACCTCTATACAAGTGAAGGCCGGATGATTGAGATTTTTAGCTACCTTTACGCGTTGATGGTTGTTTGTGCGAGTGCAGATAAAGCACTTGGGCGCCGATGGGCCCACGGTGAGGCAATGCGTGCTAAAGCCCTAATTGAATCAGACCCACACATGCTTGAACAGGTTGCACTAACGTACCTGGGTGATGTGAATTTAGACCCTGAAAACATATCCATTGGACTTCTAGATTGGTTGGAGTTATCCCCCCGAATTTCGGGAGATAATTGGAGATTAATTCACCAAGATCTTGAAGATGGCAGGGTGATGCTAGGTGGAGGTATTCAAGGCCAAAAAAGAGTTGCTCGCCTACTTCTTGAGCGCGTGCGTGACGCAATAACGGAGTCGATAGAGGAACGCTCTTCACGCCTCGACGATGAAACAGCATCTCATCTAGCAGAATCTGTAGCCATTTTTGAATCAGAATTGCGCCTTAATCATTCGTCAGAGGTTGAACTCACCGAGGTGAATGAAGGTGATTTACCGCCTTGTATGCAAGTTATCATTTCTGAATTAAGTGAAGGGGTAAATGTTAATCATACAGGGCGCCTTTTTCTTGCATCGATGGCTCATACAATTGGTTGGACAATTGAACAAACAAAATCATTATTCCAAAAAGCCCCTGATTACGATGCCGGCACAACGACATATCAACTTGGCCAAATTTATGAAACAAAGTATACGCCAGCAGGCTGTCCTAAAATGAAGGTGAATCGAAATTGCCCAGTCCAACTAGGAGACAATTCACTATGCGATCAATCTTGGATGACCCACCCCTTGAAGTACCTCAAAGCCCGACAGCGCGATCGTCGACGCGATGCACCTTTAGAGGCGGCGGGCGTGCCATCAAAAGATACAACACTCCCCGAAGGAGCTATTGATAATGAATAGGACTCTCGTACTGACCATTGACCGTGACGATGATCTCGGCGTGAAAGCAGGCCTTCGTGGGCCAATCATTGGTCGGAGAAATGTACTTGCCGCCGCCCTCAAACTCGGCATTGCTGACCCGGAAGAATCCGATACCAATGCGATCCTTGGAGCATTGCAGCAGCATGACTTTCTTGTTGATGAAGACGGCGAGGATGAAATTTCAATTGCAATTTTAACTGGCGATGAACGCGTAGGCGTTCGTTCGGACCGAGCAATTGCCATGCAACTCGAAGAAGTCATAGATCATGCAGAACCAGATAGAGTAGTGGTAGTAACTGATGGTGCAGAAGATGAAACCCTCCTCCCAATTATCCAAAGTCGCTTGCGCATCGACCACGTTCATCGAATAGTTGTGAAACAGTCAAAAGGACTTGAAGGGACGTATTATTACATTGCCAAAGCACTTGATGACCCCGGAATGCGAAGGAGAATTGTCATACCAGTATCTCTTGTTCTAATTCTAATTGGCGCAGGGATCAGTTTTGGCCAGCCATGGATGATTGGTGCTCTCCCACTTTTGCTTGGAGGGTGGCTTTTAGCACGAGGATTGGGTGCTGAGAATTTGATTTCCAGAATTATTCTAGAGATGAATGCAAATACAGACGGGGCAATGATTACTACAGTACTTTGGTCTATTGCACTTATATCAGCCATTTTAGCTGGAACGGCGGCATGGGAAACTTACTCAGATGGAATTGGTTTAGACCACCCCTCTTCTCTCTTAGTTCTTACAGCCCTGCGAGATTCTTTGACATGGGTTCTCCTTACGTTTTTGTTTACTGCCCTTGGTTCAATGGTTTTAGCAGCACGCAGGGGGCACTTCAGAAAGCGAGTGGTTGTCATGTCTATTTTTGTTCTAACAATTTGGGAATTTACCCGCAATGCAGTCCGAATATCCATTGATCGCATCAACAATGGAACTGATTACGCATTTGATGTCCAACAAATCCAACAAGATTGGTCGGGCACATTGCTCTTATTGGTGGCTTGGTGGATTACTTGGCGAGCAATGAAAGCCTTTGATCCAACAGGAGATGAGGGGCGCCGATTTCATGGAGTATAATTTCCCTACTTCCCTCTCTACTAAATGCTTTCAAATTCAAGAAAGAGCGCGTTCGGAATTTAATTGGCCATTGAACTTAGACATTCAATCCGCTCAGAAATTAGCACACACTTTTCTTGATATATTTACGCTTGCAGAATTAAACGCCACATGGGAATTAATAGGACAGAAACTCTCTAAAGCCTCGACAATTACGATCATTGGGGCAGATTCCTCAGTAGAAAAATGGATGGATGTGCTACCGGATTGGCTCAAACCACATAATCATCGAGCAACAATTCTCGTTGCAGACGGTTCTATCGGGGCGTTGCTTGCTCTTGAAGAGCCATATCAATCCCGTGCCCTCAAACGAACTTGTGCAATCCTATCAGATGGTGATGGATTTTCATTTTTCCATCCTATATTGAAAGACTTTGAGATTGCTTTAATTCTACACGCACATGGTAATAATGATCTTTCACCATCCTTATCTGATGCAAAAGCGGTTTTTGGTTCGAAAATTTGTTTCTCACACCAAGTACCAAATAAAATCACAGGAGGTAAAAATATTGGTGGACTGACCGATGGTGACCGTTGTGCTTGCTTGGCAGTATTATCTGGCAAATCAAAATCAAATATCATATTTGAAGGATTTCACTTAACACGAGTGGGAAAATGGTCTGGGAAAACAGATCCTAGAATTAAAATAAAAAAACTTGATTACATGGGCAAGGTATTGAAAATACTTGGCTTCTCAGAAGAAATCATCTAATGTGGTAATTGTAACTCGATCATCGCAGAAAAGTGAATCTACTGCTTCTACGAGTTGATCGACCCGCTGTTTTGTATATGTTCGCACACCATAGGTTTGCATAACCCACCGCATTGTTTCGATGTATTTTCTAACCGCACCTTCACTGACAGTTAATGCGATAGGCCCACGGCACTGGGGATCGACAGCACCATCTCCACGAATTAAACCACTGCCAACGACTCGCTTTTGGATACAATGGCCAGCCAAAGGAACTCGTCGATAAGAATGTCCACACCGCGTACAACGCACTTTTTGCCGACTGAAGGCGACAAGGTTGCCACGCAAATCAGGGAGGAAGTGGTCTTCAACAACACTTGATGCAACCCCTTGTTCATCAACTCCTCGAAGTTTTGTACATAATCTCAATTGTGCATTGAGCTTGTCCCGCATTGTTTCAAGGGTTGTGTAAGCGGAGGCTCTGGGCCCTAAATCAATACAATCAGTTTCATGCGTGTATCCTAGCCCTTGTTCTGCCCCCGAGGTTCCCAACCTTGTCCCAATTAAGTCCATTTTATCTTGAATTTCTTTTGGATGTAATCTTTCCAATGTTGCTCGATAAAACCATGATGGATAATACCATGCAGCGTCAACATTGAGTGCTTCTTTGTCAATCTCATCTGGGTCAATACGTGTGGTCAGAACAAGAGGTGCATCCATCAAACCACCCCTCCGACGGGGAAGTATTTGGCGACTAAAATTTAGTAACCCATCAACGAGTAACATCACACAATCTTCATCTCCATCACAATTTCTCCGTTTGGCCGCATGAAATAATGGGTGAGCAAATGCAGCACGAGCCTTTGTCCACCCTAGAATTCTCCCAAGTACCCCTCCTGATGTATGCGGGGCTAATGCAACAACTAATTGTCCAATCAGGTCATCAGCATCCTTCACATTATAGAATGGCTTTTCATCGTAAAAGCGCACAAGTAACTCATCAACATATGCTGCTGTTTGAGTAAGATAAGGGATGGAATCTTGAGAGAGGATGATGTCCTGTGGCATGATCTCAAAAATTTGATTTTCGTCTCGAAGAGGCGCTCCATCGATATCGAAGGTATATCCAAGGCTTCTGATTTTTTCAACAGATGTGTTGATTTCACGTACTCTGGCGTGTGTACAAGGCACATCAATCATGTCGTAACGGATTGTTCCATCCCTGAAGACGGACACTCCATTTTTAGCACGAAGAATTCCTTTTGCAAGTGGTTCGGGAGAACGAAGTTCTGACATCATGCCCTTGATGCATTTCACAATTTTAGGAAGGTTTGTTCCTTTCACATGATTCAGAGCATCAGTTACTATCGCATTCATATCTAGGACCATTGGATTGGCGATTTTTGGCTTCATTTCACCAGAATACGGATTTCTCATCATCGCAGGATTTGTCCTTCCATTGCATTTATTTCCTGGTTCTGAAACATCAGGATGTGGACAAGTGATGAGGGGTGTTTCCCTCTCACAACGCGTGCAAATTCTGATGCACAATCCCCTAATGCTCGCCGTACCCGCAGCCATTGCTGCGTTGAGCCTTCGCTGGTTTCCAGATGATTCACCAATCGGGAAAAGAGCGTGAATTGGTGGTTTCATTGCCCTTGGAGCTGCCTTTTCCGGCCTTCCCATTCTACTCCCTACTCGTATTGGTACAGCGTCTTCCCATCGTATCCGTCCTGATTTTCGAACAATTTCAAGTGTTCGCAATACTTCATCAACCTCGAGAAGGTATTCCAAGTGCTTAATCCGTTCATAGTCAAGCCCCGAATCATCTTTGACCGCATTTGCGGCTGCAAGTCCAATTCTCTCAGTCTCAGCGATCGTTTTTTCTTGCTGTCGCGCTTCAACTTCTGCCCGAATTCTCGCGACATTTCTTTTCTGAAGATAATCACTCTTCGCAATTTTTGCATTATTCACCTCATTCTGAGCCTCTAATAGCAATTCGATCCTATCGTTTACGCGCTGGATTATTCGTTCCCCTCCCGTAATGCTTTGCCCAGATGCATCAAGGTCCAAACCTAATGCGATTGCTCTCCATACTTCGCCGAATACGATGTGATTTCCTTCATGACGGTGTTCTATTCCAAGAGCTAATAACGCTGCTTTTACACTCCCGTGCTTTAGGCGCTCTTCCCCTTCTTCGTTTATTTCACCCCAAAGCCCATCTTCGCTTTCTTGGCCGACTTTTGTCGATGGCCGCCAACCAGCAGCTGCATCTAGGAGACAAAGATCACCATTATCCCTGAACTCAGAATTTTTCAGTGCTTTAATTAGGGGCTCTATCCATCCAATCGGAAGGTCTGACCACCAAGGAAGAAAAGGCGGGGGGAGGGAGGTGCCAAATGTGGCTGAAATTTCTAGGGCTTGAGAATATTCAAGTTCCAAATTTCTTAGGTAAATATGCCATTTCCTCACCCTTATCGCAGCATCTAATCCTCCCGATGTTACATCATTTCCAGGAACTCCTTGTGGAATTAGGTCGTCATGCCAATCAAGAATTTTCTTTAGTGCGGAAACATCTTTTTCATCCTTTAATCCCTCAAGAACTTCTATACCCCACCAGTGCCGATCATAACCACTTGGGACTAACTCCTTGTTATTTTCAAGAAATTCTCCATACCCCAACACCAGCTCGCCAGCATCCCAGACCTTCAACACGCGCTCTCGAATAGAATTCCATTCACTCAAATTCTTTGGCCTACAAGCAGTCCCGTCTCGAAGAAGGAGCAACGGCCCTTCGGCGTCAGTACAAGCAGTAACTGCACATGCTTTCCCAGGTCGCTCAATTTTCATTTGCGTCCCAACTGACAGAAAATCATCAAATGCAGCCATGGTGATTGGATTAATCCCGGCAGCTGCCAAACCCCCTCCCCGCGCACGTCCATACCTTAGCCGAAGCGCACCTGCACGACTAGGATCGCCAAAAACCGGCCGACCTGCGATAATTTCTTTCATATAGTTACGAATCGGTTTTATCCGCAGGCGAGATTTGTCCCCGGTATCTTTCTCCTTAGCGCCCCGATCTGCGAATGCGCGGATAAAATCCCACCCTTTTACATTCAATCGATCAGTATGTGCAAGGAGTTTTGGGGCCTTGAGGCACATTCCTTCACCTATGACCAATAACACTCCACCGCGTATTCGATTATCATCTACATTTGGCAAATCTCTCTGTCCACTGACTTCAATCTCTTCAGTAGACTCTCCATTTATCATCACAGGACAGGAAGATACAATGCTTTCAATTTCTTCAGGAGATGGGCGATATTGCAAATTTCCCCGGTACAGTCCAAATTCTTCCTTGACCCGCTCAATTTCTTGTCTACTTGGAACATAGGGGCTAATTCCCAAATTCGTCCGAATCATATCGGCAATTAGCACTGCCAGCGCTTGTGCTGTTCCGCCAGCAGCGCGAATTGGTCCTGCAAAATAGACGCTAAGAAAAGGCGATGCATCTGCATTACGCAAAATTCTAACTTCACAGACGCCTTCAAGGGGTGCCACAAGGACGGCTTCGGTGAGTACGGCAAGCCCAACTCGTAGGCCAACTTCGACAGCTTCGTGATCTTGTCGCCCCTCATCTCGAGCACGTTGTGCCACGTCTATTGCAATTTGGATTGAAGTAGTTTCACGGTCATGTTCCTTGAGCAATTTTCGGATATCATCGGAAACCTCGATACCCTTAAGATGCTCAGAAAGTAGTTTTTCAGTTCGTCCAGCTAAATCAGAAGCCCGGGGAATCTCGACACGAGGTTCTAGATCCAAACCCTTTGCACGTGCCCGCTCCGCAAGAAGATAAGCACGCTCACATTCAGAATCTAGATTCGATCGATAGGAGGCAATGCGCGCATCTAAGTCATCTAAGTCGAGAGTTTCAAGGGGATTCGCCGACCGCACTTTTCCCCACCAATTTCTTGCCAAAAGTTCGTTGTCCATGAGCATACCGGCTGGACATAGATCGTGGCTAAGGGAGAAGCCCTATGATGACAAACCATTCGCAGGTAGCATGGTCGGAATCAGTGCGACAGAGGCCAAGGCAAAAATAGCGTCTCTCAGCCTGCTTGAAGCTGATGAAGAAACCTTTGAATTAGCCTCGGGTCGCCGTAGTAAGTGGTTTTGTGACCTTAAACCATCCATGATGGACCCCGAACTAAGTAGTTGGATTGGGATATCCCTTCTAGAAGTTTCCAAAGGCCTGAATGCGAATCTAGTTGGTGGATTAGAAATGGGTGCAGTTCCTCTTGCAGCTTTGGTCGTATCTAAAGCAGACCCTGCTGGGCCGAAAGGTTTCATGATTCGGAAAAAGCCGAAGGGGAGGGGGGGGAGAAAGACAGGAAATCCTACGGGAATTGAGGGGACTTCGATTCAAGGAAATGAGCGCGTATTAATTCTCGAAGATGTGACCACAACAGGTGATTCTTCCCTATTAGCTGCACAGAGAATGAGAAATGAGACTAGTTGTGATGTAATTGGAATTATTACTGTGGTCGACCGAGAGGAAGGCGGCCGCTCTAGAATTGAAAACAATGGTTTCCAATTTTTTTCATTGATGACTCTGAATGATCTCATTCACATCAATGAAGATGGCTGAGTGTCCAAAATGACCCATGATTCCATGCACAGGATCATAACGCCAGATGATGTATCCACCCAGCGTGCAAACCGACTCATGTCTCTCAAAATCCCAGCAGGGTACGTGGTAGATCCTGCGTGTGGTACAGGATCCCCATTGGCAATTATTTCAACAAAGTTAGACAGGGAAGGAATTGGAATTGAAGTGAATAAAAAGCGTGCAATGGTGGCCCAAAAAGTTCATCAAAAAACCCTCCTTATTGTTCATGGAAGTGCCGAAGATGAGGATTTAGCACGTGAATTAACTAAAGGGAAGTGTTCTGTGGCAGTATTCCTCCTTGACCCGGCTCGTCCCTTAGACGGTGCCCGATCATCCTTAACGGATTTAGAACCAAACCCAAAAACTGTTCTTGCAACTTGGCACAAATATTTCACCAATAACACAGCAATTCTTCTCGACCTTCCTCCCCGGTTAGATTTTGATAGTCGCCAATCAATTGAAAGAATGGTTCGATCCTTTTTTCCAAATAATCCATTGACTTGGGAACGCCTATCCCAAGGTGGGGGGAGAATAGATCGTTTAGTGCTTCATGTGGGCTTATCGGCAGGTGAACCTGAACGAATTACAAGGTTGCTAACTGATGGCACTTGGGGTGATCATAGCGGCGCACGGGAATCGGAGCCCACAACTATTCATCCATCAATGGTCCAATTATGTGACACCATTTTGATTGTGGATGCTGTTGTGGGTGAAAGCGGGCTTTGGAAATCATGGGCTGATAATGTCAGCAGCGATGCATTATCTTGGCTCCGTACAGGGGGACGGAGACCTTTGGCACACCTCCCGAAAGGAAGAACCGTCAACCCCTATGACCCATTCATTATATCAGCTGGCGTTGTGATTGGAATTTTTGAAAACCCCTCAAATATCATGGATAATTTTCTAGAAATATCTCAGTTGGTTTATGCTCATGGGCTATCAGGACCCACTCTTAAATTAGCAATATCCCCCAATGATCACCCCATTTTACAACGCAAACTCACTAATTTATCATCTACTGGAAACCGACCCAGTGCCCTGATTCGATTTGGTACAAATGAATCGTCTCCGCTCGCGTTACTGCGCCTTGATATACAACATGGGGTTTGACGCTTGTTTGATATAGGGATGCATGATCGCCTCGATCCCGAAAGGCAGGTATGGTGGCTCATCGATGGCAGGTGGAAGGCAGTCGAGCACCGATGAATTAGGTGACGACTTCCGATATCTTTTCCGAATTGCAAATTCCGATATCGATGGTCAGCGCCCAATTCGCCTTGGCCTAACCTCCATTCGAGGTGTAGGGCGTCGTGTTGCAGATTCCATCTGCATGCTTTCTGGCTTAGATGGAAGCCGACTTGGTGGTACATTGTCGGATGAAGAGATCGCACAACTTTCAGCCAGTCTTGAAAAATTTCCTGAAGTGGCCCCAATTTGGATGCTAAATCGGCAAAGAGACCTTGAAACAGGCGATGAACTCCATCTTTACGGGCAAGACTTGTCCATTATACAGGATGAAGATATTTCTCGAGAACGTATGACAAAATCCTATGCTGGTGTCCGACATGCCGGCTACAAAAAAGTACGAGGACAGCGTACACGTAGCAATGGGCGCCGTGGATTGACCCTTGGTGTAAGCCGTAAGAAGTGAGTTGGGTTTTGATGGGTCACCCAAAATTTTCACGTAGTAGATTTGACACCCCCCAACATCCTTGGAAAAAAGAGCGTATTGAGGAAGAGAATGAAGTTCGAGTCAAATTCTCTCTAAAGAATATGCGGGAAATTTGGAAGGCGAAATCCCGCCTTCGACGACATCGACAACAGGCAATGAAACTCATTGGTCGTGTCGACTCTGAAGATGGGCACTTCAAACGAGAGCGAGAAGACTTACTGACTAGTTTACAAGTCAAAGGCCTGATTGCAGAGGATGCTACACTTGATGATGTGCTTAGAATGTCACTTGAGGATGTACTAAACAGGCGCTTACAATCTATTACGTATTACAAAGGTCTCGCCTCCTCCCAAAAACAAGCACGGCAGTTAGTATCCCATGGCCACATTTCAATTGATGGTCAAAAAATAACAGTGCCGGGATACAATGTATCCCGCCTCGAAGAAGATTTGATTGGATATTATTCCACCTCTGCACTAAATGACGAAAATCATAAGATCAGGCAAATGATTGAGCAAATTCGTGTCGAGGGTGAAAATACTGAAGAAGAAGTGGGTGAATTACCCGAATTTACGGAAGAAGAAATCAAGGAGATCAAAAAAGCGGCAGAATCAGCGCCGTCTGCAGATGATGTTTCAGAAGAAACAGAAGACCCCTCACAGAAGGAGGCTTAAACATGAGTCACAAAGCCATTGTCCATATCTTCTCATCTTACAATAACGTGTTACTTACAGCCACCGATTTAACCGGAGCAGAAACAATTGCCCGTGTTAGTGGTGGTATGGTTGTAAAATCATCAAAAGATGGTGGTGGACAATTTGCGGCTACCCGTGCAGCAGAACGTATTGCAGATGCGATTCGTGAAAAAGGATTTGAGACAATTATTGTGAAATATCGCGGCCCAGGGGGGAACCGTTCGGCTGCAACCGGGCCAGGCGCCCAAGCAGCAATCCGTGCCTTTACACGTGCAGGAATTTCCATCGCTCGAATAGAGGATGTAACTCCCATTCCACATGATGGAACCAAGAAGAAAGGCGGTCGTCGAGGGCGGCGCGTCTGAGGAGGCGAATACATGAACATCGAAGTCTTGCAAACAAATGGAACCAGGGGTTCTTTTCTCATTTCAGATACAGGTCGAGCTACATTGAATGCCCTTCGGCGAACAATGATCTCAGACGTTCCAAAAATGTCAATTGTGCGCGTGATGTTCACGCAGGGTACACATCAAGACAACTCAACCGGTGAGATTGTAGAATCAATTAACGTGCTTCCGGATGAAGTAATTGCTCATAGAATGGCAATGCTTCCAATTCCCACACGCCATGATGAGTTTCATTTTCAGGATAAGTGCCCCAATTGTCAAGATCTAGTGATTGAAGACCGTGGCTGTCCCTTGTGTCAAATTTTGTATTCTGTTTCTGCAACAGGGACTGAAGATGGCAAAACGATAACTGCTGGAGACCTGAACGTCCTTGGTGATGATACCCTACAAATTCCAGACGGCTTTCAGACAATTCCAATAACCAAGTTATATGCGGGCCAATATCTAGAGGCTTATGCTTATGCAATGCTTGGGAGAGGGCGGGATCACGCGAAATGGACTCCCGTATCTGGAGTATCTTTCACTCCGAGAAAAACTGCGGTGATCAAAAATAAAGGCCGAGCAGAGCAACATTTCTTCAGTCTCGACCTTGGATTTAGTATTGACGAATTCAAAAAGAACCGCTTGGACGACCCTCTTCGAGTGATTGAACTATCCAAAGCCCTAAATCATGTTGGAAAGGGTTCAGGCCGTGAGGAAAAATTTGATGGGGCAATCGTCCTTGAAGAAGAGCCAAATCAATTTGTGCTTAATTTTGAGACCGATGGCTCAATGACCCCTGAAATTGCTCTTCGTGAAGCTGCAAAAGAACTTGAGATGAAGTTTAATCAAATAACTACTGATCTTGCAGATTCGTTTTCATCTCGATAAGTGGAAATTCACATACGTGGGTATATACCATATTCATCCCCCCATACTCTTCCATGATTTCATGAAAATAATGCTTGTAATCGCCTTCAAGTTTGGTTGGAACGATCGCACACGCGGCACCAAGAAAGCATGGCAGAGCCGTGAGGGGCCGATCTGAAATAAGCCGGTTAGCCATAGAAAGAACATCAAGTAAACCCTCCATTTCCAAAATATTTACCCCCTTAGCAAATGAATGGCTTAATTCGATTATTTCAGGCCACCGAGAGACGTTCCATGGCTTTTCCAGCAATGGTTCAAGTATCCGATCCCCCACTTCAGTTATCCGCTTTTTTCTTTCAAGATGATTAATCCAATTGCCTGTTGATTGTGCGCATTCACCCCACAACAACAGCACAGGAATCTCCGAAAACCAACCCTCAGATTCACCAGGGCCAGCTTTTGAAACAATCACCCCATCATCATTTTTACATATGTGTGTGGGGCTCCCCGCAGCAGTTCTAAGTTCGACCCCCCCAGCAAAAATCCCAGTTATATCTCCCAACCCCCCTGAATTTATTCTCTCAACAAGATGAGCAACCTCATAGGAACACGCGAGAAGATCTTCTTTTCTCTGACCTTTTTTATCACATAACAAATCAATAACTGCAGCACTAGTCGCTAGAGCGGTGGATGCTGAGACTGCAAAACCACGCCCTGGGGGCAACTCTTGCTTAACATGAAATAAAAATCCTTTTCTACCCAAAAACCAGCCCATCTTAGATAAAACATCTAATGTAGTATATACTGTTTTTTTTGCATCCTCATTTGTGATTAAATTTCCATTATGGTCTTCAATTGACAAACTCAAACCCTCACAATCTAGTGTGCGCTTTACACTTACTTCTACTCCAGATTTGATAGATAGCCCAAAGCCCCTACTTCCCTGTTTGATCATCTCAGAGGATCCATCATCAATCGAGAAGGCAAATGTGAGATGTCCACCACATCTCCAGATAACCATTTGCTCCCCTCACGCCTCATTCATTAATGCTAGATCAAGAGGCTCTGCATCCAATAATAGAGTTCCAGGAATGCGCATCGATGAATTGAATCCATGCCGGTATACAACCGCCCCTTGTCCCCACATCTCAATATATCTCTTCACCTGCTTTCGTGTTTTCCGCACTGGGAAATCTAAATTTGCTCCATAGTAGTGTTTTGCATCAATCCAAGCAACATCTCGGCCATTTATCCGTAGGCGGTCAAGAATTAGCAAATCCGGAGTTCGCATGGCCCTTCCATGCTTTGCAACTTGCTCCTCAACCAGTTCGGCTTGGGGCCGAACACGGACACCATGTGATTCAACATATTCAATAAGCACTTGCTCAAATTTATCAGCGCGCTTGTGCGTTTCACTTTGATCAACACTACTTACTCTATCGGCATCATTTGCTTCTATAAACTGTTCTAAGTCTCTTTGACTCAACCTCTTGTCAGGTGCCTGCATAGCTTCTTTGACTCTCTTTTTTGACCACCCACGATTTAACAAAACATGGCGCATCACATTAAGGGGCGGAAAATCTCTTCGCTTGGCGATGGATAGGATTGATTCACCATTTTCATATGCCAAAGATATTTTTTTTGCTTCAGATAATAACATTCGATGCCTTCGCACAGACTTTTGCTGTAGAAGCGCTTTTCGCAGAGAAAGTGCTTGGTCAAGATTCATCTCTATGCCATTTAGCTGGTCTAAGATCCGATCAACTTGATTCTGTGGCATCCACCCCCATTCACCACGCTTTACTACCCACTTACTCACTAGATTTTCTGTTTCAGGAGGGATCCCTCTGACATTCCACTTAATCTCGATTAATTTTGGCGGAGGATCAAGGGAGTCTGGAATCCCTTCAACACCTCCGAAAAACCTCTCTTCGGCTTTCGCCTTTGCCTCACGTTCAAAGTTTGCACCAGAGACCCCTTGTTTGTTACCTGTTTTCTTCGGTCGGCGGCCTCTCTGGCGGCGAGTTCGTTCACCCATTATTCTTCAACCCGAATTGCTGATGTTGAACTAATATCCCTATCTCTCATATGAAAACACACCAATATACTAGTTATCTCGATAATAATTATTGGCAATAACATCATATGAAGGCAATCCCCGGTTGAAGGGCCCAAGCGTGTTCTCCTTTGCCCCCCACATCTTCTCCCTCTCCAGCTACCCATATGTTCACTTTTTTGAGGTTTAATTCCTTCTCAATGAATCCTGCTGCTTCTTGAATCACGTTTTGCTCATTTAACCCTGACTCAATCCATTTTCGCTCATCATCACTCCATCGATGATGTTGTGTAACTACTCTATTCCATGCTTTTGCAATTTTTGGCCGTATCTTTGGGTTTTGTGCCCATTCTTCAGCCATTATCGCCCCTAATGCCTTTCGAAGATCTTTCCCCTCCCTCTCCAAAAATATCGCGGTTTTTGCTAATTTAATCTTCCATTCAGGTGCCGTTTGCATAAATATTTGTTCTGGTATATTTTCTATATGGCGTTCAGCCAGTACCTTAACTTGGCGAGATTGGGATAGAATGCTTCCGATAAACCCTTCTTTTCCCATAATCTCGCTATCACCTTCAATGGGATACTGTGGATGATATATCGACCCAGATATTAATTCTTTATTGTTAAGTTGCGTCCACCATTCCTCTGCTAAATGTGGGGTCGAGGGCTGAAGCATATGGGACCAGACTTCTAGCATTTTCTTTGTGATACGCTTGTTGTTTCCACCACGGCGTCTGTACCAGTTGAAATCTTTGATTAATTCATAGTGGCTGCATTCTACTGCTCGCCTCAAATCACAGAGATTCATTGCGTCAACCCATTCTTTCTGCCGAGACCTCAACTTTGCCTCCAACCAAGCATCGATTGCCGTATCTTCCTCTTCGAGATTTAGGAGTAATTCGGGCATACTCCAAAGTTGTAACATTTGCTTCCATGCTGCTGAAACGCCAGAAAATGACCATTCCATCTCTGCTTCAGGCTGTGCACTAAAGAGGATGAAAAGGCGGAGTGTATCCGCCCCATACTCTTCAATAATTCCAGCAGGATCAATAACATTTTTCTTCGACTTACTCATTTTTTCTACACGGCCAATTACCATTTTTTCTTTAGATTTTGAATGGATTACGGACCCGTCTTGGAGAATTTCAACATCACTGGGAAACACCCACTTCCCATCTGAACCAGCATATGTTGCGTGTGTGACCATTCCTTGGCACAATAGATGGTCAAATGGCTCTGATAATTCATGAAGGCCTAGATCTCTTGTCGCTTTAGTGAAAAATCGAGCATAGAGAAGGTGCAATATCGCATGTTCAATACCCCCAATATATTGATCTACAGGCAACCATCGTTTAATGCTCTCAGCAGTGAACGGCAAATCTTTGTTTGTAGGGTTTGCAAAGCGCATAAAATACCACGAAGAATCAAAAAATGTATCCATTGTGTCAGTTTCTCTTCTAAACCGTTCTCCATTTTTATCCGTGAATGCCGCGAATGTTTCTGATTGAGAGAGGGGGTTTCCCCCAATTTCAGCATCAAAAATGACGTCCTCGGGTAAGATGACTGGTAAATCTTGGTAATCAACGGGGGACGGGTCACCTTTTTCATCATACAATATCGGTATGGGCGTGCCCCAGTATCTTTGCCTACTAATGAGCCAATCCCTCAATTTCCACTGAACTTCCCCTTTCCCGAGCCCTTTTTGTTCTAACTCATCAATCACTGCCCTTCTTGCCGAGTCTCCAAATAATCCATCAAAACCTGGATTCTTCGACCTAGTCATCCATCCTTCCCCCGTAAATGCTGCTGAAATCGGTGCAAATGGGTCATCGTTTTTGTGTTCTAGTAGTACGCGAATAATTCGTAAATCATGCTTGATTGCAAAATCGTAATCCCTTTGATCATGCCCTGGAACGCCCATGACTGCCCCTGTTCCATATCCCGCAAGGACGAAATCCCCTGCTAGAATTGGTATCTTTTCTCCAGTTAACGGATGTATTGCATTATGCGAGAGATCAATTCCCCGTTTTTCATGCCTTAAACCTCGTTCAAACTCTGATAAATGATTGACTTCGTCGAGTATGGATTTCCATTCATCCTCTTTACTTGTGTTAGCTATGAGTATTTCTGTGAGGGGGTGCTCAAGAGATAAAGTTAGAAAAGTGACTCCAAAGAGCGTATCTGGCCGTGTTGTGAATACAGCAATTTTTTCTTCCTTCCCGTCAATGGCGAATTCAATACGTGCACCTTCACTTCTTCCAATCCAGTTATTTTGCATCGTACGAACATTTTCAGGGAATTCGATATTTTCGAGATCTTGTAACAATTCATCTGCATATGCGGTTATTCGTAAAAACCACTGGGGAATCTCTCTTTGTTCTACCAATGCACCAGATCGCCACCCTCTTCCATTGATGACTTGCTCATTTGCCAGTACAGAACCCTCGACAGGATCCCAATTAACTGTAGCCATCCTGCGTTCAATTAACCCAATTTCGTAGAGTTTAAGAAAAAGCCATTGATTCCATTGATAGTAGTCAGGAGTATGGGTTTGTACTTCCCGTGACCAATCATAACTGAATCCCATCCGCTTTAGTTGTTCGGTGATGGTATTGATATTTTCTTCAGTAATGGATTTCGGGTTTCCCCCGGCTTCTTTTGCAGCATTCTCCGCAGGCATCCCAAATGAGTCAAATCCCATTGGATACAGGACATCAAAACCAACAGACCTTCGATAGCGTGCAATTGCATCTCCGATTGAATAATTTCGAACATGCCCCATATGCATTCGTCCACTTGGATAAGGAAACATTTCAAGACAGTAAAATGCAGGTAAATCCTCTTTTTTCCCTGCAGTAAATACCCCTGATTCAGCCCACGCTTGTTGCCAATATGGCTCGCGTATATGGGGGTTCCATCCTTCTTCCATCGGTTCACCCGACTAGCGGCTTTTCTTTGAGGACTGCGGCGCTTCCTTAACCATCAATCACATCGGCTTTTAGCAAGATGCGCCCACGAATCGTGAGGAAGTAAACATAGCGAACTCCTCGTCGCTCACGGTCTATAAGGCCATATTCTCCAAGAGTACGCAAATGGTGGCTAATCAATTGCTGACTTGAGTCAAGCCTTGAGGCAAGGTCACGCTGGGAAAGCAATGCTCCATCATGTGTTCCACCGAGTAATAAATCAAGAATTTGGCCTTGTGTTGAACTCGGGTCTGGCGTCAACAAAGGAACGGGTAAATCACTTTCAGCAGTATTCTCTGGAATTGAATGGGGGTAGAATCTGACTTTCCGCCCATCTTTTTTCCGCCAAATATGCCCTCGATTCTCTAATATTCTGAGGTGATGTGATAGTTGTCCATTTGACATCGATAAAGCACCTAACAATGCACGAAAATGGCAACCAGGATTTGCTGTTAAATAACCCATAATCCTCCCACGCTGGTAAGTTCCATCTTTTGGTTTCTTGCTTGACACTGCCCCAACTAGAGCAAGCCATCCCCATCGGCTAATCGTCATCCTAATTGATTCGACTTTTATTCCCACTAGCAAAGCGATACTTGATACGCTCACAGCAACAGGAGCAAGCACTGTTGGCTGAACAAATTTATCGATTACAGTTACTTCTTCTTCACCATATTTATTTGATGTTAAAATAATTTCCGTGTTGTCATATATTTCTAGGACTTCAAGCATCTCAATACTGTTTATCCCTTCAAGGCATGAAGGCGAGGGTGATTGTTTGACTAACCACCTTCCATCGACACCAGTAGATGGCCACCAGTCGCCTTCTACAAGCGCCCAAGTTGATGGACCGGACTCTATGGTCCAACATCCTCCATCCTCCATTCGTACGTGACTCCAAGTTCCCTCAAGGATCATCCTGGCTTTCAAATCCTCATTGATTTCAACCACAGGGGGTGGACGAACAATTTTCTCTTTTTGATTAATGGTTGTGAGTTGGCTTGTAGTCTCTCCTTCAAAAAATCCAGCATGTAACTCTATAGCGAAGAAAATAGGATTTTCTTTATCTGAATCTATTGCTTCAGGGTCATATATCCCAGCCAAGGTGATCTGATTTAAATCCAAATTTCCTGATGAAAATGAAGTGGAACAATCTGTCATGATAGATTTTGCAGGTGCTATGAAATTGGGGCCAATTGATCTAATTTCGATAACACAATTGTCAATTTCAATTCTCGATGAATCTTTTGTAGCCACTTCTAATGTCCAGTCAACATGACCAATTCTCTGATTCGACCATTTAATTTCTGAATCCACGATCAGCAACTCTTCTTTGCCTTTGAATGCACATAATGCGTCATCAAAAGCATCACGTATGTCCAAATTATGTAGTAATTCTATTGAATTAAGGCGTAGTCCAAACCATTGCCTTGACTCTGAAATATGGCAAAATAAATCTTGATTTAAGTGGAAACTCGCAATTTTCATACTTTCTCCAATATCTAATTCCATCTTGCCTTTAGCAGGGGCTGGGCATTCTTCATTTTCAAAGCCAATTGTCTGCATTGTTGCCATTAAATCAATTAGGACGAATTCAAGATCACACTGTTTATCATCCATCGCAATTGAATAGGACCACGGTGCCCCATTAACAAGATTGACTTCAAATTGATTTGCACTAGATTGGACTTCAAGAGAGAGGCCCAAACGCATGGGATTTTTCTCATTTATTCTTGAAAGGATATTGATTTCTTTGTGATACCAGTATTGACCAATTCCTACTGAGAGAAGATAACCTCCATGATTTAGTTTTGACCCATATTTATCCATCAAATCGATTTCTAACCACCCCAAGTGGCTATTTTCATCTGACTTTGGAGTGCAGGGGATTTCAGATAGTCCATTCAAATTTGTCGAAGAAATCGAAGATAGTTCCCAACGCAGAGTACAATCATGATTTGATGGATGGTCTTCTTGTGCATTGTATCCAATAGGCAGGACTAATGTTGAGCCCTCAAATACCTCAATTTGAGAGTCTGGAAATAGCAATTGAAAATCATCATTTATTTTTGGGTCTGCTTGGTGGAAAAATTCAATCTCATCAGCATATTGGGTTCCAACTAATTCAATTCGAAGGATAAGCATCCCATTTGGCAGATTATATATTCCATTAGATGTTGAAAATAGGAATTCCGGGGTGTTGTAGCTAACAACCCGCCCTGGCTCAATAATTTCATTTCTCGAATTCCCACACCCTCGCTCCAATCCGTCGCTCCACAATTGTTCTCCATTTAATGCATGGATGGTAGTATGGATTGGACAATTATTATCAATTTCTAGAATAACTCTCGCTTCACCCTGATTCGCGAGCGAAAGTGCCGCAAAAAGTAGGTCTCCTTTTCCATATGTGGGGTTCTCTTCACTCCCGTAAATTATCACATTTTGGTCTATATTGCGACTTTCTTCAGCAATCGCCGGCATTGCCAGAACGATCAGCGCCACCACGCCTAGAGCCGCTCGCAAACCCCCGTGCATGAACGAGCATCGACCTCCTTGTTTAGAATACTCACGGTTCATGGCGCTTGTATGGACGCGACTTCCGAGCCCACTGTGCTATACCCTCAAATAGGGATGCGAGTAGTTCAAATTCAATTAGGTGAATGGGATAACCTCAATCATCTTGTCACTTGTGAGGAAACAGGTGATTCTGTTTTGATTGATCCATTTGATGGGGACTATTGGTACAACTTTTGCCATGATGATGGTTGCAATTTGGCAGAAGTATGGCTTACTCATACACACTGGGATCATGTAAAGGGCCTTCAAGAATTACTCTCTAAAATGCCCCGCCTTGTTGTACGTTCTCACGTGAATGAACGATTGCATGGATGGAATGGGCCAACGACCCACGCTTGGAAACACGCACCTCTTTCGTCAATTAAGCAGAAAATTGGTGAATTGGAATTTGAGATACATTCTACGCCGGGACATACGCCCGGCCATGTAACGATTCTCGGTCATGGAATTGTAATCAGTGGTGATTGCCTATTCCTTGGACGCTGTGGGAGAACAGATCTGTTTGGGGGGGATTTAACTGAGATGTATCATTCTATCCGGCACCTTTCTTTGAGATTTGAGTCCATGGCAAAAGAAACTCTTGTCCTGCCGGGACATCGGTATGATGTCCCATGGGGCGGAAGGATGGGATATGCTTCACTTGCAGAAATCATGAAGGGAAATCCAGCCCTTCTTGCAGTAAATCTAGATGAATTTAGAACCCTCCCTTTCCTCGAATTTGATGATAATTTGGCGGAAAATGCCCGCCGCAAGCGTGCCAAAGGACAAGATTGACAATAAATTCTTTCCGAATTGATGGGTCATGGGTTCTGTTCCCCACTTAGGTCAATCATTTCAGGAACACTTGCTTGTTGGAAATCAGCATGCTCACCCGCAAGGTCCTGCCAAGATGGACCTACTCGTTCAATTCCAGTCCAGCCAAGTTTTCTTGCCTCGTCATAATGTCCATTACTGACATAGTGATCGATCCATTGCTGGCGTCTTGCTTCCTCCTCTGAATTAGCCATTGCCTGAACTAGTTCTTCATCGCCAGAATTGCGTGTCGGCCTAAGTGCAAGAAGAATCACAGCTACAATAATACCAAGAATTGCAATCCCACCAATGCCAAGCACAGCCGGGCTAGAGAGCAACCCACCAGAATTAGATTCCAAATTTTGTTCAGCAGACGCACAAGTAACAAGACCTTGCTGATGTTTAGGGTCATCGGGGCAAACATCATCTCGATCTGCTGTACCGTCTCCATCTCGATCAGGACACCCTTGGCTCAGGAGATTAGTTGCCGTACCCGGCTCAAGAGGGCATCGATCATAGAAGGCGGCCGCGAGTGACTCATTATTCCCAAACCCATCTCCATCTCGGTCGCCCCACTGCGTAATTTCAGTTGGAAAACGGTCTGGCTTGCTAGCATTTTCAATCATGATTCCAGGCCATTCTGATTCGCGTGAAGATGCCCAACTTGGGTCTGCAAAATTATCCCCATATCCATCCCCATCTGTGTCTTGCCACTGTGTGGCTTCTAAGGGGAATAGATCCGGCAACCTTGCCTCATCAAACCAAATCCCTAACACTCGTTTATTTGCTTGGTTGATAATTCCATTGAGCATTTCAATATCACATTTTTTACCTTCACGACTGGCATTTAATTTTGGATCTGCCCAATTATCCCCATATCCGTCACTATCACAATCAGACCATTGTGTTGGGTTCGTCGAAAACATATCTGCTCCATCCCTGACGGTCCATAATGGCGGTTGAGCGCCCTCTCCCGTACTTTCATCAGACCATCCGTCTCCGTCAAAGTCAGGACAACCTTGCCGATCTTCAGTACTCGTTCCTTTATGATCGGGGCAATGATCTGTTTGGTTACTCAATGCCCCGGGATTATCGGCCCACCCATCACCATCTCGATCTCTCCATCTGTCGTAATCATTGATCCACGCCTCCCATGGCTCTAGATTGTCATCTATACCATCCCCATCTGAGTCTGGGCAACCGCTTTCTGTTGCAGAGGCACGGTTAGGACAGAAATCAGTGTCTACATACATATTTGCATTTTCAATTGCCTCACCGGGACATGGATCGGGGCTGCCATCTTGGTCAAAATCATGACATATTCGTAGTGATGGGTCAAATGTTTCAGGATCCCAATTATCAGCCTTGCCATCTCCATCCTTGTCAGACCACTGGTATTTATCGTCGGGAAAATCATCCCCCATTCCATCTGCTGCACCTCTATTATCCCCATATCCGTCTCCATCTCGATCAAAACACTGATCGGGGTTATTTAGAAATAAATCCGCTTCAGTACCAGTTTGATTATCCCCACAACCATCTTCATCGTCATCAATCCATTGTGTTGGATTATCCGTGATAGCATCAGCACCATCAGATACCGACCAGTTTTTTGTGTCATCTATTCCGTCTTTACTTGGATCTGAATATCCATCCCCGTCTGCATCTGGGCAACCCAATCGATCCATTGACGAATTTCCTGGCCATTGGGGGCAATCATCGGGATCGGTTCCTGATTTGTTGTCCCCATACCCATCTTGATCTAAGTCCTCCCATTGGGTCGGATCATCTGGGTGGGAGTCAAAGGGAATGCCTGATCCATCCCGGTCAGAGTCTGGGCAACCATACTCAATACGCCATGAATCCCCCCATTCATGAGGGCATGAATCCGCTCGTTCTCGCGGTTCTGGAATTGTATTTGGATTATCGCCCCATAAATCTCCATCAGTATCATTCCACTGGTCATTGTGCACAGGTAATGCATCAGCATTTCCAGCACCAACCACAAATGCGCCAGGCCATCCCGTGGTTAAGGTCGGCTGGGCAGCTCGATTCGCAGTCCAAGATGCATTTCCATAATTATCCCCATATCCGTCTCCATCTGTGTCAAACCATTGTGTGACGTCATTTGGAAATTTATCTCCCTCTTGGCTGATGCAAAGTTGTGTAGTACTATCCCACATGCATTCGTAATTATCTCCGACCCCATCTTGATCCACATCCACCCATTGTTTTTGATCAGCTGGAAAATCATCGCCCAGATCTGACCATCCATCTCCATCGGCATCTGGACAACCGTGTCGATCTTTATTTGATAGACCATGTACATCTGGGCATACATCTCCTTCAGTCCCATTAAGGTTGTCTCCATAACCGTCCAAATCAGTATCATTCCATTGTGTGGCATCTTCAGGAAATGCATCAACAGGGTTGAGATATCCATCCCCATCCTTATCTGGATCAACTTTCCAGTGATATATGCCGTCATCATTTCGACCATGTGCCGAAATAATGTAATATCCATCTGGGTGCCAATCTAGCCCGTAAATTGTTCCACAATCATTCCCGCCTCCTCCACTGGTGCATCCACCAGGACGGGGTGCAGAGAGTGTATCGATAATTGAGGGGCTGCTTCCGTATGTGTTGAAAATACGAATGCTTGCCCCATCGGATTGATAGTAGGTGTGGGAACCAGCTACTTGTGTTGAATCTGGAGAGAATACAATATCTTGGCAAGATGTTGATGTATCATATACCCATCTTTGACTCATAGAGGGGTAATCAATCATTCGAATTCTAGCGCCACTACTCTCCCAAGCCTCACAAACAGCAATTGATTTTCCATCAGGTGACCAATCCACGGCATTGATGCTTCCGCGATTTGTATTTCTCGTGGCATTTTGTACCCAAGTTGCCGTGTTGTATACCCAAATATCTTCGCGCCCACCAATCACAATTCGACTACCATCAGGACTCCATTCAACAGAGTAGAATCGGTCAGCACCTGATGGATTGAATGAAGTAATTTCATTTCCCGTCGAAGAATTATAAATTTGAACTTCCCCATTTGTTCCGCCATTTCCAGACCGCCCAATAACAACAGCAATCATTGTACCATTCGGGTTATACTCGACTTCTAATGCCTGATCACCCCCCCCAACATCAACACTTACTTCGTACTCTTTTGACAAATTATTGCTGACATTATACACATACAAAAGGTCTGAATTATCTACCATTGCTGCAAACTCACCATCAGGTGACCAAGCAATGTCGTGGATGTTACCGGGGGCTATTGAAATTAAATTTGCCTTTGTAGTACTTGACCAAATACGCAAGTTTGTCCCATCGGACGTCATGTAATAGTTCCCATCCTTGCTGAAAAGAGAAATGTAGTGGTCATTATTCGATGGTTGATATGTCTCTTGTAGAAAACCCCCATTAGACATAACCCACGGGTCATTCAAGTCGCTTGTTCCGTCTCCATCTCGATCAGGACACCCTATCCGGTCAATGGTGCTGTTTCCAAACGCAAGGGGGCATTCATCGGAGTTAGAATCAATACTATCTAAATCCAAATCCTCTGCACTTACTGACGTTAATGGGAGTAAAATCATCAGGGCTGTTAAAATCAGCGCAACGACCCTTTTTGCATCACGCACAGATGCCGCATCAACTTCTACTTGAAAGAGGCTGTGCTTACTTGTTCTTTCCATAATTCGTCGATATCGTTGAATGGAGACGACCTCTCGGTGTAGATGGTGCACGATCTTCCGCGCGTATCAATTGCCGTTGAAGATCGGATTATCTTGCACCTTTCAAATCAAATTGAGGAATCAGATCGCTATCTTGTCGGGCCTGAAGTGACTCGTCCTGGCATTGCTGAAGCATGTGGGCTTCACCCTCCTAATGTGAGTCGAGCAATGCGGTCTTTGGGGCGTAAAGGATTGGTATCAGAACGTACTTGTGCCATACGCGGTGAAACAAGGAGACAAAAAACTTGGCAATTGACAACAACAGGACAATCTTTTGTCGCCGAACGCCGAGTTGAACTCCAAGACATCTTAGTCCTTGTAAGGGATAGTGAAGGGAAATTGTTGGAAGTTCCTGCACGTGACGCATCTCTTCGCCTGGACGCGCGATTAGATCTTCTCAGCATTCTTATGTTTGCTTCAACCGAAGGCGTCCTCACATTTGGCGACATTCGTTTTGGTCCAATAGCATCTAGGAGCCCCAAACCGGATGAAATTCCGGGGCGTCTAGTCCTATTTGCGGGAGCTCATTCAACTTACGACATAGTTCCTCCAGCACCAAGGAAAATGCACGGAAGGGCAGATGAAATTGAGTTGATTGATTCTTGGTTTGATGCAAATACTCCTGTATTAGCCATTCATGGGATTGCGGGAATTGGTAAGTCCACACTCATTGCGCATTGGATTCGCAGTCGGCGGCCCGAATCAGAAGGTCACAGCCTTTGCTGGTATCCTTGCCAACCATGGGATACTGCAACAGGCATCGCCACAAGCCTACTCCATAGATTTGGTGTGCGTCCGGGGCATGACCCCCATCATTTGATTGATGCACTTCCTCGCCGCCCAGGGCAACAACTAGACGTAGACGGCCTTCGTCGCCGTTTGGCATCTTACCTTATTGATCCTTCATCTGTACGTGAAATATTTACCCCCCCATCTACTGAATCACCTTCTAGAACCAATATGAGCGTAGCCAATGAGGGAGAACCACCTCCCATCTGGTTTGTAGTTCTTGATGATGTGCACCACGTTGATCCAGACCCAACCGGTCTTCTTTCTGCCTTTGTAGATTTAGCACGCCAAACCCCATTGCGCTTGGTAATGATAAGCCGAACTAGGCCCAAGGCCTATGATAGAAGAGATGTGCATGTGCGTAATGTAGTAGATGAAATTTCTCTTGATGGCTTATCGGAATCTGAGGTTGCCGACTGGATCGAATCCATGGAACATCGCCCAGCCTTAGATCCAGATGAATTACGTGATCGAACTGGTGGGCACCCTTTAGCTCTTGAGTTGCTTGAATTATATGGAAGTCCACAACACCATGATTGGAGAGGCTTTCTTGATGACGAAATTCTAGGTGTCTTACCTAAATCTGAAGCCGACCTTCTTGCAGTTCTTGCAGAAGCAGAAGGTCCAGTTCCTTGGATAGCTCTCGCTTCAGCAGCCGAATTTGACGGACGACCACCAAAGCGGCTTGTTGAGCATGGTTTATTGATTGAAACCGAATCGGGTTGGTGGATGCATGAGGCTTTGCGTGAACGCCTCCATTTGGATTCGAGCCGCGCACGTCAAGAACGCCGCCGCCTTCTCAATATTTCATTAGAAAAAGAACGCTCTCAGCAGGAAGGATGATTCATCTCCTGCCTAGCGGATGAGTTGAACCCCATGATTATCGCGCCGAGTGTACTCACAGCCAATCTTGCTGCTTTAGCAAATGCATGTGATGAAGCCATTCAGAATGGCTTAGAATGGCTTCACCTTGATGTCATGGATGGCCATTTTGTACCTAATTTAACAATTGGCCCTCCAGTAATCCGTTCTTTACGAAAAGCACTTGGCCCAGATGCATATTTCGATGCACATCTCATGATTCAGAATGTAGAATCAATGTACAAAGACTATGTTGATGCAGGCGTAGATCATATCACGGTTCATGTGGAGGCAGTAGTAGACCTCCCAATGTGTCTACAAAATATACGAGATGAAGGCGTGAATGTTGGTGTTTCATTGAAGCCAAGTACGCCAATAGATGTAATCAAAGATGTCCTTGCGGATGTTGACCTTGTCCTCATCATGAGCGTAAATCCGGGATTTGGTGGTCAGAGTTTCATGGAAGAATCCCTTGGCCGAATCCAAACATTACAGGAGATGATCGCATCGCAAATAGAATCCGGGGGGCGGAAAGTAACTATACAAATTGATGGGGGAATCAATACAAATACAATTTCTTTAGCTCAAAAAGCAGGAGTCGATTGTGCAGTTGTTGGTTCTGCACTTTACAACCAACATCCACTTTCACAAAACCTTGCAGAATTATACCGAGTCATGGGGCGGCTTGCTGAATGAAAGTTCTCATAGTTTCAACTTTGTTTCCATTCCCTTCTGCGCCTTGGCGAGGTACTTTTGTTCGTGATCATGTGCATTTGCTCAAAGATGCAGGCCATGACATACGGGTCATTGCTCCTAGGCCGTGGGTTCCTTTCGGTTTGGAGAAGCGAATGCCAAATTTCCGGGGACTGCGTTCCGTTCCATGCAGCCTTATTCTTGATGAGGTTCTTGTAGAATCTCCTCTTTTCCGCAGCTTGCCAGGTGGAAGAAGCCACCGATGGGTGGCGAGACAATTGCGCCGTTCATCAAGAAAAATAGCAAAAAAGTGGAATACTTGGAAACCAGATGTTATCCATAGCCATACTATTCTTCCTTCATGCCATCTTGCAGTTGAATACGGGAAATTAGTTGACAGCCCCGTAGTTGCAACAGTTCCTGGATGGGACTTTGATGAAGGCGTACTCACTAATTTTACGACTATGAAGTCTCTGTTGTCTCAAGTTGAAACATTATTCTTAATGCGAGAAAGCCAACGTGAAATCGCTGATAAATTAGAATACAACAAAAAAACGCATGTCTTGCCTTACCCTGTGATTGTTGAAAACGCAGTAAATGTTACTTTAGAGCCACTGTGGGATGGACAACAAGATCGTCCATTTCGAATTCTCTTCCCAGCCAGCCCCTCTCGTTCAGAGAAAAATTTTGATCTTTTCTCTAGTGCAATTGGTCATTTGCGGTCATCAGGTGTAGACATCGAAACAGAGGTTCTTGGTGGTTTAGATCATTTGGAGGTCCTAGACCTACTTCGTCAAGTAGACTTGGTTGTTTACACATCTAAGCGGGAAGGTGCTCCGATTGTTGCACGTGAAGCCGTTGCCTTAGGCACTCGCGTATGTGGTGTGAATATAGGCGACTTAGCCGATTGGCTCCCCGAGTTTGCTATTTCTTCGTCTCCCACCACAGAAGAAGTTAGCAATACAATCCTTTCTTCTCTCTCAAAGAGCGGAGACCATTGGTGCTTGCCCGCGCATTTTATGCCGGATTATTGTACGGAAAAGCACATCCAAGTCTATAGGGAAATTATTGAGCAACACTTCAACTAATTTCCAAGACTTCTTCCAAGAGGTTATTTGCGATATAATCGACATCCTCTGCACTTAATTGAGTGTGCAACGGTAATGTAATCTCATTTGAATAGCATGCCATTGCAACTGGATAGTCATCCAGATGGTATCCGAATTCAGAGTATACCTTGAACAATGGCAATGGTTTGTAATGTACGTTAGTTGGGACTCCTTTTGAAATAAGGCGGTTTATGAGTTCATTTCGTTTTTCTACATTTAAATTAGCTATCCTTAATTGGAAGAGGTGGTAAGAAGACTCACGGTCTTTTAACTTGAATTTAGGCAGTATGAATTGTTTATGTGGGGTGAGTATTCTAAGGTATTTCTCCGTTATTTCCTTTCTTTTAGGCAGTATTTCTGTGTTGTATCGCTTCAATTGTGCTAATCCAATCGCAGCATTAAGATCGGCCATATTATATTTCCATCCAGCAATTGAAATATCGTATTCCCAAGCACCAGCCTTTGTCTTTGCCAATGCATCTTTAGTTTGGCCATGTAGTGACATTAGCATCATTTTTTGATAGATATTTTGATCAATGAAGCAAGGATTATTTTTCCAAGTAACTGCACCCCCCTCGGCAGTTGTAAGGTTTTTGACGGCGTGAAAGGAGAAGGCAGTGAAATCGGCAACATTTCCACTCATCCGCCCATCGTATTTTGCTCCAAATGAATGTGCCCCATCAGCGATGACAACAATTCGGCCCAATTGCTCTTGTAATGTTCCTGTTGACGGTTTGAAGATATTTTTATTGATTTCAACGACCTTGAAAATATCATCATAATCAGCAGGCATACCCCCAATATCCACGGCAATGATTGCTTTCGTCCTCTCTGTAATTGCCCCGGCAATACATTTTGGATCAATGTTGAAACCACCTGGTTGAATATCAACCAATACTGGCTTCGCACCACAGTGTATAATCACACTTGCTGAAGCTGTATATGTATAGGCGGATGTAATGACTTCGTCCCCCGGCCCAATATCAAATAGCCGAAGCAATAATTCCATTCCTGCAGTTGCTGAATTGAGACATGCCGTTCGACTTGAACCACAATAGTCGCTAATTTCTTTCTCAAAACGTTTTGTTTTGGGCCCAGTTGTAATCCACCCAGACCGCAATGTATCTACTACTTCATCGATCTCAGATTGTGTAATATCAGGGGGGGAGAACTGGATGTTTCGGCTCATCCAGACCACCCACCTTCAAGCATAAATTGAAATCATGCATTCGTAATGGAAGACGCCATTGAAGTTGCAATATCCCTGACGAATGTCTGCAGTTCTTGCTCGTCAAACCTTTCTGCAGCATCCGAGCATAAACGACGATCTCCAAATGATTCGGCTTCAGATGGTGGCTCCCATTCATCATCATTACCCGGTGCTAGAATGATATGCCGTCCTAGCACAAATGCTCGCTGCGCTTCATCAACTGTTAGAAGGTCTTCATGTAACTTTTCAGCGCGTATGACGCCCCTGACCTCCAATCCTATTTCAGTTCCATTTTCCATTTCCTTCTGTACAACAGAAGCAAGTTCCCCTAATTGAAATGCCTTCATCGTGAGGACAAATGTTTCTCCTCCTTGCGTGAGCCTCAATGAATCGAGAATCAATTCGGCTGCTTCAGGGATGGGCATGGCGAAGCGAGTCACTCTTTCGTCAGAGATCCAAATCATGTTTTTCGTCAATGCAGACATGATCATGGACGGGATGACCGAACCTCTACTTCCTAAGACGTTGCCAAATCTGACACAAGAAAAAATAGTGTCTCCAGTCGAATTCCCATCAAGGGTCAATTTTTCAGCAATATATTTTGTTGCCCCCATTGTTGAGGATGGGTTAACTGCTTTATCTGTGCTAATTGTAACCATCATATTGACTCCAAATTGTTTAGCCAGATCAACGACATTTTGTGTTCCGATGATGTTTGTTTTCACGGCTTCTGTGGGATTCTGCTCACTTATCAGTACATGCTTGAGTGCAGCAGCATGGACTACAACATCTACACCCCCTTCAAATGCGCGAGCTAATGATTCACGATCCCTAACATCCCCTATAATATAGCGAACATTATCTCTCCGACCCAATTCTTGTTGGAGATAGAAGTGTTTGGAATCGTCTCTTGAAAAGATAGTAACATGTCCCACTCTGCGTTCAAGTAATGACCGCACAACTTCTGAACCGATCGATCCAGTCCCACCGGTGACAAGGAACCTGTTCGCTTCGACTTCAACCATATCCCGTGGGTTGCTTAGGTGTTGAAGTATCTATCCTTCCATGATCGATCAAAGGCCTCATTGCTGCTTATTATTCAAGTTGTCAGATGATAATTTACTGTTTTTAAGTTAGATAATATGGGTTAATTCACATGTTATGTTAAATCATTCTTGTTCAGCGGATGTTTGCACAGTGTTATGAATATCTTCAATCACCCAACCTCATGCCAGATGCGAAATGGATGGACAGCAAGGTTCGTGAAGTGCTACCATTATCAGAAATTACAGTAACAGATCTTACAGGGGGAGGCGATCATTTTCATCTATTGGTTATTGACTCCTCATTTGAAGGAATGCGTACCCTTCACCGGCAACGCGTAATTCTTTCAGCTTTCAAAGGCAGCATTCCAAACATTGTCCATGCGCTTGATATCAAGGCGCTAACTCCTTTAGAGTCTAAAACCACTGAGGTCGATATTTTTCATCCACATGGTGCTGGAAAAGGGGTTCATTTCAAATCAATTAAGAAAAACGAGGGGAATGAATAGCATGAATTGGACACCAGCAGAACTAGATGATTTGGTCAATGAACACGAGATTGTATTGTTTATGAAAGGTACACCTGAAATGGCAATGTGTGGATTTAGTAACCGAGCAGCGCAAGTACTTCAGCAACTAGGAGAACCTTTTGCTTCAGTTAATGTCCTTTCTGACCCAAAAGCAATTCCATCAATATGTGGGTGGTCGGATTTCCCTACTATGCCCCAGGTGTATGTCAATGGGGAACTAATTGGAGGCAG
>CAYMED010000013.1:0-65515 GCA_964389655.1 uncultured Candidatus Poseidoniales archaeon
TGTTGTCAATTAGGTCAACCCTATTGGTTTAAGGGAGATGAACTAGAGGGTACCCCCTGAACAACGCTTCAACGAGGAATTTTGCTCTTCATCCACCGTTTCCAGATGGGCGGAAACAAACTCGGCCAGAACACGCCAAAGTAGCCACTGGGAAGCGTTGGAGCACCCTCATAGGGGCGCGATTTCCAGTATGGCTCGCTTGCTTTGAGGTGGTGTGCGGGATGACGAGATAACTCAAGCAGTGCCCATCTCGACCATCGTTTCTCCGATTGCCATGAATGCATCACGGTTTGGCGCTCCCCCTCTTTTCGGCGCAAGCCGTAGTGCTGGATGTAGTTGACATATTCGAGTAAGACGATCGAAAAGGCTGCTTGAATCGAGAATACAGCCAACACCCAAACGCCCAACCCATAACCGATGCCGATGAGCAGCAGGGCTTGGAGGACGAGCCCAATCAAGACTGGGTTTCGAATCCATGCATCCGATTTCTTTCTCTTTGCAAGGCGCTTTTTCTCAATCTTCCATGTGCTCACATACTGCAACACAATGGCTTGTGCGACGTGTGTCCAAAGCCCTCGCCCTTCAGGTGCACTAACTGGGTCGGCCGTTGTCGCAACATTGCGATGATGGTTGTAGTTGTGCTCGGTTGTGAAATGGGCATACATGCACAGTAAAAGATTGAAACGACCAAGCCACCATCGTTTTGATCCAGGCTTTTTGTGTCCCAATTCATGGGCGACAATGATCCCTGAAATACCGGCAGCCACGCCGGTGCTCGCAGCCGCCGTCCATGTGGTCCACACGTTGCCATCGAGGAATGCACGCCAGCACAGTGTGGCGAGAATGACTGGGTTGAGAAGTCCGTGGGCAACTAAGATGGCCTCGTAGGGCATGCCATTCTCAGGTATGGGCCGATTCGGATCTGCTTCCCCGAGCAACATATCAAGCAAGGGCCCAATCACAAATGTAAGAATGAGGGGTGCTACCGTCCACCATCCCGACATGAGGTTGCCTAGGAGCACTGAGATGGGAATGACAAAGCCAAGCAAATGCCAAGCCCACGACTCGGGTTTTAGATCCCCCATCAGTTTGCGATGCGCATCTCCTTGATCGTAATACCGCTTTATGTCCATGCGAAATGGCTATCACGCGGCCCACAATCCACCACCTATGGAGCCCTACCTTGAGCATCTCAACATCACCTCGACGGATGTCGACCAAACGATCGTTTTTCTCCAAACGGCAATGCCTGAATTCAGCATTCGAAGTCAAGGGACTGGCGAGATTTGCAAGCGATGGGTCCACATTGGGACAAATACGTCTTACATATCAGTCGAAGATCGAGGTGCAAGAAAGAAGGGTCCTCACCAGCCCTATATTCATCCAGGTCTCAATCACTTCGGGTTTGTCATACAAGACAGTGCAGCCCTCCTTGCTCGGATGCAGAAGGCAGGATTCCGAGAAGGCAAGCATGTTCTTGATCATCCGGCTCGACTTCGCTACTATTTTTTCGATCATGACGATAACGAATACGAGTTCGTAGAGTACACGAGTGACGTAATCGCCGAGCGAAATGCGCTCTAGCCTACTCACTTGTTCCAGATTCCGAGTTCATCACGGAGTGCAGATTCGAGACTGGGATGGTGGTGTCTGAATCCTGAATCAAGCAATCTCTTCGGACGAACACGCTGGCCTTCAAGAAGAAGTGCACCTCCCATTTGGCCAAAGAGTGCTCGCACTGCAAATCCGGGCAATGGTGCAATGGTTGGCCGTCTTAAGACGCTGCCCAATTGCTTGGCGAATGCCTTCTGGGGCACAGGTTCGGGTGCCGTCAGGTTGTATCTTCCTTCACAGTCTTCACTCATCAACAGATGGTGGATCGCATAGACGGTATCGTCGAGCGAAATCCATGAAAACCATTGCTTGCCCGAACCCACTCTGCCCCCTGCTCCCATTTTGAATGGAAAGAGCATCTTTCCCAGCGCTCCACCACGAGCTGCGAGTACGATGCCAAAGTGGGTAAAGATCGTTCGTATGCCGGCTTTGCTTGCTGCATCTGCAGCCTCCATCCAGATTTTGCATACATCAGATAGGAATCCTTGCCCCCGTTCGCTACCCTCGTCGAGTTCTTCGTCTCCTCGATTTCCATACCATCCAATCGCATTGGCAATGAGGAATGCTTCGGGTGGCTGATCCAACGATGCGATCGCATTTGCGAGTAATTCAGTGCCGGTTTTCCGGCTTTTGAGAATCTCTTCCTTGCGTTTTTTTGACCATCGCTTCTCTCCAATTCCAGCACCAGCAAGGTGGATGACCGCATCAAATCCTTGCAGGTCTTCCATCTCGAGGTGGCCATTTTTAGGGTCCCATTCAATGCATAAGTGCTCGGGAATTGTCCCACGTTTTGTTGAGGGGCGCACAAGGTGGAATACTTCGTGTCCTCCTGTTGAGAGGAAAGCACACAGTTGCAGACCGATAAGCCCTGTTGACCCAGAAACCAAGATCTTCTTTGTTGCTGAAAACATGTTGTGCCGTGCAAGGTCTGTCTTCACTCGCAGCTCACGAGATCGAAACATTCGCTCGATGCGTTTGCGCACGCTTCGTCCGGCAACGAGCTGTCCTAATCCAGCAAGAGGTACGCGATATGCAACTTCATCTCGTATGGTACAACCCCCGCCCTCTCTTTTGACAAACCGATGGGTATGCTCCCATTGCTTGAATGGCCCGCGTATCATTCGCTCGGCAAACATCTCGCCTTCTTCGCATTCAGTGTGCTTAGCGATCCAGCGTGGTCGAAATGGACCGAGGGGAAACCGAAACACTCGGCGAATTCCGACATCTACCCCTGGGGCTCCTTCAACTTCGTTGATTGCGTCCCAAGACGGTGCCAATCGAGTAAATGCTCCATTGCGAATGTACCAGTTCCACACATCTTCCCGCGCTGCATCGATATGGATTTCGCGGACAAAGTCCTGCTTGCCCATTGTGTCGGCGGGATCTGTTCATCTTGATAACACAGTGTTGCTCGCCACGCTTCATGAGGCTGAGTATGTTCTATCGCTTCATGCGGCAAATTCTTCGAGATAAGCCAGCAGACCTTGATTGGATCCAATCTAAAGGCCTTTTATCGGTCAAACTCGCTCAGATATTTGCGTTGCGAGCGGACATGATTCCAGTTGAGAAATGCCAGCAACTCCAGCAATTGTATCGATCAGCCATTTCGATTCCAGTAGAAGATGTTCAGCGTATTCTCTCAGAACGAGCCCCTCCTGCATTTCACGAGAATCTCAAATCCTTTGATGCCGATCCACTCGCAGCGGCGTCGGTAGGTCAAGTACATCGGGCACAACTCAAGGATGGAAGTGAAGTTGTTGTTAAGGTCATCAAATCCGATTTTGAGATGCGATTTCGTCGAGATTTGAGGCGAATACGACGATGGATGCGGGTGGCAATGGTGCTCTCTCCTAAATTGCGCCGAGTTGGAAATCCAATGGGTCTTCTTGCCCATGTCGAAGATTATACACTCCGTGAACTCGATTTGCGCAATGAAATTCGCGGGGCTAAGCGATTGCGTGAATTGCAAATGGAAGTTGAATCCTCATTTCCCATGGATCGAATGCGGCTGCCTCGGTATTGGGCCGAACTATCCAATGCACATGTCCTTGTCTCTGAGTACATCCCCTCGCGAACGCTGGATGAACTCGTGCAGGATTCTGATCTATCATGGGAGGATCTTCTTGCTCTGTTTCGAATTCATGGTGCCTACATGTTTGGACTTGGTACATTTCACGGCGACCTCCATCCGGGAAACTGCATTCTCGATGATGAAGGAAGATTCGTATTCATCGATAACGGATCTATTTGTGAAGCACCTGAACATGTCCGTTCTGCTTTATTCGCATTTTTTGAGCATCTATCCCTACAACGTCTGCCGGAAGCCTATGATGCTCTCCTCACTCTTTCTCAGGAGAAGAAAAAGCCCAAGAGAATCAATCGCTATCGATCCCGCATGTCTGAAATCTATGAGGACTTCGAAGCAAAAACTGCTGGCGAGCAAAGTCTGACGAAAACCATGATGGAAACGGTCAAGGCAGCCGTTGAGGATGCAGGGGCAAATTTTGGTGAGGAGGCCTTTCCCATTATTCGATCACTGATGTACATGGATGGCCTTGTCATCTCCGCTCATCCAGATGTCCGGCTTGTCCGCTCGATGGGCCCCTACCTTCAAGAATTCAGAGATGGTTTGGGAGTTGGAGATATTCCAGCGAACTTTGATGCTGGAACTGAGGAAACCTGAATGACTGATCTTCATATGCGGAAAGTGAGTGGTCGAGATATGAGTATGGAATCACAGCCTCATGCCCTGATTATCGGTGCGGGACCCGGGGGGCTTGCGTGTGCCCTTCTTCTTGCTCAATCAGGCCTTAAAGTAACAATCTTGGAGAAGGATGACACGCCAGGAGGGCGAACAAAAACAATCACTAGAGACGGATTTACATTCGACCTTGGACCAACATTTTTCCATTATCCTCAAATCATTGCTGAAATTTTTCAAGCAATCGGCCGTGACGCCTACGAAGAGTTGGGCCTGACTCAACTCGATCCAAATTATCGCCTCGTGTTTGGTCTAGGTGGCTCGATTGATGCAACCAATGACCTTGACCGCATGGCAGAACAAATTCGGGAACTTGCAGGTGATGCAGATGCTGAGGGGTTTCAAGACTATATCATGGATAACCGACGCAAACTGAAATTGGCCAATGCATGCATGCAATCTCCTTGGAAGAGTCCGCTTGATTTGCTGAGCAAACGAGCCTTTCGTGTGTTGAGAGTTCTTCGTCCAACTCGAAGTGTTGCAAGCGACCTCGCCCGCCATTTCAAGGATGAGCGCACCCGCCTAGCGATGTCTTTTCAGACAAAATACCTAGGAATGAATCCATTTCAAGCACCTAGTTTGTTCACAATTCTATCCTATTTGGAATATGAACACGGCATTTTCCATGCAAAAGGTGGGTTGGGAAGCATCACGAAACGAATGGCAGAAATTGCTGTTGAGATGGGTGTTGAATTACGTCTTGGAGAACCGGCTGAGGAGTTGTTAATGGAAGGTAAAACAGTTATCGGGGCGCGTACTGCGGGAGGTGAGGTGCGAGCAGCCTGCGTCATTGTAAATGCAGACTTTGCTCATGCAATGACGACTCTTGTTGATGATCAACTGCGGCATCGTTGGACCAAAGAGAAATTGGCCTCGAAATCCTATTCCTGTTCAACATTCATGCTCTATCTGAGCATGGATCGCGTCTATGACACGCCTCATCACCAAATCTATGCATCAACTGATTATGGCAAAAATCTCGATGATGTAGTCAAAGGAAAAGTTACTTGGGATGATCCCTCTATTTACGTTCAAAACGCTTGTGTTACAGACCCATCTCTTGCTCCAGATGGGTGTTCAACCCTCTATGTTCTTGTCCCAGTCCCACATACAAGAGCTGACCTCGAGTGGAATGAAATCAGTCCAGATTACAGAGATGTCATCTTGTCTCAAATGGAAAAGCTTGGATTTGAAGATCTTGAAAAGCACATCAAGTCCGAGATGATTCTTACCCCTGACGACTGGGCGAATTCATCGATTTACCGAGGTGCCGTCTTCAATCTAAGCCACTCCCTGAACCAAATGCTCTGGAAACGCCCTCAAAATCGCCTCAAGGATTTCAATCAGGTCTATGTTGTTGGAGGGGGGACGCATCCGGGAAGTGGTCTTCCCACAATTTTTGAGAGTGCACGCATCAGCAGCAAACTTGTATGTGCAGATCTTGGGATTAAACCGGATTGGAATGGTCAAGACACATGGTTTCCCGATGTTCGTTATCCCAAAGTGCGCAGAAAGCGCAGTGTTTCTCAAGGATCTCCGAGTCGTGAATCCCAATCCGTTTGAGGTAGATGTATGGATGATTTGATCGTAGCAATGTTTTGGATTGCATCGATTTGGATCATGCCGATGTGGTTCTTGATGATCGCTCTTCCATCTCATGCGATCACTGAGCGAGTGATGCATTCAACGTGGATCCTGTTCCCTCTCTTGCTCACGTATGCTGTGCTCGTGATTCCGGTTCTTCCTGAGTTACTAATTTCTTTTACAACTCAGATGCCTACTCCCGAAATGGTTGCCGATTTACTCTCAGATCCGCGTGGCCAAACGCTTGCGTGGATTCACATGCTCGCCCTTGATACCTTCCTTGGAAGATGGGCATGGAAACGTCTCAAACAACGCCAGGCGCCTCTCTATCAGAGCGTCCCAATCCTACTTCTATGTATGATGGTCGCTCCATTAGGGCTGCTAGCAACACTTGCCATGACTGAATCTCTTCCATGGTTGGATGACGCACAGGCATAGAGCCGCGAACATCTATACTAACTGGGACAAAGTCCCAGTGTCGTGGACCAAGGGACGGTAGAGGTGGCAATTGGCTGCGTCGTGGCCATTTTCATTGTGGTGTTCATCTACATCTCCATCAAAAGCGAACTCCCCAAGATGATCGAAATGCTCAAACTCCCTGCCTTAGCGCAGAGGCCCGCCTTCCAGGACGGCTCGACACGGACCCTGCAGGCACAGATAGACGGCAAGGAGAAGGAGTTCAAGGTCACGACACTCGACAACCTCCTCACCAAGATGATGTCGACCAAGAAGAAGGGCATCCTCTATCTCGATGAAGACCGGAAGGGAGGGAGGAACATAGAGATGGAACTCACTTCAGACGACGAAGACGACTACATGCGTCTGAAGCTGCTGCACGGCGAGGAAACCCTCAGGGATCAGCAGTTCAACCTCGACAAGGACCTTATCGGTCCGTTCCAATTCGTATCCGAGGCCCTCGAGGATGTGTGATTAGCCCTCCCTCGCAGTGGTATGCGCCCCCTATCTCGGACAGCACCCGGAGGGTGAGACTGGATGGGTAACTGGATAGTATGGTTCACGGGGCTCTCAGGAGCGGGCCTTTTAGGTAACTAATCTCTAGGTGACCATTCAGGGCTACAGGATTGGCTGATTTGCTAACCAAGCAAGGTCTGACGTGTACAATTGACGGATGTCGTCAAGCCCCAGTACGAGCATGGCAAGCCGCTCAAGGCCCATTCCCCACGCAAGAACCGGAGCAATGCAATGGATGGGTTCGGTAACTTCGGGTCGGAAGATGCCTGCACCTCCTAATTCAAGCCAAGACCCTTTCCAAAGCACTTCGACTTCTAGACTTGGCTCGGTATAGGGGAAGTACGCGGGGCGAACACGCACATCGGGGAATCCCATTCGCGTAAAGAATTCGGTGAGTGTTGTAACGAGCATCGTCAGACTTGCCCCGTCCTCCATGATAATCCCCTCAATCTGATGAAATTCGGGGAGATGGGTTCGATCGATTGATTCCTTACGGAATACACGTCCGATGGAGAAAATTCGGCACGCTTTATCTGGATGCTTACGTAGGTACTGGATCGTTGCAACAGTTGTATGTGTGCGCAGCATTGCACGGCGTGAAACATCGTCACTGAATGATCCGCCCCATCCAGTTGAACCCGTATCTCCCCCATCCATGTGGATTGATCTCCACATCTCAATATCCTCTGGATCAATTTCGATTGATTCTGGCTCTTTGAGATAGAAGGTGTCCTGCATTTCACGTGCTGGATGGTCTTGAGGGATGAAAAGTGCATCCATGTTCCAGCCTGCAGATTGGACATAATCGCTTTCGATTTCAGAAAATCCCATTGCGACAAAAAGACTGCGTATTCGATCAATTAGACTCTGCATAGGATGTGGTCGACCCGAAGGGGCAATTGCTGCTTCCAATGAGACATCATAGGCCTTGATTTTGGCCTTCTTCCACTCCCCCCCTTGCAGAACTTCAGGTGTGAGTTCATTAAGAATAACAGTTTCAGAAAGGGCTACTTCATCGTACTCTCTTCCCTGTCGAGTGGCCTTCCATTGGATGGCCACAGTAGTTGAAACTTCGACAAAGTGCTGGCGTGATTTGAAATGGCCAAGCAAATCTTCTCCAATCTCTGCAGAATCGATGCCCAATTCGCCCGAATCCGCAATCATCTTCAGACCCTGTTCACGTGTGGAAATCTCTGTTTCAGCATGAGCCAGCTTTTCATCCAAAAAGACGATTGCGCCACCTTCAATGCTCATCCCAAGTCGTTTGACTTGACCGATCGCAGGTCCTGCTTCATGTGATTCTAGAATCCCACTCGTTCGCAAATCTGCCATTGTGCGACTGTCCACACTTGCTCCAGCATACCAATTTAGCACTCTTCGCTCGACAAGGCCATGTTCTACTGCACGAATCCCTTGGCTCCCAAGGCGAATGCGAGTTGACTCTTGACGATCGATTTCGATGAGTCCCTTTTCGGCAAGAAGTGTACCAGAACCTGAAGCATGTGCTTGATCTGTCCACTTGCAAGCACCCAGTACACCTTCCAAACCCATCCATTCAGTGGTCGAGCGCAGTGCTGAAAGCATACGGCGTTCAGGATTTGTCAGGTCCACGAATTTGCTCATGCATCATCCTCCAGAATGGCTTCCTCAATCGTTTCTTCGCCTCGATCACGTGCTGAGACGGCAAACCATGTGGATATTCCTACAGCCACAAGGGTAACAAGTGCGGTAACTGAGACAAGTCCTGAATGCCCATCTAGATCCATCATTGCCCCTGTTCCTTGAATGGACAAGATGGTCGGAAGCGAGCCAAGAATCGGTTCTCCACTTTCATCAAGGCCAGAAACTGCGCGGATTTCGACCATTCGCTCTCCAACTTCAAGCATTTGAGGGTTGAGTCGAATGGTCCAGTTGAAAGGACTCATTGCATCAGGAACTGTGCCATTTTCAGATTCATACGTTGCTTCCCCCCAATTGGATTGATCAATGCGAAATACAACTTGTTCGATTGACCCTACTTGAGCCCATGAACGCCCATGGATCGCAATTTCTGAAGGCGTCGTAGTGATGCTATCCACGTGGGCTTGCAATGCAACATCAATGGAAGCAAGATCAATATTAGATTCATTCATATCCAGAACCAATTGAACGGCTGCATGCGCATCGACCATCCCCCAGCCAAAATCACGATTCCAATAGGGGTCAACATTGGGTGCACTCGCCTCTCCGCGGCGCTCAGCAGTTGATTTGAGAATTTCCCGAATCACAAGTGGTTCTAGTTCTGGATTTGCTTCTATCATCAATGCTATGACCCCTGATACGGAAGGTGTTGCATACGATGTACCCGATCCGCGTGGTGTGTATCCATTATCTGAAGCATCTTGCCCGAGGTTGTTGTTACAGCCTCCAGAAGTCACACAGGCCTCTGCTTGCACGATGTCTGTTCCCGGTGCCGATAGTGTGGGTTTGAGTTCATCAACTGGATTTGTATCTCCGTCGTCTCGTCTGGGACCTCTGCTGGAATAGTCTGCAACCACGTCATCCGTTCGGTTGATGGTATTGATGTCATCAGTAGCTCCCACTGTGATTGAAAGATCAGATGAACCCATCCCAGAAAACCCATCATTGTCCGGGCCATCGTTTCCAGCAGCAACTGAAACCGTAATTCCAGCTTCTGTTGCAGTATCCAAAATTCGGCTATGCATATCTTGCCCATCGGATCCTCCGGCTTCGTGGCTGGTGATGCCCCATGAAAGCGAGATGATGTCAATGCCATGGTTTGCTTCATCAATTCCAGACCAAGCCGTGTCCTTGTTTTCGATAATCCAGTCAATTCCATTCATCGCAGATTCGTAGAATTGCTGCTCAATTGCATAGTTTTCAAACGGCCCAGCGCCAATGTCGGTTCCAATTCGAACATCGACAAGACTCGCATTTGGTGCTGCACCAGTGAAATTTGTCATCTGACCACTTGCATCAAGACCTGTTGAAGCAGCCATGCCCATGCATGCAGTGCCGTGTTGATTTCCATCATCTGGATTGAAGGACCCATCAGTTTCTCTTGTGCCAGTTCCTGAAATTACGCAAGTTGGGTCTGTATGCAGGTAGCAGACAGCATCATAGCCGGCGACAAATTTTCCAGCAAGTGCTGGATGTTCATCATCTGCTCCAGTATCGACCATGGCAATGTTGACTCCTTCTCCGCTCACACCAAGATCCCATGCTCCAACGGGATAGAGAGCCGATGAACGTGCTTTGACCGCTGGCGTCTGCACATCTCCATAGAACGTGAGCACCCCGTATCTCTCAACCATCACTACACCGGGCAATTCTGCCAGTGAATTTGCCTGATGGGGCAGGATTGTTCCAATTAGAATCACGTCTATGGATTCAATAATCACACGAGGCACATGTCCAACTTGAGCCAATCTTTCCACATCCTCTTCTGCCGGTTTGTGGTCATAGGAAATGCCCACATTCACTGGGCCAGTTGCTTGAAGGATTGAGTCATGAATCTTATCGCGGTCTCTGTCAAGATTCGTTGTCTCCCACCATGGCCGATCATCCATCGTGATTGGAATGCGGGAGGGTGGTGAGAGTGCATCCGCATTGTTGATTTTTTGTGCAGGATGAAGCGATTCGGGAGTTGAAGCCGCTAAGGGGGCTGCGATCAGGATTTGTAACACAAGCAATCCTAGCAAGATCCCTGTTAATCGGCCACGTTGGCGATACTGCATTGGAATCTCAACCATCGACATTCGGTCGTGAAGCGACGAGGGCGTCGACGACTGTCGGGTCGGCCAGTGTACTGGTGTCGCCGAGATCCGAGACATCTCCTTCGGCGATTCGCCGTAGAATCCTCCTCATGATCTTGCCGGAGCGAGTTTTGGGAAGAACTTGCGTAAAATGGATTTCATCCGGAGTTGCGATTGGACCAATCGTGCGGCGGACAATAGCAATCAATTCGCTGCGCATTTCGTCAGATGGCTCATTTCCTCCTTCTAGAGTTACGTAGCAATAGATTCCTTGACCCTTGATTGGATGAGGGAATCCCACAACTGCGGATTCGCAAACAGCTGTGTGTTCAACAAGTGCGGATTCAACTTCTGCAGTGCCTAGGCGGTGTCCACTTACATTGATCACATCGTCAATACGACCCATAATCCAAAAATCACCATCTTCATCGATGCGAGCTCCATCTCCGGTGAAATATGATCCCGGATGTTGACTTAGATAGGTCTCAATGAAGCGGTCATGATCCCCCCAGATCGTTCGACACATACCTGGCCATGCCTGCCGACTTACGAGGTGCCCCCCTTCATTTGGTCCACAAGGACTTCCGTCAGGGCGAACGACTTCAGGGCGCACTCCAAAGAAAGGACGCGTTGCAGAGCCCGGCTTTGTCGTTGTAATGCCTGGGAGTGCAGTGATTTGGATTCCTCCAGTTTCCGTCTGCCACCAAGTGTCGACAATTGGAAGTCTGCCTTCACCAGCAATTTCATGATACCAAATCCATGCTTCTGGGTTGATTGGTTCTCCTACCGTCCCTAGCACCCGCAGAGAACTTCTGTCCCATTGGCGAACAGGATCCATTCCATGCACCATCAATGCTCGAATTGCAGTTGGGGCAGTGTAGAATGTAGATGGGCGGTGCTTCTGCACCACTTCCCACAATCGCCCTGGATGTGGATAAACTGGCGTGCCCTCAAACATGAGCGTGTGCACCCCATTCAAAAGTGGACCATAGACGATGTATGTGTGTCCAGTGATCCAGCCAATGTCTGCAGTACAGAAATGCAGATCTCGATCAGGATCAAGGTCAAAGACATATTTCGTTGTAGTTGCTGCATAAACCATGTAACCCGCTTGTGTGTGAAGAAGTCCTTTCGGTTTACCAGTTGAACCGGATGTGTAGAGGATAAACAAAGGATCTTCTGAATCCAATGGTTCAGGTTCGCATTCTGTGCTTGCAGCTTCTAATCCAGCATCCATATCCACATCTCGTCCATGAACCCATCCCTCTGCATTTGGTCCAACACCACTGCCTGCACGGTGATTGACCAAGCAGCATCGCACAGTAACACCCTTTGATGCGGCTAATTCGATTGCATCATCAGCGATGCTCTTCAGCTCGATTACTCTGCCTCCTCGAATTCCAGCATCAGTGGTCATGAGTACATCTGAATCACCATCGACAATTCTCTGTGCAAGGCTATCTGCGGAGAACCCGGCGAATACAACGCTATGGACGGCCCCAATCCGTGCACATGCTAGGAGGGCAAAGGCAAGTTCTGGGACCATTGGCATGTAGATGGTTACTCTGTCTCCTTTTCCAACGCCATTCGACCGAAGTAGGTTTCCCATTCGGGATACCTGCCCCAAAGTCTGTGTGAACGTAAAGGTTCGAACTTCTCCATCATCTCCTTCCCAAGTGATTGCAGGTGCATCCCCTCGACCAGCGGCAATGTGTCGATCTAAACAGTTGACTGAGAGGTTGACTTTGGCTCCGTCAAACCACCGAATTTTCCCCTGTGAAAGATCACAATCCATGACTGTATGCCATGGTTCAAACCAATCAAACTCTTCAGCAATTGGCGTCCAAAATTGTTCTGGGTGGTCTACTGATTGACGCCACATGTTTTCGTATTCTTCTATGGAATTGAGCAGTGCATCGGACTTGATCCAAGCAGGTGGAGGGAAACGTCGATCTTCGATCAGGTGACTCTCGATCCCGGTAGCGTCGGTCATTGTATAGCAACGAACAGGTTCAAACATGAATGTGCCGCCTTGTCCGTGATGGTTGTATTCGACATTCAAAATTGGTATATCTCTCCTGATCTTTCATAACCTCTAGAACCCACCACGATTCATGAAAAAGGCATATGGGGTAAAAAATAGGGGCCGCTTGGTGATTTTCACTCTGTTCGTGATGATCTTGTCAAGTGCTCCTTCAATTGCTGAGGATATCGAAACATCTGAACTTAATCTTGTAGAACTTTCAGCACAACATGATGAACAGAACCGTACTGTCGAAGTGCGAGCAGGCAGCAGCACGTTTCGCTTGCACTATGGGTCCTCGACAGATGGCCATGGCATCGATTTGACTGCTGAGCAAACACGCTATTTTGGTGTCGCAAGAGTACACCGGGATGGCCATGGTGTATCTCAGGTGATGGGAATTCCCGTGAAGGAACTCTTCGTGCAGAAACTCGTTGGAGTGCTTGAATATCGAGATTTAGATGATGATGGGCTGTTTCGTGTTGATGGTGGGAATACAGCAGGTTCATTCGAAGAAATCTATTCATTCCATAAATCCACAGAACCAGTTGTAAAATGGATCGATTACCGCAACATCAATTGGGTACTTGAAAATTGGACAATTGAAGATCAGCGAGACGATCAGCACATCTTGAAGTTCAGGCTCATCGCAAATGATCTTTCATATGTGTTTGGAAATGGAACGAGCATCAATGAGACGGTTTCCCAAATTGGATACCAATTCCGGCTCAAGGCACGTACTTTTGATTCCAATTCGACAGATGTCCCTGTATTCGATGTCGATTACGATACAATAAATGACCAAATCACTAATTCCAAGCGGCAGCAAGATGACCGCACTCTTTCGGGAAAAGTTGCTCGTAGCACTTGGAAGTATGACCAATTAATTTCAGGATGGGATCCTTTATCGCATGATAACGGAACAGTGCGTGATGATGTTCGATTGCATGTGGTAACAACATTGGGTCATGGTACGAGATTAGATGCAAAAGTTGGTCAATGGATGCATGCTCAATTTGGCGGCATGCCTTCACCCCAAGCATTTGTCGGCGAGCGAAATGATTCAAGAGATACCCTCACGCTTCCTTTGCCCAATCAACAGGGCCATGAATCACGTGATACGTGGGGGCGCCCTCTTGCTTGCGGACTGGCCTATGTGAGTGCAGAACACCATCCCTCATCGGGTAATCACCCATCCCCCAAGAATCGAGCTCACCGTATGGCTCTCAAGGATTATCAAAATACAGCATGTGCACAAAATGGTGACCGCATTGCAGAAGGACACGCCCACCCAGTCGCAATTCGGGCAGGTGCCATGCATTTCGCGGATGGAAATCACAATTTAGGATCACTTCGTTGGGTCTCCAATGCAACGACGGATGGATATGAAACAGAGGTTCTCTTCCAAATTCATGGGGCAAGGCCAGTATTGTCTAGTGATTTGCGCACCAATGATGAACGAATTTACAGCGGGCTTCTTTCAGTTGGTGGCTACAACTACGCAGTCGCAGTCAATGAATCTATTCACGATCCTGAAACAGAATTTGAAGGAATGGTGTTTGATTCAATGGGGGAAGGGGTCCTGCCTTGGAATGGTGTTGATTCCAAATCATTGTTCCAACGTCCAGCAGTATTAGGTGCTGCAATTCTTGGACTAGTTGTAGTCCTGCTTGCAATTACACTGAGGCGCAAGGAATTGGTTGTTCCTTCTGCACCCGTCTTGTCTCAAGTCTCCGTTGCATCTTCCTCTCAAGGTGATGATTGGTCTGAATATGACAAATAAATAAAATTCCCAAATTCAATGGTGTATTTTCAAAGACTTTGCGGATCCTGCACACGCTATTGCCGGTGAGGAGAGGTGAGTCAAAAGCCGCCGAAGATTACGAATCAGGAGCGATTGCTTCTTGCTCTCGTCGATTCTCCTAGTTTAGTTAATGCATATGAATGGCCTTACCGACTATGTCAACAGGGTCTTGCAGACCGACTTGGAACTGCTCAAGCACATATCAGCCGTGCCGCTTCAGGTCTTCTAGATCAAGGTCTAGTTGTGGCAAGAAGGCGTCGGGTGATCGGTCAGAAGCGTCGAGTGACAACCTATGATTTGACTTCCAAAGGAATTGCAGAAATTGAGCGATTACGTTCTGAATTAGAGAATGCCTCTCTCCTGCAAATACAAGACTCAGGAGGCCATTCCATCATTACAACATTGGACCTTAGAGCATCAGTTTCAGGTACTTTCCAACCTCCTTTGGATTTGCTTGAACTTGCCGATTGGATGACCCAATTGGAATCCCATGAGGGCCTTCCCAAATTGCCCTCTATATTGAAAGAATTTTGGCCCGCAGATGATTGGACAGAAGATCCAACGAGTGAAGCCATTTTGTTAGCACTTGAACTCGCAGAAATCCGAGCAGGCCAAGGCCGTCCTGCTGAAGCTGCATCATTGCTTAGACGTGCAGCAAGCCAGCATAGGCGTGGAACACTCGGGAATTCAAACCGAGATGCATTGCGATGTGAGGTTGCCGCAGCCGCTCTAGGTGATCCATCTTCATTTTCACAACTTATTGCCGAACCTTCTCTCCTCAATATTCTAGATGTTGATGAACACGAACACGCCCTTATCTTACTTGCTCGAGCCCTCGTATTATGCTCTTCAACTCAAGACTCTAGTTCACTGATGAGCGCCCTTGAGGACTTTGGCACAGCTGCTTGTGCAGTGGCTAGTTTGCGCATTGAAGTGGCCGCTGGAGACATCGATGAAGGCCTCGCCGAACGAATTATTGCTCGTGCACCCCCTCCGCATCCAGCAGGTGCTCTTCAATGGCTTCAGTTACGTGTTGAACTAGAGGATGCAGGCGGTCCCTCTCCCATTGATCTTGTCGAGAGCGCGATCGAATATGCGTTATTTCGTTCGGCCCCTCCCGACCTCCTTGCTCGGACTGCGGTTGCGATGGATGGCCGCAGTTGGATTCCTGAAGCGCACCTCCTTCGCTTGCTCGAAGCCGCTTGGAATGCCTCCCCCCCCATGCCTGAAATTGGACATGTTGGATTTCGTCTAGCGGCAAGGTCTGAAAAAAATAAGCGAAAGCAGATTCTTCTTGAATTGGAAGAGAGGTTTGGGCGAGTTGGTGATATGAAAGGTGCCAACCTTGCTCGTCGTCTGGCCCATGATTCATGAATCGTCATTCCTCCTCCCATAGTTCAACTCCACATGAGGGACAAATATAGGACGCCGGACGAGGACCATTTCCTCTTGTGAGTGTTCCACATGCTCCACAAAGGACGGTTGTTTGTATTGGCTCATCTAGAGTTGTGTCCACTCGAAACATGATTTTTTCCCCGGCCCCAGGTGGCATTGGGTCGGCATCAGGTGCCCAGTGCTGAATTTGCACATCAGTCATTCCATCCGTTCCCAGTGGTGAAACGATTGCTAGAATATGGAGGATTATCCCACCAACTGCCAATGGGGTTCCAATCGCATATGCTCCCATTCCGAGAATGAAGCCGCTACCAAGCAATAGGCAAACCCAAGATGAGAGGAGCAAATTAGCCCGAATGGTTCTCCCTCACTCAAAGTCACTTTGGCGAAACTCACCGGGTGGGAGGGTGTGGGGCTCGCTAGTCTCTCCACCAATAAAACGCCCTTGGATCATAATGCCACGCTGCATGTCTGGGATCTGCACGTCGTCATCCTCTCGCCGAAAAACACTGATTAGAATGGCTAATACCAACACGAGTACTAAGACACCCCCACTTGCAAGGATCACTTTCCCATTTGTTGACTCAAGAAAAGATGCAGCCACTTTGCTTGCGGATGTGGATGATGTGGTAATGGGAGGGCAACCATAGGGCTTTTGATTCGTATTCCCAGGTGAATTTGGGCATTGATCTGATTGATTCCCTACCGTGGAATCTCCGTATCCATCCCCATCCGAATCCTTCCACTGAGTTGAATCATAGGGAAATGCATCAGCAGTTCCATTTGGGTGTGCTGGCCATAGATTTGTGGGATCTGACCAGCCGTCAAAGTCACTATCTATGCACCCTTTTCGATCATTATTTGAGTAGCCTAGAACTCCAGGGCAATCGTCTATTCCATCAATCAATCCGTCATTGTCACTGTCTAGGGGTGGAATGTCAAGGCGTATGAACCGAACATCAGTATTGTTCAACTCATTGGTCTCTTGTGCATCATTCTCGACATCCAAGTCCACAATTAGGAATGCTCCTTCTTCATTGATTTCTTGTGGGAGATCAATGTCGAGAATTTGAGATACCGAACTGCCTGAAATAATCGGTAGAGCAACATGGGTTATCTTGAGGAGGATGACGTCATCACTGGAAACAAGTGAATCTGTAGAAAGGAGAATGTGCACGATGAATGGGTGATTCCATGTTGTACCTGAATTGCCCACATCCCATTCCATTACGATTGTTTCAAGGGGTTTAACAACACGCGGAGCACTGATGTTTTGGACAAAAAGGTCAGGTCGTATGGTTTCGGGGAGGTCCGTATGCACACGAAGTGTATAGGACGCACCATCCTCAACCCTTTTGACAATGAGCAAATGTCCTTCACCTCCACTTGAGGGGATGCGAAGTGAACCAATTCCTCCAGCGGTTGTATCTGAGACGGTCCCATTTCCTCCATTAGTCATAGTTACTTGGATTGCGGTTCTTGGGTCATCCACCTCAATTTCAACTAGGATGTCGGCACCCATGGCCGCCGAAAATTGGTAGGCGTCTGCCTCATCAGTACTGTCGATACAACCACTGATGTCGAGATTTGGGTTTGCAACTAGATTCCGGGCAGTTTCTAGCAATGCACCGGGATCATTGAGATTTGCCGTTTGTGAGCACAAATGCTCAGGTACGGACAAAAATTGGAGTTGATAATCTCCCCTTCCAGCCACTCGATTAACTGCGAGATAGAGTGTGGAATCTGAATTTGTTCCAGATGGTGCGCGATAAGAGATCCCCCCTACTGTACCGTACATCCATGTATCGGTTGTTCGGCCCGCTTCATCGAGAAGTTCCAATTCAACCCGCAAGTCCCTCTGAATACTTGCATTTACTGCCATGCGCGTTCCTGATGTAAGCACAATTCGATAGAGGTCCTTCTCATCACCATCCTCTAGACACCCAATAATTGGCTGAATCGGATTTGGGTCATTCCCCAATGACCTTGCACCGAACAAAGACGTAGCAGCATCTCCAGCTTCACCAGCATCTGACTGTGAACCACAGGGTACATTCGTATCTCCAACGTAAATTTTCTCTGTCGCATCGAGGACATTATTCATTTCATTTGTTTCTTGTACTTCTTCCAAAACATCTACTTCTAGAAGCAAATGATACCAGTTTGCAGTGATACCCAAGGGCACTGTAAATGCGGGTTGGAAACTGAGGGATGCTGCTTTGTTTATACTTCCAATCCGCACTCTCCCAAGTGATATGTCAATGCCTTGCTGTAAGTTCGCATCAATTGAGATCCACGCTTCAATTGACGAATTAACCGCAACAGCAGGCTCATTGTTGATTAGCGTAAAATCAACGAGCAAGACATCACCTCCTTTAACATGCCCTGAATGACTTACTGCAGTTGGAATCAGGTCGGCGGGGGGTGCATTGAGTGCTGCAAGGATCTCATATTCGGGTGGTAGTGGGGTGTACCCGATCGAAACAGCCTCAACAACGAGATATCCAACAGTGGGTGCATTTGCCCCAGTTGCATTAAGGCTGACTTGTGATGGTGATCCATAGGCCCTTGTTGCATCTGTTTGATTACCTTCATGATCCAATATTCTAGCATCGATGATCGTTCCCTCGGGTGGGAGAATTTGGAAATGTGTGGTATGATCTTCTGAGACTTCAAACCGGTAGGTATCGGTACCATCCCCGGCTAGATCCGTACACCCAGTCCATCGACCAATAGGGTCATGCCCTAGATCAATGGCATTAGACATCTCCTCAGCGGCGTCACCTCCCGAGTCCGCATCATTTTGCGTGGAGGGACATGATGGGGGTGGTGAAGGGCTGGTAGTCGCCATAATCGAATAATTTCCTTCACCATCAACGAGCTTGACTTCGAGGTTGAGTGTTCCAGTCTTGCCCGATCGCGCAGTTCCTGATGATCCAACTTCCCACTTACCTCCCTTTTTGACCGCATCAGCAATCTTTGTTCCATCACTTGAATGCATCGTGATTGAGTGATTTGATCCTGGCGCAGAATCCATCACGATGACAAGATCTCGATGTGCAATTGTCAAATCAATTGCAAAAATATCGGTTGTATCTCCTGAATCAAGACAACCCCATAGGGGTTCTGTGAATGCAGGATTTTCAGCAACAAACCATGCTTCTGACTGTGTCGATGGCAGGTCTTTTCCCCGCCCTAAATCATCTTGATTCGCATCACAGGATGCTCTCCCAGAAACACTTGCAGATGCAGTTATTGGTGTAAAACTGAGCAAGAGCAGGGCGAGGACGGCGATGCAAGTGCGCTGGTGCACAAAACTCAGGTGTGCCTCTTTGCGATATAATGCACGCACCGAAATATCACCTTAATTTTGAGTTGTCTCATTTATGCTTCATCTCTTGATGATCTTCTTCTCTCCATCGGTCTAACATTCCTTCCAACTCATGTTTCTGATTTGCCTCTAAATCAGCACTTTCCGTCAATAAATGTTTGACTTCTTCCTCATCGACCTGCCCATCTTCAAGTGCATCTTGGAGTGCCGAATGGATCGTAGAGGGTAAGTTACCAAGTACTTCTTCAGCTTCATTTTGTCTGGCAATACGCCTTGCATCCTCGATTTTTCGTTCGACTAATTGATATTGTTGTTCGTCAATTTTACCCTTCCGATAGTCTTCCGACACGCCTTCTTTCATCCGATCAATTTGTGTTTCAAGTTCTTGCACATTTGATCCTAAACTCTCAACGATTTGATCGAGATCTTGGAGATAACCACGGACTTTTGCCCGCCTTTTCCGCAAGAGGAGCCAGCCAATCATTGATGCAAGAATTGCCAGCCCTGCAAGGATCAATTCCCCCCATCGTTCTAGAAATCCTTCCTCTTTTGTCGAGATATCTACAGACTGTCCAAAATTCTCTAGTGTTGTGAATGAATATTGGTATGCTTGCATAGGATTTCCTGCCATGTCGGCGACTCCATCAATATGGACTGTGTGAAGCATTCCTGAAGCTAACATATTTTTTGGGATGAATCTGAATTCACTCTTGCTTCCAGCAAGGTTCGAAAATACATTCCCTTCTACATTCCCTTCAGCGGTTGAAACCGTAATTGATGCATGCTCTGAGACTTGCTCGCTGAGTCGAATGACAATTTCGGTATTGTTTGCGACATTCATAGCATCAACAGCAGGGTTTATTTGATCAATCTCGATGCTTGGCGCTTTCGTATCAACTGTAATGTTGATGCTAGTTATTGATTCTTGATGTCCTAACCACTGATGTGAAGATGCTCGCATATCGAGGATTAGGGGTTGGTAACCTTCGTCAAGGTTTGTCCAACGAATTGGGCCTGTAGAAGTGTGCATTTTCATATTTGATGCACCTTGTTCATCGAACATATAGTGTATATGAGGCCCTCCAAGCTGAATTGAGTGATTCTCTACCACAAATGTCATCTCAATAGATGTTGAGTTCAGATATGCCCCTTCCGTTGGGTTTGTGATCAATATTCGAGCTACTCCTACCGTAAATGTCCATGTATGATCTGGTAACGGGTCTCCACTGCCATTAGTTACGCCAGATAGATGGGCTGTGATTCTCTCACCTGATGGGCATAAATGGTAGACGTTTCCTTGTCCTGTGCTACAATCTCTTTTCGGCAAGGTGATTCGTACATCATCACTTATTCTCGAGATTTCAGTGCCTGAAATGACCCCTGTGAGGTCACTTGTCAAAGTGATATTTGCGGAATCAATATTTGGATCCTCTCCAGTAAATGACACTTTAAGATGCGTGTGTTCATGCCACGACACAACAGCTCCATCAAGTGGAGTAATGGTGTCCGATCGTGCTTCAATCGTGCTCTGATTTGAAGCGCTTGGGAGTATCGCATGGTGCTGCCTCAACCCACTTTCAAGATTACACCCATCTGCTAGGATGCACAGAATAAACCCAAGAAATAGAATCGGCCCGTACCGAGAAGGCCGCCGAATGTGCTCTGCCATTGATTTGCCCTGAAGGCTCTCGACCAATAATTTGCTCACTCCTTCCGATTCGTTTCGGATGGTTTCAAACGAGATGCAGCATCCGCAAGACCGACGCCAGCGTAGCATAGCCCGGCTAATGCGACGGTTTTGTAAACCGTAGATCGGGGGTTCAAATCCCTCCGCTGGCTCCACAAAAATGTGTGAAATAGAGAAACACTCAATCATGGGACTCTTCTCGGTAGGACATGACGGACTTGTTTACACAGGATACTTACATCATACGTGAAAAATTCTTGAGAGTATTCGGGAATGTCTTTTGGGTAACCACTCTTGAAGGCGAACATATTGCGTATTGCCGACAGAAGCGCCTCCGAATCAAGGAAGATATACGCCTTTATCCAAGTGAAGAATCCTTCCGTTCGGGTGGGCAAGAACTGGTTGTCATCCGAGCTCGCAACATTATCGATGCTTGGGGTGGATATGACATATTTGATGCAGCAACCGGCCAATCGGTAGGAAGTGCCCGACGAAAAGCTCTGAAATCACTTATCCGAGATAATTGGACCATTTTCGATGCTGCTGGGAATGAGATTGGAACTATGAAAGAAGATAGCATGGGGAAAGCCCTTCTGCGACGATTGATACCACTCGGCACCTTGTTCCCCCAGCGCTTTGATTTTGAGATCCCGGGTCAAGCACCGATTCAACTTTACCAGTTGTTTAACCCCATCTTTCGACGTCTTCAGGTTCGAATTCCCCCAGAACACCCCATAGATCGCCGCTTAGTTGCAGGACTGGCAATTCTTGTCTCTGCTATAGAAGGCAGACAAAATAGATGATTGTGGCAAGATCGATGAAGGACCTACCCACCCGTGATACTGTGTCTGCCCGCGTTTTGGATGGAGTGGCATGTGCTGCTAGCCTTGAAGAAATTCTGTTGAAGGATATTTCTGAACTGGGTCTAACTCCGCATTTGGCTGTAATCATAGTGGGTGATGACCCAGCGAGCCACATTTATGTTGGTGCGAAAATAAGAGCATGTGAGCGATTGGGGATTCAGTCGACCCATGTCACTCTGCAATCAAGTGCGAAATGGGAGGAATTAGTTGCAGAAATTGAACGGATGAATTCTGATGATTCAGTTCATGGCATCCTAGTCCAATCTCCTCTGCCTGATCACATGGATGAAGAAAAACTAGCGAGTCTCATTAATCCAGCTAAAGATGTGGATGGCTTTCACCCTCAGAATCTGGGGCGTTTAATCCAAGGGAAAACCGATGGATTGGTTCCATGTACGCCTGCTGGCGTAATGCGAATGCTTGAATGGGCCGAAATTGAAACGCGTGGGAAACGGGCAATCGTGTTGGGGCGAAGTCATAATGTTGGAATGCCCCAAAGCCTTCTTCTTGCAGCTAGAGGATCTGATGCTACAGTTACAATCGTTCATTCGCAAACGCAAGACACAGCAGGCATCTGTCAAGATGCAGACATAATCATCTCTGCAATTGGTCAGCCGGAAATTGTTAGACGAGAATGGATAAAGCCAGGAGCAGTTATCGTCGATGTTGGAATTAATCGCATAGAGGACCAATCAAGAGAGAAAGGGTGGCGCCTTGTTGGTGATGTTCATCCGGAAGTCGAACATGTTGCCTCTTGGCTATCTCCCGTTCCTGGTGGAGTTGGACCGATGACAGTTGCAATGCTGATGGCAAATACAGTGGAAGCCGCAAGGCAGCAATTTCAATGATATTGGTGTTCTTATACACCTACTTGCAATCAAATTATCAACCCCTCGTGTCGTGGGGGGAGTGACTCATATGTCCCGTAGGCGTCCTAAACTTGGTCTGTTGGCCCTAGCATTTTCTCTTGGTAGTGTTGTATTCACAATGGCAAACAACCGTGGACTTATTGATCCGGGGGGGAACAAAATATACCTCCTATACTTCATCCTGCAGAAACTCGATGGAGTCGATCGGATTGCGATCACATATCAGGAACCTGGTGGCTTAAGCCTGCAGGATTTTGGCATGCTTGGAATAGCAGGGATCGCGTTTATCGTTGCCTTTATCTGCCTACGAAAAATGCCCCATTTCGATCGTCTTTCGATCGCCAATGAAGCGACACAGCGTGCGACCCTCCAAGAGCGCCCAATTGAAGTTGATTCAGGAGAGGAAAAAGTTGCAAACCCGATGACTCGGGAAATCGTTGCAGGAATTGTTGGAGATGATGCACTAAGACAATCTGAAACACGACCTGAGGCAATAGCTGAACCCGCTTCAAGTAAAAAGGAAGGATCAGAAGAAGTGATTGCTCCGCCATCACTGGATGATCTCTTTGGTGGATCTGATGATGGTGATGATGATGAGGATGGTGATGACGCACCTGCGTTGCCCAGTCTCGATGATATATTTTAGTTCATCCAGTCCATTCAATCCATTCATTGAGGCCGACATCTAGCCAATACCATCGACCCCAATCATCTTGGTGCCATTGAACATCTTCACTTGTTTCTGAGGCAACTTGCTCAACTCCGGTATATGGGTCATGAGCGATTTGTTGCTGAGAATGCGTTGTATGTCCAGTTACAATTGCACCGCCGTATTCCTGCCCCCAAGTCTGTTGTTGGTATTGTTGTTGCACTTGTTGCTGATTTTGCTGCTCCCAAGTCCGTTGTTGGTATTGTTGTTGCACTTGTTGTTGATTTTGCTGCTCCCATGTTTGTTGGGCGCGCTGTTGCCATGTATCTTGTCTTGCTGTTTGAGCATAGGCATCATGGGATTGATAGCCTACTTGGGTTGTAGCGTGCTGATCCCATGCTTGTTCTTGGGCTGCTTGCGCATAAGCACCCTGTTGTCCCCAACCACTGTAGTCTGAGGCATGCCCTTGACGTCCAGCGTGTATTTCCTGATTTCTCTGCGCCCAAGTTTCAGCAGCAACTTGGCGTTGCTCGTGGAGAACTGCCTGTTGGGCGGTGAATGAACCACTTGCGGCACCAGATGTCAATGGTACAAAATTCTGATTGCTTAACACATCAGAAATTAGAGACGTGGTCTGGTGACTCAATAGTTGCTGGTTTAAATCACCAACTGCTTGATCACTCATAGCCTGACTTGGATCCCAAATTGCATCTTTCCAGTCGTGATCTATTTCGGGGAAAAGAGTCCGCCAAATTGAACTTGCATGAGGGGTGAGGAATAAGCCGGTTGCAATCATCAAGGGGAGTGTTGACAGTGGATGTATCAAGAATAACAGGTCAAGGGAGCAACTCCCTCGTACACCCGAGCATTCAACTTGTGCGTTTCGGGCACCGAGATAATTGAGCAATAGAGCGCCAATACTTGCAACAATCAGCGCCGAGCCAGTGGCAATGCGCACTAGAGAAAGCATCCGCACAATTTGCGAGATGCAGAAGTATGCTTTGTCCATGACGGTTAATTGCATCTCATGAATCCCGCGCAGGATTCAAGCCCGATTGAAGAAAGCGCATCTTTGTTCTCATGGGCCTTGAAGATGGGGAAGCCCCGGTTTCTGACCTTGAAAAAGAGTTGGAAGTACTCTTTGATGCCCCTGCTGGCCGTTTATTGAGGCTTGCTGGCCATAGATTGCGACGGCGTTTAGGATTTCTAATGATCATGTTTGGACTATTGCTTGCAATTGGGATGCGTTTTTCGACAACTGTACTCTCATGGCTAATTGAGGGTTCTGGATTAGTTCCAAATGACGTTGAATTAGTGGTCTTATCTCCAATTGAAGTCATCTTGATCCGCCTCCGAATTGCAGTCGGTTTGGCAACATTTGTGTGTGTTTTGTTCATTGCATTAGATATCGCTTTAGTTGCTCGTCGTACCCCTGAAGTGCGTGCTTGGGCAGATGAAATCGATTTAGACCTTCATCCACCCCCTGCAATTGTTCTGTTTTGGATCTCCTTTGGAATTGTTCTAGCAATTGCAGGGTTAGTATATGCAATCAAAGTCCTCATCCCATTTGTTTTATCCTATCTGCACGCAGATGCCCTTGCAGCAGATGTACTTCCGACATGGCGATTGGCAGATTTCATCGGATTTGTGGTTTCTCTTGGAATTGGATCAATGACTGCTTTTGAAGTTCCCTTAGTTACGCTGCTGATGCTACAGGGTGGTGCCCTTGACCCTAAGGAAGTCCAAGCGAATAGGCGACATGTATGGTTTATTGCCGCAGTGGCAGGGGCCATGCTTTCTCCACCAGATCCTGTTTCAATGCTTCTCGTCAGTGCACCCATGATTATCCTATTTGAAGTTGCAATTTTTGCAGATAAATTGGTGAGGATGGTACAAGATGAGAGGTGATCCTGGTGCAGCATCCCCTGATCGGGAGGGGCCTATTGAGAATACTTTTCAGGCCATGGTTGAAGGTATCTCTCGCTTTGATGGGGTGGAGATGGATCTTCGGTTGACATCTGATCATGAGCTTGTTCTTTTTCATGACCGAATTCTTCCTCCCTTGCTGCATCAAAAAATTGGTGGGAGTCTCTATCCCGAACATCATACGGCCGATGAACTTGAAACCGTTGGAATCTCCCGACTTGCTAGCATACTCGAAGACGCACGGTTTCGTGATACATGGGTAGAACTTCCTGTGTTAAATTCGCTTGAATTTAAATTGCCATATCCTGCATCTAGAGTTGCAGGCGGCTGGTTTTCTCGGCGTGGCCATAGGGAGCATCTTGCCAAAATGTACTCTATTCTGAGGCCCATGCTCAAAGACTCAAGTATTCCAGATCACAATGTTGTTGTTACTGCATTTTCTCCTCATCTGATGAAAGCCCGCACTCAATCTGCGTGCGAATCACTCCCATCTGCCATCCTTCGACCGACGGTTCAGCCATGGGGTGGTCCCTTCATGGAGCGATTTTGGGCGATGCCTGCTTATGCACTTCACCCATTCAGAAGGATGGTCTCAAAAAATAGGCGTGATGGAAGTCCATTTCTTCCAATGGCTCTTCACTATCTCCAACCTTTCTCTCGACGCATTGTTCTCGGAAGTCCTATCGGTTTTTTTGGCAAGGCTCTGCGCCGCTTTGAAGGACAGCGAAAAGAAGTTCCAGTACACATATTCCCGACACCATTGGATGTGGAATGGCGTCTTCGAGATATCGGAGCATCAGCCATAAGTGACCATGATCCACTTTACCGCCCGCTAGATGACGATGGCCGCGCGCGTTGGACCCAACCTGCGACTTATCCCATTGATGAATTAATGGAGGCAAACCTTCGCTCGTGTCACGGTGAGGATGCAAAAGAAAAGCGAAATCTCGCCATCAAAGAAAAAACACCGTGGAATGAGATTTCAACTGGCGAGCGCCGTAAAATCATTGAAGGGTGGCGAAAACGTTGGCGTTGGCGGAGAGATCTCGATATGTTAATGGAAGAAGTTTCAGGAAACCAACTTCCATGGGAAGCAGTCCGCGTTACAGGTCATCGAGGTTGTGGGGAAAGCCATCGACCATTTTCACTCCCCCCCTCATTGTTAGCATCGGGAGTCTGATTCAACATTGAATCCAGTTCCTCATCCCCCACATGGAACATGGGCACTACATTCTAGAGAAGTTTCCGTACTTGATGTGAATGCAGTCTCACTTGGAATCTCCGTTTCAGATCTGATGGAGGCTGCGGGGACATTTCTTGCGGATCATGTGGAAGAGTTGGTTGATTCACGTTCTGGGCTCATCTTGGTAGCATGTGGCTTGGGAAACAATGGCGGTGATGGTTGGGTTGCAGCTAGAATTCTTGTTGAGCGCGGTTACAATGTCAGAGTATGGTCAGCTGGAATACCTCGCACAGCAACTGCCTTAGAGGCGTATTCATCGGCACGAGACCTTGAAGTTCCTATTGATGATATAATTCCTGAATCTTTAGGTGTTGTTTGTGTGGTTGATTGTCTATTGGGCGCAGGCATGCGCTTGGGCCCTCTAAGAAAACCCATCTCCGAGTTATGCGATCGAATTTTGGAATTACTAGAAATTCATGATGCTAAATTGTTAGCTTGTGATGTTCCCACTGGAATTAGATGTGCAGGTGGTCTTTCGGCAGATATGACCGTTGTCTTTCACTCGGATCGCATTGGCTTTCGTGACAAGGATGGCAATTATGTTCCAGAATTAGGTGATGTTCGTGTTGTTTCTCTGCCATGGCCAGATGGCGTGGTTGCACCAGGTCCTGGTGATGCGATTCGTCGTCCACCCCTCGATAAAAGTGCAAAGAAAGGTGAAAACGGCCGTTTGCTAATTGTAGGTGGGGGGCCTTATCATGGAGCTCCTCTGCTTTCAGGATTGGCAGCCCTACGCGTAGGTGCAGACCTTGTACACATTGCCATGCCAAAAGAAGCAGATGCACGTGTTACATGGCCAATGGATTTGCTACGCGTCCCCCTTTCTGATAAAGAACATCTGGGTGCACGAGGTGCTTCAGAGGTGAGTGACTTGTTGAACATGCCTCGGAAGCCCCATGCACTTCTCATTGGTCCCGGACTTGGGCGTGTTTCTTCTACACTTATGGCAGTTGAGAATATTCTTTCTATCTGCGCAAAAATGAATATTCCAGTTGTCGTTGATGCAGATGCAATTCATGCATTGCCATTTGGAATGTGGCCCCCGGGGTTGCAAGGGGTTGTAACTCCTCATGCAGGCGAATGTCGCGCTTGGCTCGGGACAGATGAACCAGACGTTTTGCCTCCTCAAAGCGACGACATTGAAATCAATGCGGAAGCACGAGTAATCATACGAACAGGATCTGTTGATCGAATTATAGGAACTAAAGGCCGCCTCACAGGTCTCTCAGGGGGACACCCACGTATGTCAATGGGTGGAACGGGTGATATCCTTGCTGGAATGGTTGCAGGCCTTCTGTGTCGTGGAATGCCGCCTTGGCCTGCCGCTCGTATGGCGGTTTGGGTCCTTCGAAAAACAGGATCCATTGTGGGTGAACGGCTGGGCGATGGTATGGTTCCCGAAGACCTTTTTGAAGCAATTGCGGAGACAATCGTTGAGGACGAACGTCTTTATTCATCAGTAACATGAATGAACTTCGGTCGATATATTGGAACACCTTTTCCATTTCTCGCTCTTCTTTCATCTAGGATTTGCGCTCCGATACCAGCTGTTCTAGACCACCCAAAGAAAGTTGTGTATGTTTCAGGGTCTCTAAGTCCTACGGCATGAAGGAGTGTACCCGAAACAAGGTCGACATTTGCATTTGGATTGCTAATTTTTGGGTTTTCTGCCAATACTTGACTTGCTACTTTACGTAATGTACACACAGTGCGGAAGTATTCATCAGATGGGCATATGCGTTTTCCAACTTCAATTTGTAGGGTCGCTCGTGGGTCTTCTGCCCGTAATACTGCATGTCCGAAGCCATAGATCGGCCGTCCGGATTCCAACTCCGACCTGACGAATGCCTCGACTTCATTTTCGTGATTACTTTTTACACGTCTTACAAATTCTAAGCATGATTGGTTGGCACGCCCATGAAGTGGTCCGGATAGTGCATGCATTGCTGAAGCCATGGCACTTGTTACATCTGCCTTTCCACTAGCTACTGCTTTAGCAGTGAATGTGGAAAGGTTCCCTCCTCCATGATCGAGATGCAATATGAAAAACGTTCGAACAATTTCTTTCATTCCCTCAATTTTTTCCAAAGGTGGTCCATAAGCGGTAACAAATCCTTCAACGATCCCTCCTGATAAATCAGCAGAATCAACTGCACTGCGGCCTTCACGTAATCTCAAAATTGAGGCCATCAATGCGGGCATCCGTGCAAGTATCAGATAGACTTGTTCTTCAGCGTCTGCATGGGGCAGATCTGAAGCAATGATATCAATACAAGATGCAAGTGTTTTCATTGGGTGAGCAGACTTGGCAAGATGGGGTAAAACATCCAATACAAGAGGTGGTAATTCAGAGTGCGCAGATAGATGATTCAGTAGTTTCCCAGCCTCCTCTGTATTCGGCAAATGCTTGTTTAGGAGTAAATATATGACTTCTACTGGATTCATTCCTACAAGTTCGCTGATTGGCATTCCTACATAATGGACTCCAGTGTATGGATCTACACTACTTGTCCGGCAAGTTCCAACAGGGATGCCTCGTAATCCTGAATCTAAATTTTCAGCAGTGACTGTGAAGAGGACTTCAGAGGGATCAGCCATGGGAATAGGTGTCGGAATGCATTCAAGTGTATAATTACAACGATGCCCGTTGTCGTACTTCTACGGGATTATTGCTAAAAAAATACTCTTCTATCGGTCATATTCATGACCCATCAACCCCACGGGTGTTTGAATATGGTGTCCCTACGAGCCGTGCGAAATACTGCCGGAATCCTAATATCGGTAATTCTTGTTGGCCTTTCTTTGACGAATTCCCTCATAGGATCTCCCATAGATATTGCTGCACCTGGTTGTCCTATGGCCAAAGGTCATGTCGCATGGATGGACTTCATTGCCTCAGGTACACCTTGCGATGCTAAAGTTAATCCAAATCAAGACCTTCCATATTTTACTGCTATCGATGTGGCAATGGCGCTTATTGGAGTCGCAATTGGTGGCATGGTGTTCATGAGTCGTCGTCGTTTTGGGTCATCAGGAGCTGGAAAAAGCCGAGATGCCCGGTCTCTATTGCGAAATGACACCAAATGGGAAAGCAGAATGACTTCGAGATATGAAAAATCAGGCGGTGACCAGATGGATGTATCGGTTATGACTCCTCCAGAACCAAAGACTGAATTGGATCCAGATCTTCTTATTTCAGATGGATTTAATCCTAATGAAAAAGTACCACGACGAAAGCGCGACAAGCAGGATGGAAGTGCAGACCCTGCACCTTCTAGCAGCACTTTTGAAAACCCATTTGATTTTTGAGGATGATTTGTGAAAGAAGAACCATGGTGGTCTGCTGGCCTCCATTTCAAGTGCGAAAGTGACTGCGGCCGTTGTTGCTCCAATGAAGGGGGGCTTGTTTTCCTAGAAATCGAAGATGCTAGGCGCATCTCAAATTACGAAGGCTTGCGCTTGCGTACATGGGCTAGATCACGTACTACCCGTTCAGCAGATGGTCGAATTGTTTTAGGCCACAGAAGCGATGGGGCTTGCACATATCTGAATCCTGATCAGTCATGCAAAATTTATGAGGTCAAGCCGACGCAGTGCAGTGCATTCCCTTGGTGGCAAGAAAACTTGCGTAATGAAATCTCATGGGGCAAAGTCAAAGCGGATTGTCCTGGTATTGATGCAAATAGTGCACCGCTTATTTCGATGTCTGAAATCAGGAAGTGGGTGAGTGAAGATCGTCGCGCAACTCGTGGATTTCGTCGAATGCCGCGATCTTGACTTATTCATCAGGGGTGAGAATGCGAATTGGATAAAGGAATGCTTTTCCCTCATCCAACAATTCTTCAGCCTTTACCCGACTACGATCAATCATCCAAGGATCGGATGGTTCGAATTCATCCCATGTTCCTGAATCTAGTTCCTCAATGTCTCCTTGAATGGAATCAAATCGTGATTTGACCTCTTCAACCTCTTCTTCATTTTCTGCACGTACCAAATCGAGTTGCATGCTTGATAATCCATCGCCAATTGTCTGTAATATCTCTGATTGTGCTTGTAATGTTCGTGCATGTAGTTCCAATGATTGAAGTGATTTCACCTCAATTGTGTCCTCATTTGCTACTTTTTCAGATATTGCCCGCCGTTCACGCAACTCATCAGCGAATCGACTTTCTCGACCTGGTACTTCCTCTAATTCTTCCACCACGCCCATGGACGTAGACTCTAGCGTTGCCTGAGTTGCTGCAATTGCATCTTCGGGCCACAAATTGGGAGTTGTCCATTGATCTTCAAGTTCAATTGAGTCGTCATATTCAATTTCAAGAGTGGGATCTAGAGTATCTGGCATGGTTCGATCAAGTCCATCTGTGACCATCCTTTCAATGTCAAGATCCTCTTTGAGCAATTCAATTTCTGCTGATGGTACGGGGGCTTCTCGTCCTTCGAGTAAATCGATCACGTCATCTCGTGCTGTTAGGATTGCACCTCCATCAATTTCATGAGCAACTCGATCGAATGAAGCCAAAGTAGTTCGAAGGTCCCCATCAGACCAGCGCTGAATTGCTTCAAGATGAGAATCAGTTAATGCTATGCTTCGAATCATTGCTCTTCGACGTAGTAATATAATTCGGCTAGCAACTCCAAGTGGGTGAATCTTGATGGGAAGCGCACTGTGTGCAATACGTCCCATTCTGTCTTGATCTAGTTGCTCAGGGTTCCATTGAGCTGCGGTGAGTATGACTTGGACACCTAAATTAAGGGCGTGATCTAGAACATTACCAATTTGTGCGAGTACGCTTGCACCTCCAATTAATACATCGAGGTCATCGACAATTAGCAATGATGTGGAGGACAGTCCTTCATTCCAGCCAAGCGGGATCTCATTGTTCTGCTGCAAAGTTTTTGCATCTATAATTCGAACGTCGTGAATTGGATCTCTGTGTGCCATTGATGCAGCAGCAGCCCATATGAGGTGGCTCTTCCCCGTTCCTTCAGTACCCACAATAACGAGGGGATTGATGCGGGTTGATGGGTGATCAAGGACATCTTGGACAGCACGTGTAGCTTCTGCATTTTCAGGTAATGCTGACCAGTGTCGAAATGTCATAGCTTCATTCAGTTGATGAATAGGCGGCCAAATTTCTTTTTTTTCTGCGGAGGGTGAATAATGGCCTGTATTTGTCTGTTTTCTTCTCTGCTGGTCCAATACATCCTCCCAAACCATCCGACCCGGGCCAGAAAAACCAATGATTTCACTGTTGACGTGCTGATTTAGGTCACTAGAGGTATCGTGTTGTCCATTTTCTTCTTTTTCGGTTGCCCTAGTTTTTTCTAATTCAATGGGATCTTGTAACCATTCGGGTAAATCTAGTGGCTCAGGAACATGTTTGAGGGTTGGCACATCAAGTGCACTGGCAGGTTCAATGACTTGTTCAGTGGGCTTTCCTGCAGGCCGGTTGATCGAACCGATCATGTCGATGAGCCGTGAACCGGGTGGTGCTGGTGTAGGGTTTAATTGTGCCACTGGAGGACTTGCAAGGCGCTCGCCACGGCGAATTGCCTGTCGTAACTTTGTCCGCACCGGCTCGCTAAGCCGTGTCTTGGTTATCAACGACCCGTTTGCTAACAATGTGAATTATTCGATTCAATCCGTGAGACCATCACGCCATACAGGGGGTCCTCGATATTGCTCCTTTTTGTGAGATGACCTCAAAATAGCGTCTTGCCCAATTTTTGGCGTCTCGGCTATTGGTTCAGAAGGAAGGTTAAGTGGCTCTACCGATTTTGCACTTTTAATCGCAGCTTTCCATTCTGCATGATCTGGTTGATTCAAATCGATAATTCCGATGCCAAGATGGGGGGATGACCTTGCCTTGATTGCATCCATCTCCCTAGCAGGTGGCAAAATGGGGTCAATAACACCAATTTCCATTGGTTCTGTATTTTCGATATTTCCTTCATACAACCGTGGTCTTTCTGCATGAGTATGGATTTCTAAGTCCGGAATTTCAGGTGCACTCGCAGCAGCTGCACGCGACCCGCTCACCGTGATTTCATGTTCATCTAGCCCTTGTTTCACTCCCGAAGGACGGCGACCAGGCCGGTGATTGACAGTTGCAGCGATTGGAGTTTTGGGATGAACAGTTTCAATTTTCGTTTCAAGAGTGGCTATGTCTGTGAGATTTTCATGATCTTGTATGCTCTGATCAGAGCTTCCAATTTCTAGAGGTACTTCTTCTAGGATTACTTTTGGTGTTGGCTCAGATACCTGACTTTGTTCATTTTCCTGATCAGTTAATGGCTTGGAGGTTTCTTGAAACATCTCAATTTCTTCAACGTTAATTTCCGAATTTAATTCACCAGTCATCGCGATTATTTCAGATTCGGCATGTTTTTTTGCCTCTAGAACTTTTGGAGGATCTGGAACTGTTTCTCCATGATCGGCAAAAATAATTGATCGTACAAGATTTGGGTCAACGCGGCTTGCCTTTTCTTCAGATTGCAAAACTAGTGGCTCACTCTTTTCATCCAATTGCGAGGAGGTTGGAGTGTGTTGAATAATCTCTTCAGGTGAACTTTTCTCAACTCTTTCATCCTGTACAGGTACTGGAGATTGAATTTGAGGCTCTTCTTCTCTTTGCGCATTACTGGATTCCTCGGTGCGTTCATCAACGGTCCATTTTGATGTTGCAAAACCGCTATCTAACGCACGACGGACCATTGCATCACTCAGCAGGTCTAAAGTCCGCGTGATTCTCTTCCGCTCTTTTCTTTCCCATGCTTCAATATCGAGCGAAAGTAAGAGAATGTGGCCACCCACGCGAATAAGGTCTGATAGTTTTTCGATAGAATCTATGACACGGTTAGACCCATGCAGTCCTGCAACATGCTCAAGTCCATCTATGATTACCAAAGTTGGTTTGGAATGCCATAGTTTGGCTTCTAAATGGTACATCATGCGCTCGGGTGAAGGGTCTAGCACTCCTTCATCATCACTACCTCGGCGGAGGCGATATATCTCACTTGGTGGAATACCAGCTGCATCTGAATCAGAAAGTGGAGTGCGTGAGATAACATGTACGTTTGCCACTTGTAGAGCTATTTTTGCCAAAGGCAAGAGGTCAGTAATTTGTCCATCTTGAAGATAGGCTGAGCCCCATCTAATTTGGTCTCGTGATCGCATGGAGTCATCATCTAGCATTTCGTGCTGCGGGAAACGAAGCATTGCTGAGGGTTTCTGTGCGGGGAGTTCGACATTTCTTCTTGCAGCATCCTCATCCGTCATCCGTCGCCACCAATCTAGACTTAGTCGCTCAGAGGGCCCAACCTTGTCGTCATGCTTTTCCTCTTTCCCACTAGAATTGTCGGCGGGAGTGAGTTGCTGATCAGAAATGGATGTGCTGAGTAATGACGGTGAATGTGCTAATACGGCTTCTGGCCAAACATCGAGGATACCTAATACGTCTATGTCTTCATGAATTGTAATACGGGTTCGCGGGTCAGAAAGGTCGAGGCGAATTCCTTCTAGAGCTTCAAAACCGGGTTCAAAGACTTCTTTATTTGTGCGCATGGCCAAAACAGCCTTCCCTTCTAAGAAGGCAATTTGACTTGTGATCTCTTCTCCCTTCAACTGCCCACGTAGATAACAGGTAATTCGCTCACGGATTGCCTTTTGGACCACTTTTTGCAAGGCATTTGGCCCCCCGGCACGCTCTTCGACGATGCGTCCCCGTGGCAATTCTCTCATACCGATCATCCTCCGATTACACTGATGGGTCTTCAACAGCACGGATTGAAGTGGGTTGAAAGTGGCTGGTTTAGATATTCTGATGATTCGCCATGGAATAATCGAGCAAACGTTGTTTGGTAGAACCATCTCCCAAGTTCGTGGATCAGGAATATCTCGCCTCTGTGCCCCTCTCAATTGTATCTAATTGGCAGGATGGAATGATCGTTTCGCGGGTAGGTGCACTGGTTGCATGTATTGCTTGTCCATTGTCTGTTATCTCCCTTGCCCTTGGACGTCTTGATCTTGCATTTGCTGAATTAGCATTGACGCTTGTTGCTGCCCCTAGCCTGCTTCGAACGCTGCGTTTACGCCGCGTTGGTTCCTCCATCCGTATCGGGAATGGCCACATGTGGATTGGGGGCGATGGCCAATCAAATGTCGGAGTGATGTTGAGGAATGGCCATTGGTCTTGGCTTGAAAAACCAGGCCGTCTCGAGATATTGCATGACGATTTCCTCAATGAAGATTCACTCAAGTTCCGCTTCGGAGACGAGGAGTCCATCCTTGGAATTCCCTGTCATCAGGGTCGGACGGAGAGGCGCCTTTGGCTTGCTATTGCAAACACCTGTTTGGCCGAGATGCACCTGATGAGAGATGATGTTTTGCAAGAAGATCCATTCAGCAGTGCACGAGTGCGAGAAGATCTCGCCGAAGGATTGTTGGAGCGCAAGTGGGATCATACGGAGCCAGGTATATTATCAACATCTATCCGGTATCCCTTTCGTCGTCGACCAACTACAACTGTTATAGATGGGGAGGAGTGAGTGTGCAAAAAATGGGTAGTTCTGACCACTCATCTCAACTTGAATCCTTAGGTAAATATGCAGGTGGGTCTTTATCAGCGAGTTTTGCACGTTGGCCTCTTTCTTTGTCCCAGCCCCCGATAATTGCGGCACTTTATGCCCTTTTGATTGGGTTAGCCACTTTTTTGCCTTTAGGTGTTCAAGTTGGCTTTCAATTTGACATGTGGGTCTATATTTGGGCTGTTGAAACTTCAGCATTCATGCTAGTTTGCGCGTTTGTTGGCAGTGTGTCCCAGTTTGTGACATCAATGACCATCCGCCCGCCCATCAAAATATCGAAATGGTTGCTTTTTACAGCTCCTTTTGTGGGTATTGCTTTGCGAACAGTTGTGGCTACGGGAATGATACCGAGTACGGGCTTTCTTCATATCTCGATTATCCTGTTAATTGGACCTGGACTTGCTTATGTTTGGTTCATATGGGCTCCAAGATGGCGCATGCTTCAGCGAATGGAAGAAGGGAAATCACCAATTGAAGGCCTTGGGGAGTCAAGTGTTGCTGTGGAACATCACAGGACCGAAGATCTCCATCAAGTTCTTGATTCGATGGATATTTTGGATGACGATGAGTGAATCTTACCTAAATCAACCCAACTTCTCGCCCTGCCAATTCATAGCCCTGAAGAATCATTTGTATGTCATCTTGGCTCAGTCCCGAACTGACTTGATTTCGTACCCTTGATTTATCTCGAGCAACCATTGGAAATACGATTGCACTGGCAATTACATTTTTTTCTTGAAGTGATTTTGAAAGTGATTTTGCAGTTTTTGAATCACCACACATGACCGGAATGATTGGGGTCGTGCTGACTCCTGTGTCGAATCCCAGTGATTGTAACTCAGAGCGCAAATATTCGGTATTTTCCCACAACCTTGCATGATGTTCAGGTTCTTTTTCAAGAACTTCAATCGCTGCGCGTTGTGCTGCAGCTACACCCGGTGGCTGACTCCCTGAAAGTAACCATGATCGGCTATGATTCAGTGCGTGAAGTCGAGTGAGTTCAGAACCTGCAACAATTCCTCCTTGCACCCCTAGTGCTTTTGAGAATGAGCCGATTTCAAAATCCACCCTCCCTTGTAACTCAAAATGATCTACTATCCCCCTTCCACCCTTACCAAGGACTCCTTCACCATGACAATCATCAACATAGACCATTGCAGCATGATCTTCAGCGAGTTCTGTAATTACATCGAGAGGTGCAATATCCCCATCCATGCTGAATACTCCATCCGTAATTATCAATTTTCGCTCTTTATCGGTATTTGATCGCAAAATCTGTTCCAAACCCTCCATGTCATTGTGCGGATAAACTGCTCGACTTGCTTTTGTCAGGCGCACCCCATCGATAATTGAGCCATGATTCAACTCATCTGAAATGATCAGGTCACGGGTGTCCCGTACAAGAGTTGGGATAAGTCCTACATTTGCGGTATATCCTGCAGAATATATCAATGCGGCTTCTGCACCTTTGAATTTTGCAACTGCGGCTTCCGCTTCAAGATGAATTTTCATTGTTCCAGCAATTGCTCGAACACTTCCAGATCCCGCACCGTATTTTCTAGTTGCGCTAATCATGGCTTCGATGACCATTGGATGGGTTGTGAGGTTGAGATAATTATTTGCTGAAAGCATAATACATTTTTCACCATCAATCGTAACAAGTGCCTCATTTGCTCCTTCTAGGGTTGGCGGATCCCAATTGAGATTATGTGACGTCAACTCATCGTGGCGGATGCGCATCCAGTCTACCTCTTTCGTCATGAATGGTGGTTTCGCGTCTAGATCATCAAACCTCGCTTGACACGATCCCCACAAACTCTGATGGCTGAATACACTAGACGCCCATTATGGAATTGTCTGGCCGAGTTGCCTCGGGACTAGGGCGCGCTCACATTTTCATGGCCCAAACCCATTACCAAGGGCAATTTCGGGAGGTTCTTGGCTCAACTGCCTGGCCAGGGACTCTCAATGTAGAAGTTGATAGAAAGTCTGTTGATTTGTGGGATTCTTTGCGAGCGCTATGCGGGTTACCTGTTGCTGATTCAACACCATTATTGGACTCCCCGCCTGTAATCCGAATACATGGGTTTGAACGAGACGGACGGGCGTTTGGTGGTGCGAATGCGATTTGTGCTGACTTGCGGATTCTTGATGAGATTGAAGCATGTGCAGTTCTAATTCCAGATTTAACTAGGCATACTGATGTGATTGAAATCATATGCCCCATTTTTCTCCGAGAATCATATCAGCTTGTAGATGGAGATCACGTACAAGTAATCATCTAATTTGCAACGATTCCTTTCTCCACTCGTGAGCAATCTTTGTGCGCAATTGTTGAGCCAAGTGCCTTCTCCGTAAGTGATGTGGGCCTTCAAGATCCCAATTTGGCCAGTCAATGTAGTTACCAGTATGTTTTGGAAGGTTCTCATTTTCAGGGTCATTTATCCTCCAAAGAGTCAGCCATTCTGCTTCAGCAGTAATACCTGGCGCAACGGTATTGCTAGAGAGGGCATTTGTAATCTGTCCAGCGCGTTGATAATCGTCTTCTATGGCATAAAATGCGCCTGCGATTCGGCGAACCATTTGGCGAAGAAAACTGGTCCCTTCTATCTCAAAACCGATTATCACACCTTCATACTTTAGTGGATCTATTCGCAATACTTCTCGCATGGGGTCCCTGTTCCGCTCTATCTTGGCAAACGCAGACCAATCATGCATTCCAATGAATAATTCACTCACTTCCCTAAATGCATCTATGTTTGTTGATAAACACCCTTTACCCCAATATTCATGTCCGGAGAGTAGATATCGATATGTTCGAGACCTCATCCATCTTGGATTTGATGTAAATTCTGTGGCAGTCGTGTTCAAAATGCTAATGTCATTGCTAAAATGCTTGGCTAAGACTCGTGCTAGACCATCGCTCTTGAGCTCGTTCCATGCAGAGGATGGTATGCTATATTGGACAAGGTTTGTGGCTGCATGTACTCCTGCATCTGTACGACTTGCAAATATGGGTAGGGGTAGGTCAGATGTCCTCAGACTTGCATTCTTGAGAGCAGCGACAAGATCACCCTGCACTGTTCGCAGGTTCGGTTGTATTTGGCTACCATGAAACTTGTCTCCAAGATAGCCAATTGTTGACCGGAGGGCGACATGGCCCTCCAATGATCTCCCTCATGAATTGAGGAGGCTACTTGCCTCATCGGGGCTAAATCCTAGTCCACCAACAGCCCAAGTCAATGCTTGCTTAATCCATGGGCCGACCATCGGGTTTTTTCTTTCAGGATCAATTCTCTCAATTGCTTCAACAATTAATCTGCTGGCGTCAAAAAGAGTATCTTCGACAGGTATCTCCTCAAGGCCAGCCATCTTCTCAAGCCGTTGATATTCCTTGATCGCCATGGGTATCCTGCCACAGTCAAGGCAGAAATTTGCGAATGATGATACATATCCCAAATTATTCTCGTCGAGGTCCATCGCCTTCTTGTAACCACGCATAATGAGGGCCGCTGGTACATCTTCCTCCATGTCCATCGAAAGTCGCATGAAAGCCGCTTCGGCCCATCCATACTGTGCCTCTGCATTGTCCTCATCATTTTGACGAACTTCATCAAACAGGTTCATTGCTGCGGTGAAATCACCTGAACCCATTGCCACTGCTGCATCCTGCATCTTCTCTGAACTCATCTCAGTCCCTCAGGTGCCGCTACAGGGTAGGGTTTTTCATCCCTGCGAAACCATCTGCTGCATGGTGTCTTTGAGTTCCTGCATTTTCTGAGCCGGGTCGTGTGCTGCTTGTTGCTCAGATATCTGATCGTATGCCTTCTGTGGCGAACGAATGCCAAAGAAGCAAATGCTAGGATTCTGTGTGACTCCTCGGCTTTTGCGCTGTAATGTGGCAAGGATGATGAATATTTTCAGGAATTTGATAACCGGATTCGATTTCTTATCGCCAGCTGCAACATCCACTGCAGCAGTCGCCGCAGCCGCTTCTACAGCACCGCTGCCCGAATCCTCAAGCCCTAGTCCTGATGCCGTTAATGGGATGACATTACCAAAACGAAACATCGTCCCAAAGAAACCCTGTTCAAGATTAATGTCTGAGATTTGATCATAGAGGATTCTTCGTTGTGACCTGCTCATCATGAAGTCTCGCTTGAAAATTAATGCACGATTTGAGATTGCATAGGTAAATGATCTGCGGTAATATTCGACCATGAGCATCAAAAGGGCAAACCATACAATTCCGAGCATTAAGTAAGAACTACCACCCCATGTGAGGGGTATAATTGGGTCTGCATATAGATCGGGTAAAATTCCAAACATGAAGCCAGCCATCCCATCAACCTCGCCTCCGGATAAGCCATTGTCAAGAATGATGACTAAAGGAAGGATACCCATAAAGAGGAGCGAAAGTGTATACCATCGGCCAGATGTAGATACATTCAGGAAACGGTTGAACCAAGCCAACAGAAACATCGCTAAGACAAACCCAGAAACGCCTAATATGTCTACAAATGTGTTTATCCCCACTTGCCAACCAGGCGCTCCATCATCAGGGTCGCTAAAGTCATACATCCAAAATAAGAGGTGAATTACTAGAACCCCTATTGCTACCAAATATTTCGATGTGAATGAAAGTATAGCTGGACGCATAATCCCGGATTCTAATTTTTCGCCGCTTGTAAGGCTGAACCTCTTGGCCAGTCGCTCATTTTTTGCCTCATTTGGGTCAACGGCAGGTGTGGCGGCAGGAGCGCTTTCCGCTGCTGGAACAGTTTCTTCTTCTGCTGCAGGGGGCTCTTCGGCCTGTGCGCCCTCATCTGTGGATTCGTCGGTCATGCTGCGCCATGTTCATGGTCTGCCTTTGACGGTTTTGTTGTTTACTACTACTTGGAACTTTGATTCCTTCAATGAAGAAACCCCCACGCTTGTTCTGCATTACCCCTGATCCAGGTCCAATTTTGGCGGTTTCGCGTGCCAATTTCATCTCTGATCTGAAGTGATTGTACGGTCAGCGGATATTCATTATAGGTAAAGTGACTCAACATGCCACCCCGTGCGGGTTGATCAAAGGTCCAATTTGCGCGAGAAACAGCTTTAGTAACAACTTTGATCTTTGTTCTTCCATTGGCAAGGTGAACTGTAAATACCGGTAGTGCATTCTGATGGCTTCCTTGTGGGTCAACACTAATTTTCACGATGGAGAATCGCTCCGATCTATTGCGTTCAGCATCGATCCATAACGCACCTTCTCCGGTGGCAATACTACCCGCCATGTCGATAAAAGACCACGATTTGTTTGATCTGCGAAGAGCACGCCCACCAATATGTGGTTGAAACCAGTCTAGATAGGACCCATCAGAAAAATGTAGCACGCCCCAGAACCAAGGTGCTGCAGGTGAATGGACCGCAACTTTTTGAAAATATGCAGTGCCAATAACTTCTTCACCGTCAATTGTTGCAATAGCATGTGCATGGCGAAGTCTTGAGATTTCATATCCGAATCCACCAGGCCATTTTCGAACTCGGTTCGAAATTCTTGAACCCAAATCTGTAGATGGCTCAATCTGGACGTTGATATTTTGAGGACCTGTCTTTCCCATTGAGCGCCTAGCATCGATCCAAAATGAGGTTAGATCAGCACTCATTCCAGTGGACAATCTTTTTTCCCAAAGAGGAACAACTGCACCTGCAACTCTGTGTGATTTTTCCACCAAAGCAATGCGCCCATTTTCAAGAACCCATGGCTCATGCATTGTGTTTCCATCAAACCACCAAGAGGCAACGACACCATCGAATACTCGTGCCCCATTGTAGCTTTTTGAGGGAGAATAGTTCCGTTTCCAAACCTCTCCTGCGATATCAATTTTTTCAGTATCTTTGGTTGACCATAGGACCATCAATTGCCGGCCGGGATCATCCTCTCTTTTGCCTGGTAGCATAATTAGCCACCACCACCACCACCAAGAGAGTCCACGTGCAGGTGCTTTCCCCCCAATCTGCCATAGATTCGATACGTCTCCTCCAAATGTGCTGGGATGTCCCCTGCTTGTCATCATGCGAACTCCTTTGATGTTAGTATAGAGCGACCAATAAGCAAAACCGTTGGAATAAATACTAGCAAGACCATGATGGAAGCACCCACTGATGCCAAAGCTCCCATCTCACCAAATCCGGGTGCACCCCATGACTCAGATGCTGCTTGTGAAATTTCTCCGTCAGGAATTTGTACATCCTCGATTGCTGCAATAAAGGTAGGGTGATCAGGCCAAGCAAGCATAACTGAAGCATCAATGATTTTGTTTGACCAACTCACTAAACTGAGTCTTGTGATCGCAGATGAACCCCCTCCAATCGTGATTGCCGCCATCATTGCTTCCCACAAACTTATGCCAATTGCTCCAACCATCCCAAAGCGATGAATGATTCCAAAGATGCAGAATAAGCAGGCATAGGCTGTTAGAAGTAACATTCCCGCACCTGCGATCGCTAGCCACATAGGTGCATCTTGTATGCGTATGAATCCATCACCTGGTGCGATTAAACTGATGATGAACCCTTCTAAAATCACCATGATTGCGAGGTATGGGGCAGTAACTGCAAGAAACCCAAGTAATCTACCCACAAGGATTTCTGAACGATCAAGTGGCTTGCCTGCAATGTAATGTATTGTTTCTCGTTCAATTTCGTCCCTAACAAGCCCTGTTGCCAAAAACAGGGCGAGAATTAATGGGATTAGGAATGCCAATACGATTTTTCCGAAAGTCAAAACAAAACCGCGATGAATGGATTCTGACTCTAAGAATTGCTCATTTGGATCTTCATCAACTAGTCTATCAGCGTACCGTTGAATTCTCCCATCCTCGACTGGAATTTCTCTCACTCCACAGTCAATTCCGTCAAGGTTTGCATCCCTCTGACTCCGTAAGGTTTGATTGGTACAATCATGATCCTCATCACCTCCACCGATTCCATCTTCACTAAATCGCCCATCCCCATCGTTATCAACTAAAGGAATTGCTTCCGCTTCACGAATTGCTTGACTATAAATCAAAGTGACCAATAGAACCACAAGCAAGCAAGTGGAAAGAACAACCCAAGTTGACAGCCGCTTACGTAACTGTCCTGTAGTAAACTCAATGATCGCTAATGCTTTGCGATCAAGGCGTCGCCAAACTCCCGTTCCATCGAGTCGGTCACCAGCCCCATTCATCTTCGCCCCTCCATGAGGTACTCGATGATTGACTCTAAATTGTCATCTGGATTATCAATTCCTGTAATGCGCACACCACTCTCTGAACAAATTTTAGGAAGATCTGAGTGGACTGAGTTGAGGTCTCTCGTGCGTAACATGAGCGAGTCATCCTCAAACTCTAGACCCACAACATCGTTGCGGTCTAAAAACCCGGTTGCGAGTTTTCGTGGCTCGGGAGTACTAAGGCAGATACGATGGGGATGTTTGTCAAGAAGTTCTCGAATCGCATGAATATTACCTAGTGCAAGAAGTCTCCCATTATGCAAAATGATGATTTGCTCTGTGATTCGTTCAACTTCTTGTAGAATATGACTAGTTACAATTATTGTTCGCCCTTCGGCACCCAATTTCCTAACAAGGTCCATGATGATCGTGCGGGCTAGGGGATCACAACCTTGTAGAGGTTCATCAAGTATCAGAAGCTCAGGGTCATTGACAAGGGAATGTGCTAGTTTTACTCGTTGTCGCATTCCTTTGCTGAAGCCACCAATTTCTCTATCCATAGCTTCTCTCAAGCCAACAAAATCTAACATGTCTGTGGCACGCTCTCCTGCTTCCTCTCGGGTATATCCGTACAAGCGTGCAAAAGTAGATACAAAGGAATGGGCAGTCATCCAGTCATGCATTTTTTCCGATTCAGGGCAATACCCCACGCGAGCATAAGGCGCGGGGTTTGTCCACGGATCAATGCCAAACAATCTAATCGTGCCCTTGTTAGGTTTTAGGCGCCCTACTGCCATCTTCAAAAAGGTACTTTTTCCAGCACCATTGAGGCCTAACAAACCGGTCACACCTCCGCGAATTGCAACAGAAACATCGTTTAATCCAATAATTTGTCCATACCACCGGCTCACGTTCTCAAACATCAAAGCTGGAGTAATGGGGGCTGAAGCGGTCATTCTCTAGTCACTTCCATGCTTGTAATTCGTACAGCAACCACATAGAGCGATATAGCATTCATGAGCACCAATGATACTAAACTCCATGTCCAAGAGTGGCTATAATTTCCTTCAATTCCCATCATGACTTGTGCAATATGGGCAACAACGTCGTAGGGTGAAAGCAGCAAAAAGATACTCCTTTCGAACAATTCTCGGACGATTGTGCCAATAAGACGTGTGCCCAAGAGCAATCCTATGAGTGCAACGGCAGGCATGAAGCGACCCTGTGACACAGATGAAAATGCTAGACCGAGGCTCGTATACGTTATGACCATCAATGAACCAGCAACCAAGGCCTTGACGAAAATCGGAAAAGTATCAAGCAAGTAGTTCCACCCTTCACCAGTAAGCAATATTGCTCCTGAGTAATACATACAGAGAGTGAATAACATTACAATTCCTAGAATGATGGCCATTGAGAGAAATTTCATGGCAGCATAATCGATTCGAGACACTGGGCGTGAAAAATAAATGGCTGAAAGCCCATATCGTCTATCTTCGCTAATCATGCCACCGGCCAATATCGCAGCAACCAGTGGGAAACAAAATGCATTTCTCGGAAAATATCCAAGGACATGTGCGTAGAGGTTTGACCGATTGACACCCCACATCTCCATCAGTTCGCTAATCCCGCTTAGGGATGCGATAAATACCATCAGCAAGTCCGTTAATGAACCTAGAAACATGATGAGGATGACCAATCTTGTGGGCATGGACCAAGGGCGATGCCCTTTGGAGAATATCCCATAAAGGTGGTGACGGAGCATAGCATAATTTCTTGCCCAACGCCCACCGAGTCCACCTTCCCATGGTCGATAGATTTGTTCAAAAATAGTCCCTGCAGATGCAGTGGACGCGGCTTCACTATCCCCCGACCATGCAGACTCTATGCGTGATGTGCCACCAATACGTCCTCCCGATTGCCCAAATACTTCCGTATCTGCGGTATCCATGACATCCTCATCGTTCATGTGATCACCCTCCCATTAGAACCCGAATCAGGCGCCATTTCTCCTATCCCATAGCCAAGCCGGTCCATTATTGCGAGGAAGAGATCTTCAAGGCTGGCTTCATGATCAAACATCCTACGAATTTGTACTTCTTCGGCGGCAGCAGTACCTAGGATGATCTTCATTGTGTCCTCATCATCTCTACGGATTCGCAATACTCGGCCCGACCTTCGAACAAGCATCCCAGTGCGCTTGAGTGCGCGTTCAAGTTTTTCCGTCCCACCCCAGACATGAACTTCGATTTCCCGATCAATTGCCTTCAAATCCTCGATTTTACCACGTGCAATCACTTTTCCCTTGTGTATCATGAGAATGCTATCACATATCTCTTCAACATCATCCATCAAGTGACTAGACATCAGAAGACTTCGCTTCCCTTCGGAAAGAATTTGCTTCATTGTGTTGAGCATAAACTCCCGGATTTGTGGATCAAGGCCATTTGTAGGCTCATCACAAACAATTAGATCAGGATCGTGTATGAGGGCACAGGCGAGTTTTGTAGATTGCTTCATTCCCGTACTGAATGTCTCAATTGCTCGATATCGTTGCTCGCGCAATCCCACATATTCGAGTACTTCGTGTGCTCGTTGCTGAGCAACAGATGGATTCATTCCTAATAATTCACCAGAGTAGGTGACTTGGTGGATTGCCTGCAAACCTCCGTGCAGGCAGTCATATTCAGGCATGTACCCTATCCTACTACGAATTGCAGCACCCTCTGTGGATATATCATGTCCAAGTACGTCGCCGGTTCCTTCGGATGGTTCAATCAAACCTAGCAGACACTTAATCAGAGTTGATTTCCCACTACCATTAGGCCCGAGTAAACCTGTAGCTCCTGCGGCGATTTCAAAGTCTACTGAGTCAAGAGCACGTGTGGTTCCATAGTCCTTTGTGAGACCTTTGGTGCGGATGACCCATGAGTCTGACATGGCACTCACTCGTGTGCATGAGAGGGGGGCGGTTCAAGATTGTTCATCTGTTGTGATTCCATCACGGACTCGTACAACCATACCACGACGCCCACCTAATGCCTCAACCGAGGTGCTTTCAGCAGTGCCATGCCCTACCAATTCATCATTTGGTCCAATTACAAGACATGGCCATCCTGGGATGAGAAAACCCTCGACATTCTCTACGAATCCATGAAACACAGAACGTCCTTCGCGGACAAAAGGAACAGCATCGGAATGTATATTCACACGCGGTAGTCCGATCCATCTTTGTCCACTAACAGGAGCATTAGCAAATAGTTTGGCTCCAGTTGCAGTAAGACGTAAACCCCCATCATTAAGGCGCATTGATGCGAGATGTATTCCATCTGAATCGAGTAAGTTTGTGAGTCTACCCGTTCGACTCCATCGCCCGCGCGGGTTTGGGATTATGTTTCTTAGTAAATCCCCCTGAATTCCACAAAAAAAGGCTAAACGATCAATGACTGAACTCCATGTATCTTCGTCGAGAGGCGCATCTTCGTGGGGTTTTTCCCGTCGTGGAAGATCTTCAAGGTCGGTTTGAGGTGGGGCATCTAAGTATGCCCATGGCACGCTTTTCAGACCTAATTCATCTAACTCGTGCTCGATCTCTCTTTGAGATTCCATTTTGTCTTCCAACCAATTCGGAGCCTGAATTTGAGACCAAGGTGCTACATCTTCAAGCGATGCTGGTAGTAAACCTAGGGGCGTTGCGATAAGTGCTGTTGAATCACCAATTTCTGATTTTAACTGGACTAATGACCGCCTATGGGGTGGGCGAGAACCTCGCACTACTCGAATAGAGTTAACATTCTTTGTACACCAGCGTTCTCGAAGTAGCCGGCGTGCTGCTAGATGCTCGGGGCGGTATCTCACCCATTCGCTAGTCCAAAAAACACCTCCAGTGCGTGTAGGGCGCGCATCATCAACAAGACGTGAAGTAAATTGGTCCCCATCTTTTTCTTGTAATCTATCAATTACGTAATCAAAAGCTTCCACCAAACGTGGATGCCCGCGCATCCTTTTTTCCACTAATTCCCACAACCTTTTGCGCCTGACTGCATCACGAACGAGACTGACTTCGTGTATACTCACTTCCAAGTTGATCCTTGCAATCACTTTCTCACGTTCATCTTTGGCGCAACTCCGCAGAGATTTCGGGGATGCTTGTGCAGCAGTGGGAGATAGACTGGGCCAAACATCAATCTCATCAAGTCGAAATGTTCCTTCAGGGGATAGGATTCGGTCGTCTCTCGCAAAAATCGCATAAGCAGCGGAATCGAATAAGTCTGCCCCTAATGCTACACCTAATGCGAAAAGGTGTGGGTGTCCGCATCCGAATAGATGCACAGGTCTTCCAGGGGGGATTTGTGGTCGTACTGCAGCGATGATTTGGACTAGTTCTAGATAGCGCTGTTGCTCCATCAAAGGTACAATGCCACCTATGGGGTGAACAGTGAATCCGTGCTTTCTCATTTCTCGCGCAGATTTTTGCCGAAGATCGGTATGCAGGCCACCTTGAATAGGGCCGTTGAGCAACATCGTTGGCTGACCATTTTCCTCCGCTGCTGCCTTGAGTGCGGCAGGAGCACGCTCGGCAGTCAATGAAACTGCATCTTGAATTTCTTCACGTGACATATCTGGCCGTCCAAATACATCGAGCATTGTTCCAATGTCGACGCCGATTGTTCTTTGGAATTTTACAATTTCAACAGGATCTATTTCGAGATCTCCATACATATAGGATTGGAACGTTCCAGAATCTGTCATAACAGCCCCTGGGAAATTCAACAATTTATGGATGCCAAGTGTTTCAGCCTCCTTGCGTAACTCATCCGAGCGTTGTATGATGTAGGCATTTGTGATCAAAGCATCTATCTCTAATTCATTCCACATCTCGCTGGGTTCAACAATTCTCAAATTTGGATTTACCACAGGAAGCAATGCGGGTGTACGAATAATTCCGTGTCTTGTGTGCATCCGGCCCATGCGCCCTAACCCATCTCCGCCAATTCGCTCAAAGGCGCCCACATCGCCTTCGCGACACGGCGTTGGAACTGGGCGGCTCATGTATGGCGGGCAAGGTTCTTCATCCATGACGCTACCGTTTCGATCGAGCAAATGACTAGAAATCAGACATCAACAATCTGAACATCGCCTTCAGCCTCAAACCAAGCCCTCACAATTTCAGGCATTGCAGAAATCGCCGTTCGAGAAAAGGAAACAGAAGCAATTTGGGCATCGGCCTCAAGATCGTCTCGAATGGCAATTAATGTACCTGGTGATGCTCCACAAGCGAGGCACGCTCCTTCAAGGTCTAGAACAAGATGAATTCCTCCCTCTTGCATTTTCGCATCTAGTACCTTCATCCCTCCCTCATGTGATACTAATGATGCACGTACTGGACCTAGGCGCTCCATTAATGCACCAAGAAATTGGGTCCCCTTGCTTTCTCCATTATTGCACACAGCCTCAAGGTCAAGTGCAAGCAATCTGATTCTTTCTTTCGGATCAATGGTTGTGGCAAGTAGGCTTTCAACTTCTTTTTCCACAGAAAGTCTTGTTTCCGCGCGATACGCCTCGGCCAGTTCATCCCTGATTATCCCGCCTCCTGTCCTTCCAATGTTTACACTCCTTCATAAGGTGGACTTGACCCCATCGGTCTATGAGTGCGGTATCTCGATTGATCATCGAGGACCTCCATGCATCCGTAGGCGATATCGAAATTCTACGTGGCATAGATCTCAATATTTCATCAGGCGAGGTACATGCGATAATGGGCCGAAATGGCAGTGGAAAATCGACTCTAGCAAATGTGTTGATGGGTCATCCTGGATATACAGTAACCTCTGGCCGTATTCTTTTGGATGGAAAAAACCTGCTTGAAAAGGAGGTTCACGAAAGAGCACGTGCGGGCGTTTTCCTCTCATTTCAACATCCTGTTTCAGTACCTGGCGTGCAAGTTGGTAATCTGCTTAAGCGTTCCATGACTGCCCTACGCGGTAAAGTTGTGCCTGCTCCTGAATTTCGGAAAGAAGTGCGCGAAGCAATGGAAATTCTCGACATGGACCGAAGCTTTTTGTCACGTACAGTGAATGATGGATTTAGCGGAGGCGAACGCAAACGTATGGAAATTTTGCAGTTAATCTTGGCTAAACCACGCTTAGCCATTCTAGATGAAGCCGATTCAGGTCTTGACATCGATGCACTTCGAGCAGTTGCTACAGGAATTAAATCCATTTCCAGTGAAGCAGCAACATTAGCAATCACTCATTATCGGAGAATTCTCGATCATTTGCAACCTGATTGTGTGCATGTGCTGATGGATGGCCGAATTGTGGAAAGTGGAGATGCAGAACTCGTTGATCGGCTAGAGAATGAAGGATATGAATGGATCAATGAAAACCTATAGGTGATTGAATGACAGAAGAAGCAACCATTAGTGCATCAGAGATTGTGGGTGATTACAAGTATGGTTTTCATGATCCTGAAGACGCCATGATCCGCTTTGACAAGGGTTTGTCAGAAGATGTTGTACGTAACATCTCTGAACTTAAGGAAGAGCCGGAATGGATGACTGAATTGCGTCTTTCCGCCTATCGCCATTTTCTGAAGCGTCCGATGCCAGAGTGGGGTGCTGAAGAGATGCTAAAGTCGATTGATTTTGATTCTATTACCTATTTCTTGCGATCATCTGAAAGAACAGAAAATGATTGGGAAGATGTTCCCGAGCGCATCAAGAATACCTTTGACCGACTCGGGATACCCCAAGCGGAGCAAAAATGGCTGGGTGGAGTTACTGCACAATATGAATCAGAGGCGGTTTATCATAGCATTCGGGAGGACCTTGAATCACAAGGAGTCATCTTTCGAGATATGGATGCTGGATTGAGAGAGTATCCTGAAATTGTTAAGAAATGGTTTTGTAGTGTAATTCCTTATACAGATAACAAATTTGCCGCGTTGAATACTGCAGTTTGGTCCGGTGGATCATTTCTATACATCCCTAAGGGTGTACATGTTGAATTGCCAGTTCAAGCCTATTTCCGGATAAATGCGGAGCGAATGGGTCAATTTGAGCGTACATTGATCATTGCCGATGAGGGCTCCAGCATCCATTATGTAGAAGGATGCACGGCTCCTAATTGGTCCTCAGATTCCTTACATTCTGCAGTTGTTGAACTCGTGGCACTCCCTGGTTCAAGCATTAGGTATACGACGGTTCAAAACTGGTCTACAAATGTATACAATCTTGTAACCAAACGGGGCATTGCTCATGAGCATTCAACGATTGAATGGGTAGATGGAAATCTTGGCTCACGTTTGACGATGAAGTATCCTGCTGTGATTCTCAAGGGGGAAGGGTCTCACGCTGAGATCATATCAGTGGCATGGTCGGGCGAAGGTCAGCATCAAGATGCAGGAAGCAAAGTGCATCATCTTGCACCAAATACGACAAGCCGGATTTTGTCAAAATCGATCTCAAATGGGGGTGGCCGTTCTTCTTACCGTGGCTATGTACGCATCACCCCAAATGCCATTGGTGCGCGCTCTAGTGTTGTTTGTGATGCCCTCTTGCTCGATGAAGATAGCCGTTCAGATACATACCCAACAAGCGAAATTGATACTCCAAACTGCACATTTGAACATGAGGCGACGGTATCAAAAATCAGTGATGATCAACTCATTTATTTGATGTCTAGAGGCCTTTCAGAGGAAGAAGCACTGGGAATGATTGTGAATGGATTTTTTGAACCGTTTACGCGAGAACTCCCTATGGAATATGCGGTTGAGCTTAACCGCCTTCTCGCCCTAGAAATGGAAAATAGCATTGGTTGAGGTATTCCGATGCCAACTACTGAATCTCTTATCCCGTGCCCAGACCCTGGACGTGCCAATCACCTTTGGCGATACTCCCCATGGTCAAGAGTACACCCAACTGGAGATATTTCCCAGGTGCCTGATTGTTTAAGCGCTGATGTACGGATCGATAGCACATTGGACTATCATAATAATGCAGAATCTGCACCCATTGCTACAGAACTTCTGGAAGTAGGTATGGACCCTGCTTCTACACTGCTGGCGATCATGACCCCAGTAACTCATCGGATAAATATCCCCAAAAACACGATTTTACAGGACCCCGTGCGTGTATCTGTTTCGGCAGCAGGTAAGCGATCTGCTGGACGTCTTGATATTGAGGTTGGTTCTGCCTCACATGTTCGAGTAGAGATTGATATTGATGTTGGGAATGGATGGCTTGGTTGGATGCTATGTGCAAACTTGGGCATGAATTCGGGCTTGGAATTGTGGACGCGTGTTCTTGGCTCTCCAAGTGGTCTCCTCCTTCGCTCTGAAGGGATGCAAGTAGCAGAGAATGCTCGTGCAACTTCGGCATCACTAGTTGCAAGCAGGGGGAAAGTGAAGGCAGATCTCCGTGCATCTCTCGATGGACTCAATGCCTCCTATGACCTTGGGGTTGCTGTTGATGGGTCCATGAAATCTCACTGTGATCATCACCTAAGGCTCGTCCATGGAGCACCTCACACTCAAGGAAGACTTCGCTTGCATGCTGCCTGTGCTGATCAATCTCACAATATTGGCACAGGAAGATTAGTGATTGAGAAAAATTGCAGTGGAGCCGATGGGGGGCAAGTGTATCGATCTCTGATCTTGAGTGATGATGCTCAATCTGATTCGATTCCTGAACTTGAAGTTCTAACCGATGACGTACGTGCATCACATGGCGCTGCAAGTGGCCCAGTAGATCCGGAACAAATTCACTATTTGATGAGCCGTGGTCTAGAACTAGAAGAAGCAAAGCGAGAGATTATCAGGGGCTTGTTCGTAACCGCATTGGACCCCTGTGGTCTCATGCCTTTGCCATGGCGCAGTGAATTGGGAATAATAGAGGGCCTCTGATGGGTGATAATTCCTCCGAATATGACCCTTCTTCAGCGCGCAGTGATGTACCTATTTTGTCCAGAATATTGCCAAATGGGCGCTCGCTTGTGTACCTAGATAATGCAGCAACAACGCAGAAGCCTCATCAGGTGATTGAGGCTATAACAGCCTACTATGAATTACACAATTCAAATGTTCATCGAGCGCTTCATACCCTTGCCCATGAAGCGACAACTGCCTATGAGGGTGTACGTGATCGTCTTGCTACATGGTTTGGTGCTGTGGATCGTGACCATCTTATCTTCACGTCTGGCACGACAGAGGCTCTGAACCTAGTTGCACGTGCTTGGGGGATGGTAAATCTGTCTTCAAGCGATGTGATTTTGTTGACTGAAATGGAGCATCATTCAAGTCACGTCCCCTGGCAGATGGTAGCTGCCAGCACAGGGTCGGAGATTCGACATATACCCGTTGATGAAACGGGCGCTAACCTTGACCTTGCAAACCTCGATGAGTTGCTGGATGATGTCCGTGTGGTCGGTTGTGTCCACACATCAAATGTGCTGGGCACACGCAATCCTGTAGAGGAAATCATTGCCGCAGCTAAGAAACGTGGTGCCAAGGTTGTGATCGATGCAGCCCAAGCAGCAGCTCATGAGCGAATTGACGCATCTGCATTAGGGTGCGATTTTCTTGCAGCATCATCGCACAAAATGTTCGGACCTACAGGGGTTGGATGCCTTGTGGTCTCTCCGGGATTATTTGATGAAATGCAGCCTTTTCTTGGAGGAGGGGATATGATCAAAGAAGTATTTCTTCAACATTCTTCTTATGCGGAGAAAGCACATCAATATGAGGCGGGAACTCCTAAAATCGCTGAAGTTATTGGATGGGGTGCTTCAGTTGAATGGCTCAGGCAATTTGATTTTGAGGCCGTTCATAGACACACCCTTGGTCTTGCTCGAAGAGCCGCGAATGGCTTAGTAGAAAGAATTTCAAATGTGCGTATATTTGGAGATCATTCAGACGATGAAAATGCAGGGATTGTGTCTTTTCTTCACCCCATGATCCATGCGAATGACCTTGCAACTCTTCTCGACACATATGGAGTGGCAGTACGCAGTGGGCATCATTGCGCTCAGCCCCTGATGCGTCGTCTTGGCGTATCTGCAACAAGTCGCGTCTCCTTTGCTCTGTACAACAATCATGATGATGTTGATAGGTTTCTTGATGCGATGACTGATATCGATTCTCGCTTCAGTTCAACTTGATTGAAGTGGGAGTTGATTTGTCCTTAGGAGCATTTGATCTCCACTTTTGGTCCCGTAATACGCATCCGGTTTAGCAAACGATGGCTGAATCGAGCAAGTGTTTGGTGGGTCATATGTTGGTTGTTTTTCTCCTACTGAGGATGGAGCAATCGGAATCAATTCATGAAAAATAAGCCAAGATTCCATGCGTATCTCCGGGTGTGTTCCTGATCCAGTCCATGTTGGTGAGTAATCTTGTCCGTTGTATAGGCCTCTATACGAGATGAGGTGATCAGTGCCTGCAGTTACGTGATTGGATACATCGAATGTGAATGGTTTGACATCCATTCCAGCGCACCACCCTGCTCGACCAAATGGCCAAGATCCAAATTGATTGGCAATACCACCTTTGTCAGTTAATTTTCTGCATCCTTCGCGATCACCAGAACCTGTAGCATTCCCCACCATAGGGTGTGCTTCTGTAATTGACCACCCGTCTTCAAAGGTGAAGCGATGCTCGTGGTTGCAAAATTCGGCGCAATTAGCAGCATCCTTTCCGAACCCATGGCCAGTTACTACAGAGTATAATATCGATATATCAGCATCTAAGGGTACCGAAATTGTGAGGTCTCGGATATATTTGCTGAGATTATTGTAATCTTCATCGAAGTTCCCTCCTGTAAACAATTTGGCACCACTCATGGGCCGAGTATTTTTGTCAGGATGATCTGAAAGAATTGCGACGATGTCTAGTCCGTAGCCATTCGCTCCTTGATAACGGAAGCCTTGTGCACCTCCATCTTTTAACAGAAATAGGAGTTCTGATACATCCGTCAGCCACCTTCCTTCGCGCCCATATGTGGTTATATAGCGAACCAGCTCATTGCATGTCGATCCATTCCAAGGATTATCACATGCATGCAAGTAAGCAAGATAATCCCATTCATGGCACCCCCCGTAGCGGTCAGCCTGTCCATCTCCATTGTCATCGATCCCATATCGGTCTCTATGCTCCGTGCATGGGTTGTATGCATAGATTTCCAGCGTATCATAGTTGAGCATTTCTGAAGCATTTGGAAATGTAGCATTCCAACGGCTTGTATAGCCACTTTGCCATCCCCCGCTATGCCATTGCCCCGTTTCTGTAATTGGGACCAAACGCACACTTGGGTCTGCCATTCGCTGAACTGATTCAAATTCATATTCGTACATTTTTCCTTCTTCAGCAAGATAATCTAGACGATAATTTGGATCCGTTGTGTATTTCCGTGCCCAATTGTAAAATGATCCGATTTCTCTCCATTGCTGATATCGATCAATTCCAAATCCAAACGAATTCCATGCTTGAATGACATCACCAAAACTTCCTCCAATTGCCCCTCCCTGAGTTGTGATGTAATGAATTCTCCCGCTTAATGCCGTTTCTTCAGTAGTACTGAGTGCCTGATAGACACGGTTCCGCATTTCTTTCACATCAGAGTCTGCTGAGGAATCATATGATCCAAATAGAATATGCGTGTTTTCAGGAAGGTTGAGCAAAAATGAGCGTGGGTTTTGGCCCCATACTTCCGAATTCATTGAAGATCCATCATACTTGAACCAGAATAGAAATGTTGCATTACCGTCCCAGTGATCTGATAGACGAAATGTCCCGTCAGTTGTGCTTACGCTAAAATCATCAGCCCGCCCCAGTCGTGCACTGGAGTAAGGTCCTGTAGCATTCCATGGAATGCCCCATTGACTCGCCTCACAGCCATTTTCATCAACACCCCACCCACGTTTCGAATTGGGGCACAAATCTCGTGAAGCAGAAACTCCATCAAAATCTAAATCTGTGCATCCGTCTGCGTCTACAACTGCACCTTGGGGTGTATTTGGGCATAAATCATGATCCGCATAGACCCCATCTTCATCAAGGTCAGAGCAACCACGAGAATCAATTGTGGCATTAATGGGTGTTGAAGGGCATATGTCTTCTGAGTCGTTGATATGGTCACCATCAGAGTCACGCTGCGAGGGGCCACATCCATCTACATTGACCGATGAGGTTTCGTTGGAAGGCGTGTTTGGACATGCATCAGCATCTTGACGAACTCCATCTTGATCAAGGTCTGGGCAGCCACGTTCATCTACACTGGCATTAAGAGGTGTTTCCTGGCATAAATCATCGAAGTCTCCAATGCCATCTCCATCATCGTCGATGTCTTCGTATCTGTCATGGCACCCATCATGATCCTTGTCTTCAGAATTACCCGCAACTAGTGGGGCTTCAGATTTTGGGCAATTATCATCGGAGTCATTGAGTCCGTCCCCATCATCATCGGGATCTTCGGAATCAGTGCATCCGTCATGGTCGTGATCTTTTCGATTTGAACTTGAACCAACTTCTCCACGGGGGCATGAATCTTCGTCATCGAGAAGTGTATCACCGTCATCATCATCATCTTCAATATCATCAATGCAGCCATCTCCATCGAGGTCTGTAGTTGAATTTGCTATGATCCCTATTGGCCCTCTTGGGCATTCATCCACGAGGTCAAGCCGCCCATCTCCATCATCATCCTCATCCTCTATCGTATCATGACATCCATCAGAATCTCGATCTGTTTCAGCACCAGACATCCAATCTCGCAGTCCATCTATGCACAAATCCCGGTCATCTTCGACACTGTCGCCATCAGAATCAATCACTGTGTGCCCTCCATCTATTGTCTGATTTAGCAATATTTTGATTTCACTCCAAGTCGTTTTTGGCTTCTCAACACCACATGTAATTCCAACAACAAGAGTAAAACTTGCTTCAACCCTACCGGTTTCGACCAGCAAGCGAGTCCCTCCATCCAGTAGAGTTGATGCTAATTCATTGTCACCTTCATCGGATGCAGTTGCCGTACAACTCCATGTCAATGAATGTTCGACTCTTCCATCAATTAGTAATGAATCACCAGCATCAGCAATCCATTCTCCCCGCATATCAAGGATGGGCTTGTGGTCAACTTCAGATACGTGAATCGTGATGGGCTTTGAGATGGTGATCCCCTCTCCAAGGTTCAAAGCAACATCAAATGTATGCACTCCAGGGGGTAACATGCTGAATGAAATCTGTAATGAATCTTGACTTACAGTGCCAAGGACCGAGTCACCAACTTGAGGCACATTTTCGGGAAATAGATCTTGGCTATTCCAGTGTTTGCCATCAGGGTTTAAACTCTCCCTTAGGATTGCGAAAAACGTCATTTCAGAATCCAATTCAGCCCCAGTTAGACTTCCACGTATGAGCAATCTATCTCCTACAATCATACATGCAGCGCCTTCAATCTCACAATTAGGAATTTCAAGAATGAATTCAGGCTGAGCACCTTCCTCTATGTCTTCATCCGAGCTAAATGGTGCTGTGCAGCCCGCTAGGGTTTGTCCGGCAAACAGGATAAGAATCAGACTTGCCATTCTCTGATGCATACCACTCCCAATAGGCACAAGTGCATGAAGGCTTGCAGACACGCCTTCATAGGTGTGAAGGCAGTGCAACACTGTATGGATTCCTCAGTTGTCCGGCAAGCGATTGCAGAAGTCATTGATCCTGAGCTCGAAATTTCGGTTGTTGACCTTGGCCTCATCTATGGGATTCGTCTTGAACTGCGCGATGATGAAATGCATGCAGAAATTGACATGACACTTACGTCTCCTGGATGTCCTGTAGGCCCAGAGCTGATGGCAGCAGTTCACCGTGCGTCTCTTACTGCCAAAGGCCTGGAAAGTGCACATGTAAATCTCGTATGGACCCCTCGCTGGGATCCAAAAATTCATGCAACAGAGGATGCACAATTTGAGATGGGTATTTTTTGAAGATTCATGTTCATCTACCTGCGAATGATAATGGTGAGTAGATCTCCATCCATTAATTCATGATCCAACCCGATCCGCTGCCAATCAAATTTGGCAGAAGGTCCTTTCACCCTAGCATAGCGGAATTTACGAACAAAATCTCGGTGAAGTGTCATGCATACTTGCTCAACACTAGATCCTGTTTTGACGATTAATGGTTCCACCAAATCAGCTTCTTGGCCCTGTGGCTTGAGATATATTGACATAAATCCTAGATTGTCATAAATGAAATCCTTCATTTTATCCAACCCAGTCCCTTTGAATGCAGAAATATGCATGATTGGCCAGCCCTTTGGAAGCGATGAACGAATTCTCTTGAGATCTTGCTTCGTTGCCAGATCAATCTTGTTGATGGCAATGACTGCTTCGGAATAGATTCTATTTCCTGCCAATGTATCTACAATCATATCTGCAGTTGCAACAACTCGTAGAGTAACTACAGCAGAAACATAGCCAAAGTCACGCACAATATCTGCGATCTCACTTGCATTGAGTAGAGTTTGCTCAACCGTAGAACGAACAATGATCCCTCCACGGTTCGTTCGTTGAATGAACACAGGGGGTTTTTGCTGATTTAGGCGCATGCCCGATAATTCTAGTTCTCGATGAAGTACTTTGAAATGTGCTTCTTGAAATGGATCTACGATAAAAAGGACCATATCGCATGCACGGATCACATTGAGGATTTCTTTTCCACGTCCTTTGCCTGCTGATGCGCCCTTGATAAGGCCGGGCAAATCTAAAATCTGGATTTTTGCCCCACGGTGCTCCATTACCCCTGGTATGCAGGTCAGTGTTGTGAATGCATATCCTCCTGTTTCTGAATGTGCATCTGTAACTTTTGAGATGAGTGTTGACTTTCCAACAGAAGGAAAACCAACCAATGCAACACTTGCATCTCCTGATTTCTTGACTTCAAACCCATCACCTCCGCCAGATGCTTTTGCATGCGCTGCTACTTTTTCTTTGCGCGCCTTGAGTGCAGCAATTTTTGCTTTTAGGCGGCCAACATGATGCTCAGTTGCCTTGTTTTTTTGTGTTTTATCGATTTCTGCTTGAATGGCAGCAATCTGTTCATCAATCGTTGCCATTCAAGCATCACCTACTTGTTAATTTAGGGCAGCGGTGGATACGCATCAACTTCGTGGCGATTGTAAACCGCATTTGTGCAGTTTAGAGTTCTCCCGAAGCGGCCAACGCTCCGATGAGAACTGCATAAAATATGATGCCAACGATTGATAACCCTGTGATGATCCATGCGATCACTAATGCGGCTTTCGCCGTTCCTTCATCTGGGTGGCCAGGATATGTTTTTGTGATTTTAAGGGCATTATTTGCCATGATAATTCCGGGAATTGAAAGAAAGCAACCACCGCAAAATACTGATAGTATGCTGAGGACAAGTGCAATTGTGGCAGAAGTTTGTGGAACGCCAGCATACATCGGTTGACCCACCATGGCTGTATGTGGAGTCATCACAGCGGGCTGGCCCATCAAAGCAGGCTGGGGCGCCACTCCGGGTTGTTGGGCAGCCCCAATCACGACCGTCGGAGGCTGTTGGTCCATTGGTTGCATAGCATCACATTGAGGCAAAGATGATGATAGTTGTGATGTGTGAAAAATGGCAAATGCGCATTCAGTTTTTCAGCAATTGTCCCCTAGCATCCACGGCATGATCATCCGTGAGGATGATGATCCCCTCAATTAATCCCCAAATGGCAGGGATAAACGCACAAATACCCAAGCTGAGGACCGAAATGAGCAATTGTGTGATTCCTTTTCCTGTATACCCTAAGTAGAAATTGTGAATTCCTAGTGCACCGACTAGAACCCCTAAAAGGCCGGCTGCAAGTTTTGATTTTTGATTTGGTATCATCATCACTCCTGGCTGAGCAATCCCCGCCATTGGCTGTCCCATCACCATTCCCGGTTGAGCAACTCCGATCATAGGCTGCCCTAGGACCATTCCTGGTTGAGCGACACCCATCACTGGTTGCCCAGCGACGATCCCTGGTTGAGCGACACCCATCACTGGTTGGCCAGCGGCCATCCCTGATTGGACAGGTACTCCTCCTTGCTGAGGCGCCCCAATTACAACTGTTGGTGGCACCTCTTCATCTGGCTGCATGGATCGTGATTGAAGTATAGGTGATGATGTTTTCCTCAGCCATTGTTTCCAGACTCTCTGCGTATTCTTCCGAATGTATCTAAACTTCTACAACTGGTATTGTGATGGCCTTCAAATGTATGGGTTTTTGCTCACTCAGAGCGTGAAGCACTCTCCCATTATGCCAATTCCCCATCCATGAGATTTCACCTTTGCTCTCTCAGTACTCTCTGGATCGTGTAGAGGATTCGTGTGATTCAAATGGATGAAGCGGATGTCGGGGTCGTTTGGTACTTTTTCTCCTAAGAGTGCCAATGTGTCCTCCACAAAGGGGTGTGGTATCTCAGATAGGTCTCTATCGATTATCTCATCACGACTCCAAAATGTTCCATCGATAAGCGCAATATCGATATTCATGGCTAAAAGCCATTCTCGCAGACGTGTTCCTCCTATGACCTCGTCCCATCGATCAAGGTCGGGCATAAACAAGAGGTTTTGAGTTGTACCTTGAATGAGAAGTGCGTGATTATCTGATAATTCAGCCCTATGGGCTACTGGAACTGGAACTACCCTAAATCCGCAATTCGGGCTGGGCTCAAAACTAGAATTTGCAGACCACACGTTGAGCTGTATGGCACCCTGTTCAAGCATTATCTTCCAAACTGGGTTTTTCTCAATCAATTTCGCTAGGGATTGGCTACAATGAACCACCATACCTTGTGAGTTCATGACTTCACGACCAAATAAGCCAAGTCCATCGATATGGCCTAAGTGCGCATGTGTGAGGCAGAGACTGGATATGGGTCTCGAACCTAGATCCTTCCAAATCTCAAACTGACGCCCCATCTCCCTACTTGCTTCGATCAGATGAGGTGAACCATCACTGCCAATGATTCCAAGAGCCACTGGATAACTGGCAAGATGGGTTTTATCTCGAACTCGCATGCAACATGTTTTGAAACAACCGACTTGAGGAAATCCGCCATCTTGCGCTGAACCCAACAAAGTAACTCTTACGACTGGATTCACAACCTAGGGGGGAAAGGTATCTGCCATGAATCCTCGGAACCAGTATGTTGTTGGATACTAGATTTACTGTGTCTTTAGACGAAGCCGTGTTTCAGCAATAAATGAGAGCAGATAGATGGATCCGATCCATAGTGCTGACCTTCGAATGAATGATTCGCCCCCTAATCCCCTAAGTGCTTGATCAAGAGTGACATCACCTGCAAGAGTTGTTAGTGCAATGATGAGTGCAAAGAAAAGCAATGTTACAAAATCAAGGCACCAGCGCATCCCTGCAAGAACTTGGCGGCTTGATGTTTGCATTTGCTTGAACTCTGATTCACTGATCATTGATGTCAGTCCCGAGACCCCCGCTTTAAGTCGTCCAAGAAGGGTGATGTCTTTTTGGATCACCAATCTCCCGAGCCGGAATCTGTTAACAAGTTCAATGACTATGAAAAGCCAAACCCACACTAGGGCAACTTCGAGGAGTAAATCAGCGCCATGAAGGTTTAACCCTTGAGAACGGCTACTCCACCAAAACAGAATTGCCAACCATATGGCTAAGCCATATTGTATTTGGCGAGCGAATTTTCCAATTTTCTCTTGCATCTTTGCGTCGTGTCCAAGAAATGCTTCAAGGGCAATGATGAGTAAAACACCTCCCGTGATTACAACTCCGAGTAGCAATATCCACCAATCTAGGGCACCAGATTGCCATTCAAGCAGCAAAGCAATCATAGTCCAGGCAAGAACAATCGCTGATGCGAGATTCGTTGCACCTTGCATGATGTATAGCGGGTCAGAACCATCTTTGAGCACAGATAACCCCCCCATTAGGCGCACCTCAAATGCATCATCTTGTGTATCTACACCTGCTGCCGCTGCCGCCATCGCCCCTCCAGCTGCGACAATGGATTTTGGAGCAGTGGGCTCTGGCGTACTGGCTGCGCGCTTTGTCTTTGGAGAGGCCGCTTTTTCTTCAGCCCAAGCGCGTACAACATCAGTCGTGTGTTGTTCAACATCATCTTCTGAAAGTGGGGCGCCATGATCTGTATACAACCACCTACATTGCAATGGCAATGGGTCAGGGGACACATCAGGTGCAATCAATTGAAACTGACCGGCAGATAATGTTGGTAAGTCCTCAACAAGACTAAGGTCACTTCCACCAACTTTGAGCAAATCTCTGACGCGATCAATGTCTTGTGGCTGATTGAAGCGCCCAACACATAGAGTGTTGGCTTGAGCAAGTATTTTGTAATCCACATCTGAGACATTTTGGGTAGCGAGTACACAAGCAACACCATATTTCCGAGCCTGCTTGAAGATCAATTTGACAAGATCCTTCGCAGGCGGGTTGCGTGGGTGAGGTGGAAGGTAAGGAGCAACTTCATCCATGAAGAAAAGAAGGTTAAGGACACCATCTGATGCTTGTTGACGCAACATCCAATCATACAGTGCTCTTGCAATCTCCTGCACAAAATACTGCTTTTGCGCATCAGATTGTATTGTGTTTAGGTATACAACATTGATTGGGACCTTTCCATCTTCAGCAGGTTCACAAATCGCGTCAATATCAATGGCTACTCCATTTGAAAACAACAATTGGTTTACTCCAGAACTATATGCGGAAATCCGTCGTGATGCTTCTTCTCGGCGAGCCTTTGGCAGCATTGATTCAAAATCAGGCAGATTGTAATCCGCTGAGATGTCATCCCAAGTAGGCGCCTCATTTTCTTCATCGAAAACGGGCATTAGTTGTTCGATAAATGCGTAGTGAGGATCCCGGATCGCTTTCGCAAGACTTTGGAAATCCCCGACGTTCAAGCCTAGGCGATGTGCATGGGTAATGATTTCATAGAGTGCTGATTTGACCTGTTTTCCATCAGCCTTTTCAAGGTCATAATCGGCTAGGGTTGTGAATCCAGCAGCGATCATATCCCATGCAGTAATGCTTTCTTCTGTATCCAAGCCTTCGGGTGGTAATTCAAAGGGGTCGATGCACATTGGAATTCCCTTTGACCGCAGAGGTGTCCAAATACGAACTTCTGCAGAATCAGCAAAAGCTTGTGCGCGCTTTGCATCACCTTCCTTTTCTGCAAGCTCTCCGAGATCCGCTCTAAGGCACAGGCGAGCAATATCGCCTTGAGGATCAAGAATAAGGCTTGGAATTCCAGCTATCGTTGCTTCCTCGATGAGTGCCTTGGCCATGACCGTTTTTCCAGATCCTGTTGACCCAAGCATTGCGGCATGTCTTGCCAATACAGAAGGATCAATGCGAATATCTGAACCATCATCACGGTGTGATCCAAGAAGCATTCCCTGTGTAACTTCCTTGTTCTCCCCGACAACCTCGTTAGATTGACTCGGAGAAGAAGAGGGTTCGTCTTCAACTACGATGGATTCAGTTGTGTCGGGCAGGTGAGTTGAATCACCTTTACCGGCATCACTCTCAACCGATTCATCTTCATCATGGTCGATTTCCTCTGTTTCTTTGGCTTCATCATCTTCGTAACTTGCATCAGATTCAGTGTCATTAGAGGTTTCTTCATCAGTATCTTCGCTGCGAAGTGCATCGATTTGGTCTTGACTCCAGCCGACTTCAAGCAATTGTTCATCAGTGTAAATATTCATGTCAGATGCCATATCCGTACTCGCTTCGGGCGCACCCTCGGCTCCATTCTCTTCATCCGTCATACGAATTCAAAATGAGGGTGCAAACATGATCTTGTTGGATAGATTATTTCTCCAATGTTGAACTATTTAGGCCAAATTTCGCTTTCTCTGTCGCATTATGGCTATAGCGGCACCACAGATGAAAAGGACAACGAGGGCCCCAAATACTGCAATGATAATTGACAATGTGCTGGTCTTCATTCCTAATAACGATCCTTTGTCTGAATTGGTTGAATTTACGGATTGATTCCCATCTGTAAACAATTCTGCGGATCCACAACGCGTTTCTTCTCCATCAGGAATACCATTTGCATTTGCATCCAGTTCGCGTACGACATATTTGACATCGATCCCTATTGCAACTGCCCAAGCCTGCTCAATAGAATCGCTAATACAATCCCCATCCGTATCAAATGACCGGGGGTTTGAACCGATTCGATATTCATCCCATGCATCTAACCCATCACCATCGTGATCTGTTTCATTCTCAGTTTGATTGAATATTTGATCAACCGCATGAGTGCGGTTGAATCCATGCTCAATTTCCCAATAATCTGGCAAATGATCCCCATCTGAATCAGTTTGATTGTCGAGGCGGTACCAATCATCCTCAAACTGAACCGCATACCAATCATGAAGGTCTTGGGAACGTATGGCCAAGCCGTATTCTCGATTACGTAACATCGAGGATGAACCCCAATTGATTGACGAAATCAGGCTCCATTCACCATCAATCAACATTCCTTTGTCATGTAACTTTGTGATTTGTTCGGAAGGGCTCATCAGAATTGCTGTTGCATCTAAGCCACCACTTCGATTCCACTCATCATTAAACATTGTCAATGCCTCATTCAGTCTTGGATCCGTGAGATAATAGCCATTGAGGACGAGCCGTAAACGAACTCCCCGTACTGCAGCATCGTGTAATGCAGAGATGACCGGATTGGTCCCCCAACCATTATCCCAATCTGGGTCGAGATATTGAAGGCTCAAATCAATCGATTTAGAAGCATTATCTATTAATTCGACTAGGCCAGTTACACAGTCATCTGGGCATGTGAGAAGACGGCCATCAGCAGACCCATCTGAAATTAAGGTTGTATTTCTCTGGCCGATGCGCAGATAATCTGCAGTGGGCCTTTCCCACCCATTGGGCCGATTTGTTTCGGGATCAGAGGGGTCAAATGGATTTGAATAGAGATTTGACGTCTTTGCATCCCATGCCAAACGAGCTGAGACCAATGTGCTTAATTCAGCAGATTCGATGATCAATCCCCGCTCTCGGTTTCCACTTCGACCATCGTACGGGAAGGAAGAATGCTTCCAATTCCCTGATCCAATCCACACACTTTCAGCATCTCGCACGCCAATTTTGGCGTGAAGATAAGTGTATGGCGCAGCAGGGAGGTTTTCACCTTTGGGCGCACCAATCCAGAGAACGTGTGCACCAGCATCGTGTAAATCTGCAGCCATCCCACGAATTTGGAGTAGGTCTTCTAGTTCATCGAGAGGATCTTCTTCAAGGAGTATCGTAACATTGACTCCTGCCGAAACCCGTCCAATAAGTGCATCGACGATTTCTGCACCCATCAACTCATACATGGCAACACTGAGATTGAATTGGGCATTTTCGATCCAATCAATTAGAGGGCCAAGTGAGGGCGTGTTAGGCGCAGCCATAGGCAAAAATTGAGCCGGGCCTGAAAATCCCCCGCCATCACAGAACTGAGATGCACCAAGCCTCGACCATCTGTATTCCCAATCAGGAGCTGAATCGGTGTCGGGTCCGGTTCCACAGCCAGTTCCACGTGAAAGAACTAGGCCCTCAATTGCAGTCCCTGGGAGTTGAATGGATCGTCCATTCCATCCCTCTACCTGTTCTTCAGTTTCCCCGTATGCAACTGTATCGATCACACGGCCACCTGGATCGATCCATTGAATACTGCCTCCTGAATCATACATCCATGGCATTTCAGTCAGGATTTGCTCGCCTTCTAGGGATACTGGTCCACCATATGTGGGCAGCAAAGAGGCGTTATGTGATATGGCTAATTTATCTCCTGATTTGAGTAACAGGTGCTCACGAATGATTCCATCGTCAAACGCCCCTGTTGAACGGTAGCGACGGAACGTCCATCCAAGAAGGTCAATTGTTCTCTGATCTCGACTTTCAATCTCGAACCACTCATCATCTCGATTGTGAATTTGTCCTGGCATAATTCGGTTAAATACCAATTTTGGAGGTGGGGACAGAATTTGGGCAGTCACTGATGGATGGCCAGGGGTTGGAAATAGAGTCGGTGTCCAATTCTGATCCCCATCATCATCTGCAAGTGAGATGCCCGCACCTGAATCATTCCATGATAGCACATGAACCGTTGAGCCATTCGGTGCGACCAAAGAGAGTATTTCCTGTGTATTTGTCAGAACAAAATCCGGTGATCCATTGATCGCGATGACAACACGCTCATTTGAGTTCAGCGTTGAATTCGTTGTACTTCCATTGCCATCTTTGAGTGTGAAATTAGTGAGATAATGTCCATCATCAAGGCGGAGGCTCCATCCCTCAAGATCGATCGAAATGTTCCCACGATTTTGAATTTCAACCCATTCGCCATTTGGCCAAGGCCGTAAATCCGTATCTTCAGGATTTGGCATCACTTCTGTAATACAAACCGTACTTACGCATGGTCCATCTGTTAGCGGCTCTCCACCCGAATAACCAGGTGTTGAGTGGTCGGACTTGATCCACTCAGACGTAGGATCTAGAGAATCAGCAACATAACTTCGGTTTGATGCGGCAGATGACCATGAGGCTTTGTGCGAAAGAACCCGATTTGGACTAAGAAGCCGCAATTCATCATTCGTATTTCGAAGGTTAAGTGAGGTGTCAGATCCGACATCGATCAGTAAGCGCTCATCATTTGAAATTGTCCATGTGGCCGAATCATTCTCCATCCAATCAACGATATTTGACGAACCAATCGCTGATTCTCCACCAGATTCTGTCTGAAGAATCCATCCTGATGCGTTTACTGTAGTTCCTGTTCGGCTACGAAGTTCGACCCATTCACCATCCGGATATGATGTGGCGTCATTTCCAGCAGGATTTGGCATCACTTCTGAGATGCAGATTTCTTCCGTACAACCACTTGATCGTGCCTCAGAAGGCGCGTAAAGCGCATTACTGGGCAGTACTATCAGTAGAGAAAGAAGCAAGGGATATACCCAGTGAAAACCCTTCGAAGGTGCGTCCATAACAGTCCCCCTTATTTGTGAACCCCTACACCAAACCATGAGAATGCTTCGGACCTTAAGCGAGCAAAGGTCATGAATGATAGGCCGGTCGCCAAGTGCAGCCGGTTTAGCTTAGTTGGTGGAGCGGTGGACTGTTAATCCACAGGTCGCAGGTTCGAGTCCTGCAACCGGCGCCA
>CAYMED010000014.1:0-65342 GCA_964389655.1 uncultured Candidatus Poseidoniales archaeon
AGGGGGGGGTGGGGGTGGGGGAGGAGAAGCCATCATCGTAGTGAACAAAAGTTCGAGGGCATTCGAGGCTGGTCGGGGGGGCATAGACAATGTCAACACGGGGGAACAGATAACCATAGCGCCGATATTGGATCCAATAATTTGCGCTATTCATCTTCTTTCAGGCCATTAGAGGCAATCAACTGGCCACTCATCCCTAATGCCGCAGTTGTAACAATCATCGAAGCAATCAGCGAAAAACTGATCATAAGGGCAGAAAGGAGACCAAAAGTCGAAAAGAATCCCATTGAAGATAAACTGATGATTAAAAATCCTAGAATATCTGAGGCCGCCGAGCCTACAAGTGCAAGCCCGCACGCTGAACCTAAAGTCGAAATTCCCGAATCAACGCTTTCTCCCTTACTTCTCTCTTCCCGGAAGCGCTCAGTAACATGAATACAATAGTCAATTCCAACACCCAATGAAATGGCAGATATTGCAACAGTAACTGCATTCAAGGATAAACCAAGCAAGTGTATCATCCCATACAACCAAATAACTGCCATTAATGTTGGACCGGTTGTGATAATCGCTTGGATAAATGAGCGAAAGCCAACCATTAGCACAAGGAAACAGAATAGACTTCCCCAAAGCAATGCACTCTGTAATTCATTTTGCATTGAATCTGCTGCAACAAATCGAGTAACTGGTTTGTCTGTCGGAATCACCCACGTCACGGGATAAAAATCACTAAATGAATGGGGATCTGCTCTCTGATGAGGATCTCCAGAGGACAAGTTGTGGAGGGGGGAAAGGTCAATTTCAAGTTCTGAAAGTGCTTTAGAAGTACCCGGAAAGTCTTCTGGCTGACGAAGCCCAAAACGCATTGCTGTACGGAGATATGTAGGTGTCTTTCCATCCATTGTTTGCTGTGGTTTTGATGGATTAAGAGGCTCTTCTGGTGCAATATATTCTCGAGCAATATCGGGCGTTATTTCGGGATAAATTGTTGTTCGTGGGATTCCATACATATTTGCAACCCCATAAATGAAAGAAAGGCATCCTGAATCTTCAAGGTCAAGTGAATCATAGGTCAAAAAACCACCAATCCGGTTCGTTCGGCAACCCACACCATTGTCTGGAAGAGTTGGGTTCCAGCCATACGGCTCAAACATCGATTGATTCTCAAAATGGGCTGTTCGCATTGCAAGTGTAAGGAGATAAATCGATCGAACATCTGCGAGACCATTTGGCAGCCGGGTCAATTTGTTGGGATCATTCGGGCTCTGATGATTCATATTTATCGTAACTTCCTCAATCGCAGATACAAGAGCAGGGTCAGTGATGTTTCCTTCGATTAGAATTGCTGCGGGTTCACCCTCTTCTGGAAAACGTTGATTGACAATCTGAACGGCGTATCCAAAATCAGATTCACCATCCATGAAATCCTCTATTCTAAAATCTCCTTCAAGACGAGACATCGCAATGGCCGAAGGAATCGTGATAATTAGCGCAACTAGAATAACAACATAGCGGTGGCGAAAAGATCGAAGGGCTACATTAGATAGAACTGATACAGGGATGAGATGTATGATTTCCCCCTCAGGGTATTCAATACCCTGCTTTTCGAGATGCAAGTCATGGCTTAATCTAAGCAAAGGGACCCATACGCCAGTCATTAGCCAAGCAGATAATACACCAATTGCCGCCTCGATCCCAAACGACCGAAGGGCGGGTATACTAGACCATAAATTGGCGCTAAATGCTGCCATTGTGGTGAGTGAGGTGAGCATGATTGCACGTCCAACACGATGTATTGAAGTCTGTGCAGCATCCTTGCTAGATGCACCAGAACGGCGTTCCTCTTTGTAGCGATGCAGGGCGTGTAAAGAGTCGTCAATCCCTAATGCAAGAATAAGTATGGGAAGAAGATATGAAAACTGAGATCTATGAATTAATTGAATGCCTGCAGACCTTGAAATTAGATCAACTAGGCTGATTAAACCCTGCATCCAAATCAGGGAAAAGAAGAGTGATAAGCCAACTAAAGCTACATCAGAGATTCTGCGTAAAGAAAACCACAATAATACTGAAATGCCAACGATCATCAAAAATATCAGCGCGATTGATGATTGCAATTCACGATTAACTTCAACCTGAAGGGCCGTGTTGATTGTGAGGGTAACTACACGTGAATCTGTTGTTCGTAACTGCTGTTCCAAGGAGGCCATTGCCCATTCCCAGGAACAAGGTGCTTCACCTAATTCTGCTGCTTTTGAGCATGATTCATTTGAAATCCATTCTGGTGGGTCGACTACAAGGCCGCTTGAAGTTAGCCTGTAGCCCCCAATATGTAATCCAAGTTCGGACCAATATATTCGTGATGGTTGGCGTGCATCTGACCATTGAAATGTCCAACCCGAATCTTCAATTTTCTTCCGATCAAATTGAATTAATAGCCACGATGAAGATGCACTCCAGCGCCCTGGCGCCCAAGTTGCGTTGATGAACGTACCCTGCTCATCCTGATATCCGCCTACTGGGCCAATCACAGGACTTAGAGGATCATGAACAAAAGTTCGATCAGAAGATAGCATCCGAAGAAAAGTGCTTGGTGTAGCATTTACAATTCGGTGAACTGCGAGGTCAATGTGTGATTGTGTAAGATTTTCATCATTAAATTTGAGGCAGGAAAGTGCGCCACAATCGGTCCAATTTGTTGGGGGTTTCGTGGTTCTTCCTAAAAAGTCAGTACCTGGCTTAGTCAAATAAGAGGAATTTGACATAAAAATATCTAAAATATCTGATAAACTTGTTACTCCATCTGTTACTGTACCAGTTACTGTGGATGAAAATGAAGAGCGAAGGCCTTCTACATCAGATGAACGAAGAAGAGATGTTTTGCGGGATATTTCCCTCAATGTGGATATATTAAGAACACCACCCGGTATTATCTCGGCGCCTTTTCCATCACCGAAATAATTGGCGATACTATCGGCAGGGGGTAAACGCTCACCCAATACAGATCCTTGGGGGGAGGTCCGGTCTGATTCTAGAAAGTCACTTGAAAGGGAAGATGGTTCTCTTACTGTTGTCAAAAAACCAACAAACAAATTTGATGCTTGGAAATCATCACGTAATACTTCTTCTGCAAGGAGTTCTGGGGATTCAAAACTGTAATTTTCAATGTCAAATGGCTGTAGGGCCCTCAGTGCTCCTGGAATTAAAAGGATCGTAAGGATAATTACGGCTAGGTGAATTTTCCGACGATGGTTGATTAGGGCCATTGGCAGTCGGTTGATTTCCACCATAGGGGCTCACACTAGGGAGAGGGACGCCCCTTGATCAAGCAGACGTCAAGATGCAATATGACGGAAGGATGCATAGATATCAAGTCAGATCTTGTCGTCGGAAATGCATGGAGGATAGTGATGCACCACCAAGCATTGCAATTTCACTAGAAAATAAGCCGGATAAAGCCGAAACGGTTCACCCAATGCTTACAGGTGATACCACAAATTTGGGGCCGGGAATTTTTGTTGGAGAAGGAATGAGTTCGGAAGAGGGGTTTGCTTGGAATTCGTTCATCAAAGGATTTGTTGGGGCGCTTCTCTTTAGTGGGGTTTGGATCGGGTTGGCTATGGGTGTTGAGAGTATTCGTCCCGATTGGGGTGGTGATATTGAAGAAACATACATGCTTAATGATGTATATGAAGGAGGAATCGTATCATTCAATACAACAGTAAAACCGGATTTATGTGATTTTAGTATTCACATCTACAATAATACATCATGGGATCAACTAAACCGCATCTCCACAAATTGTTATGATGGAGACGAGAGTGATGAAAACAAACTCCGTGATTATTCAGAAAAAAGTGAAGTATTGGGTATTGGAGATGGGGTTAACAAGAATTTTAGTACCACAATTAACCACCCATTGAGCCATCTTGACCTTTGTAGTTTCTCCATCGAATTTGACACAAATTCAGGAAATTGGGAACGGTATAGGCAATTTGAAGGACGTGTTGACGATGAAACTGGAAGTTGTGAAAATCGTGAGAAGAGTTCATATGAGTTGGTACACCGGGATTGGTCAAAAAACCCCCCTGAAATAACCAAAATCGGAACTGTTGCTGCTAATGGTGAAACAGCAACTGTTGAAATCACATATGGAAATGATGCACCTCCTGATAATCTGGAATTACGGATTAAGTGGGTATTAAATGAAGACCACAATGTTGTTGGAAGTGTTATTGAAAAGGAAGTTAGTTTCTCTTTTGAGAATTCGGGATCAAGTGATATTCGAATTGATGTTAGATATCAAGAATATGATTCGGAGAAGGATATGAGGCATGATACTGCTGACCTTTTCCAAGTGGGGTTGGCCTTATGCAATCCCTGTTTTGTTTTCCCAGGCGTCATGATTGTTTTGGCTCTAAAGAAAAATGGGGCAGCCGTATTGGGGACCCTTTCTGGGGGGTTGATGTCCATTGGCGGGCTTTGTGCAGCATTGATCATTGGAATTGGGCTCTGACCGGTAGGGTCAATGAGGCACCCCACTTTCGGAAGATATGGACCGCAGAGAAGCGGGTGCGCTTGAGATTGCAGGCGCTAAAGTTGAACCAGGGACAAGAAAACGGACTTGGATTGAACTTGGTGAGGACCCTCTTGGAGAGGCTTTTCGAATTCCAGTACACCTGATCAATGGTCGGTTTGAGGGGCCAAAATTGGCAATTGTTGCTGCGATCCATGGAGACGAGCTCAATGGAATTGCAATTGTTCATCAATTATTGATGGGTCATGATTTAATTGAAGGAAATAAGGATGATCCTTTTGATATTGAAGAATTGGCTGGATCGCTAATCGTTGTGCCGGTTGCAAACGTTGAAGGTGTGCGAAGAAGAACGCGTCAGGCTAGTGATGGAAGAGATTTGAATCGATTATTTCCTGGACGCTCAAAAGGAACGTCAAGTGCTCGTATTGCTCACGCTATTTTTGAATCACTTATTGCTCCAGCAGACGCACTTGTTGATTTACATACAGCGCCAATGACTCGCACGAATGTATCTCATGTTAGAACAAATTTAGATGATGGACCATCCACCCGCCTTGCAAGGTCATTTGGTACACAAATGATTCTGCATTCAAAGGGTGCTAAGGGTACATTGCGGAGGGCTGCGGCTGAAAATGGAACCCCTTCCATCTTATTTGAGGGAGGAACAAGCCATCGATTTGAACCTGAAGTTGTGCGTATCGGCGTTCGTGGTTTACTGGGGGTTATGGCATCATTAGATATGATTGAAGAAAGAAGTTCAATCGCTTGGCCACGTATTCTAGTTCGAAGATCAAGGTGGGTGCGGGCAGAAAATGGCGGGCTCATACACCTGCGCGTGGATGCAGGGTCTGTGATAGAAGCAGGGGCATTGATTGCAACAATTACAAATCCATTTGGGGGTGATCAACGGGCGGTTTATTCGCCAATTGATGGGATGGTCATAGGACTAGCAACCGCCCCTCTTGTCCATCCTGGTGACCCCGTCGCCAATATAGTCATGCTTGATGACACACAACGCAACACATTGCAAGCGATTGGAGTAGAAGGAAGTGTCGAAACAAATTTAGGCACCGAATTTGAAGTAATTGATAATGATGGGATTGGATTAGATGATGAAAATTGATACTAGAAAATAGTCGTAATTGATATCCAAATTCCAAAGGTTATCAGTACAACACCAAGCATTCTTGAGAGAGTTTTTTCGTGGCGCTTGAGGAGTTCAAATGCCGTTGTCCCAGTGAGGATAGAAGCGACGATGACATACCATCCCGCATCGATAAAACATGCGACTGTTGAAAACAAGATTCTATTGTTCCAGGTTGTGTCTGCCCCTATGAGGGGTGCAAATAGGGCTGTAAAAAAAACAATTATTTTTGGATTGGTCCACGCGACCGCCATGCCTTCTAAAAAAGGGCCTCGGTCAATAATTCCCTCATGGGGAAAAGTGTGTTCATTGTCCTGTTTTGCTTGCAGGGAAATCATGCCCAAAAAAATTAGAAAAAATGAACCTATAATGCGTATAATCTCTATCGCTGTGGGCATTGCAATAAGTGCGATACCTATGCTTGAAATAGCCAAGAGTGCAAGAAGGCCAACACCAATTCCATGCCCTATTGAACACGCAATCCCAGCGGCACGCCCATCACCTAATGTTCTTCGAATGACGACTGCAAGTGATGGGCCAGGGGACATTGCGCCCAATAAAAGAACAAGAGATACTTGAACAAGGCCAATTGACTCAGGGGAGGGCAACAATGTTCACCTATCCACTCTTAGAATAAATATGGCGATGGGGCAGACCGCCGTCAAAGTGATATTGACGTGCGCAATAATTCTCGGAGTGAATGAGGTTTCAAAAAAGGATGTTCTTTTCTCCGCAATTCTTGTTTCCATTCCACTTATTTCAGTACTCTCAATGATGTGGATGCATCATGATGGAACTGAAACAAAAAAAATCGCTCAATTCGGGAGGGATGTGTTTTGGCTTGTCTTACCATCACTCCTTCTATTCATCGTAATGCCATTAATGATTGATCGGGGGATCGGGTTTTGGACTAGCTTGGGAACGGGGATATTCATTACTGCATGTGCCTATTTAGTCATAATTTACATGTTAGGAGAGACTGGGATAAGTAATCAATAGGGGCGGCAGCATCAAACGGGCCTGCCTAATCGGGCGGCTGGATAGGGTTGCATTATGGATGAATGGAATTCCGTAGACTTGGGAAATCCTACTGAAGAACACACGATGTTGAGGGAATTAGTTAGGGAATGGGCAAAAGATCAACTAGAACACGATGCACTTGAGTATGATCGAAAGGAAATTTGGAACATAGATGCATTTCGAGAACTAGGAGAGATGGGATTACTAGGGCTAACTGCGCCAACCCAATACGGAGGAACGGGTCTTGATGCAACTGCTGCTGCAATCGTTCATGAAGAATTGGCAGCAATAGACCCTGGATTTGCACTTGCTTATCTTGCACATTCAATGCTTTTTGTGAATAACCTTGCCCAAAATGGAAATAAAGAGCAGAAGGAAAGAATCCTTCCAAAAGTCTGTTCTGGAGAATGGGTGGGTTGTATGGCAATGTCTGAACCGGATTATGGAACAGATGTGCTCGGGATGGAAACGCGGGCACATCAGAATGAAAATGGAGATTGGGTCATAAATGGGCGGAAGATGTGGATTACAAATGGGGCCATAGATGATGACAAAACTCCCGCCGATATTGTCTGGATTTACGCGTGCACCGGAATTGATTCGAATGGAAGAAAACAATTGTCTACATTTTTAGTTGAAGTGAAAGATCCCGGATATTATGTGGGCCAAAAAATCTATGATAAAACGGGGATGAGGGCGTCAAATACCGCTGAATTAGTATTTGATAATTGTATTGTTCCCTCCACATCATTAGTTGGAAAGATTGGAGAAAGCATGCACCACATGATGAGAAATTTAGAAATTGAAAGATTATCCTTGGCTGCGATGGGGGTTGGAATTTCACGCAAGTCTCTTGAAATCATGAACAAATATGCGAGTGAGCGTGTCGCATTTGGGAAAAATATTCGAGAATTTGGACAAATTCAACGACACATTGCAGAGTCTTGGGCCGAATATCGTGCTGCAAGGGCCTACTTATACGATACGGCTCGAGCACTCGATCTCAATTCAGCCGGACAACGACTTGATTCAGATGGAGTAAAATTATTCATCACTACACGTGCAAAAGAAATCGCTGATCGAGCGATACAAGTACTAGGTGGGTATGGATATGTTGGAGAATATGTCGTTGAACGTTTATGGAGGGATGCAAAGTTACTCGAGATCGGAGGAGGAACATTAGAGAGCCATCATCGAAATGTTGTGAGAGATTTGCTAAAAGACCCCGAGGCAATATTGCGATAATCGATGCAACGAAGTGCCGCATCAACTAGCCAACATCATGGTGGACTATTGGACCAGTGTCGACTGGATCCAAGAATGGAGAAACCCGTTACTTAATTTTGTATTCATGATCATCACACAGTTTGGTCACGGAGCCATATTGGCGGCCATTGGGATCCTTTTGTGGAAATATGTAGATCGTGATTTAGGGGGTCGATTTTTACTGATCCTGATCACTGTTGCAATTATGAGTGGATGGTTAAAATCAAGTTTTTCAGACCCTCGACCGCCATCAGAATTGTGGCTTAACCCTTGGGCAACCACACTAAGTAAAAGCGATTCTGGATGGGGGTTGCCATCTGGCCATTCAATGGCTGCTGTTGCGTGTTGGGGATTAGTTGCTATTTATACAAAAAAAACGTGGATGAAAAGATGCTCCCTTAGTCTATGCCTGTTAGTGCCGGTTTCACGCATTTGGTTGGGCGTTCATGACCCACAAGACGTGGTGGTTGGATCGATGGTTGGGGGAGGGATATTATTTGGATGGATTGGATTTTCTGAAACAACACTCGGGAAGGAAATATCTGTGGGGTCGTGGAAGTTGCATGGTTTGTTGGCAATTGCCGCAATTGGTGACATGGGAATTGTATGGTGGCTGACAGCTGAATGGAATGGTGTAAAACAGTTATTATTATGGGGGCCAGTATTAGTTTTCGTATCCATATTGCTTGCATATAACAAGGAGTTTGAACAACAAAACAGTAGTCACTTGGATGAAGAATAAAGGAAATTTGTTATTGTTCATTTAATCCATTACGGTTTCAACTTAGTTCTAATACTCACACTGATTCGCGCTATTTAGCAAGTATCTGAAAGTAGGGGATAATGATGATCAAAATCAAGCAAATGACCTACGAAGAGATGGATGAGAAATTAATCGCATCTTGTAAAATAAGCGGTTGGGAGGCAATTGTTGATTCAAAGGGTCTACACCTTGATGGTGATGGTGGGCGGATATTTCCAATTGAGGAGTTATTGCAATTGCGTTCTGTAGCAATGGGTGGGTGGGGGTCAAACACCCGTATTTTAGTGGAGACTGAAAGAGATTCCGATGACCTTGGGGTCATAGGTAAAGAGGCAGTCCTATTAGAAGTCATGGAGAAACTCGCATCCCGCTTAGAAATCAGGCTTCAGGAGCATACTGGGCGATCTGTAGAAGCGGATGAGCATGGGTTGAATGTTTTAGAACAAGTTCAAACATATCCGGAACGGTGGCCGCAAATCGAGAGGAAAAACACAGGAATTGTTCAATTTAGGAGAATTGGTCGTCTTGTCAATTTTGATATCCCAAGTCGGGCCCCTGCCGCCTCACAAGCCTTTTTTTGGATATTAGTTGGGTTATCTTCAGTCATAGGGCTATCTACAATTGAATCCATGATCTATTGGCTGATCCCACCTTTTGTTGCCCTAGTTATTTTGATCGGGGTAGATTTTGCCACAGGATGGTTCCGCGGTGTTCATCGTGTAACTCTTCGAAAAGATGGAGTATCTATTGCACCCCGATTTATGAGCCTCTTTTGGCTGCCCGCAAAAACTTGGTTAATGACAGAATTCAGAGATCTAGATGTTACAGAGGAAGGCCGCTTGACATTATTGTTGGGAGACAGGAGATTATTCTGTGATATGAGTGATGCTGAAAGCCGGTGGGTTATGGCTGAAATCGTCAACACGTTGCAAGATCTGAGTGCAGAATAAGCATCATCGCAATGAGCATAGACCGAAAGCCTCTGTTTCGGATGAAGGAAGTGTTGAATATTGGTTCACGGATGCTGTTTTGCCAGAGGGTGAGGGTTTTGGACCACATACACACATGGTAAGTATGCTTGTCGAAACAAAGCAATATGAAGAACGAATGGTTGGATTTTTTGATGAGGCATCTGATGTTAACAGAAATACCTCGTCAAAAGAACAAACAACATGGGTGTTATCGCATAAAATGTGGCAATAAGTGCGAGCGCATTAAAGCGCGGTTATGGGAAAGTTCGCGTTCTTGAAGACCTTGATATGTCGGTTGAATCGGGAATTATTTACGGTTTACTTGGCCCATCCGGCTGCGGGAAGACGACATTGCTCAACGTCATTCTAGGTTTCCTCATTCCAGAATCCGGAAAAATGCTGGTTTTGGGTGATCCACCTGGGACGCCGACTTCGAAAGTACCTGGATCTGCAGTGGGTTATTCTCCTCAAGAATTGGCACTTTATCTTGACCTTAGTATCCATGAGACTTTGCTGTTCCATGGCCGTTTACATGGAATGGAAAATGAAGACATACTGAAGCGAGAAAAATGGTTGATTGACTTTCTTGATTTACCAGAACCTGAAAGACAAGTGGGTAAATTATCTGGAGGACAAAAACGGAGGGTTTCTCTTTCAGTAGCACTTCTTCATGAACCCGAATTGTTACTTCTTGATGAACCAACAGTTGGAGTAGATCCTGAGTTAAGAGCAAGGATATGGGGTCATTTGAAGGAAGTCGCATCCAATGGTACGACTATTGTTTTGACAACCCACTACATCGATGAGGCAAGTAAGGCAGATATGGTTGGTCTGATGCGAGATGGCCGCCTCTTAGCTGAAGCCCCACCAAAGGAACTGATGAAAGAACATCAGACCACATCTTTGGAAGAGGTTTTTTTGTCATTGTGCAAGCGGGAGGTGAAAGCATGAATTGGGGGCGTGTCAAAGCAATAGCATCCCGGAAATTCTCATCTATTCGGCGGGATCACAGGATGTTTGGTTTCATTGTCATAATGCCAGCGATACAGATACTGTTATTCGGTTTCGCAATCGGTGCCAGTCCAACTGGGCTGGAAGTCATCAGTGTTGGTGAACATCCAGTTATCGATCTGTTGGAGGATTCAGATAACCTCGTCATATCTCAATCAAGCGACCTTAAAGATGCTCGGACCAAGGTAGAATCTGGTGAAGCATGGGCAGTGATTGAAGCAGAAAACAATTCTTTAATTATCCATCTTGATGCATCAAATCAGCAGATTATGCAGACCATCATGGGTGAGGTTAGGTCCGCACTTGAAGATACTGCTCCGGCATTACCTCTAGAGATGGCAGACCCGATTCATGGTGAAAATAATTCAGAGTTCATTGATTTCCTTGCTCCTGGAATCATGGTTCTAGTTTGTTTTATGTTCTCGATAATATTGACGACCATGGCCTTCGTTGGTGAGCGGAATGATGGAACTTTAGATCGATTATTCGCTGCGGGAGTCAGACCATCTGAAGTGTTGCTGGGCCACCTTGGTGCCTTTTCCATCATATTAGTAGGACAAGTCAGTGTTGTAATTGCAATTGCGGTGGGGGTATTCGATATCCCGGTGAAGGGTTCTTTCTCTCTTTTGTTCATTCTTGGATTGTTGTTAGGTTGGGCAGCAATGTGTTTGGGATTGTTTCTTTCAACCAAGGCTAAGAGCGAGTTCCAAGCCATGCAGTTAGTAATGCCAATTTTGTTCCCTGTATTGCTGCTCTCAGGTATCCTTTGGCCGGTTGAGGCACTCCCAATCGTTCTTAGAGAAATCAGCATGGTATTGCCTACGACTTGGGCTTCTGAGGCATTCCGTTCCATCATGATGCGTGGGTGGGGGCTCTCATCTCCCGTGATATGGCAAGCATTCCTTGTAGTGTTCGTGTTCGGGGCATTGATGTTGGTGGCTGCGATCAAGTCCCTCAAAATTCGATCATGACTCACCAATCTAGTGACTGATTAAAATCAATACGTTAGATCTAATTTCTAAAGGATCTTTACGCGGGTGTGGTATTGCTAAAAGAACGCACTTCAGCAAATAGACTTTTGAGCTGCCCGAGAACTTCTGAAATTCTCTTTTTGGCTTCTTGTAAATCTGAGGCCCTATTCTTTTTCACTTCAGTGAGATGGTCGAATGCACTTCTCATTTTGCTTCGCAATTCTTTGTAACGCTTCTCAAATTTATCGTGTGCATTTGCTGACAAATTACTCGATTTAGCAAGAGTTTTACGCCACTTTTCGTCCGATTTTGCAGTATTGATTGCACGATCAGACGTCCTCTTTAAACCATGAGTTAATCCAAATATGTTCCAAAAACGAATCCACCATTTTGTTGGATCAAACTGCCACCAGCGAATTCCATTTCTATAATCTGCAACGAATGCGTGATGGAAATTATGGTATCCTTCTCCAAGGGTAAGGAATGCTAAGATGTCATTATCCTTGGACGTGTTTGATGAATCATATGGCTGCCTTCCAGTCCAGTGTGCTGCACTATTAATCAGAAATGTAGTATGATGAATCACAACGACTTTGATAAGACCACCCCAAACAAACCCTCCAATTGCTCGGGCGAGCCACCCACCTGTTGATGGATAAATCAGCCCAATCACCCCTCCAACAATTGCTGGAAGAAAAAGTCCTACAAAAATTGCTATTGGCCATAGCCATTTTTCCTGCCACCTAACGATCGGGTCTGCTTTGAGATCATCAACTCCTTCAACTGGGCGCTGTTCCCCAACATGAACGAATATCCAACCCATATGTGACCAAAAAAAACCCTTTTTGGAGCTGTATGGGTCTGATGGATGATTGTCCACATATTTATGGTGAGATCGATGATCAGATGACCAACGTACTATTGAATCTTGGAATGCGGACGCACCAAAAACCGCATAGAAAAGGCGCAAAGGCCAGCGCGCTTCATGGCTTCTATGTGAGAAACAGCGATGGTAACCTCCCGTCACAGACATTCCTGTCATGAGATAAAATGCCAAAAGAATAGCAGGATCTGTCCAATATACACCAAAAGAGGTTGAATGCCACGCAACCCCTACAATTGCCGCAATTGGGGTCATAATTAGGAATATACTTGAAACCCACTTGATTTTGTAGTTAGTAGAATCAACGGCTGTTTCCATATTACGCCGAAACATGGGGGACCTATGAACACTGCACCTCATATTTTCAAAAAAATGTTCAAAGGTTTGAATATATTATTCCGGCAAGAATTTGAGGCGGAGGGCTGTCGGCGCGTCATGACTGATGTAGTGATGACCACGACACAAGGAAAAATAAAGATTGAATTATTCACTAAAGAATTACCAATCACCACTGGCAGCTTCCTTTCTTTAGTCGATGAAGGCTACTTTACCGGATTACATTTTCATCGCGTGATTGAAGGCTTCATGATTCAAGGTGGCTGTCCTCATAGCAAAGATGCTAAAAGCAACCGAGCGGGGACAGGAGGACCCGATCCTGGCTCATCATTCACAACCGCAGATGGTCGACAGATGAATCGTTCCAAAGGTGGTCGTGGAGGAAACATTCCCGATGAGCACACTTCTCAGCATAGTAACGAGCCAGGGACCCTGTCTATGGCAAATACTGGTTCTCCAGACAGCGGAGGATCGCAATTTTTCCTGAACACCAAGCACAATAATTTCCTCGATTGGTTCGACAAATCTAGCCCATCAAAACATCCTGTATTTGGGAGAGTGACCGAAGGAATGGATATTGTCCGGAAAATCGAGACCACGCCAACAGATCGACAAGATAGGCCAAAGACACCACAACAGATTATTTCGGTGAAACGTGCTTAATTTACGATTTACACGGCAATGGTAGATCACCAAATTTTTCAACCATTAGGCGTGTCCTTAAATGGGCATAAATTCTCTTAAATGGAGGCCCATGAGGACGTAACCAATCTTGAAGATGATGATCATCGATTTTGGTTTGTTGAAATTTATCAGCACTTATCTTAGTACCTGGCTCAAAGCCTTCTTCGGCAAGGCGGGCCCAAACAATATGGTGAGAAAGTTCGTGGGCACATACTGCCGCTACATGTCGCCTCCAATCTGAAGACTTAAATGATGAAATTTGGGGATCCTTTTCAAATCGCTTATATTCGGAAAAAATACCTTTTGAGGGACCTCTAACCGCACAAGCATGGAGATTTAGAGATATGCGAGGTGGGTGCCACCTCGCTTCTGAGCGCGCATATTTCCCGTCACCCCATTTCATTAGTAGGCGTAATTGATCAATATCAAAGGGCGAACTAAGAAAAGTTAGAGACGCTGATGCTGCATCTTCCAGGCAGGATCGAGCCCAAGCCTCTACATCCTCAGTTTGGGGTGGCACAATATGTTTGAGGGGCTCTTCTTTCATCGTTTTTTCCACAACATAATTAATAAGTTATGATTTGTTGGCGGAGGTATGGTAAAACATCGGGCAGGGGACCGAAGAATTGTCAGCATTAGTTTGCCCGAGGATTTGGCACAAATGCTCGACAAAAAAGTCGGAAGAGGGCGGAAGGGTGGGCGCTCTGCAACGATTGCGCAATTGATCCGAAAGGGGATTGAGGGGGCTGCTGTAATGCCAATCCCCACCATATCAAGGAAGGAATTTGTAACGTCTGCTGAAACTGTTCGTGTTGAAAAAGACAGCATGGGTGAACTTGATGTCCCTGGCGACCGTTATTGGGGGTGTCAAACTGCAAGATCCATGATTAATTTTGATATCGGTGAAGATTTAATGCCGGGTGGGGTAATTCGAGGATTTGGTATTCTGAAGCAAGCAGCCGCCTCCACAAACAAAAAATTAGGGGAAATTGGGGAGGAAATCGCCGACTTGGTGGTTGCTGCTGCGAAAGAAGTTGCAGTGGGTGAGTTAAACGGCCACTTCCCCCTGAAAATTTGGCAGACGGGGTCTGGAACTCAAACGAATATGAATGTAAATGAAGTTATTGCGAACCGAGCAATTGAACTGTCGGGGGGGAAATTAGGAACAAAAAATCCGGTGCACCCAAATGACCACGTTAATAGGGGGCAATCATCCAATGATACATTTCCCACGGCGATGCATATTGCCGCAGCTGAAACATTTACGCATCATTTATTGCCAGAGGTGCGGTTTCTCAGAAGTTGTTTATCAGAAAAAGCCAATGCATTTCACAAAATAACAAAACTTGGGAGGACCCATTTGATGGATGCGGTGCCCCTAACGTTGGGGCAAGAATTTAGCGGGTATATCTCCCAGTTGGATGCAAATATCACGCGTATTGAATCCACGTTAGATGATTTATTTGATTTGGCGTTGGGGGGAACTGCTGTTGGCACGGGGCTCAATGCACACCCACATTTTGCTGAAGATGTTGCTGCAAAGATTGCTGAATACACCGGCCTCCCATTTCGTTCTGCAGATAATAAATTCGCGCAGCTCGCAGCACACGATGCTGTAGTCGCCGCCTCAGGATCACTCAATACTTTGGCGGCTAGTTTGATGAAAATTGCAAATGACATCAGGTGGTTGGGGTCCGGGCCACGATGTGGCTTGGGTGAATTGACATTGCCTGAAAATGAGCCCGGTTCATCCATTATGCCTGGAAAAGTCAACCCAACACAGGCTGAAGCAATGACAATGGTGTGCTGCCAGGTAATGGGGAATCATGTCGCAATAACGATCGGAGGGAGTATGGGGAATTTTGAGTTAAATGTGTTCAAGCCCATGATTATTCACAACTTGTTACATTCTTGTCGGATTTTAGCAGATACTTGTCGTGCTTTTGGGGAGCGATGCGTGAAAGGGATTGAACCTATTGAGAAAAACATCAAGTCACATCTGGAAAATTCACTGATGCTAGTTACTGCACTCAACCCACATATCGGTTATGACAACGCTGCAAAGATTGCGAAGTATGCTCACGAAAATGGGGTGACATTGAAAGAAAGCGCTATTGAATCTGGTTTGCTGACAAGCGCTCAATTTGATGAATGGGTTGACCCATTGGTTATGACTAATTCGTGATTCAATTGCTTTTTTCTCGAAGGGAGCGAAGCTTGGCGCGCATCATTTCTCTGCGCTGCACATCCCCGTCGGGTTGCCTAGCCTCCTTGTTAGAGGATATTCGGCGCTCAAGCATTGTTGATTCAATTATCAAAACGGCCCCATGAGAGCCGCCCACCACCATTCTTTTTCCCGAGGAAAAAAGTGATTCAATATCTTCACTACACGAAAGGAAGGATATAATCTCCCCAACCTCATTGACGATGGTGATCTTACCACCTGGGTGGGAAAGCACAATTGTATTTTTTGAATATATACGCGGGCCAAGCATGGCACCATGAGTTGGGAGTTCCAAGGAAGTCATCATTTCGCCATTTATTGAATATAATGAACCGTGTTCATCAACTGCAATTATGTGCCCACTTATTTGAACAAGGGATATGATCATCGAATCCACCAATTCAACTTCTTCATTGGTGGGCAAAAGGTGTAATTTTCCGCCAGACGTGCCGAGATACATTGTCGCAGCCGATGGGCACAAAGTTGTGCCAGGGGAATTGCCCGCCTCGATGTGGTTGAATCCAGCGGAGGAAATGTCCCCCATCCCTCCTTCCCACACAAGCACGCCACATCTCGGGCGTGCAAGGCTAAAGAACACGTCATCCCCGAGGGTAGACACGTCCCACATTCTTTCGCTAATTGTGTGGACCTCTAGAACCTCACCCGCAGGGGATATGTGCCAGATTCCTGCTTCCATATAATCCCCATACTCAATATCCCACACCGCTGATGTGGCAATAACTGAACCATCAGGTCGGGGAACAATGTGGTCCGACAAGCCTTCTAATTCAACCATCCAAAGCAGTTCGCCTGATTGGGATTCCAAACATGCAATGGACAAACCAAGTGCTAAAAACACATGAGTGTTTGATGGGACTATTCGATTGATACGATCGATGAATGTAATCGACCATAATTCATCACCATCACCATTCCACCGAGTTACAAGCCCCTCATGGGATCCAGCAATCGTATGATCGCCATCTAAAACAACAGCTGATACCGAAGAGCCAATATTGCGAACCGCCCATGCTGCATTGTCAATCTTAATCTCGGGCGCGGACAGGTTTACCCACTCCAAGATCAGACCGAAACGCGACGTATGTCAAGGAACCGGCCTTTTTGCTTCGCTAGCTCAATTGTTCTTAGTGTCCATTTAGATTTCACACCAGGCAATGCCAATACGTGAGTACACTCATTCACAATTCGCTCCATTAAATCAGGTTCTGCCTCGTCACCTCGCCAAATTGCTTCAATTACCTGCACGGGGATGTTATGATTGTCGGCATATCGCCTTGCCATTTCATCCACCCCAGATGCGCCACCACAAATAATGCGAACAGGATGGCCGTGTGCTGTTATCCATGCATCAATTACGGCTTCGACATAGCCAAAATCGTAAAATTTTCGCGAGCCGATGATGGCAAGTCGGACATCCATGTACTCCACCAAGCAATATGGGCATATGCGCGGGTACGTATGAAGGCAACGATGAATTTATTCTCGCGAGGGAAGCCAAATTGTGGCCAAACCAGTCAGTAGTCCGAGCAAACACCCAACACCATAGTACCCCATCGTAAAAAATGCAAAAACCGAAGATAAACGCAGCATACTTGGGTCGCCAGATCGTCCCGCTATAGCTGCAATTACAATTCCAATCAATGACAAGAAAATAAATGCAAACCCCGCCATAACGTAATAATTCGCCGCAGAAGGGTCATAGTGCGGGTTTGGATATTCTTCAGCCTCAGGGTTGTAAACATTTACGCCGGGCTCAGCATCAAGGCTTGCATTCCAAGCCGAAGATGGGTCCAAGATTAATTCGAGGTGCGTAACGCCGGGCTCAAAACCAACAGGACCTGACAAGAGAATGTGCCACCGCCGGGCATGCGTGCCATTGTGTGCTTGAACCCACATCCTTCCAGGGTCAAGCGCCTGAAATCTAAATTCACCATTTTGGCCTGTGTGAAGTGGATCCTTTGACAAATCAGATAGCGAGACTGACCAATTCACCGCAGGTGTGCCATCGTGCTGTAAAATCCGACCACTAAATATTGCTGAGTCTTGTGGGGCATCTTTGGCAAAATTCCAAATGATATCTCGGTGCTTGTATAGGCCACTATCTGGGACTGTAAAGTCAGCACCATTTAGCACGCCGAAAGCACAAGTAAAAACCACAATAATTGCGATTATACGGGCCCTCATCGAAACGGGTTGGTTCGATGGGAGAAGGAGGGTGGTCCCTGTCGAGGCAAAAGTAGCGGTATCCACTTCGGGGAGGCTGAGTGAAGGTTTCCGCACATCCTCAACGGTTGACTCATAAACTAAAGGCCCAACAACATCATCCACTACTGTTTGTTTACCCCCTGTTGAACCTACATCGATGGTTATATTTTGATGAGCGCCCCCCATTGCAACTGAGGCGGGAATTTCCAAATTTGATGGTGCATCTGATTTTGAAGATGCGTTTTCAAAAGCATTGGAAGGGGACGGGACCGCCCCCCCATCCACCTCACCCACCGGGGCACCCCTGAAATTGATTTTTAGGTAAGAGCGAAATGTGGGGTTTCTTTTTTGACAATAAACGGCCAAGAGTCGGTGAATCAATCCACAATTCAGTCACGAGTGAATTATTGTCGTTCTCATCGGGGTATTCTTGAATCACTAGGCCCATGTCATGGACGGTAGATTGAAGGGCAGCTAAAGGAATTTCATGATCGCCTTTGAGTTGAAGATGCACGGGCGCTTCAAAAAGTATTGACAAAAATTCGTGGACAAGGGGTTTGAGCGATGATTGGTCAAAAGCGGATATCGAAATAGGTGATGGGAGACCAAGACTTGTAACAACGTCCCTAGCAGACGCAATTTCTAGGGGTGAGGCTAAATCAGATTTGGTAAGAGCGACCACAACCTCATTTTCTATTTTTTGAGACCGCACAGATATTTCACGCAGACTTGTTTCTATCTTCCTTTTAATTTCCGAAGGGGAGTTTGAGGCATCTACAACGAGGAGAGTTAGGTCTGCATCAAGACCCTCCGCTAGGGTGGATCGGAAGGCATCCAAGGCCTCTGAAGGAAGGCGGTCCATGAAACCAATCGTATCCACAATGAGGAGACGGGGCGAGGGAAGGAGGCGCCCAACTGTGGTATCAAGTGTGGCGAATAAGCGATCTGCCGCGTCAGCATATTTTCCGGTCAAAGCGGTAAATAACGTGGATTTCCCCGCATTTGTGTACCCAACAAGGCCAATTGTAAATGCACCACTGCGGCGTCTATGCCTTCGATGTTGATTGTGCCCCGACTCATGTTTATTCCTTCGTCGGCGAAGGGTTGCTAATTCCTTATCGATGGCATCTAGTGATTCTGAAATGGCTGTTCTACCAGCTGAGCCATACCCCATGTGCTCACCCTTCACCTCAAGTTCAAGCACTTCACGGATTACTGCGCGATCTGCTTGGAGTTGGGCAATTCGAATTTGTGTGCGCGCCTCAATACTAGATGCGCGAGACGTAAACAGATGTAGTATTGCGCGTAACCGGTCCCAAACTTCAAGCCCGAGTGATTGCTGAATATTGACTATTTGGCGCGCACTTGCGTGATCATCTATAACTGCCAAGTTCACACGCCCCCCATATTTCAGAGACAAAGAGGAAAACAATTCTTTGAGGCGCCCACTGCCAAGAAAAGTAGTTGGGTTTGGAACCCCACGTTGCTTCACAACATCGACAATATTGATCCCAATATTGCGTAAAATAGAGATGAATTCATCTTGTGAATCAGAACGTGATAACAAGATTGCATCTCTTCCAAAATGGGGGGGGGGATAACCCCCTTCTTTCTCTAACGAGGGGGAAAATAGATGCTTGGCGACCTCGGTCAAACTACCCCTCACACTCAATGACACGGGGAGGACAACAATAAGCACACTCATTCATGCGGCCCTAATGCAAGATTGATTATCCGGCGGTCGAGGTTTGAAAGAGGCTTTTCATTTGGAAGGACGTATTTACCAAGGACTAAGGGGATGGCTGTGGTATTGAGTGAATACACTTCAATTTCCCAGTGTTGATGGGAAAGACGGTGAGATATTATCCCATGAAATTTACTATCTCCTAATTCCAACACGATCAATTCTGCCAAATTATGCAATGGAGCTTTTTCAAATGATATTGGGGGGGACCACATCCCCTCGAGTAGGCCTGATGGGCGGGGGTTTAACCAGATCCGACCATTATTATTGAGAATAATTGCGGCGCCATAGTGTTGAGTTACTGGACGCTTGCGCGGAGATGGATATTGGGTTGGGTTGCTTTTTCCAAGGCAAATTTCAGTTAATGGACATGATTCGCAATTTGGGTTGCGAGGAGTACATATTAGCGACCCTAAATCCATCATGGCTTGATTCCAATCCCCTGGTCGTGATTGATCGAGTAATTCATCGGCACACGTTTTTATTGCTTGTGGGCGAGCTTCCTCCCAACCTAAAAGGCGCGAGATAACCCTCCTTACATTTCCATCTACACATGCTGCGGGCTCACCAAAGGCAATCGAGGATACAGCGGCAGAGGTATACGGGCCCACCCCCGGTAAGTCAAGTAGCCGTTCTCTAGATTGAGGGAAGCCTGTTTCAACAATCTGTATTGCTGCTAAACGGAGATATCTGGCGCGGCGATAATAACCACACCCTTGCCATGCTTTCAGGACTTGTTCCTCGGAGGATGTGGCCATGGATTTGGGAGAGGGGAAGCGTTCAACCATTGCGCCCCAGAGTTGACTTATTGTCCCTACTCTGGTTTGTTGTAGAAGGACCTCAGAAAGAAGAATTAGCCAGGGATCCTCAATCCCCCTCCAGGGCATTTCTCTTCCATTAGAGCCATACCATTTGAGTAAGCGCTGGCGAGAAGAGGAAATGGCCGATATGTCAAAGCAGGCAAGATGCTTCCCCTCACCTGTGAATTCTTCGGACATGCATTCCGCCGAATTAAGAATCCCTCATAATTCAATTGAATATGGGGGGTTGCTTGTCGGCATTGAAAATACCATTCAGGAGCATATGGGGGAGATCGTGCAATTAGATAATAAAATCATCATTTCTCATCAAAACCTATCTGGTTTAAGGAAGTGTGTGGATTTGGTTCTTGATCTGATTTCAAATAAAAAAAGATGATGATAAACGCTGTGCTGCAAATAAAGCACGTGCTGCTGCTGCATCGGAAAGGAGTTCGCCTGGCGCATCTTCAAAGGCTGTCGCTGCAAAATGTCTGAATGGTGGATGATCTCCTTCAATTGTCCCAGAATCAATGGTTAGGGCTTTTGATGATAATTCCATCTGAGGGTTATGACCCTGTATTTTATTGAGAAAATGGTCGATTCTTCGCTGTCCCTCATCTTCACTTTCATTTGGGTTTAAACACACCACAATCTCAACTAAACTCGACTCATCTTTAGGTATGCGAGATTTGTCAATGGCACCAAGTTCTGCGGCAATCAAATTTAAGCCAATGTCAATTCGAATCGATGAAGAACCTAGCAATCGTGTTTTCCCACCAATTGAGCGAATTACAACGCGGCGCGAATTTGAGGGGTGGGAGAGATTTGAAGCATAACCTGAATTTTTGAGAAGGCGCATTGTTGAAGATGAAGGGAGAGAAAGAAGAATACCATCAAAGTTGAGAGATTGACCATTCTTGAAGTGGACTAGCCAAGCCATTCCTTTTTGCTCAATACGTAACACCCGCAGTGATGATTGCCGGGACACGTTGAGGAGGTTAGTTGCAATCGCCAGCCGAGATAAAATTGCATTTGTCCCCCCAACTGGAATCCACAACCGGTTTAGCATACAACCTCTCCTTACGCGTGTTGAAATTGCCAAGGGGTCCAACGACAACGCCGGAGAATAATTTGTCAATAAGGAAAGGGCACTGACCCAATCACCACAAATATTGTCATTCCCATGACAAAGGGAGGGGTGGATTTGACCCGCTTTTTGTGTTCGCTTCCATCCAACGAACCATGCTGCCGCTTGAATTCGGTTCAAACCCGCATCAACTGCTGTTGAAAGGCGGCGGGGTATTGCAGTGATGCGTTTCCCATTGATTACTTCTGTAGATTCGATATCGATTGGAACGAACGGTAGGTGTGATTTATTGGCGCGTAGTAATGAGCGGGAAAGGGGTCCTTTTCCATGAATCAGATGCAACCCTGGTTCAGGCAACCAGGCACCAGAATTCGGAGAATACCAACGACCACCCATTCTATCATTTCCATCGACTAGAGTCACTTGTGCTCCCCTCCCTGCAAGTTCAATTGCTGCAATGTGTCCTGATATTCCCCCCCCAATTACGAGGATTTGAGGGGACCCTGATAAGTGTCGCTTGCGCCCCATGTATGTGGCAGAACATGGGATGGCATTGAAAGGCGCGGAACTTACCGGCGAAATGTGCGGCATAATTTGAGCCTGCCCCACGACGGGGGCCACCTTCTATGGGAAAATGGGTCCCCCACTAAGCGCCTACTAGAATCCATTGAATTATGGGGACACTCTATCCTGTTTGATGATGGGATTACTGGGCCGATAATCCCGGAGCATGATGTCGCACTAATGGCTAGAACAGACGGAGCCGAACCATTGGGGCGGGTTATTGCACGAGAATCCGGACGAATTGTTGGGATTGCTGCAATCTCACATTGGATAGAATTGTGGTTTCCTGAACTCATAATATATCCCGCCATTGAAGATGGAGACGAGGTGATGGTGGGGGATGTGGTTTTAGCAATGAGTGGAGCTCAAAATCAGATGATTGCATTGGAAAGAGGGATGTTGAATCTGATTGCAAGATTGTCAGGTATTGCAACAAATACGCACGCTTTAATTTCTAAATCTAAAGTTTCACTTGCTTGTACAAGAAAATCTGCATGGGGGGTGTTGGATAAATGGGCAGTGCACCTAGGTGGGGGAATGACCCATAGAATTGATCGGAAAGATGCGCGCATGATTAAGGAGAATGATCGCGCTAACGCCGCCCCCGGGGGTGCCGATGACCCTTTGGAAATTATGCTTAATTCACTCAAATTTGAGGCATTGTTGTCAATAGGAGGAGAGGAGTGTGAGGATTTATTGAGAGCTGCGCCGAACGTATGGGGGAGGTTTCTTACAATTGAAGTAAGAAACGCCGATGAGGCATTGGTGGCTGCAAATTGGGTTTCAATACACGCAACTGATTGGTCAAAGCCAGTGGTGATCATGTTGGACAACACAAAATCGGAAGAAGCGGGGGGAATTATCTCACTATTGAGGGGGAAGGGGTTAATGAATAATATCGTTATCGAATGCAGTGGCGGCATTGACCCAATTGATTCAGACCAATGGGGGGACCTTGGTGCAGATGTAATCTCATCGAGTAAACTAAACTGTGGTGTGAAACACCTTGATTTTTCATTCTTAATTGATGAAATAGGGTGACTTGGTGAAATTATGGTTGACATCACAAGTGACCATCCCAGGAGGGCGTCCCTTGAGGCGAGGAAAAAAATTGCCGACGCTTCAAAAGCCGGCTTACTTGCGGATTCTGCGATGATTGCCCATGGGAGGGGGGAAGCATTCGATTATTTATTGGGAGAAAAAACATCAAACCCTGCTAAACGTGCAATTCGGGAAGCTGCTGCTCTGTTAAATGGTGCTAAAAACCCAATTATTTCTGTAAATGGAAATGTTGTTGCCCTAGCTTCTTTGGAGATATTAAGGGTCGCTGCTGCGATAAACTGTAATATTGAAGTAAACCTGTATTATCGAACTGAAAGTCGAATAAATGGGCTATGCGGCATATTATCAGATAAAAAAGAAGCATTGCTCTGTGAAGATGTACCAGCCATTTGGTCTGGGTCAAATAAAGAGTGGTTTTCCGCTGTGAAAAATATACGCATCCTTGGAAAAGATGCTGATGAAAAAATTCCGAACCTGAATGGTCCCCGGGCAATGGTTTGTTCAGATGGTATTCTAAATGCAGATGTTGTACTTGTTCCTTTAGAAGATGGAGATCGATGTGAGGCTTTAGAAACATACGGGGTTCGTGTGTTAAATATAGACCTAAACCCCCTCTCCAGGTCTGCTCGTTATGCAACGATTACAGTCGTTGATGAGATTACGAGGGCGCTTCCCCTCTTATTTGAAGAGATCCAAAAAAGACCGAGAAAAGATCAAAAATGGTCAAATGAGAAAAATTTAACTCAATCATTATCTGTGATGTTAGATATGTTGAAATGAATTAAATTATAATTCCCGAAGAGAAGAGGAGACTTTCTCCGAAATTTCAATCCCAACGGCACTCGTTGAGGAATGGCCTCCAAGATCATATGTGCGCTTTTTACCATCATTAAGGGTTGAAATTACAGCATTTTCAATGGCTGAAGCCGCCGATGATGCCGTGGGATCTGAATGTGTTGATGAGAGCCAATCAAGCATCATTTTCGCTGAAAGAATGGCCGCCATTGGGTTAACAGTCCCCTTTCCTGCATGTTTGGGGGCAGAACCGTGAACGGGTTCAAACAGAGCATGTTCCAATCCAATATTTCCCGAAGGCGCCATACCCATGCCCCCCTGCAATACACTCGCAAGGTCTGTTGCAATATCACCAAACATGTTTGGCATTACGGCAACATCAAACCACTCGGGTTGGCGGACGACCCACATTGTAAATGCATCAATATATGCCTCATCAGTGGCAATATGCGGATATTTTTTGGAAACTTCAATGTATGTTTTGCGGAATAATTGGCAACCCCTAGTAACATTTGATTTATCAACGCAAGTCACTCTTTTTGTACCATCTTCAGGGCACCCATTTCGATTATCACTGAGTTTGAATGCCATGTCAATGACGCGCCGAGATCCTGATGCAGAAATGGGCCTTGGATCCCAAGCAACCTCTCCATCAAGTCCTGGAAAGTCCATATTTTTAGGTTCCCATGGATCTTTTCCTATTGCCTTGTCAGCAGACCGGCGAAGAAGGCTGTGATAAAGGCCCTCTGTATTTTCCCTGAGAAGGAGCATATCTACACAGTGAGGGTCCCAAACCTGCTGAAAAGATCCATGGACTTTGTGCTGAACCCCGTCATAGAGCCGCACTGGCCGGACGTTGGCATAAAGGTCAAGGCCGGCGCGTAGACCAAGAATTACTTGCCCTCCTGCGAGGTCTCCGTTTGGCGTTCGAGCACCTGGCCAGCCAATAGCGCCGAGTAAGATTGCGTCGCTTTCATCCCTGCATATCTCGTAGGATCCTTCTGGCCATTCCTCACCTGTTGACAAGTAGTGTTTGCCCCCACATGGAATCTCGGTAAAATCAAAATCCAAAGAAGAATGGTCAGCCACTGTATCTAGAACACGCTGAGCTTCCCGTATGACTTCCACACCAGTTCCATCGCCGGGTAATATGCTAATTCGGTATGTCGGCACAACTCCTCCCAAACGGGCTTACTTCATGAACGCGTTTGAATGAGTGTTCCGGTGGAAATGGAAAGAGCAAGTTCAAGGCCCGCCTAGCATGGTGGGCACTCATGGGGCTAGACCCTAGTGAATCAGGCCGAAAAGCGGATCGGGCGTTTTCAGTATTGCCTGATGAACTTCATGAATTGACACATTTGAGACAGGCGATTGATCCAAATTGGGATCCTTTGCAATGGATACGGGAAAGGGCAGATGAGGAAATGCGTATGTTAGAAGCAGACCTTGATAGAGAACTACTTCAACTTGATATGAAAAAAATACGGCTGGAAAAAGTTTCAACAAAACTTGGGATGAAGTGGTCGGGGTCAGATAAAAATAATGACCCCCTCCAAACGAATTTATTCGACGATTTTTTGATAAAAATAAATGTTAAAGATGGTTTTTTTCTCGAAAGGGCGATTCATATTCAAGAATCTGAACATGACATCGAGTTCGGCGAAGACGACCCATTTGATACTCTTTCTAGACGCTGTATCATTCAATCCATGATTGAGGCTGAAGCAAATGGAAATTCAATGACGGATGCGAAAATTGTCGAAGTATGTACTAATGGTGGACTAACACTTGTGGAAATTCGTTCGGCCATAGAACACCTACTTGCTTCTGGCGAAATTATTGAAGTTAATTGTGAAGAATATATTATGGGAGATGAGGAATATAATGGTAGTGAATAAAAAAAAGTTGACCTAGGGTCGTTTCTCCTTTCAAGCATTTAACCCTGGTACTCCATTGAAAAAATTATACACAAATGGGATGGCGTCTCTGAGATATATGGCGAGTCCCCCGCCCTTGAAGGCAATTCTTGTTGCGGGAGGGTTGGGGACGAGATTATTGCCATTTACGCGATACACGCACAAGACACTTTTGCCACTCCATCGGCACCCCGTATTGGATTATGCACTAGCATTTATTCGGAGGGCTGGCATATCGGACATTACAATCATTGCCAATCAATTTATCGGCCAAATTGCAAAACATGTTGGAACCGGACTGGATGGTGAAAACATACATTATGTTATTGAGGATATACCAAAAGGAGTTGGGAATGCTCTACAACTAGCACGCCCCCATACAATTGATTGCAGACTATTAATTTATTTTTCTGATAACATCACAACTGCTGACTTCGGAGACGATGCGGTGCGCTTTGCAAATTCTGTTGAATCACCTGGTTGCGTGCTGTTAGGAAGAAAAGTACCAGACCCAACTAGATTCGGCGTGGCGGTTATGGATGAAAATGAGGGACTTTCGGGGATCGTTGAAAAACCATCAGTCCCACCAACGAACATTGCAATTGGTGGTATTTACCTTTATGATGAAAATTTCTGGGACATGTTAGACAAATTCATGTTACAATGCGGGGACGAATTTACAATTTCAGACATTAATAATCAATATATTGCCGACGGAAAGGCTGTTCTCAGGCACATTGACGATTCAGAATGGTTAGATTGTGGAACGCCTGATGCGTTGCTTGAAGCAGCACAATTGGCTGCAAAGGGAATCTTGTCCCCCGAGCCATACCACCATAGGTCTGTAAATTCATGATAACAAATGGAGGGTATGGAATGGATGTAGGAATTATTGGAGCAGGTATTGTCGGAGGCGCAATTGAACACTGGTTTGGAAAAAAGCATAGACTATTCATCCATGACCCGGTCAGAGGAACGCAGATCACTGATGTAATTGAACACGTAAACATGGCATATATCGCCGTTCCAACTCCAATGAGTGAAGTGGATGGGTCATGCGATACAAGCATTGTCGAATCTGTTTTGGAAGAATTGCCAGATGGCTTTGGGGCGGTGATAAAAAGCACAATTGTTCCCGGTACTGCGAAAAATTTTCAACTACAATATCCAAACCTCAGGATTGCATATAGCCCTGAATTTTTAGTTGAGAGAAGGCATTTGGAAGATTTTGGGAATCAAGACATTCTTGTAGTGGGCACAGAACACCAAACCCTTGCAGAAGAAGTATTTGAGCAACATAGAATGGCTGGCGTTTTAAGATCAAACCAATGCTTTCATGTTTCTCCAACTGTTGCTGAATTAGTCAAATATAGCAAAAACACATTCTACGCTGTAAAAGTAATTTTTGCAAATCAGATGCATGATTTGTGCGATTCAATGGGGGTCGATTGGGAAGATATTCGAACAATAATAACAGCACCCCAAGCACAGCAAATTGGTGAAAGCCACCTACAACCAATGATGGGTCTGAGGCGAGGTTTTGGTGGCAAGTGTTTGCCAAAGGATAGCATGGCATTGAAAGTGTTAGCTGATAGGAATGGGGTGTGTTATGACCTCTTTCAAGCAATTCAGTCCGATAACAAGCGCCTGCGAGAAATCATTACTGGGTTGGAATCTGATGTAGATACACTAGATGATTGAATCTACCACCGGCCCCCATAATCATCCCATGATTCGCCAGGATATTGTTGAATATTGCCTGGCCCATGTCCATGTTGTGGAGATTCTTGATTGGCCCAGGGATCTGATGAATCAGACGATAATATTTGGTCTACATCTTCAATCGCTTCCCATACTCTTCGGTCCAACAGGCGAAATTGCCCTTCAGTTAGTTTATCACGGGCAGATAACTCCTCTATTTTTCTAGAATAAGCCCGCAAGGAACGCCGTTGAAATTGGAGGTCGTCTTGGTGATTGATTATTCGATCTAGATCTCGCTGAAGATTACCAAAGACGCCTTTTCGGCGACTAGAGGCGAATATTCCTCCAAAAACCACTAACATTGCCAATAAAAGGCCAGTTAAGTCGAGAATTGAGAGGTCATAGCCCAAAACCCGCACAACTGCTTCAGAAGATTCGCTCGAAAGATTCGCCGTGGCGTCTCCACTTCTGAGAACATCTTCCTCGACTTCCGAAACTGGCACAATGGGCCCAATCACAGTTGCTGAGTTAAAGTCCCCGTTCCCCGCAGTATCAATTGCAATTATCATCAAGTAATATACTCCTTTAGACGAGATATTTGATGAGCCATTTTCGTCAGCCACAGTTGCGAGCCAACTTGCTTGAGAACGTAATGAAAGCGTAACTGTTGGGGATGCATTCAACTGTATGGGATGTGAATAGAGATAAATCGCATAATGTGAAAAGTCATCTGCAAAAGAAACATTCCACTCGGCAAGAAGGCGGGTTCCATCATCGTTTGGCCAATTTGTAAGACGAACATTCTGAACAGGAGAGGGGGGGGTGAGATCATTTCGATTATCCACTGAACTCCCATATCCAACATTGTATGCTGTACGGTCTACCCGACCCTGTGCATCAATTGCAAGGACTACGGCATAGAACACCACATCCGGAACCACGGGAGAGCCATCATCTGTTTCTTCAACAAGAATTTCGCGGACACCAGCAGCATTTGCAGCAACAACAAATGTTGATGGGGGGATTTGACCTGAAAATGGGGTGGAAGAGATATGGATTTCATAACTGACAACATCAGGCTCCTCACTTGAAGTGAAACGAACCAATAGTCCATCGCCTAAATCATCAGGGGCATCCAATACTTCTACGCCTTCCACTAAAGGGGGGGGGTTTTGGTCAAGGTTGGGGCTAAGTAAAAGAGTGGAAAATGTGCGATTAGATTCCCCACCATAATCTTCCGCCTCGAGGACACATTCAACCAATATTTCACTCACTAATTCACTGATTCCAAATTTATTAAGAGAAATTCGTTGCCAGCCACTAGAGCCACCTTCCTGTGTCCAAATATCATCCAACCTCTCTTCAGAAATTCCACATTGAAGAGACACGCGGGATATGTCCGATTCACCAAACTCCGGCCACATTGCGATGAATGCTTCAACTGCCTGGCCTTCAGCATAAATCATTGACATCCGAGGCATTTGAGGGGGTACATCATTGGAGAGAGAAATTGCAGCTGTTTGAAGATATTCTGGGCGGGATTGTTGGCCACTAGAGTCTATTGAAGTAATGTAAACCTCATGGGGGTCATTGCTCTCAAAGTTGATGATTGTGTTACGCACATTCTTTGGTATGATTTTGAAATTTGATTCCGTATCACCACCCACTAATCCCCAACTAATTAGAAACTCCTTAAAGTCTGTTGTTGTATTTGGCATGTTCCAAGTAAAGTTGATGGAAGTGTCGTCGGTTGGGAGATCACGTGCTTGGATTGAGATTGGTGGTTCGGGAGGCTCATCAATTAGAATATGCTCAACTTCATCAAAATAGACCTCCGCATTCTTCTCATCCATGCCAGATACACTAACCAAAATCATATCACCAGGTAATGATTCTGTACCAAGGGATACTTCAACATTGGTCACTGATGATTCCCAAGGTATAGTATCACTCCAAAGTGCGTTGCCCTCATCATCTAATACCTCAACATCTAGGTGATGGGGTTGAGGAGACACTGAAGTTGGTTCAATCCACACAGAGAATTCAGTTCCATCGTCTCCAAATTTGTCTACTGTCCATAGTTCATATGCCGCGGGGCGTGAAGTTTCTAAGCGCCAACCAATAGATGAAAGGAGCGGGGCTCCAGCATCCATTTCACTCGTGTCGAAGTTGATTGATAGGTTCTCAATTTGAGATTCGGGGCCCAACTCAAGTACGCCTGTGCAATTAAGAGGGTTGGATACTTCTTTTCCATTGACGAAGCCTATAACTTCTATTTGAATATCTAATTCGGTAAAATCACCATTTTTATCGACAGGTGGAGCACAAGCAACTTGAGATATCCATTGTTCATTATTCATAGGAGGAATCAATTCTAGGGATTCTTCTTTCTTTGAAAGAATCCAATTTAGGCCATCTCCCTGGGCTCCTTCAAATGTTGAAAATGAACTATGTGATCCAAATAAAGCATCCAGTCGTACCCCACCATCAGGGGTTCCAACCACCCCAAACAACTTAATTTCGGGGGGGTTTTGGCCACAGAACTTAACCTTCAGGCGGACTTCACCCACTGGCGTGTCAATACGAAGGGGCTTCATTCCTGAAGCCTCCATAGTAAATTGAAACATGTCACCCACATCTGGTGTAATTTCTATTTCTAAGCGCGAATTACTAGACTCACCAACTGATGGAGGAAAGTTACCATCAATGATTAACCAAGCTTGGAGAGTATCTTCTTCAATCTCAATAGGGTTTTTTGTCTGCATCCAGCCAACACACCCACTTTGAGAACCCTTTCCTATGCCTTTCCCTTGGTTTGATGGGGGGCGTGAATTATCAGTGGGATGTATGGTTCCATTTGCTTCATCAAGTTCAACACCCGTATGAGAAAAGCGATCTGAGAAACGTGTTGAGTCAGTAAATGTCTCAGTCAGCCGCCAACCAGGCACACCACCTTCGTTATCATCGGCGGCCCCGAATGGCGTCGGTGATGAGGAAGATATCTGAAACAATGGACCACACGGGAGGAAAAAAAGCAGAATAGCGCCGAAGGCGGCGCATCTTCGCCGACTCATTGGAAGACCTGTACCCCTGCTGATACTTCAATCCAACCCGGCTCAATGAAGCGGCAAGGTCATCATGCCACGCCCTTCCTCGCTTACACGATGCTAAAGGATACACTCCACACGCTGCCCCTCGAAGAGAGGGTTTCTTATGCCAAATTATTGGCATTTACTTCACGGATTGATGGTGAATTATCGAATGATGAAATGGCATTTTTTGAGGCGAGAATGGGAACTGCATTGATCCCCCCTGGTGTTAGAAAGGACTTGAGGCAGTATCTCAAAGACCCACCTTCACTCAAAGAGACCATGAAAGGATTGGGCCGGGATGCTGCACTCTTGGGTTTGAGGGATATTGTGCTGATGAGTGCTGCTGACGGTAATGTTGATGAAAATGAAAGAGAATTGCTAGATCGTGTTGCTGAAGAAATTGGGGTTGATGAAGAGATTATTGAGGACTTACTTGATTGGGTTATTAGTGGGTACAAATGGATGAGGATTGGATATAAAATACTCAAACAAGCTTGAGGGGTGGAAATGTTACCAGATACCCTAGATGAATTCAGCGCAGATGAACGAACTGATTTTATCATGATCCTTACGTTGATGGCCAGTTGTGATGGGCGCCTCGTGCGCGAAGAAATGGCTGCGATAGAGGACCGAATGGGGAGGTTACTTCTTCACCCAGAGGAAAGAGCGAAATTACGTCGTTTGTTATCCGAACCACCCGACCTTGAAGAGGTCATGGATAGAGCCAGTGAGAGAGTTCTTCGTCTTGCACTTCGAGATGGAATGTTACTTTGTGCAAGTGATGGACAATATCACTCCGATGAAATTGAATTTATCGAAGAACTTGCAGAACGTGGGGGAATTGATGAAGAGGGTCTCGCAGACCTATATGATTGGATTACGGAAGGGTGGCATTGGATGGCTAGGGGAAGATGTATCCTCGATGTACCAATTTCAGGAGACGTTGAATTGCTTGCTGAAATCGAGGAATCCGCCAACAAAAAATAATATTGCAAGGACTTTGGAGACATATAATTCGCCGGCACCATCATAGGTCAACGACCATCCATTGAACGAGTAGTCGAAAATCAAGTGAAGGCGGGAGAGGGGATATTAGATGGGCGTACATCCAAAAATAGGTATTACTGGTTTGCCAAGAAGTGGCAAATCCGCTGTCCTCCAAAAAGTGATTGAAATGCTTGTTGAGGAAAGAAAAAGTGAAATTAGAATGAGGGGTGAAAACCCAGATGAGGTGCCAATAATAGGTGGATTGTTAACAAAAGAAATTATGGAAAATAATGAGCGAATTGGGTATAAGATCCTCAATTATCGAACAAAAGAAGAAGCAATTATCGCCCATAGGGATATTGATTCAAGAGCAAGAGTTCTTGGCCATGGAATCGACCCAAAGGCACTTGATGAAATATCTGTGCCTGCAATTGAATATGCAAGTGAGAATTGCGAGGTTATTGTGATTGATGAAATTGGTAAACATCAAGTTGAAGGGGAGGGTTTTATTGCTGCAGTGCGGGCATCATTAGAAGTTGATAAACCGGCATTGCTAACTCTTCACAAAAAAAGTAGGCACCCTTTACTTCAGGACATACGAAGAAGAGATGATGCTAGAATCCTAGAAGTTACTCCCGTGAATCGCGCCCTTCTCCCTTACAAAATCCTCAAACTTATCAGGGAAACATACTAGGTGCTCAAAAATCACTATGCTAGGGTCGATAATGAACACACCCGAACAGTCTGCCCGGCGCATTTTACTTGGAGCTGGGCTTGGACTAAGTTTAGCAAGTGGGATTGCATTATTAGATGGACGCATCCAAAAAGGTGGAATAATTAATTGGATTATTCCAAGTGCTGCTATAATCACGATTTTATTATGGGCGTGGACCGAAATAAGTATCTCTAAAGGGAAAAAAACTCCATTCAGGAAGTGGTTTGGCACGTTGAATGATAATAACGCGAAGGACACCATGATTGATGAAATATCAGATGTTGATGTTGGAGCTGCGTGGGCCCGCCTTGAAGAAGCAATGCGTGTTGAAGATATGGCATCTATCGAAAAACACTCTGAATCCGAGTGAGGAGAGAATTCAACAGGGAGGTGCATTTGCGAGAAGCATGAGCCTAATCCCAAATGATCTGAAGTATACCGCTGACCATGAATGGATACGGATTGATGGAGACGAAGCAGTCGTCGGAATCACAGATCACGCTCAAGATGCACTAACAGACATTGTTTACGTTGAATTTCCAGAAATCAATACTAACCATCTAGCGGGAGATGAATTTGCAACAGTAGATTCTGTAAAATCATCATCACCAATTTACTCTCCATTATCAGGCACCGTAACTGCAGTTAATGAATTATTGATTGATGCGCCTGAAATCGTCAACCAAGATCCTTATGGAGAGGGTTGGATGATTCGTATAAAAATAAAAGATCATTCTCAAATTAATGCGTTAATGGCAGCAGATAGTTATCAAAATATGATTGAGACATAGAAGCAGGGGTGATGTCAATTTGTCCCCTGCACGTTATATCTACACCGATGGATCATGTTTGGATCAAACGGAGGTTGGCCCAAACGCGATTGCAGGGTGGGGGTGGGTTTTGGTAGCAGGGGATGATGGGTTGGGAAGAGGTTCTGGTTACATTGAAATTGAGAAATTCGGAATGGTTGAAACAAAAAAGACACATCCCGAATGGGTCGGAGCAGAGGTTGGGTCAAACAACACTGCCGAATTAAGTGCATTAGTCCATGCAATTGATTATGTCATATCGTCACCATCTGCTGAAGATGTTGTAGTCCGAAGTGATTCAAAATACGCGATTGAGGTTAGTGAAGGGAGATGGAAGGCAAAGGCGAATGTTAAGTTGGTGGATTCAGTTCGCGCTAGACTAATTGAAGCGCGTCGTATTGTAGATCTCAAACTAGAGCATATCCATGCCCATCGCGGGCATCGTTGGAATGAGCGAGCAGACCACCTTGCCCGTGCCGCTGCCCACGGAACACCCCCAAAAGATATCTCTTTTTGGTGAATTAATCAGATAATGGACCCAATGATAAGAACACATAAGCCGCTTGAACATACATTAAAAGTGAGATTAAGAAGAGCACTAAGCCAGAGGATCCGGGTAATATATTGCTTCCACCATAGATTATTGAAAATATGCAAATTAGTGTTGCGCATGATAGCGTATATTTGATTGAATGAAGGGGATTTCTGATTTCATTAACACGGGGAACTAAGCCGTTACGCCTAAATTTATATCTAAACCAAGCGAGATATAAACATCCAAGACCAAATATTCCCAATAACCCGTCAGTAAATGCCCCATCATTCCAAGGGCCAGGGTACCCTGGGTGCGCATAAAATAAAGCAATCAGCAACACACCAAGAGCACCGATTCGCCCGCTGTTCAAGTCCGTCCCCATTAAGCCTAAGAAGAAGCGGGGTGATTTCAAAGGAGAACCCTTGCCGGCCATGTGAATGGTCCAAAGGAGGCAATCCTGCTAGCAGGGGGAATTGGCAGCCGCATGCTTCCAGCAAGCATGGTTACTCCAAAAGAGGCCCTTCCTTTGGTAGATATGCCTCAAATATTCTTACTTGCTGCTGAAGCAAAGTTGGCAGGAGTGAAAACATTTCATGTTGTGTTTTCACCTGAAAAAATGTATCTTGCCAACTTGCTAAAATTCGATGAAGGGAAAGTTAACCATATTAATCATTTAAGGAAAGATATTGACCAAAGGTGGACTCGGATCTTTGATAAGAATTTCAGACTCATCATTCATACCCAACAAGAAGCAAAAGGCGTAGGTGATGCATTAATGCAGGCACTGCCATCAATAGAAGGAGAAGTTCTGGTGATGTTTGGAGACAATATCATCCTAGATCAGCACACATCGCCCTCTGATTGGACACCATCCACTGCGTCGTTGAGGTTAGTAGAAGAATACCGAAAAACAAAGAGACCAATTGTAGGGTTAATTAAGGTGCCAATAAATGAGATTGACAAATATGGCATCGTAGAGTTGGATGGGAAAAGAATAGCAAAAATTGTGGAAAAGCCAAAACAAAACAATGCACCATCAAACCTCGCAATATGCGGTCGATATATTATGGGAAAAGATACTAGACATTTTTTAGAGACGAAAACTGAAAATTGGGACATGCAGTCCATTGACCTCCTTAAGTCATGGATCGCCCAAGAAGGGGGCCTCATTGGAATTGAACTCATCAATATGCAATGGTATGATTCAGGAGACCCCGTCCTCTGGTTGAAAGCGCAAGTGGATCATGTTCTTAGAAGGGTAGACCTTCAAGAGGAATTCCTTAAATGGATCAATCACCGAATTAGTGGGGGACCAAAGGGAACGATCCAAGTAGTCGCTCCTGTAGATCTAGTCCCCCTTATAGAATTACGACCCCATGAAGATATACGTGCAAGCCATTTAGAAAAAATGATTTCTACATTTACAAAAACAAATCTAATTCATCGCCCCATCTTAATAGATAAAGGAACTGGTGCCATACTTGATGGGCATCACCGTTTCCATGCAGCGCAAGAAATGGGACTGAATTATATTCCTTCTATCATGGTTCATTATTTAGAAGACCCCCGAGTTTCTGTCGAAGCATGGCCTAATTCAGGATATTCTAGCATTTCTAAGCAAGAAGTAATAGAAATGGCCCTTTCAGCCAATTTATACCCCCCAAAATCAACCCGTCACCATATCGACATGCCAATCCCTGGAATCGCGATCTCACTTGAAGAACTTGTATAATATATTTGAGGGATATATTTGAAAGAGGGCGTAGAAAAGAAATTACGCGATCTTTTAAAAGAAAAAATTGTTATCCTAGATGGGGCAATGGGCACAATGATTCAGACATTTAACCTGAATGAAGAGGACTTTCGGGGAGAACTGTTTGAAGGACACAATATTGACCTCAAAGGAAATAATGAAACTTTAAATCTCACAAATCCAGAGATTATTCTAGATATTCACAGGGCATATCTTTCAGCCGGTTGTGACATTATTGAAACAAATACATTTGGCGCTACTTCAATTACTCAAGAAGAATATGGCCTAGACAATCATGCACGTGAAATGAATTTAAAGGCCGCAAAAATTGCAAGAAAGGCAGTTGATGAAGAAAATAATGAACATGGGGAGGTAAAGAAATTCGTCGCCGGGGCAGTTGGACCAACGAACCGGACACTTTCTTCATCTGAAAGTGTTGATGACCCATCTGCCAGAACAATTACTTTTGACCAAATCTATGATGCATATTTTGATCAAATCACCGCACTGATTGAAGGAGGAGTTGACATAATCCTCATTGAAACAATTTTCGATGTATTAAATGCAAAGGCCGCTATTTCAGCGGCGCTTGACGCGTTTGAAACAATGGATATTCACTTACCAATAATTATCTCTGTGACGTTCATACAAGAAGGAAGTAATCGAACTGTTTTTGGGCAGACTGTTGATGCTTTTTGGGCAACAGTTGCACATGCAAAGCCCCTTTCTGTTGGAATAAATTGCGGCTTAGGGGCACGTGCTATTGTTGGAAATATGAAGGAATTAGCACGGATTTCGAATACATACACGCATTGTTATCCAAACGCTGGCCTCCCAAATCCCCTAAGTGATACTGGTTTTGATGAAACCCCCGAGGTTACGGCTTTTGAGATCAAAGAAATGGCCACACGGGGTTTGCTCAACATAGTTGGAGGGTGTTGTGGTACAACACCCAGCCATATACTGGAAATTGTAAGCGCAACAAAGGGGATCCCACCGCGGTTGATCAAACAAGAGGGGGAGGTGTCAAAACTTGGAATCCCGAATCTAGAAATAATGGATGGTCATATACACAGCAAAGATTGCCACAATAAATGGCCCCACGACCATACCACTTTTGCCGGGTTGGAAACATACGAAATGCCCCCATCATCAACATTTACTGTCATAGGTGAAAGGACAAATGTTACTGGTTCTGCGGCCTTTCGCCGCCTTATTGAAAGAAATGATTTTGAGAGTGCATTGGCTATTGCGCGGCAACAAGTCTCATCGGGGGCAAACATCATTGATATCAATATGGATGAAGGGATGTTAGACTCGAAATCTTGCATGGTTAAATTTCTTAACCTTATATCAACTGAACCAGAAATATCTAAGATACCAATTATGATTGATAGTTCCGATTGGGAAGTGATCAAGGCAGGAATAAAATGCGTACAAGGCAAGCCAATCATAAATTCAATCAGCCTTAAAGAAGGAAGTGAAGATTTTCTAGAGAAAGCAAAATTCATCAAACAGTATGGTGCTGCGGTCGTTGTAATGGCATTTGATGAAGATGGGCAAGCAGAATCTATCGAGAGAAAAGTCGAAATTTGTAAGCGATCATACAAATTGTTGGTGCATGATGTTGGAATGAATCCCTTAGACATTATTTTTGACCCGAACATCTTAGCTATTGGAACGGGCATAAAGGAACATGACAATTTTGCTGTCAATTTCATAGAATCAATAAAGAGGATAAAGGAGCAATGCCCTGGTGTGAAAATATCAGGGGGCGTTAGCAATTTATCATTCTCATTCAGGGGGAATGATGTACTAAGAGAAGCAATGCACTCTGCATTCTTATATCATGCAATTCAATCTGGAATGGACATGGGTATAGTAAATGCCAGTCAATTATCTATCTATGAGCAAATCCCGGAAGACCTCCTTAAAGTCGTTGAAGATGTTCTCTTCAATAGAAGTGATGGGGCAACAGAGGCAATGGTTGATTTTTCTCGCACGTTATCATCAAAACATGTAGTGGATGAAAAAAAATTGGAATGGAGAAATAACGATTTGAATGAACGATTGAGATATGCATTAATTCACGGCATCAATGATTTTATTGAAGAAGATATTGATGAGGCAAGAAAGCAATATGCTACACCATTAGAAGTTATAGAAGGTCCACTGATGAAAGGAATGTCTGTTGTGGGAGATTTATTTGGAGAGGGGCAGATGTTTCTCCCTCAAGTCGTAAAGTCTGCGAGGACGATGAAAAGGGCCGTCAGTTATCTTGAACCATATATGCTTGGAGATGAAGGTGAAAGCATTTCGAGAGGCGTGATCATTCTTGCCACTGTGAAAGGAGATGTACATGATATCGGGAAAAATATTGTGGGTGTGGTGCTTAGTTGTAATAACTACACAATAATTGACCTTGGGGTGATGGTTTCGTGTGATGAGATATTGTCTGCTGCAATAAAGCATAATGCCGATTTAATTGGGCTATCTGGATTGATTACACCATCACTAAAAGAAATGGGAAATGTCGCAAAGGAGATGAATTTGAGAGGGATGAACATACCATTGCTCATTGGAGGGGCAACTACAAGCCGCCAGCATACTGCTGTGAAAATCGCTCCCGAATATAAATCACCGGTGGTTTATGTAAGAGATGCGTCAAGAGTATCTGCAATAGCAAGCCAACTCATAGACTTAGAGAAAAAGGAACTCTTTGTTAAAGAAAACGGCATTAGTCAAAAAGAAATAAGGGAAAAGTACAGTGAGATCAATAGGAGAAAAACACGACCGATGAAGGAAATACGTGAAAACAAAATGGATATCAAATGGAATAGAAATGACATACCAACGGTCCCATTTATTGGATTGAAATTACTGAAAGATATATCATTAGAAGTTCTTCGACCATTCATCGATTGGACTTTTTTCTTTACATCCTGGGACATACCAAAACGGTATCCAGCAGTGCTTGATGATAAAAAATATGGGTCTGCTGCCAATGAATTATTCGATGATGCAAATGTAATCATCGATCAAATGATTGAAGAAAAGTGGACGGTCGCAAGTGCTGCATATGGATTTTGGCCTGCTTCTAGTTCTGAAGACGACATTATCATTTTCGATGAAAAAAGGAAAAGTGAGCTATTGCGCTTCAATATGCTTAGGCAACAACAAGATAGGGGGGGCTCTATTTACCATTGTTTAGCTGATTTCATAGCTCCTGAAAATGAAGACTTTAATGATCACTTAGGGTTATTTGCAGTCACTTCAGGTACGGGTATGGAAGAGCGAGCATTGGCTTATGAACAGGAAAAAGATGATTACAATGGGATTATGGTGCGATTGATTGCTGACCGGTTTGCTGAAGCATGTGCTGAATGGTTACATGCCGAAGTTAGAAGCGAATGGGGATTTGCTGATGATAAGTCAAGCAATATTGATGATTTGTTGAAAGAAAATTATCGAAGTATCAGGCCGGCATTTGGATATCCTGCTTGTCCAGATCATTCAGAATTAGTCAAGGTATTTCATCTATTAAACGCAAATAAAATTGGGATGGAGTTAACCGAAACATGCGCAATTATGCCCGCCGCTAGTGTTAGTGGGTTATATTTTTCACACCCAAAAGCACAGTATTTTTCGATCGGAAAAATTGATCAGATGCAAGTAGAAGATTATGCAAAAAGGAAGGGAGAAACGTTGGAATTCATTGAAGAGGCACTGTATATGAATCTTGGATATTTTCCAAAAGATGATTAATGCTTAAATCATACCTAAATGGGTAAATAAATAGTAAATTCGTTGTCTAGATCGGGAAATTAAAAAAAACTATTCTTCTGAAAAATCAGAATCTAAGATACTTAGAGGGATTTCCCCTTGTGACCTCAAATGGTCTTCCCATGCCCGGGCGCGTGATTTGTTTCGAATGGAGAGGACTGAAAAAATAGATTCTAGGCCATGCTCATCTAATTCGAGAATTTTTTGAGCAATTTGAGAAAACACCTCCGGTTGTATTTCTTGGAGGCGAAGCAGCAGTTCCCTCAGGCGAACGCGCACAACCTCATCGTTTTGCATCCAAGAACGCAGCAAAATACCTCTCTCATCGTTTGGAAAGTGCTCAAGATAATCTCGCATTGCTATGGCGGCATTCCTTTGAACTGGAATATGGGAGTGATCAACTAATGTCGATAATCGATCTGCAAACCCGTCCACATCAAAATATTTCAAATCTCGAATGGTGGCTGACGCTGCTGCAAGAACATCATGATCATCATCATATAATTGGAGGTCAAATATCGGAAGTACTTCATCTCCTAAACGGCGAAATAAACGCGTTTGTATATCTGCAAGACTCCTGCGAACATCTACTTCGGAGCGACTGCTTAGATAAAAAATAACGCGGATTGCTATGTCTTTATCCAATTCAATAAGACGCGGTAAGGTAATTGTTATTTTCGATGCAACTTCTGAAGTCGAATGGCTCAAGCGATCGATCCGGTTAGGGACCCCAAGTGCTGAAGCGATAGTTGGGCGTTCTAGAAGAAGGCGAATCCATTCAATGAGTAACAATTGCTCCTCAATACCTCCGTTTTCTAACCGATTTAGCAGCCATTGTGCCGCAGTTGTCCCGGACATATTGACCTCTAATTCTGCTTTTGGGGGTGACGACTTGGGGTCCCATTCTAGCTGATGGGGGCCTTTACTTAGTTCACCATGCCAACGACCTGGGGGGAGAGCAACTGCAATACTCTCTAGAAGGTGATATCCTTGATGGATTGGAGCGCCTGTCGGGCGGTTACATAGTCCAGTAACTAATGAAAGAGCAAGATACCATCGATCACTGTCTGGTGCTTCTGGGTCAAGAGCTTGCCACATCCATTCGGAACAAAGAGCAAACATGATTCTTTCAGAAAAATCATCAAACCTTCTAAACACGTGATGAAAGTGATCTTCTATTCTATCATCTAAAACGCCAATGCGGTGAGGGATCATGTGTTCAACTGTTGAGCGGACATGTCTTTCAAGACCCGCCCGATCAATTTCAAAGAGAGCCCTCCCTTTTTCGATTAATGAAGAAGGGTTTTTGGGGGGACGCAAAGGGAAGTCAGGATCTTGAATTGGTGGGGGGGGTAAGGGCCAATCGGTTGTCCCTCGTTCCATCGCAATAGTAAGGGACGTCAATATTCGATCTTTGACGTCACTTGTAAGTTGGTGTATAGAATTCATTCAAAACCGCCCACTAGCACGATGGGAAAATGATCTCCATTCATATTTCAAGTTCAATATTGAGGTTTTGAATAAGTTCCTTGTATCGGTTTCTAATCGTAACTTCAGTGACTCCCGCAACTTCTGCAACTTCTCGTTGTGTCCTTCGTTTTCCACAAAGGACACTTGCAATGTAAATAATAGAGGCTGCAATCCCAGTAGGGCCACGGCCACTTGTCAATTCTTTTTCCTGGGCAAGTGCAATTAATTCTCGTGCTTTTGCACCAACTTCTGCATCTAGCCCCAAACCAGAACAGAATCGATCAATATAATCTTCAGGACCAGTGGGCATGATGCGCATTTTTAGTTCACGTACCATAAATCGGTATGTGCGACCTATTTCTTTGCGCCCAGTGCGGCTTGCTGCCCCAATTTCATCAAGAGTTCTGGGAACGTTACATTGGCGACAAGCAGCATATAGGCTTGCAGCGGCAACCCCCTCTATTGATCGGCCACGGATAAGTCGTTTCTCAACCGCCTTTTTGTAATTCATTGCTGCTGCTTCTCGAACCGATTTTGGCAATTCAAGCCGACTTGCCATGCGATCAAGTTCCGCTAGAGCCATAGCCAAATTTCGTTCTGTTGCATTACTAACACGACTTCTTTTTTGCCATTTCCTCATCCGGTAAAATTGACTTCTATACTTGCTAGAAATGGTTTTTCCCGAGTAATCTTTGTTTTGCCAATCAATATCTGTAGAAAGGCCCTTATCATGTAACATAACTGTCATTGGAGCGCCCGTTCGTGCGCGCTGATCGCCCTGCTCTGGGCTGAAAACACGCCATTCAGCGCCATGGTCAATCACGTTATCTTCCAACACGAGACCGCAAGCTTGGCAAACCACTTCGCCCCTTGTTTCGTCTCGCTCAAGGTCACGGCTTCCGCATTCATTACACCGCACAATTTCTTCAATATCTGAGTCGTCTCCAATCATGATGCCACCTCTCTGAGATTCAGAGGAATCGACAGATCGCAGGGCCGATGTTATTTAACGATTGCGTGAAGTTGATATGTTAGGTTTCCGGCCGCGGGGTACTTTCTTTTCCCGAACTCGTGAAATAATTCTTCGTTTTCCGAGAGTTATGGGGAATGAAAATAGAGAGTGGCCACCCCGTACAATTCGGCTTGATCCAAAGAAGAGAATTCTATTCTTGACAAAGGATTTAAACCTAATTCGGCAACAAATTGATGGGGATTTAAATCTCAAAATGGATGATTTAAATGTCAGCGAGTTACTGGATGATATCAATACTGACGTCATGACTCCTGCATGGGTTTGTTTCGATCATGACCCTGTTGCCATTGCGGAAAATGCCTATGCTGGTTTATTGCATGGTGGAAAACGAGTCGTTCCCCCTCGCGGATTAATTGAGGGAAATTTTGAAGTGATTGTTTCGGGAATGAGAAAAGGCACTGGCTCGAGTCGGGAAACTGCAGCTCAGTGCGAGCGGTGGTCAGGTATTCGAATCATCATTGCATCATCATTTGCCCCTATTCATGAACGAAACAATATCAATTTGGGGCAATTAATGGGAGATCACGAGATGTTGCGCAGACTACAGGGGGGTGAGGAAATAAATATCGATGAATTTGCCGAAAATTATGACCCACTCACACGATTAATCATTACAAGTGGGGGATTATTCTCCTTTGCTGAAAAGTTAGAGCGCGGGGTCATACAAGTTCCTTCGGAAAGTCACCCGCCTAGGCCAATGACAATGGTAGAAAAAATATTATCAAAAAAGCGAATTGATGGGAGGGGAAAACCAACACGCTCGGGTGATGTGGTTATTGCTCAAGTTGATGGAGGATATAGCCACGAATTTACTACCGCCCAAGTACATTCTTTTCTCCAAGAACGGTATGGAAATGATTACAAGATTGTGAATCCAAACAAGTTTGCGGTTTTTGAAGACCACTTGCTCTATGCAATGTCAAACCCAAAATTCCGACCATTTGAGGATAAAATATCTACCCTGCGCAGCCTCCAGAATGAATTCCAAAGACACACAGGGGTCAGGGATTATTCAGCAAAAAATGGAGTATCACCTGGTATTTGCCATCAAGTTGCACGAGAAGAATTTATCGACATCGGCGATCTTATTTTGGCAACAGATAGCCATACTTGCATGGGAGGAGGAGGGAATGCCCTGGCTTACGGAGTTGGGGCAACAGAATACGCAGCACTCATTCATTCGGGGTTTACATTTGTCCGTGTCCCAGAATCAATTCGTTTTGAGTTAATTGGCGCCTTGGCTGATAATTGTACTGCAAAAGATGTGATGTTGCATATTCTGCTTCATTATGCACTTCATGAGCATACATTGGATCGAGTCATTGAATTTGGGGGAGAGGGAATGAATTCTCTTTCTATGGATGAACGTGCTACATTGTGCAATATGGCAACTGAATGTAGTGCAAAAAGTGGTATTTGTGAAGCGGATCAGAAAACATATGACTGGTTAAATCAGCGCCGAGAGGGGCTCGAAAAAGGTTCAAGAAGGATTTCGCCAGACCCTGAAGCAATCTATGATGGGGGGAAATACACAATCGATTTATCCACCATACGCCCAATGGTTGCGCACCCAGGAAAACCAGACAAAGGAATACCTTCAGACCCCACAAACGGGGCGTTTGTTGATGATATTGGCCATGTTCCCATTGATATTGCATATGGGGGCTCCTGTACGGCGGGAAAAGAGAAGGATTTATTGGACTACGCGCGTGTCTGTAAAGAGGCAAAGAAAAATGGACGAGAAGTTGCTGATCATGTTTCATTTATCATCCAATTTGGTTCAATTATTGTCGCGGAGATGGCTAGGAGAGAAGGGTTGGTTGAATTGTTCGATTCAGTCGGAGTTCAGCTAATTGAACCGGGATGTGGCGCGTGTATTGGGGCCGGACCTGGTGTTTCAACAAATCGTGAACAAATCACAGTATCTGCAATTAATCGCAATTTCCAAGGTCGATCTGGGCCTGGGAAATTGTATCTGGCTAGTCCCTTGACCGTTGCTGCAAGTGCATTTGCAGGTTACATTACTGCATATGACGTAGGGATGTTCGACAGTCATAATTGAAGAAGAGTATGGATCATTTTAGTTACCTTTCAGCACTTGTCTCTGAAATTTCCACTGGATGTTGAGGGGAAATATTGAATGTCGCCAAATACTCCCTTCCTCATTATCAAGCCATCACTACCCATTACTTTGATGAATGCTCATGAACCTCCTGCTGCGCCTATGATAGAGCGACTATGGCCTGATGACCTAATGGAGAAGGGATTTTATGGAGGGAATAAAAGGAAAAAATCGAGCTTTTAGTGCCAAAGATTTGGCCGCAAAACAAAAACAAATTTCCATTGGTGAGTTTTTCGAGAAAAATAAACACTTCTTAGGGTTTGATACGCCACAACGATCCCTTATAACTGCAGTAAAGGAGGGAGTTGATAATAGTCTCGACGCGTGCGAAGAAGCGAGGATCTTACCTAAAATTAGTGTGAAAATCGAGAAATGTGAAGAGGATAAAGAAAATATATTACTCACAATCAGAGATAATGGGCCAGGAATACCAAAATCTGCAATCGAAAACGTATTTGGCAAATTGTTATTCGGTTCGAGGTTCCATGCTGTTCGGCAAAGCAGAGGACAACAAGGAATTGGAATCACAGGGGTTGTTATGTACTCCCAATTAACGACTGGAAAGCCCGTATTAATTACGACGAAGATCGCAAGTGAAGCAACTGCAATGCGCACTGAAATTAGTTTGGATACAAAACGAAACAAGGCGATTACGCATGGGTTTGACCGCATTATATGGGTGGATGAAGATGGAACTCAAATTGATCACGGTGTTGAAATCATTGCTCAAATGAAGGGGAAGTACATACGTGGAAAACAATCAGTACAAGCTTATCTTAAGGGGACGGCAATCGTCAACCCTCATGCTGATATCACATTCATTGAACCAAATAAAAACATGTTTCGATGGCCTTCAGTCACTGACCATTTACCGCGACAAGTCATCGAAATCCGCCCGCACCCACATGGCCTTGAATTAGGTCAAATGATGAGAATGGCAGAGGAAACTAGTGAAAAGGCGATGAAAGGATTTCTTCGAAGGGAGTTTAGCGGCGTATCTACGCGTGCGGCTGAACGTGTTTGTGATGCGGCTGGAATAAAACGCACAACGACGCCAAAAAGAATTGACATGAAGGGAATTGGAAAGTTACTTGATGCTTTGAAAATGGAAAAATTATCACCGCCTGCTGTAAATTGCCTCTCCCCAATTGAAGGGCTTCTAATCAAAAAAGGACTTGCTAAAGCAATTGATTCGAGGTTTTCTGCGACTCTAACACGGCCACCCCAAGTTAGCAATGGGAATCCATTTCAAATTGAAGTGGGACTTGTCTTTGGTGGGGACCTTCCCAGGGATGGACAAGTGCAAATACTCCGGTTTGCGAATCGTGTTCCGCTGCTTTACCAGCAAGGAGGATGTCTTTTGACACAAATTGTTGAATCAGTAGACTGGAGGCAATATGGTTTAGAACAAAGAGGAGGGAAAGGGATTCCCCATGGGCCCGCTGCTGTTCTAGTTCATTTAGCTTCTACAAATGTTCAATTTACGTCTGAAGCAAAAGAAGCCGTAGCAGATAGCGGCGAAGTGCGTGCAGAAGGGAGAAAGGCACTACTAGAATTAGGCAGAGGATTGCGCACACACCTCAAGCGTAAAGCGAGAATGGCAAAAAGTAGGGAAAAATTTGAATTGGTGAATGAAATTTTGCCATTGATTGCTGAAAAAACTGAGAACATCTTAGGACGGGAAAAATTGGATTTAGGGCCAGTAATTACACGAATTATGAATGCTGTGTTCTGTGAATTAAATACTGATTTTGATTTGAATTCTGGAGAACTATCGATCTCAATCCTGGTGAAAAATCATACTGAAAAGGTCCGTTCTCATTCATTTTTGTGTTCAATTCCATTTGGAAGTCCTGTTGAACTTGTCGAAGAGTCTAGGGTAGGGTATGATGAAGTCCCGGGGCTTCGGGCATGGGCATTACAAGATATTGGTGCTGGTGAGGACTATTGCTTAAACATGAGATTTAAAGGATGTGAAAAAGGTGATATGAGAGGGGTTGAAGTGCATCATAGGGGAAAGGGGGAAATTATTGGATCGGAATTGATTGATGAACAAATACTTGCATCCATGAAAATGGATCACGAACAGAGTTTATTAGCGGATTCAGATGATGGTCAAAGTTCATTAATGGAATGGGGGGAAAATGAATGAGAAAGATTGTGCTCCCTGAAGAGACAATTGAGGCCCTCGAAAATGTAGCTGCTGAAATGTATGAGCGAATGAATGGGGGTGATGCTCCAACAATGACATTGCCAGTTCGTACAAAGGCGAATATACTATTTGACCCAAAAATCAGCGTTTATACATATGGTCCACGGCAGAGCATAAGAAATGGAGCGGAATTAGGATCGGCAAAGAGAATGTTGCGCGCTTTACATGTCATTGAATTCATTTCTGAAATGATTCATGCAAGCAAAAGTTCGACCCTTCGTGAGATGTACTATATTTCAGAAGGGTGGGGGTATGGAAAATTTCCCTCCCAAGCAGAAAGCAATGGTTTGTGTGAAGATCTAGAAATAGTTACTCGTTTGATGAGGGAGGACTTCCGTCTAAGGCCAGAAGAAGATGGAAGTCGCATGATTGGAAATATTACGATTGAGGAATTAAATCGGAAAGGAGATTGGATGAGAATCAATTGTCGTGATGATGTTGGAGATTCAGGCTATGGTATTCCTCATAATGTAGAAGAAGGAAAAATTAGATTGATTAATTCGGGAGTTTCTTTTGTGATCGCAGTGGAAACGGGGGGGATGTTTGACCGGCTTGTTGAGAATGGATTTGATGAAGATCACAATTGTCTATTGATACATTTGAAAGGGCAACCAGCCAGATCTACTAGAAGAATGATAAAACGGATCAATGAAACATGGAATTTACCGGTGGTCGTATTCACTGATGGAGATCCTTATTCATTCAGAATTTTTGCTTCTGTGGCATATGGCGCCATAAAAACGGCGCACATCTCGCACCACCTTGCAACACCATCTGCTCAATATTTAGGCATCACCGCAGATGATATTCTTGCACATGAATTACCTGCTGATGATTTAACTCCTGAAGATATCAAGGCTTTGAAGTCAGAATTAACTGATCCAAGGTTTGAAGATGGGTGGTGGAAAGAACAAATTGAATTGATGTTAGATCTCGGAAAAAAGGCAGAACAACAGGCTTTAGCAAAATATGGACTGGATTATGTTACTGATACATACCTTCCAGAAAAACTTCAACAATTAGGTCTTAACTAAAGAAGGAAAATATATGGAAAAAGGGAGAAACAAAATAGGGCTATATCTGCTCATTGGCGGGTTACTATCGGCATTTATCGGTGTTGCGCTGCTTATTCCTCAAATTGAAGAGGTTGTAGGAACCCCTCCTCCAAACAAAAATTTAGCAGAATTAAGCGGGGGAGTCGGATGGGTTGAATTAAAGGAAGGAATGAATATTGCAGTATATGGCGTATCAAGTGCAAATGGAAAAGAGGTTACTCTAACGGGTCCGAATGGAAATTTAATTGATCTTGAGCCGAGTTCACAGGCAATGGATGTATATTCCCTAGAAAATGGGGGGGGGTCATCTTGGGTTCCCTTGGGTGTGTGGATCACAACTGAAAATGGGACACATGAATTTCAATATGAGGGAAACTCCACGTTATGGGTGGTCAACCTAACTGAAATGAATGAAAATAGGTTTACCACTCCAGTTACTATTGCCAGCTTGTTATGTAATGCATCATGTTGTTTAATACCTGTCGGAACGATTGTTATGGTGTTGAGTCGAAAAAAGAAGGTGCAGAGCCAACAAAGTCAAGTTTGGATTCAGGCACCTGATGGAACAATGACTCCGGCTCAGACATCTTTTCAGCAAATTGGACATGAACAACACGCATTAATGGGTGTGCCTACAACACAAGAGATATGGGAAAATATGGATGAAAACGAGATAATAAATGAAAATGTGAAAATCAACCAAATAAGAGATCCATTCATTGGAGAACCAAAAAAAGAGAACGTGGTTGAGATCGAAAAAGATGTTACGAACAAAATAACTGTAGGTGTCACAAGCAAGATTACAGTAAAGGATCATGTGGAAAATGAAGAAGTGGATTCTTTGAATGTTGAATTGGAAAATAATGAAAATGATGCATGGAAATCGTGGGATGAGGGTTAAAATCGAATGCGTCGCCTTCAAAGCCAATGGGGAATACAGTAGATTGGACGAAATACCATGGACCCGAGCGATGCCCTCACAATTCTCGTGAATGATGTCCGCAGAAATATCCTAAAACGCCTTGTCCGAGAACCACACTATCCTCTCCAACTTGCCCAATTAATAGGAGTTAGTCAACAGGCGATTATGAAGCACTTGAAAGTTCTAGAAGATGGGGGTTTTGTTGAAAATGAGAAGGTCCCATCTGAGAAAGGAGGTCCCCCAAAACGTATTTTCTTTGTGAAAAAATCAGTCAGTCTCCGCATAGATGTTGGCCCCGATCTCTTTCGATTGGAATCTAGACCATTACCAAACGGCTCACCTGCCTCATTGCGAGAAGATCTACCCGATGACATTAGTAACTTGATCTCAAGAATCCAAAGAAAAAGGAAAATGCCTGTTAGTGAGGCTGTTGAAGCCCTTGCTGAAATTGAGGATACATTAACAGTACTTGATCGAAAGCGAGATGCATTAATTGCCCTACAACAACACGTGAGGGGGAGGGCAAATCGATCTGTTGATCAAATTGACACATATGTTGAACGAAGAATCATTCATGGATTTCTTGAGGAACCATCCATCCATTTTGATTCAGATGAACTTTCTAAAAGATTGTCATTAGATATAAGCGAGGCTGAAGAAATGCTTGAAAGTGTGCGCTCAAGAATTTTAGTAGAAATGGCGCAAAGAAAAGGAAGTGTTCTTGCTGGAAGACCAACACCAAACTTACCGTGGTGGATGGTCAAAAAAGATTAATTTCATGCCCAATGACTTGGGTCAAAATCTTCCCCAAATCCCACGTCTTCGTCTGGAATAAGAACTGTATCACTTGATGATGGGGGCCTAGATTTTTTGCCCCGCCGTTCCCAATCATCCACTGGACCTGGCTTACCCTCCCCGGGGCCATATGCGAATTTAATCTCATGTATTATGGCAAGTTTTGCCAGCCAAAGGCGGCGAAGACTAGACATTAAGCGATGTTTTGAGAGGCCATCTCGCCACGTTGGTTCGCTAATATGGAAAGCTTGTAGTGGACCATTCCCATCATTTGAATGGCCGACATGAAGCACCCAATCGACTTCGGCACGGGTGAGTTGTAAGCGAGTCTCATGTAGCCATTCATTCCAAGCAACGGGATCTTCTTTCGCCAATGTGCTCATCTGTTCTTGCTGCCCTACATCAACTTGTGTTAGCGACCCGATTACCACTAAGTCACGGCCAGTTGGGCATGCCAAATTGAACACATGGCCGTGTTTCGTTGATGGATATCTAACTAGTAAATGCCCTGTTGTGCGATCATCCTGCCGTTCTCGGACCTCGAGACCCTCGCTTTTTAGCCAATCACGCAAAGTCTGTGCGACATCGTCTGGAAGCATAGTACCCTGCCGGAGTTAGGGAGTAGTCTTGAACAAGTCGTTACAACACATCATCTAAGTTGTTAATCCAATTGATACTATCGGCCAAAATTTCAGAGTCATTATTCGCAAAGCGACGGCGCCAAACAGAGCGCCTTAGATCACACCATGCATCAAATCCAACGAAAACAAAGCGGGTCGCCACCCAACATATCACTATAAAAATCAGAAGATGAAGAAATATGCTAAACACAAGAAAATGCACCCCACCATCGATTATGGGAGGAGGGGGCACCCCAAATAAAGTAAAAGACCACCAAGAAATTTCCACTATAAGGGACATAATGGGCCAAATAAGGAGGGAGCCAATCATTCCAAAAAGAAATTGATACGTTGAACGAGCATCTTCTCCTTCATCGGTTTTATTCCCACCAATAAAACCGAGAAAGGTTTGGATACCAGATGCAAGAAAGGCAAGTGGGAGGAGGGTTAATGCCAATAGTATCGCACATGGACGATAGATAATGGATTGAAATATCGGTGTTTTTCTTACAACAAGGGACTCTCTATTTTTAGATAAGCGTAAATCTCTCCCATCTAGTCCGTGATGATGGAGGCTTTTTGCCAAGCGACGAGCACAACCAACAATTGTTGCTGCTGATCCACCCGCTTGTGTGTCATCTGCATCTAAATTTCGAAGAGATGATTGAACAACCCTTGTGCCCTCTACCTCTTCACGCCACGATTTGAGAGGTTTCTCAGACTTAAGAGCATGAATATGGGCTATAATTGACCAAGTTCGTGCAGTCGCCCAATCGGGAGCGTTGGGGGTAAAATCAACCAATGTGTTCTTCATTACATCCCGTAATTTATGCACTGTTTCTTGTTTTGGTTCTACCCACTCCCCATTCATCAACTTTGAATGAGATTGGATCGAATAAGCTCCGTTTGGGACTTCAATTGGGGTTCCTAATTCAATCCAAACGTCGGTGCGGTAAAGGTGGCGGGCTCGATAATGAAGACCAACTGGCTGAATAACAGGAGCCGGGGAATTCTTGCAGGTTGCTAATTCTGCTGCTGCCAAGATCACCCTAGATGGACCCGTTCTAAATCGGATTAGATGACTTTCGGAATGGCTTGTCCCTTCAGGGAAAAGAGCGCAACCAAAACCATTCGAAATTCCATCCGCTAAACGATGCAAACTTCTGCCATTGATGAAACGTGCTTCAACTTCACTGCAGCCCCCTCGTAAAAGTTCTGCTTGGCGGATGACTGGTTGAAGAGAAAAACGCCGCGCCCAAAAACGAATCCCTCGACGAAGGATGAGATCATGTCGCCCCCCAATTGTGAAGCGACCCTTTCTAGCATTCAGAATGTGAATGGGGTCAAGAAGCCCATTCGTATGCCAGCCAATGCACAAAGCACCTTTGCCATGGTCAACTAATTCACGGCCACTGATTTCCATTGTTCGATATTGGAAGCGGAGAGTTCGACGAATTAGCCACATACCCACGTATACCCAAAATCTAGAACCGCCCATTTTCCATTCTGTAGTTTCTTCTACCAACCGATCATAATCAAGCCGTGCTGCTGATTTTGAAAGAATAGGGAGGAGTTCCCCTTGCTCATTCATTGCCCCATCTTCACCATCTACCAGAATCTTTGGGCCGGTGGAAGATCGAGCCGTTTTCTTGGCCATTATATTGGCACAAGAGAGGCATGAAATGAATTTGCGGGTGAAGGGTTTACTCTAGCAAGATCGCAATTTATTTGACAAATTACTTAATTTGTCCGGGTGACTTTCACTAGAATCAAATGGGGGGGCACTTGGGAACATGGAAAGAAGAGACGTCCCTCCGTCTCCTTCGAAGCGGGGAATAACATGGACGTGTACATGGGGTATTTCTTGCCCCGCCGCGGGTCCATCGTGTACAACAACAGTGTAGTCATCCCCTCCAAAAACACGAGAAAGGCGCCCCTGAACGGCAACAACGCCCTGGATTAATTCAGATAACTCATGCAAATTCAATTCTGCCAAGTATTTGACGCCTCGACGTGGAATTACCAAAGTGTGCCCATCTGCTCGTGGATGGATGTCAAGAAAAGCAAACACGTGCTCTGAAGAATAAACTTCGTGTGAGGGTATATCTCCTTTCGCTATAAGTTCAAAAAGAGTCGTCCCAGTCTTCATTCATTCACCAACAACATATGCCTCTACTGTTTCGGATTTTTCTACACCAGACCCTATTTTAGAGCCAACTACTGTAGCAACATTATTTTCTGATGCAATGTCAATAATTCGATTGTTAATTACTCCTTTATACACAATAGCGATGATGTTCTCTGATTCATTACAGGCATCTGAAAGTTTTGAAGCGCCAATTGGTTCTGAAACAGAGTCATCCGCTCCAACAAGAACTGCTGACCGTGATGACAGAGCAGCATAATGGACACCTAGGTTTTCCATCTCATCGGGGATTGGTATGCCCTTAGATTCTTTTTTGGCCTCTTTTTTGGCGCGCCTCTTTCCTTTGCCGCCGGATTTAGAATCAAATCGAGAAAGTACTTTTTCGACTGCTTCCTTTTGTGAAAGACATTTCGTAATCGTTTTCATCTGCAAATGCTCAACTTCTTGTCCTGTTGGAGCAATTGCAACATCATCTACTTTCAGGGCACCATGTAATTCACGGAGAACAAGTTCCCCACCCCGGTCGCCATCAACAAAAACTGTTACTTTTGATTTGCTATTTGCCAATTCAACCAATTCATCCTTAACGCCAGCCCCCTCAACAGCTACTGCATTTTTTATTCCGCCTTTAAGGAGATTGATGACATCATTTCGTCCCTCGACAATGATGAGGGCATCTGATGATTGGATGTTTGGGCCTGCTGTCATTCCATTCCAGGTCTTGGCCTCATCAACCGTAAGTACTGATCGAACTTCTTCGATGACACTTCGGCTCATTTGAGTTGATGATGACATAAGGGCAACGAGTAAGTCTTTTGCGCGGTCAACAACTGCTGATCGCTTTGATGCTCGAACGTCAAGAAGTTCTGAAACCCGAATTATGGCGCGGCAAGGCCCAATTCGATCTATTGTTTCTAGAGCTGAGCCAATAATTGCGGTTTCTACATTATCCATGCTGCTTGGTATGCTAATCTCACCACTGACTTTTCCTTTATTTGATTCTAGACTGACGTCGACGTGTCCTAATCGTCCCGAGCGCTGTAATACTCGAAGATTTAATTCATCACCAAGAAGGCCTTCTGTTTGGCCGAAAATTGCGCCAACCACATCCTTTCTTTGTATTGTTCCGTCCGCTTTTATTGTTGCCTTAATTAGATATTTCATTGAATTACTATCTGCCATGGTCTCACCACTTGTTGCTGAATGTCGAATGCGGAAACGAGCCCGATTCAACTGAGAGCGTTATAATTTAGCCGAGAGGGGGGGGGTTATTGAACGATCGCTTCACAATATTAGTGGAATCCCTCTATTGATAAGCCACCCACCCATGTGGATATTGTGTCTGCGCTTGGACGGCTTGAGTTGTTTAAGGGCGCCGTACAAGTTATGCTGAAAGATGGAATACTGAGTAATGATGAAAAGCGACTTATAATCACTTTAGCGGGCTTGCTAGGCTTGGAAGGGGATGAGCCATTAAAGGCCTACCAATCTATCGTTGAAGGAACGGGATTGGAGCAAGGGAAGGATATCATTGATCAAGATCCAAAACATGTGTATGAAAGTTTGATCCGAGCAGCATACTTTGATTCTGATCTTTCAAAAGATGAAGTTGCAGTTGTTGGATATCTATATCGGGCACTCAATATTACTCAAACGACGCATGAAGAAATTTTTGCCAATTTAAAGGACAAAATTGAAGAAGAAGAAAAGAAAAATTATTCAGGGAAATTTTGGCCAAAAATCACCTTATCTGAATTTAGTCGAAGAATCACATCTCCTATTTTTGATGTTGTACGCCGGCGCGGAAAGTAAAGTGCGCCTTTCGAGTGGAAATGAATGATGGATGAGTTAGATGATTTTTTGAGAACGCTTCAGAATCGTGATTTAGTAACTACTAAGCGGTTATTGCATAATCTTAAGAGAGTGTACAAGGCCATTGGATCCCCTCTGATGACACAGCCCTTTAGAGACCAAACAACAATAGAAAAGGGTTGGACATTTAATTATGGGTGTTCCGATGCTGAGTTGAGGAGAGTGGCTAGTTTTCTATTCACGAAAGGAGAAAGTTTTCCAAAAATTCTGAATAAATTGCATATTAAATTGTGGGTGCGAGGGGGGAGGGAAGATAAAATTCTTGCAGCAATCATTTTAGCAAACTCGAAAAGAGACGATGATGATGTTTGGGTTGAAGGAAAAAATCTGATTGGAGAATTGGAAGAAATGGAGACTCTGGCTTTTCTTGCCGAAGAATTAGTGCGTTCACGAGAGAATATAGTTGTGAGTTCAATATTATCTGACATGTCAGCATACAACAATGCTCAAATTGAATTTGTTATTCACGTAGTACATTCTGCGTTTGTGCAAAAAAATGTTGTAATCGATCTGAAATTAGATTGCTCTTTGAGAAATATATCAGAGGTTAGCCGTCGCGCATATCAGCGAGTACTGCATGCGTCAAGTAAGGTTGAAGAGAATGAATGACCGATTTCTTCCAGCGAGCGACCCGGTTGCCGATGATGTTTTTAGTTGGACAATTAAGCGAGATGCGGAAGATATTCGAACTCTTCTAGAATGGGTTGGCGTTGCAAATACTGCTAGAGAAAGAGCCGCAATTCTATCTCGGGCGCAGGATTTGATGAATGAAATTGGAGAAGTATTGAAACTTGCTGATGATGAGCGATGATTGGATGAAAGGAACCCTAGCTCTGATCCTAGCGGGAGGAAAAGGGTTGAGGATGGGGCGACCGAAATACGACGTACAGGTTGCAGGGAAATCTCTTCTTGAATTGGCGATTTCAAAAGTTGAATTAATTGGTGTTAAAAAAATCATAATTCCCGGAGTTAGGACAAAAAAACCTTTGCCAGCACATATTGTGACAATAGAAGAAGATGCAAATGAGAAATCAGGTCCTCTACGCGGTTTGATTGCCGCGTCCGCCCACAATTGGTTTAAAAATGCTGAATGGGTATGGGTTTTACCAGTAGATGCACCACTTGTCCTACAAAGCCAGATACATAGTTTGCTTGAATTAACAACTACAGATGACTATGATGTCGTGGTCCCAAGTTGGAAAAATGATGGAGGAAAAATGGATCCAGTATGGATGTGTGTTCGCCCTAAAACACTTGTATCAATTATTGATGGGAAAGGTCCCTTACAAAATAGGATTTTGGAACATAGGTATGGGTGTGTAATGTGGAATATGCAGAGTGATGGGACATCCCAACTTAATTATCCATCCCAACTCCTAAAAGTTCGGAAAGTTCTGCGAAATTCATGATTTTAGGCACGCCCCGAATTGATAGTTGATGGCCATCATCTAAGATTAGATTATTTACAATGGAATCTATAACAAATGGATAAAGAAGGTGTTCTAACTTTTTTATTCTAGTTTGTAGAGATTGTTCATTATCGGTTGGGTAAATATCTAGTTTGGCTTGGGCTATAATTGGTCCTGTATCCATGCCATGATCCACAAGATGGACTGTACACCCGCTTTCTTTGCTTCCTGAGGCCAAAGCATCACGGTGGGCATGTGCCCCTGGGAATTTTGGTAACAAACTTGGGTGGATGTTGATTAGGCGCCCCAACCAGCGGTCTACAAAGACAGGAGTCAATAAGCGCATCCAACCTGAAAGCACAATCAAGTCGGCTCCACAAGATTGCAGAGATGATGTGATTGATAATTCATGATTTATTCTATTGGATATTCTTTGCCTCCAATCCATATCAGTGATCTTCTTTCCAGCAAAATGAGTGAAATTTGAGAGATTAATTGATTCAAAATCAACGATTTCTGAATTTTTTTCTAATTCTATTATTTTGATTGGAACGCCGAGATTCTTGGCGCGTTGAATCCCCATTGCATCCTTCCGATCGGAAATAACAAGGACGGTTTGATGTCTGCATCCAGTTTTTTTCTGATGATGCAAAAGGGATTCCATTCCGCTGCCTGATCCTGAAATCATTATTGCACAACGAAGGAGTTCTGCTGTGATTGGAGGGCGCTCCCCCGGCCAAAGGGAAAGGGGTTCGTTTTCCACACGATAACGTAAGGGGGAGGGGATTATCAACGCCAACTATCGCGAAGTGTTGTAGAAGGATCTGAATGAACAAGAAGGTCGACGAAATTGTCGAAGAATATTTTACCGCCTCCAACACGGTTCTCAGAACCATCTATTTTTCTTTAGGTTCCTTATTCACGTGCTTTGCAGTAATTGGGATTTGGGTTCCTGGGTGGCCAACTGTTTCATGGGCCGTTCCAGCAGCTTTTTTATTTTCATTTTCAAGTAGGCGCATGTTTGTTTGGACCCTAACAAACCGTTGGTTTGGGCATAAATTGTGTGATTATTATTCGTCAGGAAAAACATTACCAAAGCATGCCAAAAGTATGATTGCAGGAATGATTGCAATCATGTCTCTCGTCTCTGCCGCAGGGGTTCATGCCATTTCATACCCAAAAGACCCAGGATATGGCGCAGTATCAATTGTAATCGCCGGCATTATAGGGACCATCTATGTATTATGGCGTGTGCCAACACGTTCGCGGGAATATGAACATATCATTGCGAAAGTCGACAAGACTTGAATCATATTAGCCGAATGTTGGTTTCTGAAAAAAATTGTGCATCAATGCCTAAATGTCCGGCGCCCAGTCATTATCATTGCAATACCATGTTCATTTGCTGCTGCAATGACTTCTGCATCTCGGATGGATCCGCCTGGTTGAATGATTGTTGACACGCCGGATTCTGCGACAGCATCAATTCCATCCCTAAATGGGAAAAACGCATCTGACCACAAAATACCGCCTTTCCCACGTTCCCCTGCCCTTCTTGTAGCAATACGTACGGCCTCGACACGGCTTGTTTGGCCAGGTCCTATTCCCACAGTTGCTGTTCCTTGCGTAATTAATATCGAATTTGATGATACTGCTTGGCTCACGGCCAAACCAAATGGGATCAATTCCTCCCATCCATTATCGGGAAGAGATTTAGTAACTACTTTCGGAATCAATGGTTTTGGAGGGGGGGTGGTTTGAATGAGTAATTGCCCTGAAACAATTCGGTGTTCAACTGTGATATTGGGTGAAGATAACAGAGTAGGTGAATTAGGAAAGTCTAGAATCCGTCGTTTTGCTTTTTGGGATAGAAAGTTAATCGCGTCTCTATCAAAAGATGGGGCAATGATGCATTCAAGAAAATGAGAGCCAATTTCTATTGCGGTTGATATTGTTACTTGGTGGTTAAACGCAATAATACAACCAAAAGCAGATTCAGGGTCGCTTGCCAATGCGGCATTCCATGCTTCAACCTGTGTTTCAGCAAGAGCAACCCCACAGGGATTGTTATGCTTGACAATTACACATGCGTGGGGTTTGCTGGAATTTATCGAAGATATTGAACGGGCAAGGCGCAAAGCCGATTCTAGGTCTAAGTGATTATTATATGATAAGGGCGGACCTTGTAAGTGGCGAGAGGAGGCTAGAGATTGGGAATCAATATTTGGTCCATGAGATATGTGATGAACTACTGCTTCTTGATGAGGGTTTTCACCATATCGAAGAGTTGAGTGGTGCCTTGTAGATATGTGATTGGGACATTCCATAGGTTCTTTATCTGTGAAGGACCACGTTTTAGAAGAGATCAATGCGTCATATTCACAAGTTAAATTAAAGGCTTCCGCGGCTAATTTGAGACGGGTTTGTTTAGAAATAGATATTTTTTCCACATCAGAGTTTTTTAATTCAGAAAGAATCGTATCGTATTGAGATGGGTTTGTAATTACAATTACTGAATCCGAATTTTTTGCTGAAGCACGAATCATTGTTGGGCCGCCGATATCAATCAAATCAGTAGCTGATTCCCAAGAATTACTCGACATCCCTTTTGATTTAAATGGGTAGAGATTGATCACAACCATGTCAATTGGGTCAATCCCTTGTTCTGCAATTTCCTTGAGGTCATTTGGATGATCGCGTCGGGCAAGAAGAGCTGCGTGGATTGAAGGGTGGAGGGTTTTTACACGCCCATCGAGAAGAGGAGGGTATCCTGTTATGTCTGATACATCAATCACGTTGATGTCATTTTCTCTCAATTTTTCAGCAGTACCGCCCGTTGAGAGAATACGCCATCCCAATTCAGTAATTGTACGTGCAAATTCAACAATACCTGTTTTGTCACTGACGCTGATGAGGGCTATTGGATGGGAAGATGTTGGCACTTTAGCTCACCATCTCTTTGCGTGAACTAACCACCTGATCTACGCGAAGAAGGGTTGTGGAAAGATCAAGGGCGCATTCAAGTGCACATTCTATTGATGCTGCTGGAATCAATGCATTTTCAATCAATTGGATTGTTCCGTCTCTACTCACCCCTGCCGAACCCGGAACCTCATGGTTTTTTTGACGAAGTTGTAGTAAACCATCAATCACGTTTGACCCGGCATTTTGGAGCAAAATCCGGGGTATGCATTCCAAAGACCTAGCAAAACCCTCGTATAATTTGCTTTTTTCATGGTTAGAGGTACGTCCTACTTTTCGTACAGCAGATGCAGCTACGGACCATCCAGTTCCGCCGCCCGCCACAACACGCTGATCAGAGAGAGAAATTTCAAGCGCCCTAAGTGCATCGAAAATAGACCGAATGGTTTCTTCAAGAGGGGCATTACCAAGTCCAGAAACTGCAATTGTAATGACTTTTGAGAAAGAACATTCTTCAATCCATATTCTCTCAAAAACATCGCCATTATCCCTCTCAATTCTCTCTATCGATATTTTTCCAGCAAGACCAATGTCTTCTGTTGAGATATTTGATATTGATTCACAGGGGCGGGCTCCAGTAGCTTTCGAAGCATTCAGGATATCATTGGAACTTAAATCTGAATAAACAATGCATCCTTGGTCATACAAGCGATAGAGAAAATGGTTATCTACAGTTCCTGAACACAGAATGATATCCGATTCACAATTGATAATGAATTCCACAAGTGATTCTAAATGATCTTTTTCTGCCTCAATCATATTCTGCAATTCAGTTGCCGATTTAACTTCAATCTCGAGGTCGCGACTTCTTGTTGCTGCTGCTGTAAGGTCTGCAGTAATTAACAATACTTTAGCATCCTCAATCTCCAAAGGACCCCTAACCAATGGTCTCCTTTTTTCGATGGAACAGCCTTGAATTACCCGGGTTTGAGAAAGGTTAGATGACAACACCTTCGCCATTTGAATTTCTTCAGCTCGTTGATATCCGACTGGAAGTAAATCCATTGCTCGTACAGCAACTTCTGCTAAGGTTTCAATTGCCCCTTCTACTGAAGAACCACTGAGGGATGTTTGGGCGATATGAATTAAGTCCTGCTTTTTCAAAGGACGTGCAAGTTCTAGAATCGAAGACTTGGCAATTTCATATGCCTCTTTCCAAGCATCAATCAGGATTAGTGGATGAATATGGTTCTCGAGTAATTCGTTTGCTTCAATAATATATGAACATGCAAGCAAGACTGCACTAGAAACTCCATCTCCAATTTCAGATTCTTGGGCGCGTGCGAGTTCTACTATCTGTTTCGCTGCTGGGTGTCGAACCATCATTTCAGTTGTTACTTTGGCCCCGTCTCTCGTAAGGGAAATATCTCCATTGGGGGAATAAAGTATCTTATCAAGGCCGTGTGGGCCAAATGTGGGATGAATAATCTCATGAAAAGAAACGGCAGCATTTAGAATTCTACGGCGAACCTCCTCAGAGGATAATACAACTACAGAACTCCGATGAATGCTATTTGGAGGCTGTGGGCCTCCTTCAACCATGCCTCCCGCACGGGTAGGCGTTTCATGAAGGCTCTCCATTGAAGGGCTCTTGATTCCGGCCTATTTTTCAGTCGCACCCCTTTCATCTGCTATGGCACAACGCGGGCGATCCACTTCAAAGAGGCGGGCGGGGCCTGCAAAGAGAGGAGGGGGGAAAAGACGGTTGGTTGATCCGACAATTGACGTTTTTGAAGATACTAAAATATCTTTTCTGACCAAGTTTAGGGCATTAATTGGCTTATTCATTATTTCATTAGTGATATTGGGAATTATGGCTTCTTCAGTTATTTTATGGTCTAAACCGAGCATGGATGGGGTATTTACCAGCGCCAGTCTTGATGAGATTTGGTATATCGACCAGAGTGGAAATATAAGAGAAGGATTTGCTGTTGGGGAACATTACTGTGCCAGCATAAATGGGGCGATATGGGATGAAGATGAGGGGTGTAAAAGTACATTTGTCATCGGACATATCGAAGGTGAAGGATTTGTAACTGGGGCAAACTCAATTTGTCTTGAAGATATGTCAACTTGTTTACCTGCTCAATTTACTTCTGATGGTGGATTATATGTCCAGAAAAATGACGGAGTGTGTCTCTTTTTGGCGAGGAATATAGCATTACCTAGGGTAGTATATGGGGGGGATGCTGCATCGTTTGAGGCATCTATTGAAGGAGCCTACAAAACATCTTGGAACACAAGAGTAGAACCAAATTCCATCCCATCTTGGCTGGGAGGGCACACAAGACCTGATTGGTGTTCAATTCCTGTTGAATCGGGGCAAATAGATGCCGCGAAGGGTGCTTGGGTCCGAATAGGGGATAATAACACACTCAACCATGTTGCATTCGGGCGATTGACTATGAAAAATACAACTGGACAAAACTTTTCTGTTTGTTCAAAGCCACAATATATGGACCGAACCTGGTCGAATTTACACAAGGGATGTGTATTATCTGGGTTTGACAGCCAGCACATCGATGTTGCGAGAAAGATATATTGTGATCATATTGGTTGTTCTCAAATTATTGCTAATGCCGAAGCTTTTGTGATTGTCGGAATAAGCACGTGCGACGTTCTAGTTCGGCCCACCAGCATTGAAAGTATCTCAAATGAGTCATCAATAGAAAAAAGACGTAATGAGATTATGGAAAATCAAGAGATCAAAAGCGCGTGTCAATGACTACGCTGTCCTTAAACCGCTTCCCCGGTTGGGTTCAAGACTGGAGTGAAGGGAATAAATCACGTACGTTGAAAGTACCGAAATCATGATCGATATTGGAAATGGCCAGTTCATGAACAATGAATAAATTGGGACTTGAACAATAATTAAAAGACCAAAAAATAGCATGGAAATGATATTTCCAGTAGATGTGTCAAGGGCATCTACAAGCCTAAACCGGTAAGTTACAATAATTAACCAACAAAGAAGAATGGATAATGATGTTACAACTAACCAAGTAACTGATAGAAGGAAACTGGAGATTGTAATAACACATAAAATTGTAATACAGATAAAATGAATGAAACTCTCCCGATCAACTGCCGGCTCAGACACATTACTAGCGACTGGCTTTTTCCTCTTCAATTCGATCCACAAAATCAAGACGATATGTGCTAGTGGCTGTTTAGAGGAAGAACCGTGGAGACACCTTTCGTAGTCACTGCCATTCCATGTTTGAATGAAGAAAGAACCATTGAAAGATGCTTGAAATCGTTGATTAAGCAAGATTATCCAGCTGATAGCCATGCCATACACGTTATTGATGGTGGATCCACTGATTCGACATTGAATATTGTTGAGAATATGATGGCATATTCTGATGAAAATAATGGGCCAAAAATACACCTCTTAAATAATCCTGAAAAATATAGCCCCCAAGCAAGAAATTTGAGTTTGGAGGCTTGCCCCGAAAAATGTGAGTTTATCTTTGAGATGAGTGCCCATGCTTGGGTGGCAAAAGACCATTTAAGGTTGAGAATAAATGATTTGATAGAGATTGAAGATGAGATTGAAGGAAAAGTTGGGGGGGTGGGGTGCCGAGTATCTGCTGCTGAAGAAGAAATTAAATTTGCAGGAAGATCGATTGAAGCTGCACTGACAAATCGTTTGGGGGCCGGGGGGGGGCAATTTGCCCGTTTTGTTGGAAGAGCCCCCTCGAAAATACCACCTTTCACATTGTATCGAAAAGAGGCAGTGGAGAGCATTGGGGGGTGGGATCCCTATTTTCGTACCACTCAAGATTCTGATCTTAATTTACGCCTAAACCAAGCAGGTTGGCCAACTTGGAGGTCGGATGTTAGTTGCGTCCAACAAGTAAAAAGAAAGTCGGTTCGAAGTTGGATTCGATTTGGGCACCGATATGGGTTTTGGAGAATGCAGCATCTCAAACGAAGTCCATCTAGATTGAATATAGCTGAATTCGCCCCTTGGATTGGGGTGATCGCAACGATTATTCTCATATTATTAGGAATTGAATATTGGTGGATTCTTGCGGCACTATATGCAATTTCAATTATCAGTAGTGGCGTTATTGAAACAATTCAAAGAAGAGATCTAACGTTGGTTATTGGGGTACCCATGATGCTCATGATATTGCACACTACATTCAGCATCGGGCTACTTGACGGCATTCTAAGAAAACCGAGATAATAATTCCAAATTAGTTTAGAGATTGTAATGCCATTTCAACCATTTTCACACCTGAAATTCCCACTTCACCACCTGTAATTGGGTCTTGAGTGGCATTACAAGAAACTAAGCCTATGAAATGCCGTAATTCTGCAGTTAAAGCGGGTTCACCGAGGGGGAGGTTAATGCGTTCTCGGCGGGCAGCGCCAGGGCCTCCAAATTCACCACCCACTTCTTCGTTTGGATGATGGTGAATCCAAATCCCTGAATGGTCTAAATAGTCCACATCTATGCTTTTGTCCCGCCCAATAATTCTCAAAGACCGTTGCTTACCACCAATTCTTCCACGCCATCCAACCGTAGATTGACAAAGAGCATGAGGTCCTTCTAAACCAGTGGGCTGGGGGAATGAGAGCAGAGTTACTGCATGATCTTCAATTCCTTCAATCGTACTTGGTGTGGCACGTGAAATGAGGTTTGATGGAGGATTATCACCCATCAAATAACTGAATACATCATAATCATGAATTCCCAAGGCATGGATAGCACCCATATCTGGACGAGGATCTCTTACAGCCGTTCTTATCGATTCAAGAAGACGAACGGGGCCCAAATTACCATCTGCAATCATATTTCTGGCTTCCTTTACTCCCGCGTGGTGGCGGAATACATGTCCTACTGAGAGTAAAGTAGAATTTGATGTGGCTGTTTGAAACACGTTTTCTGCCTCATCTACGGTAAGGGCAAGAGGTTTTTCAACAAGAACTGAAACTCCTTTTTTGATCAATTGAATCGCTTGTTGGGCATGTAGGGGGCTGGGTGTTGCAATTGTTGCAGCATCAACATTCAATTCAGAAACAAGAGTATTCACATCTGTACTTGGAGTTGCTTGATGCTCATTGGCCAATTCAGTTGCCCGTGCCAAATCAATATCGCAGACGATCAACTCTAAGTCTGTACCTTGATCGCGTAGAGCTGCTAAAGTTCGAACATGGTTGCGGCCCCAATATCCGGTCCCAACTACGGCCACCCGTATTGTCATTGAAAGTAGGCGGAAGACGGAGATGCTTCATGATGACGGAAACATGTGGCTATTTTTTGCCGACAGCGTGATGAATGGAAGGCACCGGCGACCGGCTATGGAACATGCAGTAAAAGTGCCCCTAGCACGAATGTTCATTGATGACGAAATGCGAAGTGCTGTGCTTGATGTCTTAAATTCTGGAAATTGGATTAAGGGACAAAGGTCAAGAGATTTCGCAGCAGAATTCACAAGCCGTTGTCAAGCAAAGGGTGGCGTGACGTGTTCAAATGGTTCTGTTGCACTAATTGCTGCATTGCGACTTCTCGGAGTTGGACATGGGGATGAAGTGATTGTACCCTCCCACACATACATTGCATCCGCAACTGCTGCAAATCATGTCGGGGCCACCCCTATTTTTGTCGAAGTAAACAATGATCACACGGCAAATCAAGATTCAATAAAAAATGCAATCACAGAGAATACAAAAGCTGCAATTCTAGTCCATCTATATGGACAACCAGTGTCACAAGAGGCAATGGATGTTGTCCGAGATGCGGGCATACCTTTGATTGAAGATTGTGCTCAAGCACATGGTGCCACCCTTAATGGGGAACCAATTGGCTCATTTGGGGATTTCGCCACATTTTCTTTCTTTCCAAGTAAAAATATGGGGGTTGGGGGAGATGGGGGGATGATTCTTACCAATCGAGATGACTTAATTGAAAATATGAAAATGATTGTTGATCATGGGCGCTCCTCAAAATATGAAAATATCATGTTAGGTACAAATTGGAGGATGTCTGAGATGCTTGCTGCCGTTGGGTTGGTTCAACTCAAACATTTGGATCACTGGGTACAAGGGCGAAGGGAAATTGCAGAAATTTATTCTGAGGAATTGTCTGATTTAGATTGGTTAGAGACTCCAATTATTAGATCGGAAATTGAGCATGCTTGGCACCAATATGTTGTACAAGTTGATGATCGTGATGAATTTATGTCCCACTTAGAGTCCTGTGGCGTGGCTTCAGGAATCCATTATCCCATACCTTGCCATAGACAACCCGTCTACAACAATCATATCCAGCATAAAATTGGGGCATTACCAATTACTGAACGGATATGTGCGCGCATTGTTTCTTTGCCCATCCACCCATTACATAGCAAAGAAGAAACTCAAAGAGTTGTCGCCGCAGTACGCTCATACAGGTAAAAATATCAAATCTGAAATTTTACTGAAGGAAATTTCAATGAGGGATATGGGTAGTGGAGAGTATGGGAGATGCAAAATACAGACAAGTGGGGGTTGTTGACCTTGTATGTGGGGATGATGTAACCATTATTGAGCCATCTAATATATATGGGTGCAGTCTCGGTGACGGGGTCTTTGTTGGCCCATTTGTCGAAATTCAACGAGGCGTGATCATTGGGCAACGCACACGAGTTCAAAGCCATGCCTTCATCTGTGAATTAGTATCCATTGGAGAAGATTGTTTCATCAGTCACGGGGTGATGTTCATCAATGATACATTTCGGTCGGGGGGGCCCGCTGGTGGTGATCAAGAAAAGTGGAAACAAACAAGAATTGGTGACCGCGTAAGCATTGGAACAAATGCGACGGTTCTTCCGGTCAATATTTGTGATGATGTTGTGATCGGAGCAGGATCTGTTGTAACTTCAGATGTTGAAAAATCAGGTATTTATGCAGGTAATCCGGCACGGTGGTTAAGAGAAATTTAATTCAGCCCTGATAAGGATGCCAGTGATTTCTTGATGGATCCCACCAATCAAGTCGTCCATCACTGTGTTGCTTCCATGTTTGTCCATTTGCATCTGTCCAAACTACTGGTTCGGCTGGAGGGGGGGAATACGATGCGGCACTCACAGCATATGGATTCACTTCAGATGAAACAGGGGCGGCGGAAACCTGATGTTCAAATGCCTGTTCAAACACATTTGCTGTCTGTTGAATAGATGTATACGGATTTACATTTTGATCATTTGAGTAACTACTGGGGGGCCCAAGAGGTTGAGGGGGCCCCAAGGGTTGGGGATCACCCATGGGTTGGGGGGGGCCTAATGGTTGAACATTTTGGGAAGTGGTAGTTTGATGCTCTGGACCAAGGGTTC
>CAYMED010000015.1:0-63211 GCA_964389655.1 uncultured Candidatus Poseidoniales archaeon
TCGTCTTCTGAATCATCTTCGTCTTCTGAATCATCCTCGTCTTCTGAATCATCTTCGTCTTCTGCATCATCCCTGTCTTCTGCATCATCCTCGTCTTCTGCATCATCCTCGTCTTCTGCATCATCCTCGGATGTCTCATCAGTGGCTAGGGACACACGCGGAACTCCATGTTCGTCAAAAACAGCTTCTAATTCAGTAAGGTCAATTTCACCATTGCCATCAGCATCGAGTGTTTTGATTAGACGTTCAATTTGTGCTGGTGGGAGGTCTGCAAGTCGCAATTTTAGCAGTCCATCACGCATCTCTTCAGTACTAATCGCTCCAGAGTCGTCAGCATCCAGTTTCCCGAAAAGGTGACGCACGCTGAAATCATTATCCTTCATCCAGTCAGCCAGTACAGCCAGCATATCATCTGCGACAAATAACACTCCGCAATTGGCACAGGATGTCGAATCTAGTGGGATAACCGCACCACATGAGCCACACTCGCCGAGGTGTTCGTCGACTTCCTGGCCCCCGAATTTCACATTACATACCGGGCACTCTGCAGAATCAGCAGGAATGCGCGAACTGCATCTTCCACATTCGGCCATCGGCGTGCTGTTTTCCTTTTCCTTTTCCTCAGGATTAGCGTCTGCCATGTTGGTCCCCCGAATACGTGAATTACCTTGTGCGTTTAATCGTTGGGCGTCATGGCTGTTATAATCTTAATTCGGCGAGGGGTTCAAGGGCCTTCGGCTATTAGAGGTGTCATGGTACGGTTATCCGATTTGATCGGGCGCCTGCAAAGCATTCCTTTCGATCGAATACGCGCTAGTGATCTAGAAGCGGTTGAAGAGGCATGTTTGGCGGATGCGATATCCCTCCGTATTGTTGCGAGAAGACCACCTGATGAGTTGCTGTATCGTCTCCAGTCCGATAATGTTGTCATCCATTGGCTAACATCAATTGATCACCCATCTGCGATCGCCCCTGATGTTGAACAAATACACCGTGTGCTGACCTCTCCCCTGACTAAGCCAGAGATTGTTTGGTTTGAGGGCCTAGAAATGCTGAATGCAAGAGCTGGTTCCCAGCGCGTACTTGCATTCATCCGTCAGTTAGTTGATGATCTAGAAGGTACCCCTCGCGGTGTGATTGCCATATTTGACCCACTAGCTTTTGACCCAACTGATAATGCCCGACTTCGCAGAGAGGCACCTTCTCTCGACCGCATTCCAAATGCACAGGTAAAGCCTGTAGAGGCAATGCCCTTGGATGGGACAGATACCCAAATTGTTGGAAATTTGGGTGAACCACAATTGGTAGAGGGGCGTCTTAAAAGCCTGACGCGCCTTTCACATGTGAGTGGCGAAATCCTGCGCGAACGCGTTCTAGCTTGGCGGAAAATGGGGATTGATACCTCTGAGATTGAACCAGCCCTTCATTATCCCCCTGATGAAATGAAAGAGGCAGTCGACTTGATCGAGTCAAAAATAGATCGGGCGATTGACCTTGACCGGCGCGTCGATCTCGTCAATCGTATGGGTGAAACAAGTTTGGCCACCATCATGCGGTTCCGCCTTCGCCAGTTGACTGGCCTTGATGAAATTGAGCAGCAACTTGACCGAATGCTTGAAGCGTCGATAGAGAGGGGCAATGAAGGTTAATCCCCACTCTCATTTTTGCGTACAATATCGAGGACCTCATCACCATTTAGGAGCATATTTGATAATCCTATGAGATCTTTTGACAATGGCCTATCTCCTGCAAGAGGCTCCACAATTTTGCGCACTATTCTGATTACTTCTCGCACTCCATCACCTGCTGACTCTTCAGCAATGCGTAGTGCTTCAGAAGCAACTACGAATTCGACAGCTAGTACCTCGCTCATCCGAGTTAGGGCTGTACTGAGGCGGTAGGCAGATGTGGCGGCCATAGATACATGATCCTCCTGACCAGCTGATGTTGTCGCGTTTAGGATGGAAGCCGGTCCTGCATCAAGTTGCAATTCGGCCAGTGCAGCAGCAGCCGCATAATGTGCGATCATCAATCCAGACTCTAAGCCAGGGTTCTTGGCAAGAAATGCGGGAAGTTTACTGATGCTCTGGGTCAGCATAACATTCGTTCTTCTCTCGCTTATTGAAGCCAGTTCTGCAAGTGAAATTCGCATTAAATCAGCTGCTTGTCCAAGTATTTCCCCATGGAAATGGCCACCTGAAATTATTCTTGATGAATCTAAGTCACCTGATTTTGGAACAAAAATAAGGGGGTTGTCGGTGGCTGAATTTAGATCAATCTCAGTAACATGCACCAACCGGTCTAGCGCTTCATGCGCAGGTCCATGGACTTGGGGAGCACAACGAAATGAGTACGGGTCCTGAACTCGGTCACAGCCGGCGTGGGATGGAATAATTGCAGAATTAGCTAGCATTTCTCGAACTCTAGAAGCAGTTTTTGCTTGACCTGGGTGGGGGCGCACTAGATGAAGGGCAGCGTCATGTGGAGATGCCGATCCCCTGAACCCCTCTATGGAGCAGGCCAAGGCAGCATCTGCTGCTCCAATTAGACGCTGAATTCCTCTCACTGCTTTAGCTAAATATGCGATTTGCTGGCTCGTCCCATTGAGGAGTGATAATCCCTCTTTTGCCCCTAATATGAGTGGTTTTATGCCTGCATTGGAAAGTGCAATATCAGCCGAGAGCCGTTTCCAGCCCGCTTCTTCATCATCTACATCGACAAGTCCTTCGCCAATCAGCGCTAGGGCAACATGGGCAAGTGGCGCTAAATCCCCTGATGCTCCTAATGAACCGATCCTAGGAGTGACTGGTGCTATGCGTGCCTTAACACAATCGAGGAGTGTTTGAACAACAATTGGTCGCACACCTGATACTCCTACTGCAAGACTATTCGCTCTAGCAAGCATCATTCCCAATACATCAGGTGGGTCCATGTCTTCACCAAGCCCACAGGCGTGTGAGCGAACTAGGTTGAGTTGCAATTGTGCGAGTTCGGCATCTCCAATCCGCTGATTTACAAGGGAACCGAATCCCGTATTTACCCCATATAATGTATCGCCGCGTTCGATCATCAATTCGACTGCTTTTCTCGATTCCTCAAGCTTTTTGCGAGCCGATTCCGATATCTTCGCAGTGCATCTTCCTTCTGATATGTCAAGCAAATCAGAAACTTTCAGGTCAGCACCGTGGATCTCAATTGTCCTGATCACAAGTCGCGGAGGAGACTCTTCCACATCAAGCGCACCCCCCTTGGCGAATTATTTGAGAGCCGATTCTACAAGTGATGCATCAGCAGGGTGCGGCAATGTAACTTTTAGTTCTGAATCTTTGAGCATTGCTTGTTGGATTGTGAATAACGCACCTTGATTTCGAGCCCACGCGCGCCGCGCAACGCCGTTGTTTACGTCCCACCCCAGCATCAACTGTATTCGCTCTTCGCATTTATCAGTCCCATCGAGCACCATGCCAAATCCTCCATTGATGGCTTCGCCCCATCCCACTCCGCCCCCATTGTGGAGACTGACCCACGTAGCTCCTCGGAAAGCATCTCCCACAAAGTTGTGAACAGACATGTCTGCAGTAAACATCGATCCATCTCGAATATTTGCCGTTTCTCGATAAGGGCTATCCGTACCTCCTACGTCATGATGATCCCTTCCTAGAATAATTGGGGCAGATATGCGGCCATCATTGATGGCATCATTGAATGCAAGTGCAATTTCCCTCCGTCCTTCAGCATCGGCGTAGAGAATCCTGGCCTTGCTTCCAACGACCATCTTGTGTGTTTTTGCCTCACTGATCCACAGCAGGTTGTCAAGTACTTGTTGCTTGATCTCAGGGCTGCATGTTTTTGCCATTGAAGTTAGGACACCAGTTGCAATTGCATCCGTGGTATCGAGGTCACTCTCAGATGCTGATGAGCAAATCCATCGGAATGGTCCGAATCCATGGTCAAAACACATGGGACCCATGATATCTTCAACATAAGATGGGTAGGAAAATTTAGTCCCATCCGCATTCATCACATCAGCTCCCGCTCTGCTTGCCTCTAGCAAGAATGCATTTCCATAATCCCAGAATGCCATTCCCCGCTTGCTCATTCGTGAAATTGCATCAGCATGCCTGACTAGGCTAGCTCGTACCAACTTTGCAAATTTTTCTGGAGATGCTGCAATCATTTTTCTTGCTTCCAAAAAGCCAACTCCAGTGGGATAATATCCCCCTTTCCAGGGATTGTGAAGGCTTGTTTGATCGCTGCCTAGATCTACGTGTATTTCCCTTTCATCTAGTCGCTCCCAAAGATCAACGACATTTCCGACAAATCCAATGCTAGTTGCTTTTGCCTCCCGCTTTGCTTGAAGCATTCTGTCAATTGCTTCATCAACATCATGCGTTATCTGGGCAATCCATCCTTGATTGTAACGTTTTGTAGCCGCATCAGGATCGATTTCAGCAATAATACATGCGGCTCCTGCAATTACTGCAGCTTTAGCCTGTGCACCTGACATGCCCCCAAGCCCTGAACTAACAAAGGTGGTTCCAGAAAGTCTCTGATCAGCTGACCTTTTGAGATAAATTCTTGCAGCATTGAGGAGTGTGATTGTAGTTCCATGAACGATCCCTTGGGGGCCAATGTACATGTAAGATCCAGCAGTCATTTGCCCGTATTGAGTGATCCCCATCGCATTTCCACGTTCATAGTCGTCATTCTTGGAATAATTTGGAACCATCAATCCATTCGTGATCACAACACGTGGTGCATTTGTGTGAGATGGAAAGAGGCCTAGTGGGTGCCCAGAATACATCACAAGGGTTTGGCTGTCTGTCATCTCAGAGAGATATTGCATCGTCAACCGATATTGTGCCCAGTTTTGGAATACTGCCCCATTTCCCCCATATGTGATCAGTTCATGTGGATATTGAGCGACATTTGGGTCGAGATTGTTTTGTATCATCAGCATCACTGCCGCCGCCTCTCTTGAACGGCAGGGATATGCACTAATTGGGTGAGCTTTCATGGCATATTCTGTTGGCCGAAACCGAAGCATTCGTATCCGTCCATGTTTCCGCAACTCTGTTGCAAACTCAGTGGCTAGTATTTTGTGCTGATGTGTGGGGAAATATCGCAATGCATTGGACAAGGCAAGTTGCTCCTCTAATGGATCCAGAGCGCTTGGTGAAGTTGGGGCATGTGCTACTGTGTCGTCGAATAGAGGTGGAAGTGGTAGTTCCTCAGGTATGCCTTCGCCCACGTGCCTGCGAAGTTCATCCCATTCGCCCATATTGGCATTTCCAACGCACAAGGCCTTCAATCCTGCCGAAGAAAAAGGTCAATATCGCTCATCCTGAGTCTTGCATTCTTCGTTCGACAGCGTCTAGGGCAGCAGCAGTTGCCTCCTTCCTTCCGAGTTCTACAGCCTCAACTGCTAATTGAAGGGGTTCAGAGATATTTTCTGGCAAGGATCCTATATTGATCCTAACGTTGAACAGTGCCCCCTGACATGCCGCATCCGCGAGTAAACAAGCCACTCCTACATCAGTAACAGCATTTCCATTTCCAGCAGATGCAAGTTTTGGCAACAGCCGAAGCAAATCAAGAGCCTTTTGGGCAGTTTCAAGCGGTACTTCTGCAGCGTATATCGTTGCAGCACGGATTTCATTCCGCCGAGTATTGAGTTCCTCTTCGGTATCTTTTGGAAGGGCGAATGCAGCCATAATTTGCTCAAATGCGGCCGAGTCGAGATCGGCGAGTTCCAACGCTCGATCCATCATGGGTTCTGCGAGGTCTCGGATCGCTTCTGCAGCCCCCCACCCACTTTTCCACTTATCTCTTCCGAGTGTGAGTTTACTGACCATCACAGATAGTGCAGAAGCATCAGCTAGTGCAACGGCGCATGCAGTGCCACCACCAGGCGTTGGCTGATCTGATGCGAGAGCACTGCTGTACGCTCCCAATGTCAGATTTAGAAAATGTGTCATGTCGATGCCTCCACTGCCCACTCAATAATCCTGCCTGATGCCTCAAATGGTCCCATTGAATCCAGCCCAAGCCCCTCTACTGCGGCCTCTACCAATTCGTCATCAGATGCATTGTCTGGATCTATGTGGTACCATTTTCCTGCCTCAAGGAAGCTGGATAGGGGTGCTAGTCCAACGAGTTCTGATCCTGCCGTTTTGATGCCGTGATCGGCCGCAAGTGAGCGAATACATTCGAAAGCATCATGGAGATCTGTAACGGAGATGTCTAGTAGATTCATTGAAACCTGGCTTATTCCGTGGGATTCCAATTGAATACCCATCCCCTGTACACAATCCAGCATGCCTGAAACCCGCATTTTCTTTCCACTTTCCTGCTTGATCAGGCGCCCAGAGCTGCGAACAATTGTACCAATTTTTCGAGAAACAGCCGCATCTTTTTCGTCTAAATTCACATTGTATGCGACAAGAATGGGCCGTGCTCCGATTGCAATCGCTCCTGATTTTGCCACATCTCCTGTCCACGTAGTTGGGCCTAAATCAGGCAACCTTGTTTGTTCAGAATGAACCGAATCTGAATTTGAAAGGCGTCCTTTCAAACCCTCATACTGTCCCTTTCTAAGTGCGGATAGAACTTTCCGATCAGGGTGCTTTGCGGCATGTCCATAGAAATAGACGGGGATTGCGAGGTTTTGAGATACACGCTCACCAAGCCGAGTGGCAAGAGCGGCACACTCATCCATCGTACTATCTCTAAGTGGAATGAATGGACAAACGTCTACTGCCCCCATTCTTGGGTGTTCACCCTCGTGTTCTTGCATATCAATGAGTGACTTTGCAGATGAAATGAGCTGGTATGCTGCTTCAGCAACTGGTCCCGGTAGACCCGCTAAGGTAACTACTGTTCGGTTATAATCGGCATCTGGTTCTGCAGATAGAACGAGGCACCCATCGACCCCTCTGGCTGAATTTACAATTTCGTCGATAAGATCACTATTCTGCCCCTCGCTAAAATTCGGGACACACTCGACTAAAGGTGTTGACATGATGATGCGCTAAGCCCTTACTTCTTCAACACTTGTCACGCCCATAGATCATGCCTCGGGCTTCCTTTACGACGAGATTCTTCACGCTTTTTCTCAATCGTTGCCTGCGCTGCACGAATGTGCTTCATGGACACTGATTTTGCCTTCACCCTGATCGCTTCCATGCCGGCTTCGGTACAGAGTGCCTTGAGATCAGCGCCAGACCAACCCTCTGTCCGCTTGATGATCCAACTTTTGTCCACGGATCTAGTAGTGCGTATTGGTGAAAGGTGTATGTCCAGAATCGCACGACGTCCGTCCTCGTCGGGATATGGAATTTCTATAATTCGATCAAATCTACCTGGGCGCAATAACGCATCATCTAGAATATCTGGCCGATTTGTTGCGGCGATAATTTTGACTCCTTCGAGTCTGACAAACCCATCAAGCTCCGATAGCAGTTGCATCAATGTGCGTTGCACTTCTCGGTCGCCAGATGTGGCGGAATCGAGTCTTTTGGCACCAATTGCATCAATTTCATCAAGGAAGACGATCGCAGGACTTCTTTCCCTCGCCATCTCGAATAATTCTCGAACCATTCGCCCACCCTCGCCAATGTACTTTTGCGCTAATTCTGACCCCACCATGCGTATGAATGTCGCGTCGCTAGATGCGGCAACTGCTTGGGCAAGCATTGTTTTTCCGCATCCCGGTGGTCCGACTAGAAGCACTCCCTTTGGTGGTTCAATCCCCATGTCAAGGAAATCCTTTGGGCGGCTAAGTGGCCATTCAATGGCTTCTCGTAACCGCTGTATTTGATCGTCTAAACCTCCTAGATCTGTGAATTTGTAACGTGGACGCTCGACTAGTTCGGCGCCCGATACAAGTGGGTCGCGTCCAGATTCCAAAATATCCATCACAGCTAGTGTGTCCTGATTGAGGCTAACTCGAGTACCTGGTCGAAGATCATTTATACTCAGGTGTGGATTTAAGCTGACAACAAATATTGTGCCGTTTGATGAACGAACAACTGCCCGATCATGCTCCATTATGTCCTGAATTTGCCCCACAACAAGGGGTGGTGATTTGAGCATCCTGACTTCATCATCTAAACGGGAGAGGCGCCTTTTCAGAGATGAAATCTCATTCTCAAGAAATACTTTGTCGCTCATCAGTGTTTGAGCCTGCTCACGTAACTTCGTAATCCTGCTCTCTAAACGCGATAATTCACGCCCTCCCCCTTCTTCAACTGGCGAAGCGGCATCCTGCCCGAACCCATCTACCTCAGTGGACACAAACAGAGAGGCGCTTCGGCCTCGTATAAAGCAGAACTGCTGCAAAGTGCGTTAGATAGCGATTCAGTCAACAGCACGCTGGATTGAAATGACCTTCCTCCATGCAAGGACTATGAGTTCTTGCGAGGTATGTGGAGCCGAACGTGTAGCAGTTCGCCGTCTTGATATAGAATCCCGAGTAATGCAAATCTGCAAACAATGCAGTACCCGCATGGGGCGTGAATGGCCAGAACCCTCTGCAAAGGCTTCTAGGAGTGATTCGAGGCAGTTACATAATCGGCAATCTAGGCGAAATCCTTCGAATACTGGCCGCTTTTCGGGAGGCTATGGTGGTCGTGGAGAAGTGGGAAAAGACATCATGGCTCAAGGCGATAAAGAATTAGCAGATGATTTTGCTACAAGAATTCGAGAAAATAGAATCAAAAAGGGTTGGGATCAGAAGAAGTTGGCGGGTCAAATTGCCGAGAAAGTCAACGTAATTCAGCGCCTTGAACAAGGTGTGCGCCCGACAGATTCAGTCATTCGAAAGCTTGAACGCGTTCTTGAAGTCAGTCTATATGTTTTGAGGAAATCAGACGCCGATACGCATCCCGGTGACCGGGCTGCGCTGAGTAGGGGCATGACTCTAGGTGATTTCATGGGACTTGATCGGTGAGATCGTGTCCAGTGATAATGTGCGAATGATACACATCATCCACCTTCAGCAAGATGACCCCAAAAAGTGCACGGCTCTAGCAATGGGGAAGCGTGATTTAGCAATCATTCATAACCAATTATCCTCCCCCCGGAAAGGCATCCTGCTCGATCCTTTGTGCGGTAAAGTCTTAGGCCCAGAAGATCGGAGCAACCTTTTGCCGATAATTGCCCTTGATTGTTCCTGGAAGTTACTCGAAGAAAGCATTGAGAAACTGCATAATCATCGTAGGCTGACGTCTAGGACATTACCTCTTTTACTGGCGGCAAGCCCTGTTTCTTGGGGAAAAGCAGGTCGCCTTTCTACAGCAGAGGCGATAGCGGCAGCACTCTATATTCTAGGCGAACCCGATCATGCATCCCGTATCCTTTCCGCAATTCGATGGGGGGATCAATTTCTAAGCCTCAACAAAAAACCACTTGACGCATATTCGGGAGCAGCAACGTCTGAAGAAATCATTCAGTTACAATACGAATTTTTCGGGTAATTACAGCAATTAGTCTGCCGTATCAGTGGTCGCGCGTAATCTTGTATCGATCAAGGGCTTCCATCCAAAGTATTTCACTGCCGGGTGTGATTGTCATTCCTTCTTCATCTGAGGGCATAGGCAATATCAGCGTCGCATAGGATTTCATGTCCATTGCATGAACTTCATTTCCTTCAAGATGGGTTACCGTAGCCGATCCCTTTTCTAAAAGAGGGACATTAATTGAATCTGTTACGGGGGCGACATAAGATCGTTTTTGGCCAGTGAAAATGTCGGTTAGTTCAATTCGTGCTTTTGCCCCGCCATGCTTTCCGGGCTTCGATGTAGATATTCCGAGAATTTTGTAGGCATTGTCGTCGAGTGCAACATAGCGGCCCACTTTGAGAGTGCGTACTTCGGCTCGAGTAGTTCCAGGCATGAGTACACATCGCTCCGGGAGGTCTTATCACGTTTGCTCAATCTCGGCGGGATTACGAATCACATGACTGTACTCACGCCCGTGCCTGATCCCAAATTTCATTCAATAAACATGCGTATTGCAAATTCAGCTGATTTAAGCGATGTGGAGTTGATGTGGTGGAGATTAGTTGAAGTTCAATCCGCATGGGAAAAAAGTGCTATACCATCTTCGGCCAATCGCCGTGTTGTCCGAGATTTTCTTCGCCATCGATTAGTTTCTTCTAGAATCGTTGTATCTGAGGTAAATAGCCACAAGGTTGGTATGGCGAGTATGTCTCTTCTTGAGGGCAGGCTCGAGAATTTAACTCAGATCCACACCATCTCAGATGTATGGGTCTTCCCTAAATATCGCCGCCTCGGGATTGCTTCACAAATGATTGAATGGCTTGAGCAGCACGCATGGGGCTTAGGGGCAGATGAAGTGCGATTAGCAGTACACTTTGAAAATAATCCCGCTAGGTCCCTTTATCGGCACATGGGATATGTCCCACATACTGAACTTCACATCAAGCAACGCCCCATCGACTAAGTCTCCTAGCGGAGTAATCATCATACGTCGTTTGCCACTCAAGGAGTTGTGGCGGGACCTGTAGAGCGATCGGCCTATCGCCAGCCGCCCACTGCAGGAGGCTTGGCAGCAATCGAATCAGGAAAATTAACTTGGCTCGATGATGAGATGTACAATAACATCAATACGGGCGTTCTTGAGCAGTATCTCGAGGAAAAAAATCTCGAACGCTCCTTTGAGATAAGCCATTGGGACACACGGAAAGTTTTGATTGGTGTAGCGATTGGTGCGGTGTTCAGTGGCGTGACTGCCTATATTGGTTTGAAAATAGGCCTTGCCATTTCAGCAGCGTGGTACATTGCTTACCTTCTTGGAATGGCACTGAAATGGACACCTTCTGAAGTCAATATTGCGACTTCTGCCACCACGGGTGCCACACATGCTTCTACGGGGTTTATCTTTACATTTCCCGCGATCTTTCTTCTTGCGTATTCAGATGACTATACTATTGGAGGTGAGACCCTCATTTCAGCACCAGATATCTGGCAACTCGCCTTTGTTGGGATCATTGCTTCAATGTTTGCAGGTTTCTTGGGGATCATGTATTTCATCATATTCAGACGCGTTTGGCTTGTTGACGATCCCCTTCCAATGCCGAGCTTTGAGGCCTATCTAAAATTGCTAGATATCACTTGTGATGTGAATGCAGGCGCTGCAGCTAAGGCACAGGAATCTCTTCGCACGGTTGGTATTTGGACAGGCATTGGCATGTTGGCAATGTTTCTAATCGAATATCCGCTTATTTGGATAGGCACTCGAAAAGTTGCCATCATGGATTTCCTCGTTGAACTATTGCATATTGGTGATTTTGGTCTTGCTTCGATTTATAGCCATGGTGAGATACACCAACCCACGGGTACGACAGATGGAATATCTAATGGCGTGTCCTTGATTTCACCTGAGAGTGGTGTATTTTCACGCGCCTTGGGACATACGCACGTGGGTATTGGCTTGTCGCCATCTCTTTTTGCAATTGGCTGGTTTATGCGCCTACGCGTGGCAATTTTGGTCAACCTTGGAACTGTTGTAGCATGGCTGGTTTTAGTTCCACTTGCAGTTTACTTGGATGTCGCTGTGTTTGATTATCACTATGGCGCTTATGTGACACTATCGGAATATAGTCGCGCATTTGGGGGTGCAGCGCTACAGTTTACGGCACATAAGTTAGTTGTCAAGCAAATTGCAATTGGCGCAATTGTGGGTGGAGGTCTTTTTGGTCTTCTCAAGATGACCCCTACGTTCAAATCGATATTCGGTGATATTGCGGGAGCATTCCGAGGTGAAGCAAGTCAAGATTGGGTGGAAGGACGTGGCTGGTATGAGTGGCCATTATCTCACATTCCCATCTTCATGGGGATAACATTTCTTGCCATGGTCATTATTTTCGTGATTGGTGGCTTTCCGCTCGGTGCTAGCATACTGTTCACTGTGATTCTTCTTGCAACGACATTTCTGTTGGGTGCTATTGCCGTACGTGTGATGGGAGAAACAGGAATTGAGCCTGTATCGGGAACATCCTTCATAGTCCTGATCATGTTGATGGCCATTTTCCTTACATTTGGGGACACGCTAGGATTGACACAGGAAGAAGCAGTTCTTTTGGGTCTAGTGGGAACTACTGTTTTTGGTTCTGCGATTTCTATGTCGGGGACAGTTGTTGCAGACTACAAAAATAGCCTTTACATTGGGAATCGCCCGTATCATATCTCAAAAGGCAACATCTTTGGAGTAGTTCCTGGTGCAGTTCTTGGTGCAGGGGTGGCCATATTTTTGTCTAGTCTTCTCGCAAATGGGACAATCGACCTCTTAGCGCCTCAAGCAAACGCGTTTGCTGCTTTTACGATTATCCTTGCTGAGGGCCAAGGTGACCTTTGGCTGCTTGGTTTGGGCGCAGCATTGGGCATATTTGCTGAATGGGCAACTGGCATGGGCACCTCTTTTGGGCTGGGAATGTACCTCCCTACGACATTCACTTCTCCCATGGTCATTGGAGGTGCTGCAAGAGATTGGTGGGAAGCCAAACACCTTGAGCCTACCGTTGCTGAGGCAGGCGGCGATGAAAAATTGCGCGCACTGATGCTTCTTTCAACGTTTATGATTGCCGCCGGCCTTCTTACTGGCGAGGCGCTATTTGGCACGATTTCAGCGGTATTTGCCTTCATGGATACCTTTTCCTTTGCAACATCTCTAGGGGGGACATGGATGCCCATTCGCTTAGTTGGTTTTGTTGGAACTCACATCTTGCTTGCAGCGGGTGTTTACATTTTGTTCAAACGCGCAGGTATTATTGGAGTGGATGAAGAAGAGGTCATTGAAGCAACGCTTGAGGATTGAGGTGATTAATGTGGCAAATACGCCACCTCCACTTAGATCATGGGTCATATTAGGGGCGGCAGTTCTTGCTGTTTCGAGTGCAGGAGCTGTCTTTCAATTAATGAATGAGGTACCCCCTCTGCTGCGCGCCTCTTGGCGTCTTCAAGCGACTGCCCTGCTTTTGCTTCCTCCTTTTTTGTATCAATTACGGGCAACTCGAAGTGATCTGAAGATGAGAAAAAGGCTTTCTAACCCTCGTGTTTGGTTGATTGTTACGGGCTCTGGCCTCTTTCTTTGGATCCACTTTGGCGCTTGGGTTTGGTCTCTCGATCATACATCACTCACCCACAGTCTTTTGCTCGTAACTGCGCACCCACTTGTGATTGTGATTGGATGTATCTGTTTATCTCGCCCCATCTCTGCAGGGCAAATGAGAGGTGCACTTCTCGGTTTTGCGGGCGTGGCATTGACTCTTCTTGGAGTCCACTCCGAAGGATCGGTGACCTTGATCGGTGATCTTGCAGCTTTCATAGGTGCTGTTGCCATTGTTGGTTATCTCAGTGCAGGGCGAGTGTTACGCCCTTGGATGCCTTTGTTCATTTACGCCTTTCCAGTTACGCTAATAGCATCTCTAATGCTGGCTATTTCTTCTCTTCTGCTTGAGGAAACCTCTCTTGCAACAATACCTCCGAGTACTGCGCTATTTGGTTGGGCTGCATTCGCTTGGTTACCTTACGTTGCATACCTTGCACTTGGCCCCGGTATCGTTGGGCACACCGGTATCAATGCCTCGCTTCGGTGGCTACCTCCTTTGGTGATCAGTGTCAGTGTCCTCTTTGAACCAATACTTGGCACCTTGCTAGGCTGGATGCTTGGTACTGTTGATGATCCCCCGGGCCTTTGGACATGGGCAGGTGGGCTTCTTCTTTTGGCAGGTCTGCTTCTTGTTACTCTCTCGGAAGGAGATGATGTTGTGCAAATAGATGGCGAAGCCTGATCTATAATTGCTCACTCGCAGATGTGTGTCTGCAAAGCCCTTGGTCCTCATAACTAATGACGACGGTCTTGAAGGGGAAGGGATGCGTAGCTTAATTGAATCCTTGGTCGTTTGTCCCATTGATGTATTAGTGGCGTGCCCAAGTGCGAACCGTAGTGCTTGTAGTATGTCTTTGACCCTCGGCAAACGTCTAGGGGTAAAACCCGTCAAAAAGTGGAGTAAAGGGGAAGGCGATGTGTCTGGATTTGCAGTCGATGGTACTCCCTGCGATGCAGTACTGCTGGCATTAGACCCTGCCAGCCGTGAATTAACTCAAGGCCGTCTTCCTGATCTAGTCGTCTCGGGTGTAAATCATGGGCCGAATGTGGGTGTGGATTTATTTCATAGTGGCACAGTGGCAGGTGCTCGTGAAGGGGCATTTCACGGTTTTCCGTCTCTTGCAGCGAGTCTTGCTGATTTTGGCAGTGCTGGATTACACGATGCTGTTACTCTGACTGTTAGGATCATTCTTCGTTTACTCGACTTCATTGATGGCAATGGCACACAACATATTGCTTCTCAATTTGGGAAAAGGAGGTATGTCCATGAGTTTACTCCAGCCGATCTGGATGATGCGCAAGTTCATCTTAAGGAAGCATTTTCAAGAGGGGAATTATTTCTGAACCTCAATATTCCGCCCGTAATTACGCAACCCCTGCAACTCACGCGACCTGGTGTCAACATTTACAAAGATCCTATTCGAAAAATCGATGAAGGTGGGTGGATGATTGGAGCCGCCTCACTAGAGCTCCCTTATTGGCCAGGCTCAGATGTGACTGCTGTGGCAGAGGGATCCCCCTCTCTCTCAGTCCTACCCACATGGCCTGTTGGACACCCTTTTCACGTGAGCGGTGAGTGGCTAGATTTCGCCCACAACCCCGATTCAGATGGATTTCCAGGTTGGTGGAGTTAGGTTTCCCATTCGTCTAGCAGCCATTGAATAATTGCTATTACAGAATGCCCTTGGAGCCATGTGTTACCCAAAGACCGGCGAAGGGGGACCTCTTCCATTATTTTTTCATCATCACCTGTAAATGGTCTGTCGTCTGATAGGATAAATCCGATCCTTTTTTTTGCCACATCACTTTTCTCAATTCGCGGTGCCAGCGCGTCTAATATGACAGCATCTCGTTCCTCATTCTCCCAATCATCTAATATGTCTTTTAGCCCACCCGTCCGATCAAATAATCCAGATTCATGTCTCCTCCACCTACTTCTTGGAGCATGAGTCTCAACTATTTTTCGAACATGTCCTGCCATTCCTCTTTCATCAGCCGGAATGCTTCGCAATGAACCACCTGGCCACTTAATTCGGCGCGAATTCGCGCCGGGGCCCGCTAATACCATCTCAACAACAGTATCGTCCCGCATCGAATGGGAAAGGAAGAGAGCAGTTGATAGTGCGCGAAGAAGTACGTCAATACGGCCGGATCCCCCCGCCAGATCATTGAGGTTTATTGGTCCATTTGGCGGTACGCGATGCCCAATTAATACGAAGGCTCGGGAATGAGGGTGGTTGGGTTTATTGGATGAAATCGACATCCTCGAAAGCCCCCTCTCGCATCATTTGATTGAGTTGCTTTTGCATTTGGCGATTACCCTTGATTCCTTTCATCATTTTTCTAGATCGATTCCACTGTGAAAGTAGGCCTTTTACCTCTTTCTCAGACGCACCAGACCCGCGCGCAATTCGGCGTAACCGGTCTGATTTAATTAGCTGGGGGCTCGATTTTTCTTTTGCAGTCATTGAATCCATAATTACTCTATAGCGATCTAGATTATTCTGCATCTCTTCTTTTTGTGCCCTATTCATCTGCCCAAGTCCTCCAAATAGTCCTGCAGGCATGTGGGATAGTATGCGGTCTAGAGTCCCAATCTTGGACATCATCTCCATTTGCTGGTACATGTCCCTCAATGTGAAACGGCCACTCATGAGTCTTCCAGCAAGTCGCATGGCCTCTTCTTCGTCTAGATCTTCAGGAGCCAACTCGATTAGGCCCTCTATATCCCCCATTCCGAGGAGTCTAGATATGAACCGGTTTCCATCGAATGATTCTAGGTCGCGTATCGTTTCTCCGACACCGATATGCAAGATTGGTGCTTCAGTTGCCGCAACTGCTGAAAGGGCACCACCACCCCTTGCCGTACCGTCTAATTTGGTGACGATGACCCCTGTTATGTCGACGAGTCGGTGAAATGATGCCGCAACGGGCCCCGCAGCTTGGCCAACCTGTGCATCAATCACCAATAACCGCTCATCTGCCATCGCAATTCTACTGATTTCCTCCAGTTCGGCCACCAATTCTTCATCGAGCTGATGGCGTCCTGCTGTATCGATGATAGTAACATCTGCAGTTCGCGTATATTCGAGGCCACGCTTCACTAGGCTAACAGCATCATCTGCATCCTCTTCCCCATACACGGTAATGTCCTCGTCTGCGAGAAGTTGTTGCAATTGTGCATAAGCACCAGGCCGGTGCACGTCAGCCTCTATCACTGCGATTTTTCCGCCGTGCCGCCGTTTCCACCATGTAGCTAATTTTGCAGTTGTTGTGGTTTTCCCCTGTCCATATAACCCGACCAGAAGAATTGTGATGTCTCTAGGCTGGATTTCACGTGGAGAGCCTAGCATTCGAACAAGTTCTGTATAGACAATATTCATTGCATGTGTTTGAACAGCAAGACCGGGACGGCGTTCTTCCTCGAGTAACCTCCGTTCAAGCCGCTCAGTGATTTCTTTTGTCTGGCGCACATTAAAATCAGCCTCAAGAAAAGCCTTGCGGAGTTGCCGTGATAACTCAGTTACGGTCTCTTCATCCAACTTGTGCTTTCCGCGCAACCGCCCTACAGCGGCTCCGATCCGGTTCCGCAGTCCTTCTAGCACCACAATTTTGCCTCCAAATGCTTACTCATGAATTCGTCGGAGTAGAGGGGGGGAGCGTAAGCGTCAAAATTTCATCAGAAAATGTTGCCACGATCCCATCAACTTTTGCCGGGCGTCCCACGTCTATTTCCGCCTCAACCCCGTTTACCGATACGAATAACTTCGATCCTTCACCGCGTAAGCCAACCTCCTCCTTCTTGGCACTAGGTAGGTGGATCTGGACCCGAAGATCTCCTTCGTTTGATAATTTCTGAACAAGCCCTCTCCTAAGCTGTAGGGGGATTTGAGTGCCCCTCATCACGGGATCCATTGAATGAGGAGGGTCAGATGCAGGGCCATGGAGGCACGTACCTATTTTTTCTAGTGCTGCAGTTCCATGTATGTCTTCCATCTCAAGTGGAATCTGTGCCAATGCAGTCTCTCGGAAAATCCCCATGAGGCGGTGAATGTGCTTGAGTTCCATTTTTCTTCTACTTTGCAGAAAATCATGGTCTAAATCTGGTGTAATTCGATTGATAATCAACCCGCCTAAGTGGATTCCAAATTCGTCCAAGGCTTGAGCGGCCCTTTTGGATTCTTCTACAGCCATTTGTTCAGCAATTGTAACGAGCATGAAGGTGGCATGGCTCTCGGATGCAAGCACCCGCCGTACATGTGAGATCCGTCGCTTGAGGCGCTCTAGTTCATCCCGCATCTCTTCTTCCTGTTTACGGCCAAAAAGCAAACTTCGTATTCCTCCTGACATCCGCATCATGCGGAGCAATCGATCCGTCCAACTATCAAGTATCTCTGGCAAGGCAAGGAATCTGAGCGTATGTCCTGTTGGGGCAGTGTCGAATACGACTACATCGAACCTCGGATCTTCAACATGGCGAAGAAGCTGGTCGAAAGCAAGTCCCTCATCCAATCCCGGGAACATCAGTTCCCCTGCTTTGAGCCCACTAACCTCTTGTTCAAGATCCTCAGTTCCTCCCCCCATGATCGCTGAGAGCTGATTACTGACCCCTCCTCCAAAGGCCTCTGACATTTTTGGCATTAGATCCTGCATCCTTCGTTCGGGATCAAGTTCGAGCCCCCAAAGTTGCTCAAAGCCCTTAATTTTGGTGGGTTCTCCGCCTAATTCCTGTTCGAAACTATCTCCAGTACTATGAGCAGGGTCGGAGGAGACAACTAGTGTCCGAAAACCACTTTTTGCCAACCATACTGCCGTTGCACAAGCGGTGGTGGTCTTTCCAACACCACCTTTCCCCCCAAAGAGCAGAAGCCTTGCCACGCCCGGCCGAAACCACACTCCTCCTCAAACCTGACGCAAGATGGTTTGACGACCCGAGGGCTGAAGCACAAGTGTTTCGACGGCGTTGCAATGCCCTCTATGTGGATGGTTCAACTTGCGGGTGCTTTGGGCCTCGTAGGGGTGGCTTGGGGGTGGCGAGGTGGCATGCGGAAGTTGTATGGTTTCTACGATGGCCCTGCAGCAACGCAGCACCTCATGATAGGCCTTGTTTTAGGGGGTTTTCTTGGAGTTATGCTCTCATGGATCATCCGAGTAACTTCGGATCTTACTGTATCATTGGGGGTTTTTATCGTATCAACTCCATTAGGATTATCAGCGACTTTGGGACTTTTCTATAGCCTCGTCCTTTTCCTACTCTCACGCAGAAAACGGGCACGAGCAGTTGGTGCTAGAAGCACTTCAGGTTGGGCATTAGGGCTGGGGATCGGTGCTTTAATCGCCTCTCGCCTAAATGTGGATGTCCTAACAAATACTCCAAATTTGGGCGAAGGCGTATTGATGGCTGCGGCAATTGGCTTGTGTTTTCCTTGGGCGGAGGCATTGTTGATTGCGGGGCAATGGGCAGGGCGGGACCTTGGGAAACCAGTCCGCTTTTTCGCGATTTCATGGTTATTACGCACGCTGCTATGGACCTGGATTATTTTCTCATTGGTGCTCTATCTTTATCCGTTATTGATCCTGCTAGTTCTTCCTCTTTTAGCGGGAGCTCAAAGAATTGCTGACCAGCACTGGCTCCCTTCAGCTCTAGACCCAGAGGCCCTGCGCCGCTGGAAACGGATACGCTCGGAAAATGCTAGAATGGAATTGGCGGCCCAATAGGCATGAGAATCAGGGCAACGGTTATTCACCACGCAGGCGTCTAACCCTCATATGAGCCGGTGTCCGTACTGTATGGCGGGTACGGCAGCGGGCCAAACCATTTGCTATTCATGCGGCCGCGTAATTACAGGTTCCACTGGCATGGATATGCGGGCCCGCGGTATGGAAAAGGGGGAGTCTACTCGTGGTAGCAGGAAGGGTAGCCATTCAGCTTTTGGCAAACAAGCAATTCATTCGCGTGTTCGGCGAAAGAAGAAAAAGGGGAAAATGCGAAACCTTGTTCTTCTCATTGCATCTGCTGCCATACTCACGCTTACACCCGCACAAGAACTTGTGATGGGGCAATGGGCACAACTCAATACGATCCTTACTGAAGCGAGTTCAGCTCGCCATACCTACCCCGTTGAATCATCATATACTGTGGAGAGAACCATATTGTATGGGAATGAAGGCACACAACCTGCCGAATTTTCATATCATCTCCCCATCCCTCCTCAGCTACGAACTGCGAAATCTCATGGGCAGACCGATATATTATTCAAATACGACAGCGATCGTCTTGATACAGGTGCTTCTGCTTTGCAAACGCTTAGTGAATTTATTGTTGGGGGCTATGCTATACCCCCGTATAGTCCTGGTACCCCTTTCTCAGAGCAAGATAAGGGTGATGCACTGCCCCTTAGCGATGGAACAGAGATTTGGTGGGAAGATAAGCAGAAAGTCGAAAAAATCAACACAAACTGTGTATTTGGCCCCTGTGTACACTGGCAAGGTACGATTCAGCCGGGTGAGGAGGTCCGTCTTACAGCTCAGTACAAAATTGTTGGATCCTCCTACACTTGGTGGCAATCATCTGATGTTGAACTGAGCAATGGGAAGGAATATGGCATGAATGAGGTGAATTCGGGTACTTTTTCCGATATTCAAGACCCAAGATACATGAATTTAAAAAATCTACATGGTTATTTTGTGAAGGATAAAATGACATGGTTTAAACGAGTTGATTATTCAACAGGACAGGAGTCTCATGCAATTGATGGTGATGATTCAACAGTTCAAGCAGTTGCACAACAAATTCATGCCAGTATTCCAGCCGACAAGGCTGACAACGCCTTCGTTTTCGCGCATACAGCCTTCATTTACGTTCGGGATCAAGTTCAGTATCAAAAGGGGTTAATGCCACCTCGTAGCGGACCTGTTTGTTTAGCACAGGGAATTGGTGATTGTGATGAGCAGTCCAATGCTTGGATGAGTATTCTCCGTGTGAAAGGAATTCCAACTTGGTACGAGTTTGGAGCACTTACGGATACTGCCCATACGCGCTGGGAAGGTCACGGATGGGCCAATGTGGCCTTGCCCTTCTCGGAGGAATATTGTGCCGCGCAGGAGATCGATTTGCGGTTTTGCCATCTTGAAGCGTCCGTTGATGTTGTGAATAATAAATGGCTTCTCCATACCCCAACTGCTCTCTCAGAGTGGGTTGAGATACCCCCTCGTACAGCAACAGATACTTCTGGGCAGATGGTCCTTTCTTTCTATCAATCCCTAGATCCTGGTACCCCACAATGGCTATGGGAAGAAGAATGGCATACGATAAGCGGGCCTGAAAATGACGGGACATTTTCAGTTCGACACGTCGAGGGCCTGTGAAAAGTCCTTGGGGGGCTGACTTGAATTACATTATTGCTGGAGCCGGACATGTCGGGCGTGGGCTCGCAAGGGCCCTCAGAGCAGAACGTGGAGATGTATACCTCATCGATACCGATCCAGATGCGATTCGGGAATCAGAAGGAATTGACTGTTTGACACTCGGGGGTAGCGCTCTTTCAAGAAGGACGATTCAAGATGCTCGTGTTGAAAACGCGGACGTTTTTATTGCTGTAACTGCTGATGACGCGGTCAACTTACTTTCCTGTGCGCTTGCGCGAGATGAGGCGAGATCAAAGGATGCATCGCGTTCATTGCGAACAGTCGCGCGGATTATGCGTCCTGAATTACGCGCTGAACGCCGGAAAGGGAGGTTACCAAGTTGGAGTTCGGTTGATGTGGGTATCGATGCCCATGATGAGGTGGTTGCCCGAATGCTGATTGGTCTTTCAGTACCTCATCTTGAGTCGGTAGTTCCTTTTGGGGGTGATGCAATGATCGCAGAAGTGATTCTGACAGCGGATTCGAGGGACTTAGTTCACCGAACTCTCGATGATGCTCGAAGTCGTCTTGGTGAAAGAATGCCGAATGTTATTGGAATGAGCCAAGGTAATCGCGCCCCTTCCCTTCATGATCCTGACCGGAGGCTAGCGCCGGGAGACCATCTCTTTGCAGCAGTCCATCGAAGGGAGGGCCTGAAACGCTTTGTAGAGTGTTGTGGGCATTCAATTGAGGCAGAGAAAGAAGGGCTACGTATTTTGGTTTTGGGTGGAAGCCGTTTGGGTCAATCAATCGCGGAGCGTCACCTATCTAGTGGGGCGAGTGTGACAATCGTTGAAGACGACCTGTCCGTAGCGAATCACCTCAGTGCGCATATGGATGCTGATCAGGGCACGCTTGAAGTTGTGCACGGACAACCAAATGATCGAGTGTTGCTCGAAGATATCGAAATCTCTGTTTATGATCTGGCTTTTGCAGCCGTAGATGATGATCATGCAAATTTGGGCCTCTGCCTACTTGCAGGTGAATTAGGGGTGCGACGCACTGGGACTGTAGTCCAAGATCCGAGTTTAATGTCTGTAGCACGACGAATGGGCCTGACTCATGTTGTTGATTCAAGGAAAGTAATAGTTGATGGGATTTTGCGTGAGATCCATCGAGATTTGAGAGGAGGATTTGGCTTATTTGGAGCAGATGGGCGCTTGGTTGCGATGTCTCATCGGCTAGCAGATGGCAGTTCTGTATCGGGGAAAAAGATCTCTGATATTGGGTTTGGAAAGGACGCGCGTATTGCATTCCTCTTGCGAAAAGAGCATGACGAGATTTTGCGACCCCATTCAGTGCATGGAGATACCCGACTTGTAGGGGGTGACCGCCTGATCATTGTTTGTGAGGCAGACCATGTTCGCACTATTGAGGGGAAAATGGAGTGATGCCAGTATGCGTTTGCGCCTGATTGGCGTGACTTGTGGGCTTGCCTCCCTCATGCTTGTTCCAGTCCTTTTGACTTGTGTGCTAGTAGGCTTGATGATGGGCGATCAGGGAAGTGATGTACGGGGATTTTGGGTAGCTATTTTTCTCTCTGTGGCCATAGGCATCCCAGCATGGCAAGCGCGTGGGACATTGGACGATGGTTCTAGGGTTCGAGACCGGGAAGCAGTGGCAGCAGTTGCCTTGGCATGGCCAGCAGTAGTCTTGATCGGCGCTATTCCTTTTTGGTTTGGTCCAACATTTGTTGGTCCTTTTGAGGAGGGGTGGGCATTAGGTGCGGTGCATGCGTGGTTCGAATCGATGTCAGGTTTTACCACAACTGGTGCATCAGTTATTGACCCAACTACGAGTCCAATTTGTGCCTCTGCCTCTGATTGTATTTGGGCACAACCTCGCTCGATATTGCTATGGAGAAGTAGCACGCAGTGGTTAGGTGGCATGGGGATCGTGATGCTCTCACTATTCTTTCTTAGTGGGGTTTTAGGGGGGGGGATGGTCTTAGCCCGATCTGAATTGACTGGACCTACACTAACTCGGATTGCCCCAAGGTTGTTACACACGGGACAGTACCTATGGGGGATTTATGGAGCATTGACTCTTATCGAAATGCTCTTACTGTGGTTTTTTTCACCTATGGGGCTTTTTGATGCTGTAAATCATGCCCTCACAACAATGCCTACAGGTGGTTTTGGCACTAGGGATGCTGGTATTTCGCATTTCAATTCCCCTGCTGCAGAACGAATCTTGATCCTCTTTATGTTCTTGGCAGGTGTGAATTTTGCCCTCCTTTATTGGTTGATTGTACGCCGAAAGCTCGGAGAAGTCGTGGGAAATGGGGAATTCAGGACTTATGTCGCAATTCTTACCCTTGCAGTTGGTGTGATCACTGCGGCCCTCATTGGTTTTGGTCATGAGAAGGAAGAAGCCTTTCGACATGGATTTTTTCAAGTTGTATCGATAGGGACTTCAACAGGATTTGCAAGTGCGGACTTTTCTCTTTGGCCTTCACTAGCTACGCTGATCTTGCTCATGCTCATGATCGTTGGTGCATCTGCTGGCTCAACAGGGGGTGGGCTGAAAGTTATGCGCATACGTTTGCTCGGCAAGGTGGCTTATCGTGAACTGATCCATATTGGCGAGCCGCGTAGAGTGTTGCCCGTGAAGGAGGGCGATGAAGTCATTGAGGAATCTACGCTCTTGACGATTATTGGCATGGTTGGATGGTGGTTAGCCATATTCATTACAAGTGTAATCTTGCTGGGCTTCTTTGAATTTGACGAGTCGCTTGAAACAATCGTGTCGCTCGTTGCTTCGAGTTTGGGGAACACAGGTCCTGCTTTGGGCAATTATGGCCCCACTTCAACATGGTCCTCTCTCTCACCATTGACGCTGATTTTGACATCGTTGCTTATGTGGGGTGGCCGTCTTGAATTACTAACTGTTCTTCTTATTTTCAGGATGCGTACGTGGAAAGTTCTGAGAGCAGGGAAAATTGATGAGGCTGGCTCAAAAATATTGGCGCGTTTTTCTCGTATTATGGGGTCATTTCGGCGTCAATCAAAGAAATGACTCAAGGCTGAGCTGTCCCGACCCACCTTTTTCTTCGCTAAATGTCTCCTGTGTGTTAGGCCCAGTGTCCCCTTGGTTATCTGTGGTAGAAGGCGGGGGGATGGGATTTGCCTCAAGTCGCTCCCATTTTTCCCTTATTTGTGTATTTTTTCTATTTTTTAGTTCCAAACCGGACAATCGGAGATGGTCTTCACATTCAAGTCCCAGACCTATTGCTAATTCAACGTCGAGAGGGTCAGCATCATTTTTTGAGTATGCAGCTTCAATTAATGGCCAAGTCTCAATACGCGCAGTTTCCAAACTGCATTTCAGAAAGGATGCAAGCTGCTTGCTCCCTTCATCACGCCCAGCATCTTTCCCGATACCGCGTAAATGTGAGGGGAATTCGGTCGAAAAGCGACTCCCTGAAGTGCTAATTGAGGATGCAGCAATTGCTGATGTCTGTGCCATCCAATATGATGACCGATGTGCACTATTCCCGTAGATGGCACCCCCAATGCGTGAACCAATTGAGAGAACTGACTGCGCTCGAAGGCGCTGGGAAAAATCATCGGTCGCTCTAGGGACGTTCCAATGGACCCATTCGAGGAGGTCATCTGGTCTAAGGTCAATCTGGCGTGCCAAAGCCGCTGCTTCAGTAGCACTATTGGACTTGAATAATCGATCTAGGCCTGGGAACGAAGAATGTGCCTCATCACGTACTGATGACACAAGATGTGATTCGACAAGATCGGTTGTGATGTGCCCATCGCTCCGAGATGCTAGTTGTTGTAAATCCCGGACCAATGCTCGAAGGTCACCTGGGTTTGCTGAAATCAGTGCATCTAAAGGGCGATGGTCACAGGAGATCTCTTCAGCAGATAGTATTTTGCGAGCAATCCTGCGCAGATCGGTGACTCCTGCACGCCTGAACATGATCTTCCTGCAGTGTCGTAGAAATCGTGCCCTTCTGGAGCGCCACCCAAACCCTCTCCCCCACAACTTCATCTCATCATTGCAGACTAGGATAATGGGCATGCTTGATTCCTTGAGGAGGCGTAACACCTCTGCCTTCCCACCATAATCTCCACTTCCCCCAACTGACTTCCCCTCGCCTCTCTTTTCCAATTCGGTCCGAATTTGGGCAGGTGCTACCTCTCCCAATCCACCTTGCAAGTGATCCACTTCATCGAGTAAAAGCAACGTTCGAAGATTCCCTCCATCAGGGGCAAATGAAAGGAGGGATGTCGATGCACCAGAATCGGGTAGATGCCGCCGAATTGAGGCGGCATTGCGTGAATCACTAGCATTAAGTTCTACAAGTGCCCAGTTTTGGTCATTCGCTATTGCACGTGCGATGGTGGTTTTGCCGATACCAGGTGGGCCAACTAGAATGAGGCCAGTCTTATCAGGCACTCCTTTCTCCCACTCTCGTAGCCATGCCCTAATCTGACTTCTTTGGCGATCATTGCCTTCCAAATCAATCTCACTTGCTGGTCGATAACGCTCGGTCCAATCTGAAGGAACCTCTTGCACAAATGTAGGTCAATCTGACGGGGTTTGAATATTGCGCGCAAATTTATGGTTTCATTGAGGGAAAATAGACGGTAATGTGGAATTGGTAAGATGCCCCTCAACCTCTGAGGGCAGTAGGCGTACTTGTAGACCATCATCGCGACGACGAATTGTGACGGAGCCATCATTTACTGTATCGTGGTCCACTGTTATGGCCCATGGGATTCCTGCCTCATCAGCCCGTGCATACCTCCTTCCAATTGAGCCACTTCCATCTAGGCTGATTGAATGACCGGAGATGGAACGCAATCGAATTGCTAAATCATGGGCAGTTCGTTGCATGCCATCTTTGTCAAATAAAGGGAGGACGACTATGTCAATGGGGGCGATAAGTGCGGCTAATCGTAGGCGTGAATATGGCTTCCCTTCTTTCTTTTCAGTGACAAATGCGTGCTCAAAGATGTGCCAAATGATCCTGTCAATACCAAAAGCGGGCTCGACAACATGGGGGGTGAACCATTCCCCGTGAACTACTTCTTCACCTGAGATCCACTCAACCATGTTCTCGTCTATGCTGATGGATTTTCCATCATTGAGAGACAAATCATGTGGCCATTGGATTGGTATCTGATCAAGTTTTTCTATTGCTGAGGATACTTTTCCCGCCTCAGAGCGAAAAACAGGGCCAATAGCCGAAGCAACTGGCGAGGGCCTGCTGATTTTCTGTACTTTGGGCTTGTCGAATGATCGCCAGGCCCGCAATAAATTAGATTTAGAACCCCGCTCATGAGATTCTAAATCATGGCAACCCCTATGAGCAATCCCAACGCATTCAACCCATCCATAAGACCCCTTGATTTCCAAATCCCAGCAATCTGTTGCATAATGCGCCATCTCTGAAAATGCATGTTGTCTAAATCGAATAAGTTCGGTAATTATGCCTAAACGAGCGAGTAAATCATAGGCATGCCCCATAAATGTCGCAACTAAATCATGCCGGATGATGCCATCTTCTAGCGCCTCCAAAAGGGTGGAGTTTTTGGCCTCACCTTCGGCAGGTAATAGACACACTTGGAAACGATTTAGTTTTTCTCGATCGAGATCACAGTCTGCCTCAGGATCAAAAAACCACTCGAGTTCTGCCATTGTAAATTCCCGCAACCGGATCATGCTTTGTCGCGGACTGATCTCATTCCGATATCCTTTGCCAACTTGGACGGCTCCAAAAGGGAGGCGCTCGCGAAAATGCCGATATAATTGCGGAAATTGCGTGAACATTCCTTGAGCAGTTTCAGGCCGTAAATACGCAGGCCTGCCAGCAGATCCTGGGCCGATGGTTGTGGGGAACATCAGGTTAAGCGGCCGGGGTGGTGCCCATTCAGATGCACTGCATGAGGGGCATTTCGGCATCTTCTCTTCAATGGCATTTTGGAGTTTATCTAAATCCAATTGATCTGGGAAATCAACTAGGCCCTCAAGGAGATGGTCGCTACGGTGTGATGCGCCACAAGCATTGCAGGTCGAGGCGTGATCATTGAATTCTAGTACGTGCCCTGATGCTTCTAGTACGGGCTTAGGTGTTAAAGTGGGTGATTCAATTTCAACAATATGCCCTAGGGAATTCCAATAATCAATCCATGCATTCAAAACGCGCCGGCGTAATCTCCCGCCTAATGGTCCATAATCGATTAAACCCGATACACCCCCGTAGAGATCAAACGCTGGGTGGACAAACCCCCGACGCCTGAGCATAGCGAGCAGATCTTCCGCCGATGTCAGAGAATCAGGGCCTTTGCTCATGAAACATGGTGGAAAGGTGGTGTTATGAGGGATGCGGTAATCATGGGTGCATCATTCGCAGTTTCTTATCGCTCATTGCAGGTCATTTGCCGCAAATGCCAATGGTAATGCTGCAAACCCGATCATGAGGACCATCACGATGATCCCAGCAATTATGGTTAGTGGGATGAAAAGTGTGGTTTTGATTTCGACAGGCATTTGGCTGCGAAGTTGCTCAATGTATAATATTTCAAGAACAAGTTGTAGGAATGCAGATCCTCCTGCAGCTAAAATCGCGATATAAACACCAACTTTTTGGCGATTCATAGTTAAGTGACCCGCTACCAAAAAAGCAACACCTGATGATAGGGATACCAAGGCAGATCCATATCCATAGTACAAGGAAATGAACGCATCTGACGGACCACTGGCTAATTCGATCACATATAATATGCCGGTAAATAGCGATAATGCCCCAAAAGCCATGAAGAACATGCCAAAAAAAGTGGGCGTACGACTCGGTTTTGGAGAAGTAACTCCAGTTTCACCATACAGGGGTGAAGCCGGTGACTCCGGGAAATCCCCTTCGATGGCGGCTTCTGTGGGGGGGGTCTCGTTTGTTTCCATCAAATGTGGATGTGAGTCGTAACTCAATACTCTTCGCATACCAGTAGGCGAGACATTGATAAGCCGATGCGATTGGACTCGAACAGTAGGCCACAATTATGCCCGAATTCCATAGGCTAGAAGTATTCCACGAGCCTGAGAAAATTCTCAGCAGGCTCTGCACCCCTGTGCGTGAGTGGTTTGAATGGCGTTTTCCCGGTCTAACCGACCCTCAGCGAATGGCAATCCCCCACCTCCTTGATGGGGAGCACTTGCTTCTTTGCTCTCCAACAGGTAGTGGAAAAACGATGACTGCGTTCCTAGGGATCATTGATTCCTTAATTCGAAGGGCAATTGAGGGGGAGTTAGAAGAAAAAGTCCACTGCATATATATCTCTCCCATCAAGGCACTGGCCAATGATATTCAGCGAAACTTGATTCAACCATTAGAAGAAATGCGTGAGCGCTTCCTCCCTCGCAGAACTCAGCAAATACGGGTGAAATTGAGAACGGGCGATACCTCACAGGCAGACCGGCAGAAGATGCTACGGAAACCCCCCCACATTTTGATTACGACTCCTGAAAGCCTTGGGCTAGCGATATCATCCCCTCGCTTTGTCCCTCTGCTTGAACAAGTTGAGCACTTCATCGTAGATGAATTGCATAGTTTAGTCCCAACAAAGAGGGGATCATTACTGGCATTAACCATGGCACGACTTGATCAAATGGTCCATCGGCCTCTCCAAAGGATCGGAATCAGTGCAACGATGGAGCCGTTGGATGAAGTTGCCAAATATCTTGTCCATTCTGATAGTAGGGAAAAAGAAGGGACTTCACAAATCGTAAATATCGCCAAAATATCTGTTTCTAGGGAATTGGATCTAGATATACTATTGCCCACCAAACAGATTGACAAGCAGCCAGTGAAGGAAGTACTTGAAACAGCAATGGACATGATCCAACACCTTGTTGAAGCCCACACAACAACGCTAGTGTTTGCCAATACACGCCGAATGACAGAGACGATAGTGCAAAAACTTCGGTTGCTTGGTGTTGAAGGAGTTGAGGGGCACCACGGATCGATGGATAAGCGCATCCGGCTCGACGTTGAGAAACGCATGAAATATGGTGAATTGCGGGCAGTAGTTTCTTCTTCCTCACTTGAGATGGGTATTGACATTGGTAGCGTCGATTTAGTAGTTCAAGTTGGCACGCCAGGACAAGTGGGAACCGCCCTACAACGCATCGGGCGTGCTGGACATCACGTAGGGGGCGTTCCTAGAGCTAGGCTAATACCAATTTCAGCAGATGATCTAGTTGAAATGGTGGCCTTACAAACTGCAATTTTGGGAGGTGATATGGACCGTTTGCATATGCCAGTAAATTGTCTTGATGTTTTAGCCCAGTTTCTCGTTGGCCTGACGATCCATACTGAAGTAGATCTTGATGATGCCTACGAATTGGTAACATCTACCTGGTCGTTCCGTGACCTGCCCTATGACGACTATATTGAGGTGCTTGATTTACTTGAGGATGAGAGAAGAATTTGGCTGGATTATGAGGAGAATGTATTCGGGAAACGAGGGTATACCCGCATGATCTATTACACAAATGTTGGTACAATTGCCCCGGATAATAACTACCTCGTGTTCGACAGTGATGGTAGCGTAATCGGGCAACTATCTTCATCATTCGTATCCGGCTTGAGAACAGGAGATGTGTTCTTATTGGGCGGACAAACATACCGCGTACACACCATTCTTTCAAACCGCCTTAATGTAACTCCAATTACGGGCCATCGCCCCACAGTTCCTTCATGGTCTGGGGAAGCAAGAAGTCGATCCCGAGAGTTATCTGAGCGGGTTTTAGAGGTTGAGGAGATTATCTTGGGATCGATTGCAGCTGGAGAGGATCCTCTGCCCCGTCTTAGGGGCCGTCTTGGCCTCTCTGCCCCAGTTGCAAATGCAATTATTCGCCACCTCGGATCGCACGCTGTAGAAAGCCTACACTGGCCAGGGAAGGAACGCATTATTATTGAGCAGGTTGTAGGGGGGGGAACACCTACCTATCTCATTCTGACTGGAAGAGGGAGGTCATTTAATCTCGCATTTGGTCATTTCCTTGGGGGTTTATGCCACCGACACGAGATTGGGCTGCTTGAAATATCAACTGATGAAAATGGTATAATGCTTCGTTTGACCGACGAATTTGAGGTCTCCTTGATCCCCGAAGTGGTATCAGGAGCAGATTGGATTGAAGTATTTGAAAATGCCATACAGAGGACGGAATTGTTCAAACGACGGTTTTCGGAAGTGTGTGGGAGAAGTCTTGTTGTCCCCCGCCGCATTGGGGCAGACGAGGTTAGTCCGCAAAAATATCAGCGTGATGTTGAATCTCTTTATGAAAAACATCGTCAAGAGCCAGAGAGTGTTCTCATTAGAGAAGCACTAAATGAAATTTTTCAGTTAAATATTGACCGCCATGGGCTCGAGGAATTCCTCGATTCATTGCGGGATGGAGACGTTGAACTCGTGCACATTCGCACTAGGGTCCCCTCCCCTCTTGCAATGGCACTCTTTTCATCTGCCTTCGAGGATTTACTCGCCATGAGGACTCGCGCCTATTTAATCAAGGATATTGACCCTGATGTTTTGCGTAGGTTACTGGGTGACCGCTCGTTATCGACAGAGTGGGACGCTGAGCAATTAGAGGAGCATTACCGTTCTAAATCCCCCGTGCCTAAAGATGCAGAAGGTCTCCTTCTTCTCATGCATCATGGGGGGGGGTTGTCTGTGGATCAATCAAATTCCTTTTATGCTAACCTTCTAGAAAATATAGACCCGTCCTTGGTCAATCGTTGGCTAGCTGAACTTGCCGAACGGGGTGAGGTTACGATGATTCAAGGAACTGGCGACGCTGCAGTAGATCACAAGTGGTATAGTTGCCCGATGGCAGAAGTTCATGGCACACTTGCACAACTATCTGATTTAGAGGGTGACGATATTCGAGAAGCAAGAATTGAGGGACTAACCTATGAAGTTGCGACAGAATTCAAGGGCCACAAACCTGTGAAGTTTGTGGGCAAAGAACTTGGAGACCCGTATGAAATGCTCCGGAGAAAATTGATTGTGATCTTGGGTGGTGAGGGGCCACAAACCTTAGAGCGATTTGAAGAAAGACTGCCTTTTTCTCGGACATTACTCGAGTCAATATTGCATGAATTGGAAGTCCGCAATCGCGTTTCCATCGGTTTCTTCCGCAATACGCAAGAAGCAGAATATATCCTTCGTATCGACGAATACAGAATTACGGGAGGTGATTCGGATGTTATAGAGGCACGTGATGTTCAAAATTTAATCATGCACAAGTCATTTATCGAGCATAGTGACCCATATGAAGCAATTTCTGCTCACCTGTTCATCCAAAAGCCTGCAGAACTCCTTCCGCGCGTTAAGGATTTCAGTTTTGGAGAGTGGAAAGACCTCTTACTGGACAAAGAAATTGTAATGGGTCGTTTGATGCATAATCGCATTGCCTATACTCTAAAGGATCTCTTGCCGATCATTCTCTCACTCCGTCCATCTGGTCACTTAACTGAGAGGGAGGAAGAAGTATTAGATCTCATACCTGAAGGTGAATTGCCGACACGTGTGGAGATATTGGCACATTATCCACGCGGTGAAGAGCACAAGGCATTACTCAGAGATGTAAAATCAGCGTTGAGTGGGCTTGAAAGAGATTTGCGTGTTGTCAAACAATTTGAGGAAGTAGACGGCCGTCGTCGTCGTTTGACGATGTTCAGAAGAGTTACTGAAGCACCGCTCTCATTTGAAAATGGGCTATTGGAGTTGATCAAGCGCATCGGGCCAATCCAACTTAACACTCTTCGTCTTCACGTGGGCCATCCTCCTGAAGAATTGGGTCAAGCCCTGCGTGCTCTTGTAGATACAGGTGCTCTAGTCAAAATACGTGCTCTCAAACCAGATCCCGTTGTATTTTATTGCGCTCCCGTCGATGAACCCTATTTGCGTCGACCTCATGTTGAAGACAGAACTCTTCGGATTCTTACTCAATCCGATCCTTTCTGTTCACGCTTCATCCATGAAGTGCGCTATGTTCTCAAGCGAGGGTGGTATCACCCTGTTCTCAAGGGTGTAGATCCTATCGGGAAAGTATTTATGTACAAAATCAATGATTATCTAGAGGTCAAAGACATTCAGATTCCTACTGCGTATTTGGGGGAATTCTGTAAGGCATTTTCGATCTTACTTGACAATTATCGAGACCAATTAGTCGACGTAGCCGTACTTACACATCTCAATGGGCTTCCAATTCTAGAGATGGATGATTTTGTGCTAGAACAACTCGCAGAAATCGGATTTTTACCGGCGGGAGAACGTCTGATTCGAGGAGGTGTGATGGAACCTCGCCCACGCAATGAGGTCATTAGGGCACTATTCCATGAACACGGTCTTCACCAAAAAACACGGTGGGAGAATGAAACTCTAGCGATCAAGGATGTGGTCGAAATTCGTGATGACTTCGCATTGCGAGGCAGATGCCACATGTATCGAATGGATCTAAAAGCAATGTGTACTGCAAATCGTTTGCATCAGGGTGTAAATCTTCATGGACACCAAGTACGGGCACGATACCCTCACTTCCAGAAATTGCTTGCAATACGTGGAGCAGATCTTGATGATGAAACTGATGAGTTACAACTAGAGGCTCTGGAATTTTTCTCAGACAATTCCGACCCGAAAGTGTTCATGGACCGGCATGCGCTACGCCGTTCTGAATTCAGAAAAGTCATCCAGCCCCTTGTACGTGCGGGACATATGGTCCAAGATGATCGAAATGGATTTCGTACAATAGATCCCCTTGATGTCGAGCAGCGTCTTGAATTACGAAGGAGCCATCTGACCTCTATTGTTCGCCACCTTCCAGTTGTCACGTTGCGCCAGCTGAGCCGATTAGCAGGACCACTTTTCCGCCCAGAAGAACTCAAAGGAATTTTGCATGCTGGGGAAAAATCTGGCGAACTAGTGAAGGGATTCCTGATCGATGATGTCCATGAGGTTTGCTGGGGCCGTCCCGATATGCTTGAAGATGCACCCCAAATGCCTCAAATGAGGGATTTCGTACTTCCGCCGTCGGACCCCCTTATGCCGTATTTTGGAGACATACTTCGCCAACGTTTTGGTTTTGGATCGGCGTATTTGGTTTTCAAAAACGAGACGCCCGTTGCTGCTTTCAAAGCCAATACGCGGAACCGCGTCATAGATATCACTGATTATGTCGGGGAAGAAAGTGGGTTGCGAGTCGTCAAGGAATTTGCTTGGGAGCACCAGTTACCAATCCATTGGTCGACAAGGATTGGTCAATCTGTTGACTGATGCTCTGTCCAAGGGCGTTTCCCATCAATTGCATCCCGAATTGAATCGAGTATGCGCAATACATGCACATGCATTTTTGGAATCAACTCAAATAATCCCAAAGCCATCAGGAACATAGCACCTAGCGAGAGAATTTTTGAAGCGTAATCGTGGGCAAAATCAAATGCACCCATGCCGAAGAATTCGAAGGAACGGTGGTGGATGGATAAGTGGATTATTCCGCAATTTCGAAAAATATTCAGCACATGTATCACTGGTATCGTTGCAAGAAGTGCCCGTATCCGACGTCTCAATGGCGCATCACGTACTGCAATGATTGCTCCAACAAAGACAATCATACTTTGGAGGGCAGTACATCCTAGAATGATGTTCACGTGAACTGTTTCCCCAGTAACTGAATTAAGCATGGGGACGTGGAAACCAGCATAGCCTAGTTCCTCTTGAAGCCACCATCGGTTCCCCTCCCACTCATCCCAGCGCACTATTGGCCCACTTGCTGGATCAACCCATACTCCACCAGTTATGAGGGAATCCGTGCCCGTAATTGATGACATCCATGCCGTTTGTTCAGCGGTGAATTGGATGAGGATAACAGAAAGTATAGGTGAATTGGAAATGAGAAACCAGGGTAGGGTTGACCACAGTAACGCGCCCCTAAGCCAAGTCAGAGAGGCATCATGCTCGATACTTTTCCACTCCCAAAACATCAGGTAGGCGGCTAATGGTGCGGTTATCCATGCCATAATTAGCAAAATATAATCCTCAATTTCCAAATAGTGCTGAGTGCCTAACAAGAAGTATATGGAGGCGGGCCCCCAAGCGAGAATTGCAGAGAATCGCCGCGTTCTAAGAGGGCCATACAAGGAATTTGCAAGCAAAGCCATCGCCGCAAGGATCGCCAGATTGGAACTCGAAATCACGTGATCAATGGGGTGTGGGGGGCGAACGGGTATAAAGCGCCGTGCTTGCAGCATCTTATTGATGAGTGGTATCGGTGCCTTCGACGTGATGGAATTTACAGAGTCATATTTTGCTGACCTTAAACGCACGATTGACGAAGTTTCTCGTGAAAAAATCTCGGAGTTAGTGGTTGCAGTAAATGACGTGAGAAATGCAGGAGGTACGGTACATTTTATCGGAAATGGCGGCTCTGCTGGCACACCCAGTCATTCTGCAGGTGACTGGTCGAAGGAACTTACATTGAGAACAATTTGTCACACTGACAATGTCGCTTCAGTTACTGCATGGGCTAATGATACTAATTATGATCATGTGTTTGTAGGCCAGTTGGAAACATTTCTTCGAGAGGGCGATCTAATCATTGCCTACAGCGGTAGTGGGAATTCTGGGAATGTAATCAATGGTGTCAAATATGCTCAATCGAGGGGCTGCCTAGTCGCTGGGATCACAGGGGATTACAATGGAGGTGGTGGTGGCGAACTAGGTCGAATTGCAGACTTGCCAATTATTTGTCCTACTACATCGATGGAAAGAATCGAGGATTTACAATTGATCATCAACCATGTCGTCAAAGAATCCATCAAGCGTGCCAACAATGTCGATGCTTCATGCTGAGGTGAATGCGTGCGTAATGCTCCTCGTAGGCACAGATTCCCAATCGGTGCCTCCCTTGATCTTGAAGATCTCCCCGGTGGAATCCCATGGGATGGGCGTATCGCCTATCTTGATCGAGATGGGGTGATCAATGACAATCGCGGAGATTATGTGGATTCCTTGGATAAATTTTCGCTATATCCAGATGTTGCAACCTCCATCTCCTCACTGAGGCATGCAGGGTATAGGGTTGCTATAGTTACAAACCAGTCTCCAATTGGGCGCGGGTGGTGGGCGGATGATGATCTCGCAGTGATTCACGACCAAATGGTTGAAGATTTACTTGCATTAGATCCTCATGCAGCCGTTGACCTCATCCTCTATGCTCCACAGGCACCCTGGGATGGTTCTTGGGCACGCAAGCCGAATCCTGGAATGCTGCAAGTAGCAACCTTGCTCTTGAATAAGTGTGAGGGCCCATCTGATGAACGTGGCTTGTCTCTTGCTCAATCACACATACATCCAGCAAGTGCAATGGTCGGAGACCGCAATACCGATATGCTAGCAGGCATGGCATTTGGGGTTCGCACATTTTTCGTCCAATCTGATGGACTTCCTAGTGTCATCACTCGCATCCTTGATGTGGGTGATCCAGGTGATGATTCAAATGGCTGAACTCACCTACGCGTGGATTGGCTTGGATGATACGGATGATGGAGACGGTGGCTGTACAACATCCACAATGGATCAACTTCTCACACAATTAGAACTTGCCTCAGTTGCGGGGGCTCCCTGGGAAATTCCTGCAGACAGTAGATTAGTTCGCTTATGGCCACGCGCACCTAGCAGAACTCGAGGTAATGCCGCTACTGCTGCTTGTATAGCTACCACAAATATTGAGGAACTTGAGGACTGTATTAAACTGCATTGCAGGCCACTTCTCTCTTCGGCAAGGGACCGGTTAGGAGGTGCTTCAACGATCCCTATGTCTGATCGAATACGGGATATACACCCCGCTGACCCCGGCCTTATTCTCGCAAAGGGGGGGCTCCCTGAATCACTGTACTGGAGGTCAGTTCGCCACCTAGTGGATTTGGATGAAGTATTGCACATATTTAGTCAGAATGATGTTCGGATAATTGTTGGCAATATGGCCAGAGGCCTCATTGGTGCTGCAGCAGCGATTGCTTGGTCAGGGCTGCATGACCACACGTTTGAGGTGATCAGTTACCGCAGTTCAAAAAAATGTGGAAGTCTACGGATCGTCGATAAAGAGATTGTGAAGATGAATCACCGAGGAACCATTTCGTCCTGGGACCATGGCAGGAACCGCTCCCTGATTTCTCCCAAGGGCCCTGACCCGGTACTTTGGGGCCTTCGCTCTAGAAAGCAATATGGTGCACAAAATTTGCATGAAAAACTGCTCGCGTCTCAGTCGACGGAATCGCCTGAGCGAGTTCGATGCTGGCGAACAAATCAACATACAGATGATCACATTTCATACGTAGGCGAGGGTGTTGTGGTCCGACCACCACTACAGGCTGCAGGCCATGTATCTATAGAGGTTGAAGATGGCTACGGGGAAATAGTCCGCCTTGTCGCCTTTGGCCCAAGTGGGCGAGTTCGTAAGGAGGTCTCCAAACTTCGAGAATCAGACGCATTACGTTGGACAGGATTGGAAATTACCGGGGAAGGGATTCACCTTGAGGGGATAGAGGTGCTGAGTCGGGTAACTGGAGCTCCTGTTCGACCACTTTGCACATGTGGCCGTCGTATGAAATCTTCAGGAATTAATCAGGGATTGCGCTGCCGTAATTGTGGACGCAGAGACTTTGATCGGTGGGTTGATCCATCTGTCAAAGCGTTTGAGATTGGTGAAGGGTGGATAAGGCCTCCAACCCAACACCGCCGCCACCTAAGTCGGGCTGGGCATCCCCCTGCGGCAGGGCTAAGTGCAGACGTCGATTGAAGGGGCCATGGCGACCAATTCAGTCATATTTACGACCTTGGGTACGATTATTGCAGGTGGCGTTCTCGTCTGGTTTATTGTAAACCGAATGCGCGAAAATCGAGCCCGGATGCTGTCAGAATCAGGTCCTTCCATTGCTGGACAAGATCAACTTGAGGGTGGGGCGAAAGACCCGTCTGCTTTCGATGAACCTGACGAGGATGCGTTACAAGAAATGGCTGATTTATTGGGCGAAGAAGAAGATGATTCGACTGCTTAAGGGATAAAACCTCGTTTATCAATGCGCAGCTCATATGATGTCCCATTTCTGTGCAATATCCGCCTACCGGACTTATTTGGGTCTTTGACAAGCCACCAAGTTTCCATACCCGCTTCTTCTAGTGCAGATCCGCTCCTTGCACAAAGCCCCTCTATCGGCCCCGAGCGCTCACCTCCTGATGCGTCTTCATATGCAAGTGATGTCATCAGCACAGCACTGCCGGGAGCAGCATTTGATACAAGGGAAGTTATTCTAGAAAGTCGTTCAGATATAGTTACAGATTCCCCATCGTTCCATCCATCAATAACGATGAGGCCAATGGTGGTGAATGACACGGCGAGTTTCTGGACACGCTCTATTGCCCTGCAAAGGTCAGTTACCCCGACGAGCGCATGAAAGCGCGCGGAATTTGCAGGTCCGATCTCTCCTAATACTGCACGCATTCTTTCTGGATTTGGATGTCTACACGATGCCCAAATTACACGGCCTTGATTTGCCAACACATCTCTGCTAAATTGCAGCGCCAAGGTCGTTGCACCGGCTTTAGGGGTGGTGCAAAGATGCACTGCTCCTGTTGGAAATGCTAGTGCTGACATGGTTTTTTCATCCGACTACAGAGACATTGTGGCTTCGCCGAAGTCATCGTCGTCATCATCGTCCTCAAAGCCCCCTAATAGGGTGGATAATAGATCACCATCCCCGCCACCATCATCTGAATCATCCCCGCCCTCTTTGGCATCTGCAATGCCAGAGCGGCTGCGCTCAAGTTGAGCTAGCATAACTTTGTGCGTTTCCAGCCGCCGAACTGCTTCGCGGTAGTCATCTGGGCTGAAGTATCCACAAAATTGCCCGCCTTCATCCCGAATCACAATAGCATCAGGTTGTAGACGGCCCAATTCATCTAGCGCTTCGGAAAGGGCAAGCGAACGTGGCATTTCGATGATATTGCTCTTCATCCTATCCTTTGCCTTAACCTTGCTTGGTGCTTTATTTTCAGCACAGACTGAGAGAAGTTCTCGGATCGTGATGACTCCATCAATTTGATCCGTTTTTGGGTTGTGAATAAGAACTGCCCCATTTGGAAATTCCATCAATTTTATCGCTACGTCTTGAAATGTACTTCGATTACTGACTACGCCGTGTTCGTCCGTGATCGACATGTCTCCAACAGTTGGCTCGGTTTGCATTAACCACGTGAAGCGGGTCGTCCACTTGAAAACTTCCACGTCACAAGCATCATCCGAGGAAGCCCAATCGAGTAATGATGACCGGCCCCACATTACCGCCGCGGAAGGGCGAGCGAATACCTCGTCGTCCTCTCCCTGAGCTTGAAGAAACAGAGGGGGGGGTAATCCAGGGAGTCACCGCAAGGGGCTTTGCGATTTGGAAGGTCGCCCTAGATGACATCAATGGCTATGGCCCTCATGCAATGATTGCTCTTCTAGTGGTCATGGCCATTATCACGGGTTCGATTCTGCTGATTTTTTCCCTATTCGCCGCATAAGTTCACAGGGATTTTCTAGCGAGAGCGACTGTATCATCTACAATCCTAGCTGAAACTCCAATGTGATTTGCCGGATCAAAAAGTTCGTGCAGTTCATCATCCCGGAAGAGGCTACCTATATCTTCGTTAGATTGGCACACGTCAAATAGCTCAGATTTTTCCTCGATGGCTTCGAATGAGGCTTTTCGGAGTATCTCATGCGCTCTATCTCGTGCGATTCCCCGCTCGACTAATGCGATCATGACTTTTTCCGCCATCACTAGACCTCTCTGGTCCCGTATGTTCGAGAGCATTCGCTCTCGATCAACCCACAAGTTTCTCAGAACTTTTTCCGTCTTTGCAATCACATCTTCGCACAATGAAGATGCATGGCTCAACGTAAATCGCTCACTGCTGCTATTGGCCAAGTCTCTCTCATGCCAAAGTAGGGCATTTTCATGACTTGGTGAGATAAATGAACGGACAATCCGGGCGAGGCCACACGCATTTTCGGAGAGAATTGGGTTCTTTTTGTGAGCCATTGTCGAAGAACCAACCTGCTTTTCCACATCGAAACCCTCCCCCGCTTCTCCGATTTCAGAGCGTTGAAGATTTCGAATTTCTTGAAGGACCTTTTCACAAGTTGTGGCGAGATTTGATAGCCATGACACATATTCAATGTAGCGGTCTCGGCCCACTACCTGTGTTGTGGCCATCGGTGATTGAAGGCCTAGGTGCTCAAGGATAATTCGTTGAAGGTCAAGAGCTTGCTCCCCTTGTGCTGCTCCCGTTCCTACTGCACCAAGAAATTTCCCAACTATGATTCGATCTGTGGCCTCATCCAATCTGATTAGATGTCGGTGCAACTCATCTACCCATACGGCAACTTTGAGACCAAATGTGATTGGGACTGCTGCTTGGCCATGTGTTCGGCCTAGCATAACTGTATCTCTTTCCGTTTCTGCTAGGTGTGCTGCAGTCCCAATCAGCGTGCAGAGTTGCGACCGCAGATGGATGATGGAGTCGCGTAACTGAAGGGCTGTAGCAGTATCCACAATGTCATTGGATGTGGCACCCAAGTGGATACACCACCCGGCTTCTCCGGCGACTTCCGCCATTGCACGTGTAAGTGCCATAATATCGTGCCGAGTTTCCTCCTCAATCTCGGAGACCCTTTCTTTCGTAACTATCCTTGGATTGGCAATTTTTTCTATCGAATTATACTCTTCTTCAGATACTCGTCCCAACTCCTTGTGCGCCCATACGAGAGCCCGTTCAACCTCGAGCTGACGCTCGTGACGTCCTTCCTCAGACCAAATATGTTTGAAATCTTGGCACCCATATCGATAGTCCAATGGACATAGTCCCATGACTGTACGCTGGGGCTACTGTTTTTCAGATTCACGTTTGTAGCGACACTTGGTCTACCTTCCATTCCCACCCTCCGTCATTACGGATTGTCCGTCCCCTGACGTCAAGTGGCCATCGCATGAATGGGGCATCAGTAACGCATGTTTCATACTCCCCTCCCTCCCCGTCAGGTCGAAAACGAAAGGCATCAGAGATCCCAACTAACTCGGAAATAGCATCCTGATCGAGGACACGGCCAATCCACTCGGGGCCGAGTCCTTCAGTTGCCGAACGTGTAACTCTCGCTACAATCTTTGCTTCACAGAGATGTTGGAGATGGGATAAGGGATTGTTGTGCCATAGGGGTGCATAAGATAGAATACCTAGGCGGTCACAGAGAAGGTCGATTTTTCTTTTTTGGTAATCGCTCGCAAGTGCACCACAAACTAGAGCATCGAAGCCAGAGACACCTTTTTTAGCGTGGGCACTGGGCTTTGGGCCACGCGTGGGTTTTATTGTTCCTTTGAAAATTTCTTTGAGAGCACGTTCTAGATCGTCCATTTCGTTTTTTTTACGCCCATCTGTAGTAATGAGGTGCCAAGGGATTCCTGCTGAGGCTGCCTGCCACCCTGCCAGAAATACGTTAGAATGTTGGAACATCCAAGACGATGAGTTTGGTGGCTGCATGGTAATTATATCTGAAACAGTCCATCCCCGATACACGGCCCAGAGCCATGCCAAGCTGGAATCTTTTCCCCCAGATGCTAGAATCGCGACCCTCATCAGTTCACCTACAGAACTATTCTATGGTGTGCGACCTAGGGTATGGTTCAAAGAGGGCCCGCTGTTGGGCTCATGTCATGCAGCCGAGTGGACGTGGCTACGATCACGGAATCACAACCTTCAGCCCAGATGGGAGATTGTTCCAAGTTGAGTATGCGCGTGAATCAGTCAAGCGTGGAACAACAACTGTTGGCCTGCGATTCCGAGATGGTGCCGTGCTTGTCGCTGACAAGCGAATCGCTAGTTCGCTTGTCTTACCCGACTCGATCGAGAAAATCTACCAAATCGATGAGCACATTGCATTTGCAACATCCGGTTTAGTTGCCGATGCCCGTGTTCTGATAGATCGTGCCAGAGTAGAGGCTCAAATCAATAGGCTGACTTACAATGAACGAATTACAACCGATGTCCTTGTCAAGCGAATTTGCGACTTTAAGCAATCCTTTACACAATATGGAGGCGTACGCCCATTTGGCACAGCACTTTTGATTGCAGGAGTAGATGAGAACGGGACTCATCTATACGAAACAGACCCATCTGGCGCTTACCAATCTTATCGCGCAGGGGCGATAGGCTCAGGTCGTTCTACAGCTGCAGACCATTTTGAATCATCTTGGAAGAAGAATATGACTCTAAATGCTGCGATCAAAATCGGTTTGGAGGCATTGCGTGAATCACTTGATGGTGAATTGAACAAGAGTGCAGTTGAAATTGCGTCAGTCACCTCTGCTGGTGTGAACAATCTAAGCCGTGATGACATCATCAAGCACCTTGAGAAACTCAAACCTTGGGATGCGTGAATTTTTGGTCAGCCTCGATGATGCAGTCGTGGCGCGACTTGATCGAATGGGGCACCGATTTGAAGTTCTAGTTGATCCCGAGGGAGTTGATGTTTGGAAACTTAACCCGGAGGCGACCGATCCAATTGATCTCCTCGCAGCAGAGGGCGTTTGGAAATCAGCACGGGATGCTGAGCGTCATTCTGATGAGATTCTTCAGAAGGCTTTTGAGACAACGGACTTATCCACAATAATTGCCAGAATTCTCCACAAGGGGGACATTCAACTCACAACTGGACAAAGAAAGGCGAGAGTGGAGCAGAAGAGGAGGAAGGTGATCCATTACATCTCTACCGAAGCGGTAGACCCGAAAACAGGCCTTCCCCACCCAGTAACTCGTATTGAGGGCGCATTAGCGGAAGTTCGCTTTATACCGGATCCATTTACTCCAACTGAAATACTCGTTAAAGAGGCAATTTCCCTTCTAAGGCCCCTTCTCCCTCTCTCATTCGAAACGATCCGACTTGCGCTAAAAGTACCTGGAACTCAGCAATCAGCAGTCTTCCGCGTAGTCCGCACGATGATTATCGAAGAGGAATGGTTGTCGGGTGGTGAATGGGTATGTGTCGTGGAATTAGCTGCAGCGCAGAAGGGTGATTTGATGGGACGTATTGCGCGTAGTGCGCCCGACCTTGAGGTGAAAGAACTGTGAAACGCTACTGCAACGGTTAAACGACACTCTCCGGTCGCCGGGCCGATAGAAGAGGGAATGGAATGGAGATCGTCACCCCGGGTACAGTTGTTGGCACGTTGCCAATGCGCTCAGGATTTGGGACAAAGATGATTGGAGACCAAATTATTGCAACAGTTTCGGGGAGAATTCGCGAGTCCTCTAACCTAGTTGTCGTTGAATCCCTAAATAAATCCTATTTTCCCGGACTAGGGGATCTTGTTATTGCAGATGTCATTTCAGTGAGAAACAACATGTGGATCCTTGATGTACGTGGTCCTTTTGAGGCAATTCTCCCCGCAAGTCTTGTCCCTTGGGCATCGGGATATGGACAAACCCATCATCAGATGACCCCGGGTGCTAGTGTTCTTGCCCGCATACAAGATGTTGATGAGACCATGAGGTGTGTACTTACAATGAAGGGCGCAGGACTGCGAAAACTTGTACAGGGATCAATCGTCGATGTTCCTATTGGCAAGATAAATCGGTTGACTGGAGGGGATGTGGCACGTTTGTCCGCCCTGAAGGAAGCGGCAGATTGCCGGGCAATCGTGGGTGGAAATGGCAGAATTTGGATCGATGGATCGTTAGATCATATTCAATGGCTTAGAGATGCGATTGTTGCAATTTCAAAGGCTAATGATGTTGGGGGTGTGTTCAGCCAATTGCTTGAATCAGCACCCTCTAGTAAACTGTGAGGTGAGGGACATGGGCGGCTATGGTGATGTGGAGTTATTGAGGGAAGATGGATTGCGGCTTGATGGACGCCGTCTAGATGAATGCCGCCCAATTTCAATTGAAGCAGGTATTCTCCCTCAGGCTGATGGTTCAGCCTCAGTCCAATGGGGGCAAAATTTGGTTATTGCTGCAGTCTATGGTCCGCAAGAAGCCCATCCTCGCAAGATTCAAAGGCAAGATCGAGCTATCGTGGACGTTCGATATAATATGGCGCCGTTTTCAACTACCGACCGAATGCGGCCGGGATTTAATCGCCGCTCCATTGAAATCTCAAAAGTAACTGCCGAAGCACTTGAGAGCGTAGTTGAAGTCGAACGGTGGCCAAGATCCAAAATAAGTGTGGAAATTGAAGTTCTTCAGGCCGAAGCAGGTACGAGGTGCGCAGGTATTGTTGCTGCATCTGTGGCGCTTGCAGATGCGGGAATCCCAATGGTGGATATGCTAGTCTCCATAGCGAGTGGGAAAATTGCGGGGATGGTTGTTTGTGACCTTGATCAGGTTGAAGATAACTATGGGGAGGCTGATTTGCCGATCGCAGTAATGCCCAATCTTGGTAACTTGGTATTTATTCAGATGGATGGTGATTTGTCACCCGCTGAACTTAATCAAGCCATGGAGTATAATCTCAATTCTACAACTGCTATTCACGCAGAGATGGTTCGAGCACTTGAGACCGCAGCAGCAAAAAGTGGTGGTGACTAAATGGGCATACCAATTGTTTCTTCCCTGTTACGTGATCAATTGAGCCAACTTGCTCAAAAGGGCCTGAGGATTAATGGAAGAAGTCGTTGGGAAGGACGGCCAATTACGCTAGAAACAGGTGTACTTGTTCGTGCAGAGGGGAGTGCAAGAGTACAGATGGGGGATACCATTGTTCTTTCAGGTGTCAAATTTGCTTTGCGTGAGCCATGGCCCGACCGCCCAACTCATGGGGCTCTCATGACATCAGCAGAAATCCGGCCAATTGCTGGGCCGGAATATAGTCCTGGCCCACCGACCCCCCTCGCAATTGAGTTGGGGCGTGTTGTCGATCGAGGAATCCGCGAGAGTGGATGCATCGATATGGAGTCGCTTTGTATATTACCCGGCGAAAAAGTGTGGTCAGTCAGCCTTGATTGCCATGTACTCTCAGACCGAGGAAACATGTTTGATGCATGTGCTCTTGCTGCAATTGCGGCCTTGAGGAATGCAATTTTGCCTGCTTCAAGGTTCGACGTTGGCGAGGATGCTCCGTTATCCGTTATGAAGACGCCAACGATGTGTACTTTCGTACGAGTTGGTGGAAGATACGTTTACGATGCAGACCACCAAGAGCGACACGGAGGAGACGAACGCGTAAGTATTACATTGGGGGATGACGGGCACGTTCATTCGATGCAAAAGGGCCTAAAAGGCTCACTGTCACCTGCTGAATTTGAGGAGATATTCTCTCAAGCCACTGCACGCTGTGAGGAGCTCAGGAAAATCATTCATTTAGAGGGGAATAAGGCATGAGTAAGAGAACTCGAAAAGTTGGCATAGCGGCACGCTGGGGAAGTCGCTATGGGGTGAAAGTTCGCAGGAGTGCAGCTCAATCTCTCAAAAAGTCGAAGGCGTCCTATCGTTGCCCATCTTGCCATTATGATCGAGTACGTAGAAAGTCTGCTGGTATTTGGAGATGCCATAAATGCAGTCACACATTTGCAGGTGGCGCATGGCAGCCATATACTCGTGCTAGTGAGGCGAATGCACGGATTTTGCGGCGGGCTCAAGAAGGCTCTACAACAGCAGACATGGCTCTATTGGCTAGGGAAGCGGCTCTCGCGGCTGAGCGAAGAATCGCTGAAGATAGTGAATCGGAGGAATGACCACGCCATCCGCGTGGACTATTTCCCTCTGCGTTGCTGATGAGGCTAAAAAGATCGCATTTGCCGCAGTTTCAGCAGAAGATGGCTGTGTTATTGATGGGGGAAAAATCGTTTTCCGTGAGGAAAAACCACAAGACTTACGCGCTGCGTGGAATACCATCATGCGGGGTATATGTGCGGCACATAGTGCAGTAAATAGGGGTGAAAACTGAGATGCCTGATAATGTAGACCCACGTTTGCATTTACAAGCCGTTGCAAGGGATTTACAGACATTGGTTAGTCAAACATCCTCCATTGAATCGCAAATCCGAGAAATTACAGGTACACTCGCCATCCTTGAAATCCAACCCCTTGATGATGCCGTATTCAGGCAAAAAGGACCCATTCTAGTTGAGGTCTCTGACCGTGAATCAGTCACTGAAGACCTTAAAGCGACTTTAGAAACACTCCGCAGCCATAGTGAACGCCTTGCGGAACAAATTACAGAAATGCGTTCTGAGTACGAGCGCCTTGTAGGGGTCGTGGAGTCAATTGACTGAATTAGTGGCATCAGCCACATTTGATGATTTGACGAGATGGCTTAGCCAGAGATTGGAGGATGGCGCACTATGCATCCTAATCCCCTCCGATGGTGATTTGGATGCCGTATCATCAGCTGTTACATTAGCCCGGTTATTGGGTCCTAGAGCACGTGCTTGTGCCACTCATCTATCTGCGCCAAGTCGCAATATTGCTGAAAAATATGGGCTTGACATACAGGTCCTTGATCCTATGAAACCAGTTTGGCCTCGTAGTCTTAGTGGGTTGGTAGTCGTAGATTGCGGATCTTTACCTAGAGTGGGAATGAATCTCCCTGCGGTGCCAGTATGCGTGATTGACCATCACGCATCCAATAGTTGGGAGCGCGAACAAGTAAGTTTGCTTTTTTTGGGGAACCGCAGTTCAACCTGCGAAATCATATTTGAGTGGTACAAGAATACAGGAGGCCGAGAAATAGATTCCTTAGACGCTAAATTGCTGTTATCAGGGCTTGTGGCGGATACTGGACGATTTCGGTTTGGGGATGCCCAATCACTGCAAACTGCATTTGAACTCGCCACATTAATTGATCAACCACTCCCTGAGTTCATCGAGGGCCTCTCACCACCGATTCCTAGGGAGATGGCAATTGGAACTCTAACTGCACTCTCACGTAGCCGAATTGACCAATCAGGTAAGTGGCTGGTTGGATATGCAAGAGGGGGGAGTCACGAAGGAAGAGCATGTCATGTGATGTTGACTGCTGGGGTGGACGTGGCTATCGTTACTCGAAATACGTCAGATGGTGTTCGTGTGATTGGTCGCGCATCACATGACAGTATTGGCGAGGGGATGAATTTAGGCGCTCTTTTCCTCGCGCTTTCAGCCTCTCACAAGGGTGATGGTGGAGGGCATGCAGGTGCAGCCGGATGGACTTCTGAATTGGATGTCACTGAAGCAGAAAGTGCGGTATTAGCTGCCATTGCGTCGTGGCCAGTGGGGTGAATTAATGGCATCTTATCTCCGTGCACTAGAACTGGTGGATAAAACAGATTTGACGTCTTCTGTTGAGGAACTCATTGAGCGTTCAAGCCTAGAAGAAATTGATATTCGAACTTTGGCCGAAGCAGCGATTGAACTGGAAAAGTTTGATATTTTCACAGCACTAACTCCTCACCTATCTGTGGCTGAAAATTGTGTACTTGAGATTTTAGATATACGCTTGGGAAAATCAGCGAGTGATCCCATGCACATCATCGAGAAGGGACTTAAATTTGCCCGAGATCCTGCGACTAGGGACTCGCTTGTCGAGGCACGATTGCGGATTGAGAGGGGCCTCTGTCTATATGAAAAAGGAAACGTGAGTGCTGCTAGAGCTGAATTTGAATGGGCACAACATCGATTTGCAACGATCGCAGAGGGCAGTAGGGGGCATGGCCTTGCCACCCTTAACCGAATCGCATTTCATCTTTCGATCGGGGAAGACCTTCTTGCTTTACACCTTTGCTCGGAAGTTACTCGTGATGGCCCCCATCTCACTCTCACAAAGGGCCTTGTACGCCTTGAAGCGGGGCGAATATTGTCGGCTTATGGGAGAAATGATGAAGCACTTCGAGTCCTATGGATATCAGCACATTTGCTCATAGAGTCTGCCGCATTCGATGCTGCTGAAACCGCCTCGCACTTGTGGTTGAAAATTGCTCGATCCTACCAAGGCCAAGCAATGGGGCAATTGGGCTTGCTTACGGGCATTGGGCCGTGCTGCGATGAAGAGGGGGTAGTATCTTCACCAATCAGCGATTTTGACCTGGAAATAATCACAAAAATCAGCAGCATCTCCAATTCACTCTGATCTTGCAATGCGGTCTCCAACATATGTGCGCAAGACGAACTCGAGTTCATGTGAGCCCCAAGCCAAAGAATAACTCGGAATTTGATGAAATACTCGTACCTCGGAAATGTGCGGATCGTCAGATTTCCAAGAGGTAATCGTTTTTGTGAGTGGTGCGTGTAGGTGTGCGATATGCCCTTTATCGCCAATTTTGATGCGCATTGACTGAAAATCAGCTTTCAGGCCACATTCTTCTTTAACTTCTCTTAGGATTGCCTGATTTGGCACTTCATCTGAGTTGATTTTCCCCCCAGGCAATTCCCAACCGCGAGATATGTGCTGCACCATAATCCAAGCCAATGGCTGATGTGCTGGCGTTGTAACAAGCCCCGCTACCCACATTGCAGTTCATCCTCTCCAATCTGAATCCGTGCTTTCTGCACCCATTCCTCGGCCCAAGAATTTCCTGCTGCAAACAATCTCCTTGCCATGAGGAATGCGTGTTCGGGACGCCCTGATGCCAATAGTGCCTCTATCTCTGCACTAGGGCGCTTTTCCTGCTTCTCAGGGTGCTTATTAGCTACTTCGATGAGTGGTTTTTCCTTGATGGAAATTGACGATGCTAACCGCTCTAACCGCTCCAGATAAGCAATTCTTGCACTATCAGTTGGGGGTGCAGGTGTATTCTCCCCTAACCCCCGAACAAGGCGGTTTCTAAATGCAATCAGGTATTCTCTCTCTGGGCGCAATGCTGTCGCCTGATCCCAAGCGAGCCAAGCATGATCCCATGACTGCATACGTTCATGATGTCGCGCCAAATCAACCCACAATTCGAAATTAGTGGGCCTATGTGCTAGTAGATGATTAGCTAGGCGTTCATAGAGTTCAGCCCTCCCGCTTCTTCTAACACGCTCAAGGCGACGTGCGTACAGAATGTTAGCGCGTTGATCACGTAAATCCAATAGAAGACAACGTCGCTCAAATCTTCCCAATCTCGCATCTACATCCCCTGACCTTGCCATGGCAGCCCACCACATATCTGCGTCCAATGGGTCTCGCTCGAGTGCAGCATCCACCAGTGGTGCCGATGTTGGACCTAATTGAGTCATATTTAGGGCGGCAAGTGAATCGGGGTCCCTTCCTAGAACAGTAAATAGATCTTCGAGCAATACACGCACTTTTTCAGTATCCCCCTCGCAACTAATTACGGAGAGAAGCGTTTTCCAAGCCCGCTCATTCGTGAAATCATGCAATATTGCCTGCCTTGCAGCTTGCTCAGCCCATTCTAGGGTAGTGGCTGAGCGGTCGGGATCTCGTGCAGCTAATTGCAGGAATTTATCTGCCTGCGCGCGTTGACGCTCGCTAAGGCTTCTGCGTGGATGGTCGACTTGCTCGCGCAGGCCAGAAGAATCACCATGCCGCCCTTCCATACGTGCCGGTCTATCTCCATGATTAGTAGACTATTGCTATTTTGCGTCCTAAATGTGTCGAATGAACTCAGACCTATCCGCATCAGGAGGGATGGTTGCATCAATTCCCACTTTTGCCGTAATCCCCTCAGCAGACCTTGAAGGGTCTAGACTTGATCCTCGTAAACCTGACATGATGTGCCAATCACGATCTGCCTGACTTCGCGTCTGAACCGCCCAATCTACCGCATCATGGTCCTTTACATCGACATCGTCATCGACAATTACGACTTGTTTCATAGAGGGATGTCCGCGGAAAGAGGCAGCGATTGCATCTTTTACCTGACTTTTGGTGGGCCTACGCAGTGAAATAACACCGGACAACCAACCACTTCCGCCACCTGAAAGGTGAAGGTCGGTGACTTCAGCGACCTTTTCCACTTCTCTGAGAATCATGGGGAGCCTTGGAAGGCCCATGAGTGTCTGATGTTCGGCACCCCCTGACACAAGAGCATGCAGAATGGGATTATTACGGTGCCATGTGTCATGGAATCTTATGAGCGGCTGTTTCCGTAATCTGTCTGCCGTGCCCGTAATGTCCACGTATGGACCCTCATCCTCATCGTGACACGTGATTTCTGCTTCAAATGCCACTTCACAATCGGCAGGTACACGAATTCCATTAGAGAGGCGTACAAGCCGCAGAGGTTGACCCAATAGATTGTGCATTAGATGTGCAGCAACTTCCATTTCATCTCGCCCAAATTCAAATGAAATCGCAGCGGCGAGTAAAATGATTGGATCCGGTCCGAGGAGCACTGCAATTGGCGTCGAATCGCCCCTTTCCCTCCTTTCGTGGACGATCTTGTGCAAATGCCTTGGCACTAGCCGAGCAGTAACTTCATCCTTCCCTCGAATGAGCATGCGATGAAAGGACGTGTTACGAATGCCATCGACTTCGACTTGAACAATTGCACCTGAGAGATAGGGCCCTGCGTCTATTTGGTAGGCGTGAGGAATGGGCAATGAGGTTAGATCAGTTTCTGACTTGTTTTCGCAAACTTTTGCCTCTGCACGATCTACTTCTACGATAGGGATTGCCTCCTTGGCCACTATGGCGGCTTGCAAATTCCGGACCAGCTCCAAGCCAGTCAACCCCGTCCGTTTCTCAAGAGCCACAATGGTTCCTCCATTCGACCCCACACGCCACCCGCTTGGACTATCAACTGCAGTAAACAAGAGGGGCTGACTCCCATATTTGCGGATTGATTGGCTCAATTCGAGGATAGGGCTAATTGGCTCATCAATGGTCACCGCTTCCGCCAGCGCATCTCGCAACCCCATTGGATAACGGGGTGTGCTGGGGGTCATGAACGTACAGGTATGAGGCTCCTTGCCTCCCGACATCATGATATAGCCTCCCCAAGTCGCCGGCTTGCTCGGGAATCATCATGGGTCGTGGACTATTCGCTGGAGCGAAGATGAAGCGTGATCGTCAAAAGTTTCGTTGGTCCGATCGACGCTATAAAAAGCGAGAGGAAAAACGTAGAGCTGGCGGTGTTCTCAAGCACGACCCACTCCGTGGAAGTACCCAAGGCAAGGGCATAGTGATTGAGAAAGTGGGGATCGAGGCGAAACAGCCGAATTCTGGAATTAGAAAGGCAGTAAAAATCAGCCTCATCCGCACAGGTAACAAACTGACTGCCTTCGCACCAGGGGATGGGGCAATCAATTTCATCGATGAGCATGACGAAGTCCTCGTTGAGGGTATTGGCGGTCGCATGGGGCGATCATATGGGGATATCCCCGGAGTTCGTTACAAGGTGATTCAAGTCAATGGTGTCTCGCTTGATGAGATGGTACGGGGGCGGAAAGAGAAACCCGTACGCTGAGGTGAAATCATGTCAGATGAAGATGATATTGATGAGGCCGAAGTAGTCGAGGAGAGCCCTGCCGAGGAGGTAATCCCGATTGCTGGCATCGGGACTCTTGTCTTCGGCCTTTGGGATGCATCAACCGTTGTATGCTCAGATCCAGGTCTTGCGCCTTATGTCAATCTCACGACTGTGGGCACACCACACAGTGGTGGACGCCATGCGAATGCATGGTTTGGAAAAACGCGTTTATCCTTAATTGAGCGTTTCATCAATAGTCTGATGCGTACGGGGAAATACACCGGAAAGAAGCAAGCGGCAACTAAGTCATTCAAATCGGCTCTTGAGCGAATTCATGAAGTTCGAAAGGAAAATCCATTGCAGGTGCTTGTCGATGCCATAAGCCGTGCTGCACCAATGGAAGAAATTACACGAATAAGATTTGGTGCAGTAAGCCAGCCTAAAGCAGTTGATGCAAGCCCTTCAAGACGGTTGGATGTTGCTTTGCGAAACCTTGCCAAGGGGTCGACATCGGGAACACGCAAGTCGAAGAAGAGTTTGACCGATTGCATTGTTACCGAAATCCTTCGGGCATCTGAAGGAGATATCGCATCTTTTGCCGTTGCCAAACGAGAAGAAGTTGAGCGTGTTGCTGCTAGTGCGAGATAAGTTAGAGGGCATTTGTTGCCCAATATAGTGACCTTAACAGTTGCATTCAGATGTGATCCATCCCGAATCGTTCATGAACCCTCCATCGGTCGCCGGCTTTGGATTATATGGGGCGCAAAGAGGACAACATCCGGAAGGCAGCGCAAATTATGGGCGTTCAAGATAAGATACGCAATGTTTGTATTGCCGCTCATATCGACCATGGAAAAACAACCCTTTCGGACAATCTCATTGCCGGTGCAGGAATGATGTCGGATGATTTGGCCGGAAAGGGGAGGGTTCTAGATTTCGATGAGCAAGAAAGTGCGCGCGGGATCACAATCAATGCTGCTAGTGCATCAATGGTTCACCAGTATAGCGAGGGTGATTACTTGATCAACCTAATCGACACACCAGGCCATGTTGATTTCGGCGGGGATGTTACTCGTGCAATGCGGGCCGTTGATGGCTGCTTTATTCTCGTTTGCGCGGTTGAAGGCCCCATGCCTCAAACAGAAACAGTTGTTCGTCAGGCACTGCGTGAAAAAGTCAAGCCCGTGTTATTTATCAACAAAGTAGACCGATTAATCACAGAAATGCAGGTTGCCCCTGAAGACATGCAGGAGAGGTTCATGACCTCAATCCGCAAGGTGAACCGATTGATTGCTGATAATGCACCGCCGGAGTTTCAAAAAGAGTGGCTCGTAGATGTAGCAAAGGGGACGGTTGCTTTTGGATCAGCGTACCATAACTGGGGGATCACAGTACCGTATATGCAGCACTCTGGTATTTCATTCAAAGACATCATCGAATATTGCAATAATGATGCGCAACGTGAGTTGTCGAAAAAGGCTCCAGTTCACGAAGTTTTGCTAGATATGGCAGTTACTAAATTGCCTGATCCGCTTCAAGCCCAAAAGTATCGTATCCCCCACATTTGGCGAGGAGATATCGATTCAGAAATTGGCAAATCAATGGTGGATTGCGATCCTGAAGGCCCCTTGGCCATGATGGTTACAAAAATTTGGATGGATCAGCATGCGGGTGAAGTGGCGGTGGGTCGCGTATACAGTGGAGCAATTGAGCAGGGCGAGTCAGTATGGGCCTTAGGTGCGGCAAAAGCCGAGAGGACTCAACAGGTGTCAATGATGGTTGGGGCTGACCGGATTGCCATCCCTCGCGTATCGGCCGGGAATATTGCAGCCATAACTGGCGTGAGGTCTGCTGCTGCTGGAGTTACGATTGCGAGAGATTCTGATATGATCGGGTTTGAGGCCATTCGCCACTACACCGATCCAGTTGTAACTGTGGCGGTGGAACCAAAATCCATGAAGGACTTGCCAAAGTTCCTAGACGCACTACGCTCTTTGGCAAAAGCAGATGCCAGTCTTGAAGTATCCATCAATACTGAAACCGGTGAATCCTTGCTTGCAGGCATGGGCGAATTACATCTTGAAATTACCACTTACCGCATCGAAGAAGAGCAGGGCATCAAAGTCAATGTCAGCCCACCTATTGTCGTTTATCGCGAATGTGTTAGTGGGACAAATCATGGCAAGTCATTTGAAGGCAAGTCACCGAATAGACATAATCGATTTTACATTGAAGTTGAACCCCTCCCTGAAAATGTTGTCGAAGCGATCAGGCAGGGTGAATTTGGTTCGGGGAATATCAAGAATGGCAAGGAAATCGGTCGCCAATTCGGAGAATATGGTATGGACAAAGACCTCATGGCCAAAACCTACCATATTCTTGGAACCTCAGTCCTCGTCAATGATACAAAAGGGATACAGTACCTTCATGAAACGAAGGAATTGATTATGGAGGCCTTCAAGGAGGTATGTGTACGCGGACCACTTGCCGAAGAACCCATGATGGGAGTTATGGTGCGCCTAGTTGATGCAAAATTGCACGAAGATGCTATCCATCGAGGCCCCGCCCAGGTCATCCCAGCTATGAGGAATGCGATCAAAGGGGCCATGGTGCGGGCAGGGACCAATATTCTAGAACCTATTCAGCGACTTCATGTAACTGTTCCAAATGACTGGCTAGGTCAAGTATCTCGTGAAATCTCACAAAGGCGTGGTGTGATCGATGATATGCCTTCTGAAGGGGACACTACGACCGTTATTGGCCGAGTTCCAGTCGCAGAAACGTTTGGATTTTCAAATGATATACGTGCAGCAAGTCAGGGAAGGGCTATTTGGAATACCGAAAATGAGGGGTTTCAACCACTCCCTACTCATTTACTTGAATCAACAGTAGGGTCAATTCGTGAGAGGAAGGGCCTCAAACCCGAGGTTCCAACCCAGTCATACTACGCTGATTGATCAGATAGATCGCTCAACTTGCAGATCAGTGAGGCGAATCAAAATATCAGTCCATCGGTTTTGAGGTAATACCTCAAGGCACTTTCGGGCTTCTTCATGAGCCTGCTTAGCACGCGCTCTTACTACTTCAATTGCCCCACAAGACTGCAATACTGCAATAGCACTTCTCAAGTCATCTGGGTCAACATCCTCTTTTACCCCAAATACCTTGGATAGGGCCAATGCTTCGCCTGAAGAAAGCATATTTTCTGCGTGGATGATCACAAGTGTTCGTTTCCCTTGAATTAAATCAGATCCTATTGGCTTTCCAGTTGCTTCCTCATCTCCTAAAAGATCAATCAAATCGTCGATGATTTGGAAGCATAATCCCAATTGAATGCCCCATTCCTCCATTTTCTGGCATGAATTTTGATCTGCTTCTGAAATGAGCGCCCCCCCCCATCCAGCAATTCTGAATATTGAACCTGTTTTGGCCGCAATCATCTCAAGATAATCTGACTCATTTGCTTCCTCCGACTCAAAGGATACGTCCATTTGCTGGCCATCGGAGAGATGTCGCACCATTCCTGCGACAGCTCGCACAAGCGTTACTGCATGCTCTGCACGAATATGGGGCGAATCAGCAAGTGCTTCCATTGATACGGCAAACATGGCGTCTCCCGCATTGATTGCAGTTGCTTCATCAAACGCTATATGGACAGTAGGGCGCCCTCTGCGCAATGAATCCTGGTCCATAATGTCATCATGCACAAGAGTAAATGTGTGAATCAGTTCAAGTGAGGCACCAAGGTCAATACCGGCTTCTTCGCCAGATCCAATAGCTGAAGTGATCAATGCCGGTATAAGTGCTCGAAAGCGCTTTCCACCAGCATCGACTAGATGCCGTGTTGCTGCATAAAGACGGGGGTGGGATATTCGACCAAGGATTTCAATCATGCGTTCCTCGATGCAATTTCTGATTTCAGATAGCTCATCGATCAAGGTTGAAAGTGCATCAGGTTGATCCATATTCCTCTCCCCTTAGGTAAGTGATCCATTCACGAAGGTCTCCAGTCACTAAAGGCCGAATATTTTGCAAATCGGAAATCGTAGTGCACCCTAGCAGGAACATCGTGCTACGTAGTTCATCAATGACACCTTCCAGTTCATCAACAACAGCATCGACCGATGTATCCGCTGCAGGTAATAAGCGGCGAGCAAAACCTGCTGCGGTTGCACCAAGTGCGATGGCACGCGCCAAATCAAGGCCCGTTCGCATTCCGCCAGTGGAAATCAAATCTGGAGATTTTATTGGGGCTGCGGCAATACATGCTGCAGTAGGTATCCCCCAATCCCAAAACAATGCACCTAGGCGTGCTCGGTGCCCATCACCAGATTTTAGCGCGCGGTAGTGCTCAACAGCAGACCAAGATGTCCCGCTTAGCCCACCAACATCAATGCCTGAGACCCCAGCATCACGCAGTCTGACTATGTCGGAGGGGCGAATCCCTGCTCCAGTCTCTTTTGCGACAACAGGGACTTCATTAGCCACTTCTGTGATGGCCTTCAATGCACCTTTTGCATTATGATCGCCTTCTGGCTGAACAATCTCCTGTAAATAATTGAGGTGCAGGCAAACCGCATCAGCACCGACCATGTCAATGGCAGTGCGAATCTCCTCTATGCCCCACCCTGCTCTGTCATGTTGTACTAGCAACTGCGGCACACCCACATTTGCAAGAATGAGAGGTATGTCATGATCTCTGACAAGTTCGTATGTCCAAGCCCATGAAGGGTCTTCAAGCGCAGGGCGCTGGCTCCCAACACCAAAAGCAACGCCCACTTTAGCAGCGGCTTCTGCTAAACGCCCATTGATTTCCGCTCCCGATTCACACCCTCCAGTCATCCCCGAGATGACAAGAGGTGCAGCAAGACTGACGCCCAATAGGCTGCTAGAAACATCGATATGGTCTTTAGAAATTTCAGGCAATGATGAGTGGGTGAAGCGGATTTGGTCCCACCAATTCTCACGGCTTGAAACGTCCTCATTTAGGCAAAGGTCGATATGGGCTCGTTTCCGCTCCTCAATCGCGGTGCGTGCCTCAGAGTCATCCATAGGTGGCACAGGACCTCGGATGGGCTTCCCTGCTATGAACGACAGGGTTCAGCGTGTATCATAGCCGATTGGGGGTGATCTGTGTTGCAGGGACTTCGGTAGCACCAGCCGCGATTTTCTGTATCCTGCCACTTTCTCTACCATTAACTAACCATACCTCAACTCCTGCATTTGCAGCCCGAACTCCCTCGCCCAATTTTAACATGACTCCGCCCGTAACATCAACTGAGTCATCAAGCAAAGCATCTACTTTTAGGCCAGAATTCCAGATCGGAATTAGCTCTGAATTTGGATCGTGGGGCGGTTTGTCCATCAAACCGTCTATGCCATTAAGAGCATGGATCAACTTTACTCCCTGCCCCCTATGTATGGAAATCTCGGTTGCTAGATGGTCCCCCGAAATGATTCCCCATTTTTTTTGCCCGTCTTGATCAATTATATCCCCGCCAATGAGTCCAATTTTCCCCTGCTGCATCTGATTTAGCCAAGAAAAATCGGCGACAAAGTTCCCCTCTGCGGTGAATTTGGCGCAATTATGGGCGGCTTGGTGATGGGTTGCTAGGCCAACTTCCCCAAGTGCAGCAGTTATTTCCCTCGCCAAACGCTGCAAAGCCATTCTCACATGCGATACTCCTTCGATTTGAGATGATGTAGGCGCCCCCCATGGCGTAATTGGATCTGGTATCCAGTCCGACAATCTACCTTCGGAAAGACGGAGGTGCCTCGCCCATAAATGCCCAAAACTCCCGGCGCCATGTACCAAAATGATCTCTTGCCCAGTTTCACAAATTGCCTGGATTTCTCCTACTATGCAGGCTAAACCTTCCTCATCAATGGTCTCAAATTGATCTTTATGGGTGATTAATGCGCCACCCAATTTGAGTACAACACAAGGTAACATTGTTCCATCAGTGGTTGCCCGACGCGGTGGTTCGATAAGAGAACGGGGGTTCGGTGATGTGTGTCGAAGAGTGGCCCTGACCTCGAACTTTTCCGCCGATGGCTCCAAAATGAGATCACAAATGCACAGCAACTGGAGGATAGTGAAGAGAAGATCAAACGTTGCAACCGCTTAGATGCGGCATTATTACTTGCAATCGCATTTGACCGTGATTGGCACTCTCGACGCGAAGAGGGAGTCGCCCCAACACTCACTCGGAGTAATGTCCGAGTCGTGCAAAGTACAACCAATGCGACGCCAGTTCAACAAAGACCTGCCCCCTCTGGGCAATGTGGCTCATGTGATGCGCCTCTAGAAGATGACCTCGACTTTTGCCCTGTTTGCGGGAAAAACTGAGGCTATTCTTCTTCAGCGGCGATTAGGGATTGTATCCCCTCATTGTTGCCATCAATTATCGAGAGATATTCTGGAGGGACTTGTTCAACGAGCACGACACGTACGCCCGCCCTCCAAAAGGTGTATCCATCTGCGATGGCTCTGACCGAGTCAACCTCAAAAATACGGGGGACATCTTCACGCACTCTCCCAGCTTCCCATGACCCTTCAAGTGTTCGAGAAAGGTGCACATGGCGGCGATCACCGGGTAATATTCCATCTCGTTCAAGAATTGACACTGCATCATCATTGCAGGGGTAGTATAGGATGTCGGGAATATCATCAGTGGGCAAGTCCAATTCAATATCCACGCTGTGAGCGTATGTGGCGCGAACCATGTCCCCCTTTGTTTCATATCTCCCCTTCTCATCAATAGTGGTGATTGCGCGCAGGTGCCGCGGTCGTAGCCAGTGCATTTGCCGGCGCTTTTTCTTCACAGACTCGCAAAATGCATTCATGTCTACCCACCCGTTGAAATCCATTTCCAATCCAAATTTTTCGGGGAAATGGCGCAATACACCCGCCATGATGCGACCAAGCGACTCGCCCTCTCGATCAGACATCACAAAACGTCCTTCTTCATTTGTCACTGGGCAATTCTCTCCACGGAAGAATCCGTGAGAACTTTCTCTTATCATGGACGGGCCACCAAAGAAACCAATTTGAAACGATCGGGCCAATGGATAGACTCATCACCCTGTGCCCGAGCCACCTTCCATGCGACGAGGCTTACATGAGGCGAAAGAGAATATCGGTGTGTCTGAAGAGGGCGACTGTCAGAGATGTGGGGGCGAATCACAACAATCCTCTATGACAGGATATCTTCAGTGTAGTCGGTGTGGCTATGAATGGAGTGACCCTAACCATGTTTCACGGGTTTCACGACCTGAAAGGACGAGTATTGACCAAGACATGGGCAAAGTGGACGAGTTCAAGAAAGAATTGTCTGAAGGAACTTGGTCGAATGTTATGGGCGTAGATTCCAAATTGTCCGGTGAGCAAGAAGCCGGTTTGAAACGGCTTGAGTCGAAGTGGATGGACGGGATGAAAGGCCATTTTAATGCGGCAGAGGAAGAACGCAAGCCCCTAATGATTAGTTTTGATGATTCGGGGGAGGACCTCGTTGATACAACCGTAGGCACAGTTACTTTGCTCACCAATGATTTTGATGGAGGAGAGGAGATTCGTGTGGAGTACCCCGGTATTGGCACTGAATTCTACATTTTGGATGAGGAGAGTAACACAGGATGGAGAAGAGGAAGAACGTCGCAGGATACTGCCCGTAGTATTGCCTATACGATCAACAAACACAGCAAGTTTGTGCATGCATCTTCCATTGATACTCAGATTCTTTTTGAATTGAGAGACCACCGTTTAGATGTCGATTCATTGGTTCTGTTCGTGTCAGACCCAGGAGGGCAGGACATGATTGCTGAGAAGGGAGGTGTGAATCTAGATCCACGTATGGTCCATCAATTAAGTGATTACAAAATTGCTGTTGAGCTTGTGCTTGCTGATGGTGTGATTACACCTAGTGAAGATCAATTGCTGTGGGCGATGCGTGATCAGTTGGGGATTACGGATGAAGACCATGTCCGCATTGTAGTCAGTTTATTTGGCGAAGATGTGGTCAAGGAATGTGTTCAATGTGGTGCAGATGCCAAACTCTACACCGAGCATTTAGCATGGTACTGCGATGCTTGCGAGTCTTGGAACTAATCACGAGAACAAAATGAATATGCGGATTCATTGATAAACCGGGCCCCGGTCCCGCTACACGAGCAACATGGGCAAGGATACATTGTACATCGGAATCGACCTTGGAACTTTCCGGTCAGTCCTCATCACTGATGAGGAACAAGAGGAAATTGTTCTTACTGTTGTTGGTACGCCTAAGGACAATATTGCGCGTAATTTCTTGCGCGCGGATAAACTGTTTGGGGAAGAGGCCTTGAGGAACCGCTTGGCCCTCGATCTATATCGACCCCTTGAGCATGGTGTGATCAAAGACACATCTGAAGACCGGTCTCATATTGCCTCATTTATTCAATACCTCATCTCGCTTGCAAACCCTGACGAATATGATCGAGTAATTGCAGTCATTGGGGCACCTGCGGAGGCATCACACATCGACAAAACCGCTATTTTTGCAGCTGCATCTGGCGCAGTCAATTCTTGCATGATCATTTCCGAACCGTTTGCAGTTGCGTATGCACTTGATCGGATTGATAACACGATCGTAATTGATATTGGCGCAGGAACAACTGACTTGTGCAGGGTATATGGTACCATTCCCACACCAGAAGATCAAATGCACAATCAATACGCAGGTGACTATGTGGACAACCAAATAATTGAGCAAGTTTCACGCAAATATGCAGGTGCTCAAGTAACTAAGGACATGGCACGTAGGTGGAAGGAATCCAATGCATTTGTTGTTGGGCACGAACCAAAGGAACCTGTGATTGTCGACTTCAGTGTGGATGGAAAGGCCATGTCATTGGATATTACAGACTGCATCGCTCAGGCTTGTCAAAGTATTGTAGACCCCATTGTGGGGGGTGTCAAAGAACTCATTGCCGCCTCAAACCCCGAGTATCAGAAGGCTTTCCGACAGAACCTCATTATTGGGGGAGGGGGCAGTGGAATCGATGGAATAGGGGATATGCTCACAGCGCGCCTTAAAGATCTTGGCGATATTGAGGTATATACTGTTGAGGATTCTATCCGCTTAGGGGCATTGGGTGGTCTAAGACTCGGCCAAGAAGTTCCAGAAGAATATTGGAAGAATCTAACACTCCATGAAACCTGAATGATCTTAATCATTCATCCTCGTGGCCTTCTGAAACGAGTTTTCCGGCACATACTGGGCACGGGTCACCTAGTGAGAGGTGTGCTGGGACGACCGCTAATATGGAGAAACAGTGTGGGCACCGGGCTAGAACCTCATCCATGCTGACATTTAGCTGACTATTTGCACCCATATCCACACCATGGATCAGCCTTTCATCACTCACAATTCTCGATAGTCTCGTCATATGTATGGCGAAAATCACTGCAATAACTCCCATTAGAAAACCGCCGGGCTGCCCAGTTACAAGATTTGTTATTGCCCAAAGAGCATATGTGCTTGCTAAACCAAGAACTGCAAACGGAGCTAGGTCAAATGCCCACCTTGCCTTAGCACGATAGCCAAACCACCATATGGGTAGGCCGATAAAGCAGGCCGCAATTAGAGCATATGACAGGAGGCGCGCCCCCGAACCGTACAACTCAGTTGCCCACTGGGTGCATACTAGGGCCACTAATATGATCCCTAGAGCAGTTTGAGTGAGTATTCTACGATGGGCATCATCCAGCAGCGCCTGTGTTGGCGCATTGCTCCCTAGTTCGACCCACTCTTCGCTGCGATCCATACGATCCGATCACGGCATTCTTGATGAGATGCGCGCCCATCCGCAATTGTGGATCGGAGCGGGGACAGGGGCGTCGCGACGAAATCGTCGACATTGAGCAACTGCCGAATCGCATTTGCAATTACAGGGGGTATTGCCGCAGTTGACTCAATTCGAATAGGGCGTGAGCTTAGAAGACACGGTGCAGCGATAATTCCAATGATGACTGAAGCCGCACAACGAATTGTTACTTCACGCGCAGTAGAGTGGGGGCTCAATGAAATTCCAATAACCACATTTGAAAGCGGGATGGAGCAACTGGATCATTTCGACGCAGTTTTGGTTGCTCCATGTACTCGAAACACACTAGCAAAAATACGGACTGGTATCGTAGACCACCCATTACTCATGTCAATCATTTCAGCGCGTACGGTTGGCAGTCCAGTCCTTCTAGTGCCTTCAATGCACGATCATCTTGCTGAGAATGAGGAAACACTTGCCCTATGCCAAGACCTTCAGGAAACTGGCCTGAATATCTTGTGGGGCCCACATGAGGAGGGGCGGCGAAAGCAGCCATCTCCCGAGCGGATTGTTGGACAATTATGCAATTTAATTTCGGCAAAAAAGAGAGTGTCAAAAAATATTGCAATTACAGTGGGGGGGACTCGTTCAGCCATAGATGCCGTTCGATATATTGGTAATTCTTCAACCGGCAGAACAGGCTGGGACATTGCAGACTTTTTGTATCGCGAAGGACATCAGGTCAAAGTTGTTGAGGGGATGGTTGAGGCCTTGAGACCAGATATTCCTCTTGACGTGACTTCATGCCATAACCCAGAAAGTATGCTTTCGGCTATGATTGAATTAGCTCAAAGTGGAACTCCCCCGGAAGTGTGGATTCACGCTGCAGCGATTCTCGATTTTTTGCCCGAAATAGAAGTTGATGGGAAACTTGAGAGTAATGCTGGTCCCCCGGTCATCAATCTAATTTCTTCTCCAAAGCTTATCGATGAGTTGTCGCCTTTTCTCAAAGATGATGTATTGCGGATTGGATTTAAATTGGGAGCAAGAGTATCGCCTGAAGAAATCCAAAGAATTGCTAGGAAAAGAATCTCCTCGAAAACACTAGACGCAGTCATAGCGAATAGGGTGGAGGATCTCAATTCACAGGGAGTGCGTGGTTGGTGGATTTCAGAGGAGGATGGTGTTGAAGAACTTGCAAATGCCGATGCATTGAACTGCCGTATATTATCGTCAATCGATGAGAGGTGGTGAATTTTGGAGGCGACAATGGCAGGTGCATATTTGGGGATGACCCTGATCGTCGCGGCATTTTGGCTTGAAACGAGGGGCCGGATTTCAAGCCGATCACTGGGCTATTTAGGGGCCATGATGGCTGGACAATTACTTCTCGGAATCCGTGCTACAGTTACCGGCGAATGGCCATTTGCAGTCCTTGCAGCGGTTTGGGCCGCCATTGCTTTAGCCGGAATCTTGCGCCCGGCAACTAGGGACTGAGCAGATAGGTGTGGAAGGTGGGCATCGTGAACAATCATGCAGCGGCAAAAAGGGGCATTCCTTCAAAGGACGATTTCAATTCATGGTATCCGTTTATTGTGGAGGCAGCGGAACTCGTTGACAAGCGATATCCAATCAAAGGGATGGATGTTTGGCGCCCCTATGGCTGGAAAACAATGCGCCTTATCGATTCCCTAACACATTCTCAAATGGAAGCCACTGGGCATGAGGAATATCGTTTTCCTTTGTTAATCCCTGAAGCACTCTTGGACAAGGAAAATCGGCTTGTCGCTCGATTGAAGGCCGCTAGGGAGGCGGGCGTGGACCCCTCGGACCTTCGCATGGAAGAGGAACAAGCAGGCTTTGAGAACGAAGTCTATTGGGTCCGTCACGCTGGTGCAAGTCAAATTGATGAAGCTATGTTTTTGCGTCCAACATCTGAAACTGCAATGTATACCATGTTTCCGTTATGGATTCGGAGTCATGCAGACCTACCCCTTAAAACATACCAGATGGTTAACACATTTCGCTATGAAACAAAGCAAACCAGATCCTTCATCAGAGTTCGCGAAATACATTTTTTTGAAGCACATACTGCTCACGAAGACGAGGCAAGCGCGTCCGAGCAGATTGAAGAGGACCTCGAGATTGTTCAGTCAATTGCAAAAGACATATGCCTCCCTGTCCTGTTAAGCAAACGCCCATTATGGGATACCTTCCCTGGTGCGTGGTACACCATTGGAGTAGATGTTGTCATGCCGAACGGGAGGACTCTACAGATTGCATCTTGCCACCACTATCGCGACCAATGGGCGCAGGCATTCGATATACGATATGAAGACGAAAATGGAAAACAGCAATTTGTCCATCAGACCACTTATGGGATGTCTGAGCGGCTGGTTGGAGCTATTGTTGGGATGCACGGAGATGATTCGGGGTTGATCATGCCACCTTCTATCGCTCCTATTCAAGTGATCATTATACCAATACTTTCCCGCGAGCGGGGTGAGGATGTCCTCACCTCCTCCAAACAGGTCTCTGCCCTCTTGATGGGTCAAGGCTTACGCGTGCACATTGATGATAGAGAGATTCGCCCAGGACAGAAGTACTATGATTGGGAAATCAAGGGGGTCCCTTTGCGCATTGAGATTGGCCCAAGGGATTTGGACTCGAATCAAGTGATGGTGGCTCGCCGGACGGGTGGGAAATCACCCATTCCCATTGATGATTTGGCCATTTTGGTCAATGATGAATTGATGGCCGTTTCAGATGAGCTTTGGACACGCGCACGCCAGCAACTTGAGGAGTATGTACACCCCCTCCCTTCCATCAACCGTGCAGGCGATAAGTGGGAACTCTCAGCCCCCTTAATTGATGACAAAGTCTACTTTTTATTCTGGGAGGGGAGTGATGCTGATGCTGAGCGTCTTGAGCATCTTACCGGTTTGTCATTTTTGGGGACTGAAGTGGGCCATAATAAAGGCAAGGGCGTCTGTGCAGTAACTGGTAAACCGACAAGCACTATCATCCACATGGCAAGAATGTATTGATCATGTGAGATTTGAGCACTAGGGCGAATCACTGTTCAATTCGTTCCAAGCCTTTGCAGCAGATTCCAATTCTTGCTTTTTGAGGTAGTTATTACCGTCTAGGTCATAATCTACTGCAAATTTGAGGAAGTCATCTCGCTCACTGATTCCATGTGCTTCCATGACTCTAAGCAATACATCTTCTCTCCATTTATATCCATCACCCGGTGGTGGTTGGTCCGCACTTGAATCAGAGCTTCTGTCCTGGTCAATTTCTCGACTCTCGACGGAGAGAGGAGAGGTCTCATCATCATCAATTGCTGCGTTTTCATCCAAGGTCCCTGGAACATCAGCAGGAGGTGGTGGGATTTCAGAGGGTGGTGGTGGAACTTCCAGAGATGGT